>CAYJLG010000038.1:0-24097 GCA_964371035.1 uncultured Clostridia bacterium | reverse complement strand
GTTAGTAGGATTATAAAGAATGTTATTGTTAAGAGCGGTAATAGTGTGGAGGTTGTGTTTTTGGATGGGGTAAGTGTTGAATGTTAAAAAAATTAAATTATTATTAATATAAGTGACAATTGTATTTTAACTATTACCTGTTATAATGATATTAATATAGATTATCAAAGAAATAGCGTGAATAGAAATTATATTTTAAGAAGATAAATATTCTATCATTAATATTTTACAGTAGGTGATTATAATGGATGAAAGATTTCACTGTTATTCTAGGCATGTGTCGTCACACCAATTGGAGCGAATAAAACATGTAGTTATGAGCGCTGATAGTAGCTATAGCGAAAATGCTGCTGATATATTTGAAAAGTATAATATTTATAAGTTTGTTGTAGGTGGAGGAAATCTTGATAAATTAAATGCTGAGGACATTGCTCATATTAAAGAGAAAATCATTAACTATGAAAAAGATTTTTATAGATGCATAAACAGTTTAACAAACGAGAATGTTATTTTAGTGTTTAATGAATTGAATTTTCACTATAAAAAAGATTTTTGGGAAGCATTTGATAAATGTAAGATTTTTGATAAAATTTCAAGCGACACTTTTGATGATTTGCTTAACAACAAGGATATTAATATTTTGAACGTTATGTGTTATAAGAATTTTCTTAAAGCATATGATTTGGCTATTACGAAATATATAATAAATAAAAAATGTGTTAGCGAAATAATACAAGTTTATGAGCAGGAAACACAAAAATACAACTTGCCTAAATCTTTAACAGCAAAAGATGTCGAAGATGTTTTTTCTAGCTATATATTTGGAGAAGATATAAATCCAAATATATTAGACACCATAGTGTATATGAGGCCTCAGGGGATCTTTAAAATAAGCGACAAAATTAAATTTGAAGCAAAAAAACGCCGGGAAAAATATAATGATGATTTTTTCGAAAATTATAATGGTAAGTTAATTGAATTTGGAACTGAAGTTTTCTTTGATGAAAGCCAAGAAGAATTATTTAGAGCCTTATCACTTGAACCACATGTTAAAATTTCTTACAGTAAAAAATGGGTGAAGGACAATCTCGAATATATAATTTTATTAATGAATTTCCACTATATGTTTGGATTTGTTGATGATCAAATGAGAATTGCATTAGTAAACAAACCTAATGGAGCTAAGCCGCTTACAGAATTATTTATGCATAACATAAAACATTCTTACGCACAAGGAATAGTATATCAGAATACGCAAAGCATTTTTACTTTATCATTAATAGCGTATTATGAATTATTAAAAAAGTTAAATGTGCATATAGAAGATGCTATCGAATGGTTTTACAAAGAATACATAATTAAAGATTTTAATTGTCCTATAATTAAGTTTGAAAAACCATTGCCTGAAGAAAGCTTATTTACACGTTGCCTGAAAGTTGTTTCTGCAATTGAGACAATTATCAAACAGTATAACTATTATGTAGAAAATCGCAATATAAATTATGAATATATTGCTTTTTCTCAAACACCTATTAATTTTGAACAGATTAAAACTTTAAATACAGATAAATATCTTGTTTGCCATGGGAGTGACGTTACAAAAATTACACACTTGCTGTACTCTGACCAAAGCAATCTTATGTATGGTAAACGTGAGATAGCAGATAAAAGTTTTGCAGAGCTTGTTAAAAAATTTGAAATGACGCTAAATGATTTTTATGAGTTTCAAGAAGAACACATTAAATGGCTCGTAGATAAAGAAGTTTTAGTAATAGTAGAAAGTGTAATTAAGTTTAAATCTTCTGATGAAGAAAAAGTTTTATGCGATATTTATTTTAACGAATTTATTAACACCTATCATTATCATAATCGCTATAAGCCAGTATTTGATAAAATGAAAAATAACGGCTGGCTAAAGCATCACAATAAACTTTTTGCTCCACCGGAAACTAAGTATTTTAATTACTATTTAAATGATTCGCAATTTGTGGATGGACCTAAATTGAGAAATAAGTATATGCATGGAACACAACATGTTATAGATGATGAAAAAACACACCAAGACAATTATTATACCTTAATTAAGTTACTAGTTTTAATAACGCTTAAAATAAATGACGATCTATGCACTTATTATGATAATAATGGTACTTAATATAAAAAATAAATTTTATACCAAGAAAGCTTTGATTACTCGAAAGTGCATTTAGGCAAGGCTTGTTTCTATATCATCTAAAATTTCATTCAAGAACTGGGATGCAACTGAATAATCATCAATAATTCTTGTTAGTTGATATGTTGGAGGCGTTTTAAAAGTGAAATCAAAATTGCTCATAGTGGTAATATTGGGTGAGTTTCTATGGGTCATTTGATTTCTCAAACCATTTACATACTTGTGGTTGCCAACGCACATACCTGTTGTGTCTGTATCGTCTTTTGGGTTTATATAATTCTTAATAGCATTTGCTTTGCTTGAAAATTGTGAGCAATGGGTACACTCAGGATCAAAAAATGTTTTATAATGTATTTTATCTTTTTTAAACTTTAATTCATAAAACACATTGTAAAATTGTGCCAACATATCCCAAAGAATAGAGGTTCGAAATAATGAGTTTTCAATAAAATAATATGCTAAAAATTCTTCCTCGCAATTGTTGTTAGTGACTAGGTGAAAGTTTTTAGTCGCATTTTCGGAAAAAGCAAAATGAATGGCTTGCTCAAATGAAAATTTAATATTCTTGTCTAAAGCTACGAGAGTATCATATATGGTTTTATATTTTAAAGTTTTACTCATCTTACTATCTTGTTCATTGGTGGACATAACACCAAAAATCATTTTATCATCGCCATACATTATTTTAAATCTTTGTTTGTATACAATTCCAGAGAATTTAGAGTATAATTGTTGTTTTTCTTTAGCACTACTATCCATATAGCACCTCCAAGTTTGTTTATTATAAGTATATCACAAAGTTAGCTCTCGAGGTAAATATATTCAAGCTTTAAAATAGAATATTTATGTTATTGTCAAAATTTATAATTTCTACTAAGGTTTAAATATAGTTGTTTCCTAACTAACGTAAAAAAGTGAAATTTTGCAATTTATAGCCCTTTTAACAAGGTATCTATTTTGTACAACCCAGACATCTGAACGACCCTAACAAATCTGAACATTTTTTTGTGGAATGTTTAAATTTGTTAGGGTCGTTCTGTTATATAAACGCTGTGTTACCAACAATTTATACGGTTTAGTATTTTTTAGCTTTTCCACTTTGCTTTTTTGCAAAAACAGAAAAAACGCTTTGTGCTTTTTAAAATTCAATAAATCCGAACCCTTAAATGTGGAATATCCCATTTTTAAACAGCCAATAACCCTTAGTCAGCAATAGTTTCTAATAAAATGTCTTACATTCAGAGTGTTTAATTATTGCACTTACATAAGCTTGCATAGGTAAATATTTATTATACTTATACAGTTGCAGTTTACAATACTATTCATTATAATATTTACTCTCTTTAGCAGTTGGAGTTTTATAGTTGTTTTTAGTATGGGGTCTAACATTATTATAAAACACAATATATTTTGACACTTCAGCCCTCAGTTCTCTTTCAGATTTATATCTCTTTCTATAAAGTTCTTCCCTTTTTAAAGATGCGAAAAAAGATTCCATTACTGCGTTATGTTGGGGGCTTCCTGATGGCGAAAACGACTGCTCTATATTGTTATCTGCGAGCAACTTTTTCGCCAGATTTATAACGTTTAACAAGTACTTGCTTTTCTTTTTCTGTTAATTGTTTGTTCAATTTAGCACTTCCTTTATTTATTAATTTTATTTAATCATAAACAAAAATAGTCACTGATAGAAATTTTATGTTTGAAATATATTTGAAGTGCTACTTTCAACATGATATAATATGAAAGCAAATAATAATTTATATTTAATTTGGGGCTACTATGGAATATAAAACAACTGATGGGTTAATGCGCCATTTGCGAAGCAATAATATCTCTATACCTGGTAGCACGCAAAAGCGTCAACTTCGAAACACCGGATATTTTCATGGGTACAAAGGGTATCGCTTTCTCAACAAAACTTCGAATCGTTTGCCTTTTGTTTCATATAATGAAGTATACGCTACCATACAATATGATTCAGCGATAAAATCACTTTTATATGGGAAAATAATGTATATTGAAACTGCTGTTAAAAACATTGCACTTGAAAGCATTTTAATTCATTCGAATTCCGAAAACATTCAGGAAATGTATAACAAAGCAGTAGCCGGCTACAATAATGCCCCGAGTAGTTTCACAACAGAACAACGCAAAAAGGCGCAACAAAATAAGCTGAACTTACAACATTCTATTCAATCAAGCTTGACGTATGCATACCGAAAAGAAAACCCGAAAATAACACACTTTTATAATAACGATAATTATGACAGCGTTCCTATATGGGCTTTATTCGAAATTTTAACAATGGGTGATTTTGGATATTTACTATCATGTTTAACCCTAAATGTTCGTGATGATATTTCAAAGCAACTCGGCATTAATTCTTCTACCAATACTTATAGACAGTTAATTTATAAATACATGTATACACTAAAAAATTTAAGGAATGCGATTGCTCAAAATTCAGTTGTGTTCGATACAAGGTTTCGCAATATTGATCCCTCAAACGCCATGAAACAATGCTTAAAACTGGAGTTCAACTTGCCATATATTAACTTCAAAACTATTGGAGATTATATAATTTTTGCAAGTTATTTTTTAAAAATATTAAAAGTGCCAAAAACAGAACAAAAAGCGTTTATAAGAGATTTTGAGGAAATAACAAACACTTATAAAAATGCAACTAAACAGATATATGAATTTACTTTGAGCAGCTATATTTAATTAAATACAATTAAAAAAGCAATTGCATTAGCGAGGTGATTTTATAAAATATATTAGTACGATAAAATTTTATTCCAAATATTATCATGGACGGGAATGCCACTTTTTAAATTCTCTGAACGTATTGCGTAAGATCTCTCGCCTGGATATAGCACTTTATCACTATGTTTTATCATTTCGGAACTTGCAATATCGCTTAGAACAGTATCAATAATAGAGTCTGTTATTTGTGTGCTATTGAAGTGAGAAGGATCGATGGCAAGTAAAAATTGAGATAATTTGTATTCATCGCCGCCAAGCTTACCAATCTCACTAGTAGACAGGCCGCCGGACAATACGGTTGCCACAAGGTCTAAAGCAATTGATATACCGCTGCCTTTCCAATATCCTATGGGCAGCACACGCCAAGTTTTTGTAATTTCGGAGGGATCTTTGGTAATGTTTCCATCACTGTCAAACCCACCCGGAACAGGCAATTGCTCTGAATTTAACTCGCACTGCTCAATTTTTCCGTATGAGAACTGCGACATAGCGCAATCTAAAACAACATGTTTCCCATTGCTTTTTGGTATGCTTATTATTAATGGGTTGTTGCCTATACGTCGGTCTTTAGCTCCCCAAGCAGGCATATTTGGCTGTGTGTTTGTCCAACAAATGCCAATACAACCGTTATCTGCAGCTTGCCAACCATATGCCCCACCACGCATCCAGTGATTTGTGTTTTGTAGCGCAACACAACCAAGGCCGTTTTGCTTTGCAAGTTCTATAGCTCTATCCATGCAAATTTTAGCGTTTGAATTGCCCATACCAAGGTTGCCGTTCCATCGTTCTAGCCCGCCTATGCCATCAATTTTAGTTGGCACTGCCTTAGGGTTTATATAACCCTTTTCAATATAGCTAATAACTCTGGGAAACCTATTTACCCCGTGTGAATAAACACCATCCAGGCTGTTTTGAGCAAACAGCGTTGAGCTAAGTTCGGCAGTTTGCTCTAAAAAGCCTTTTTTTAGCAGCGTTTTCTTAAAAACCTGTTTCATTTCTTCATAGCTAATTCTCATTATGCTATACCCCTCATTATCAATTTACAGCCCTTTGCTTATTTGTATTATTTTATTTTTTCGTTTTAAAGTATCATCAATGTGTCAATAAGGCAAAACTATCGTAACGGCTTTAGATAAAATTTGAATTATAGTTTATGTATGTTTGTTTTTGTGCAAATTGAAAATGTCACACTAATTTTACAAAAGTTATGTTAGGAACACTAACTTTCTCAAACAATTTCTCGAAAGTTCCTGTATGGGTATTTCTTTCGTATACAAGAATTTCATCGGTTTTTTGGCATGCAATAACAAAAAAATCTCCATTCGGCGACATGCAAAAACTGCGCACGCCTTCTCCGGGTATACAATAATTAAAGCAATGCTGAACCGTGCCTAAGAGTTTGTCTACAGAAAAACAAACAATATGATTAAACCCTCTGTTTGAAACGTAGATAAATTTTCCATCGTTACTTAGTTGTATATCCGCAGCTAAGTTTTCACTTGTATAATTCTCAGGTAAGATATTAATACATTGCTCTAGCACCGCTTGGTTTTCTAAATTATAAACAAACAATTTGTTCCCTAGTTCTGTTAACACATAAAAAAATTTACCATCATGCGAAAAACAACCCATGCGAGGGCCTTCTCCGTTGGGTAATAATATTTTTTGTTCTAAAACAAAATTGTTTGAACGTAATGTGTCAATCGAGTACAAATATAATTTATCTAAGCCCAAATCTACTACAATCATTTTATCACCATTAGGCGAAAATGCTGTAGAGTGAATATGAGATGAATTTTGCCTGCCGTTATGATAAAACCCAACGCCCTTAAAAGTTTGCGAAAAAATAACATTGTTTGGAAGGCTGTTGTCGTCTAACGAGCAAATATGGAAATTGCCACTGCCATAATTTGAAATAGCCAAAACGTTCATTTTATCGAATAAGTTAATATGGCACATACTATTGCTTTCAATACTATAGCTTGATATATAATTTATTTTTTCGTGATTTCGGGAAATTTCATAAGTGTCAATTTTGCTATCGGTATCTGTTTCATTTACAGCATAAAGAAAATTATTTCCTATCGCTAGATAAGATGGATTTACACTATGCTCATCTGCGTGCAAAAGAGTTAGTTTTCCTGAGCTGTCCATATCAAAAAGATAGATGCCAAAACTTTTTGCACAATCAGTGTAACCGCTTGCATATAACTTCATATAGATAATTATTCCTTTCAGGTTTTCAAAAAACAACTAATAAAATAATAAAGCGCATAGCCTATAAAATAAGCGACATTCCGCCATCAACATATATTTCTGTGCCTGTAATAAATGAAGCGTGTTCACTGGATAAAAACTCTACTACGCTTGCTACTTCTTGCGCTTTACCAAAAACCCCATTTGTTAGAGGTATGTCTGAGTTTGGGTAATCTATCCACTTTGTTATTTTATCAAGCCCAATTTCCGATGTGCTGTGCCCAATACTTGTTTTTGTTGCGCCGGGGCAAACTATGTTTACTCTAATTTTATGTTGTGCCAGCTCTAGTGCTGCCATTTTTGCAAATGTCATCTGTGCAGCCTTTGTGCTGGCATATGCAGTTGCGCCTCGATTAGAAAAGCTTCTGGTGCCGTTTATTGAGCCATTAAAAATAACTGAACCGCCATTTTCTTTCATCAAGGGTATTGCGTATTTTAAGGTTAAAAACGAGCCTTTAATATTAATATTATAAGTTTTTTCCCACTCTTCCACAGGTAAATCTTCAATAGGGCTCCAACGGCCATTAACGCCTGCATTGGCAAAAAGAACGTCGATAGTATGGTGCTTTTGTTTTATGTATTGCATAAAACTTTCCATTTCACTGCTGCTTTCAACTGCTACTTCTAAGCCTTCACAATTTTCACTGTATAAATCCAGTTCACGAAGCGCAGCTGCTATTTTTTCAGGGTTTCTTCCGGTAAATACAACTTTTGCGCCCTTTTGAGCAAATAACTTTGCAGTTTCCAAACCTATTCCGCTGCTACCGCCGGTAATTACCACTGTTTTATTAAGATAATTCATATGATTAAACTCATACCTTTCTTTTATGCTTAAAGTATTTCGCCGTTTGTAGTTATCACATCGCTATACCAATGTCCTGAATCCTTAATAATTCTTTTTTGGTCTTTGTAGTCAACAAAAACAATTCCAAAGCGCTCTCTGTAGCCTGAATCCCATTCAAAATTATCTAAAAGCGACCACTGGAAATATCCTCGCACATCTACACCGTCTGCTATAGCCCTTTTTAAGCACCTTAAATATCTTTTTAAAAAATCAATTCTGTTTGGGTCATGTACTTTTCCGTCTACTGATACTACGTCATGACATGAAAGCCCATTTTCAGTAATGTAAATAGGCTTTTTGTATCTTTCGTATAAAAACTTAGGTCCCCAATACAATGCTTCAGGTGTAATTGGCCAATTAAATGCTGTTTTAGAATAGCCGTCTGCCTTTTTTACAACAACAGGCTGCCCGTTTTCACCCATTTTCACACAAACTCCGGTATAAATGTTTTGCCCGTAATAATCTAAAGGTTGTGAAATAAGTTGCATATCAGATTTAGAAATATCAGGTAGGTATTTAGCATATTTTTTAAGCGCCTGCTCAGGGTAGTGTCCCAATAACACACTATCGCTCCACCAAGAAATATTCCATGCCCATTGTGCGGTTCCATTGTTGAAACCAAACATATACTCTTTGGCTGCATTTATATCGTCTTGTGATTCGCTGAAAGGATATGCCATAGTGCCTGTAGGAGCATACCCGATGTTAATATTTTGCTTGGCATATTTTCTAAGCATAATAACTGCCATACCATGTGCCTTTAAAGCGTTATGCGACATTTCAAATGAATCTTTAACCGGAACTTTTAAACCCGGTGCATGTCTGCCCTCTAAATAGCTTATACCAATAAAGCATTGGGGCTCGTTAAGGGTAAAGAAGTTTTTCACTCTATCGGAAAAAGATTCTGCTATTATTTTAGCATAATCTCCAAACCAATCAACAATTTGGGGGTTAAGCCAGCCGCCTTTTTTATGAAGCTCATATGGTAATTCCCAATGGTAAAGTGTAATGTATGGCTCTATATTGGCATCTAACAAAGCGTCTATTAGGTCGTTGTAAAATTTTATTCCAAGTGGGTTAATTTTTCCTGTTCCGTTTGGTAATATTCTTGACCAGTTAATTGAAAACCTATAAGCTTTTATATTCAATGATTTCATAATAGCTATATCTTCCATAAAACAATTATAATGGTTGCATGCTATATCACCGTTGTGGTTTTCAAATACTCTACCGTCTTCTTGGCAAAATACATCCCATATATTTAAACCTTTTCCGTCTTGGTATGCTGCACCTTCAATTTGATAAGATGATGTGGCAACTCCCCAAACAAAGTTGTTTTTGAAATTCATAAATACACCCCTTGTAAATATTGTTTAATAAAAGTGAAATACACTAAAAAAATATTTTGACATGTGAAATTGACAGCTTAATACAGCTAAGGAAGTGTATTGCCTGCAGCACGATAAATTTCATACCAATCTTCTCTTGATAATTGCACATCACCGGCTTTGCACATTTCTGTTATTCTCTGTGTTTTAGTAGTGCCTATTATTACTTGCATATTTGCAGGATGCCTTAAAATCCAAGCAATAGCTATTGCAGCAGGTGTTACACCATACTGTTCAGCTTTAAGCTGTAAAACAGAATTAAGCAGGGGGTAGTTTTCGTTATCCAGAAAAGTGCCTGCAAACATACCATATTGTAAGGGCGACCATGTCTGGATAGTTACATTATTATAACGACAAAATTCCAAAACACTATTGTCGTGGTCAATAGAAGAATCATTCTTCATGTTTACATTAAACCCTGAATCTATCATACCTGTGTTTGCGCAGCTCATTTGCAATTGATTTACAATGAGGGGTATATCTAGGTACTTTGAAAGCAACTGCATTTGCGCGCCGTTTTGATTGCTAACGCCAAAATGTCGCACTTTTCCCGAATCTTTTAGTTGTGAAAAAGCTTGTGCCACTTCTTCAGGCTCAAATAGTGTATCAGGCCTGTGTAAAGCTAATACATCTAAATAGTCTGTGTTCAAGCGCTTTAAAATATTGTCTACTGAATTAAGAATATACTCCTTAGAAAAATCAAAAAAGCCATTTCTAATTCCGCATTTAGATTGTAAATAAATGTCTTCTCTTTTGATACCTGTATTATTTAATGCTGCAGCAAAAATTTCTTCTGATTTACCACCGGCATATATATCTGCATGGTCAAAAAAATTAATACCGTTTTCAATGCTGCATGATATAAGTTTGCTTACATCTTGCACATTGCTTTTTCCTATGCGCATACAGCCTAAAGAAATTGCACTTGCTTTCAAATTAGAGTTTCCCAATTTAATTTGTTTCATAATATTACCAAATTCTTTCTACCGCTTAAGCGGATTAAATATAACATTTCAAAAAAGAGAAACATCTTTACTACTATACAGATGTTTCTCTTTTTAAATCTTAATCAAAAGTTATTATTTATTAGCACACCAATGTATTGCATTATGTAACACTTTCAAAAAGTTTTTGTTGGTATAAGCTTGATTATCATGCCCTGATTCATAGCAAAAAACCCTTGAGTTTTTATAGGTTCTTGTCCATGCAATTGCTTTCATACTATTAGGGTGATCTGTGGTAATTAAAATATCATTGTCGCCAAAATCAGGCTCACTCATAGTATAAGTTTCATCAACCATTGTCCAAGGTTCAACACCTTGCATTATGGCGTGATTTGGGTTTTTTATTTCATAATGAACAGTTTGGTCCCAGTGATAAACAAAATCTCGATTTGTTATGCCGGATAGTTCTTTCCATAAGTTCCACCCGTAGCGGCGATAACAACAAATAGCGTGATGTAATAAAACAACCCCTTGTTTTGTACTGCCCAGTTCATTTTCAAAATATTGACGAACTTTAGTATCTTCTGCAACCATAGCAGTGCTGAGGTTGTAATAAACAACTACATCATACTTGCTTCTGTTTTCGTCGTCTGCGGCAAACATGTCCAGCGATTGAATATAGCATTCACAGTCATCAAAGCTCCAAAACATTCTATGGAAATTTATCATATCTACAGGGTGGAATTCTGTGATAATAGCAACTTGTAATTTTGAACTCATGAAAGTGCCCTTTCTTTATTATTTTGAGTAAACTTTATCTCTAATTTTGTTGATGTACTCGTAAGTAACTTTTGTTTCATATAAATAGTCAATTTCTTCATTGCCGTTTGTAATTTTCCATGGGCACGCAGCAGTTACACCTCTTTCGTATCCAATATCTTTTAATATAGTGAATAATTCTGTTAATATTTCTTCTCTGTTGCCAATATTGGGCTGTGCGCCGCCATCGCCTTGAATATGTGCATTAATGCAAAGTTCAGGTGCGATTTTAATATCAGAAAGAGGCTCGTTTAAACGTAGGAAATAGTTCAAATCTGCCATTAGTTTAATTGATTTGCGGTTTACTTTTCTTGCAAATTCAATACCTTCTGCATAGCTTGGCCACAATGTTTCTGCTTTAGCCATTGGTTCTAGTGCTATTTCCATGCCATATTTTTCTGCTTCATCAGCAATAATATTGCAAAAGCTTATAGCCTGATTTGTTAATTCTTCAACGCTCCAGCCTTCCACTAATTTAAAGAAACCACCATAAACGCCTACCACTTTTACGCCAATTTCGTTCATTCTTTTAAATGCGCGTTTAGCCCAAAATAATTGTTGTTCTCTATCGTAGCCGGGGCCGCATGCAGCAAGCCCGTTGAATTGAATATAATGGCTGGATGTTAGAGTTGGGCGCTTATCATTTAAATAATCTTCCTTAATTTTGTCCCAATTGTCATCACAATCAAAAGGAATGGCTTTTAATGCAGTTGGAATTTCAAAATACTCCCACTCAGGGCTTACTTCGTTTAGTGGAATAGTGTCTACGCAAACACCGAACTTAAATTTGTTTGACATTGTGAAATTTTCCTCGTTTCATTTTAATTTTATTTTTATTTTACTTGCGCTGGGTTTTCACTCATAAACGCCTTGTATATATCAATATAGCTACTTACTGTTTCGCCATATTCATTAACAACAGTTTCTAAATCTTCCAGTGTTGCTTCGCCTGTAATATAACGAACTTCTGTTGTAGCTAATCCCTGTGATTCATCGGGGAATTCGCCTGCCATGGCAAAGAAAGATTTAACAAACGGCATGTACATATTATCTACAGTATCGTTAACACGAGTTGTGTTTTCTCTCCATATCGCAGTGTTTTCAGGTGATGCAGCACCTTCAAACAAGGGCCTGCCCATGTATGAGTTGGCAAATCCGAACATATTACCGGCTACTTTTTGTGCTTCTGTAGCCTGCTCATCGGTTCTGTCAATTGTTCTTGCTTCTACATCATATGAATTATAGTGTTCGCCTTCAACACCTATATGTGTAGCTAAAAAGCCTTCTTCGCCGTTCGCCCAGTCTAATAACCTTAAAATGTCATCTTTTTTGTCTGTTTGTGAATTAATAGCGAATGCACACCAGTTGGAAGGGGGAAGTGCATATATAGGGTTGCGAGATTCGTCTCTTACGAGAGGTGCACAATATTCATATTTGTTTGGGTCAAGATTATATTTTTCGATAAAATCGGTCATATAATTTTTTGAAGATATGCCAATTATACCAACACGCTCTTGTGCCATTTTTTCTAGATGCTCATCATTTTTATGTGTGATAAACTCTCTGTCTATAATACCATCTGCATAAAGAGTATTCATTAATTCCATGTAATCATAATATTCTGCAGAAAGTTGTTTTATATTGTATTCGCCGTTAACATCAGGCATGCCGTGGTGCAAAGAAATACCATATGCGGTATTTAAGAAATCGTTGTGTAGCGCCCAAATACCGCCCTCGTTGTTAACATCAAAAGATGCGCCGAATGTGTCGTTTTGGCCATTGCCGTCTGGGTCGTCAAATGTAAAAGCAGTGCAAACTTCAATAAAGTCGTCTATGGTTTTTGGTGCTTGTAAATCTAAAGCATCTAACCATTCTTTGTTTACAATCATGCCCCATTTATCGTAATCGTTGGCTCTTGGCACACCATAAATTTTGCCATCGTGAAGCGCTGTTGTGTCGCCCCATTGCTCTTCAGAAATATTGCTTACCAAGTTCGGGTAATTTTCAATGTCATCTGTAATATCTGCGAGGAGTCCCTCTGATGACCATTTTTCAAAATTAACATCTGTACCTGTTAAAATGAAATCGGGCATATCGCCTGTTGCCATTTTAATATTTAAGCGGTCCCAAAAGTCGTTTGACGGAGGTGCTTCAATTATTAATCTAATACCAAGTTCTTCTTCAATTAAATCTAAAACAGCATTATCGTCAAATTGAATTTCCGGATTAAGCCAGTGTAACATTGTGATTTCAACTATCTCTTCACTTTGAGAATCTGTTGATGCTGCCGTTGAAACTTGTTGCGTAGAGTTTTCTGTAGAGCTGGGTTCGCTGCAACTTGCAAACAAGCCAAGCGCCATTGCCATGCAAAGGATAATGCAAATTAAATTTTTCTTTTTCATAAGTACCTCTTCCTTTTCTATTTTTTTTTATTCTTTAACACTTCCCAGTGTTACGCCCGTTACAAAATGTTTTTGCATAAATGGATAAACAACCAAAATTGGCAAAATTGTGAGAATAATAGCCGCCATTTTAAGAGTGAAAGAGTGTGACATGTTTGCTGAATTTAGCTGCTGAGCTATTTGTGATAAACCTGCTGCAGAATCTCTTACTATCAACTCTCTTAAAACAAGTTGTAGTGGCCATTTATTTCTATCCGACATATATAGCATGGCGGAATAGTAGCTGTTCCAATATCCTACCGAGCAAAAAACAATCATGGTAGCAATAACCGGTTTTAATAAAGGGAAAATAATTCTAAATAAAATTCTCAGGTGACTTGCGCCATCAACTTCTGCGGCCTCTTCTAATGAAGGAGGTATAGTAGTTAAAATGAAATTTTTTACTAATATTAAATAGAATGCATTTAAACACCCGGGTAAAATAAGCGCCCACACATTATCTATAAGCCCTAAATTTCGAATTAGCAAATAATTCGGAATCATTCCTCCGTTAAAAAACATTGTGAAAATTATCATACGCATAATAAATTTATTGCCTATTAAGTTTTTTTTGGATAACGGGTATGCCGAAACAACCAAAAAAAACACGCTAAGAGCAGTTCCTACTATAGTTATAAATAGTGTTACACCATATGCAGACCATAAAATATCATATTCGGCTAATTGCTTATAAGCTGAAAAATCAATTGTTGAAGGTATAATTTTCATCGGGTTTTCTAAATACTCTTCATATGGCATAAACGATGTAAAGAACACATAAACAAAAGGGAGTAAGCAACAAAGAGCAAATAAAGTAACGACAATCATGCTAACAGTTCTAACAAGCAACTCGTCGTTGAAAGTATTCTTCAAAACATCACCTCCTGTCATAATTTGTAAGTAGCACTAAATACAGCTATTGTAAAAATACAATAATATAAAATATTTTTGCGTTCAAAGTATAAGAAATTGGCATAATTTAAAGCTAAAGTGTGTTAATATTGCAAAATGAATGTGTGCTAAGCAAAAAAATTCTTACTTATTATTAGAAAAGTCCTTCGTTATTAGTTTTTTTAGCTATCTTATTTGAAATTATCAATAAAACAAAGCCGACAGCCGAACTGAACAAGCCAACTGTTGTAGCGAACGAGAATCTTCCGTTTACTAATCCTAAGCGATAAGCGTAAGTTTCAAATACTTCGGAAACAACGAGGTTGTTATTGTTTTGTAAAATACTAATTTGTTCAAACCCATTATTCATAATATTGCCAATGCTTAATAAAAGTAATATTACTATTGTTCCTTTTAATGAAGGTAAGGTGATATATCTAATTTGCTGTAATTTGCTTGCCCCATCTATTTTTGCAGCTTCGTAATATTCAGGGCTAATTGAAGTAATAGCGGCTAAATATATAATTGTATCCCATCCCGCTTGTTTCCAAATATGTGAAACAACTGTTATTATGCGAAAGTAACTGTCATCGCCTAAAAAGAAAATGGCCTCTCCGCCTAAACGAGTAATAATGATATTTATAATTCCCCATGACGGTGAAAGCAAGTTAGTAAGTATGCCACCTATAACTACCCATGAAATAAAATATGGCAAATAGAGAAATGTTTGGCACAGTTTTTTATATTTAAGCCATTTAATTTCGTTTAGCATAATTGCAAGTATTATTGGAATAGGAAATGCAAACACTAGACGGTATATGCTTAAAATTAAAGAATTTCCTAATACTCTGAAAAAGTCCGGGTTAGAAAATAAGTATATAAAATGGTCAAAACCTACCCATTCACTTCCCAGAATGCCCGCTGAAAAGCTGAAATCTTTAAATGCAATGAGAATTCCGTATAAAGGCATATAATGAAAAACAATAAAGTAGGAAACACAAGGAATGAGCATTATGTATAACCAATAATTTTTCCTTAAATAATCGGAAGCTTTTTTCTTTTTAAGCATTTCTCAATATCACATCTCTTTCGTGTTTTCAGGCTGGCTTAATTATATAATAAATTTTGGATGATTGATATATACAAAACAGTTCACATTTTTTGGAAACTTTTGTTTATATTGTTATTTTTCACAATATATATTTCTCGTTTTTGATATAATTAGCATTTGTTTAGTTTTTAAGTTATACTTTTCAACGTTTTCTGTAATAATGACGTATAAAATATGTATTATCAAAGTTTTTTATACACATTGCACAGATTAGTGCAATAGTTTTTCTACAAGATATTAACTATACAATGCAGAATGCTTATGCTATACTGTTTTCAAAAAACATATGGAGGTTTTTGCAAAGTAATGTATAATGATATTTCTAAATTGAAAATATTGATAGTTGAAGATGAAGATTTTGAAAGAAATGTATTGCTGAATTATATAAATTGGGCAATGCTTAATATTCAAGTGGTAGGAAGCGCACGCAGCGGTAAAGAAGGGCTTGCGCTTTGCATGCAAGAAAAACCTGATATAGTTCTTACAGATGTTAAAATGCATGGCATGGATGGCCTGGAAATGTCGCAAAACATACATAGCATATATCCCGATGTTAAAATAATTTTTTTAAGTTCGTATGACAATTTTGAATATTTACAAAAAGCATTATCTTTAAAAGCTGTAGATTATCTTACAAAGCCATTAGATAAAATGAAGCTTTTAGAAGTTGTGAAAAAAGCAGCCGATATGATAACAGACGAGCGTTTGAAAAATGATTTTTTAACAGCGCAGCAAAGCAATTACAAAAAAAGCAATGAACTGGCAAGAGAGTATCTGGTTTCAAAGCTATTAAACGGAATAGAATTGAAAGAGAATGAGCTGTCTTTGTTTCAAATACTTAATATGAGCTGGTTACACTACTTTCCAAATGAAATTAATATTTCAATTATTGTTCTTAAGGCTCCGATTAATCCGGATACTTTGCATGTGCTTAAAAGTACTTTGTTAAATACCGGCTGCCGCAATGAAATAGTAACTATTTCTAAAAACACATATACTCTTATTAGCGTAAATAATAAAGAAATTGATGATTTTAAAGTGTTTTTAGAACAACAATTGATAAATGAAAAAGTAGAAAAAATAATTATAAGCTCCTGCGAGATAAATGAATTTAACGATTTGTACAAACATTATTTGGAGTTAATAAAAGATAATTTGTTAGTATTGCCAAATT
The DNA here is from genome assembly GCA_964371035.1 of uncultured Clostridia bacterium. Taxonomy (GTDB): domain Bacteria; phylum Bacillota; class Clostridia; order Tissierellales; family Sedimentibacteraceae; genus UBA1535. The sequence continues at coordinate 7,287 of CAYJLG010000038.1, read as the reverse complement.
TATCCACAGGTGCAGAAGCATTCAACGCGAAGGGGAGCCAAAATCATTATAAAAAAGATATTATTAATGTTGTAAAAGATATTATTGAAAGAGAGTATAGCAACCAACTAACTTTGCGCCAAATTGCGCAAGAGCTACACTTTACACCTAATTATTTGGGTAGGCTGTTTAAATCTTCAACGGGTGAAAGCTTTAATTCATATTTGTTAAATATTCGCATTAAGCATGCTACAGATATGCTAATTTTTACAGATTTAAGTATACAGAACATATCAGAAAAATGCGGTTTTGAAAATATTACATATTTTTACACACGCTTTAAACAAGTTAACGAGGTTACACCTTATGAATATAGGAAAAATGAAAAGCAAAAGAATTAAATTTTCAGCCTTTAAATTTAAAACACAAATTTTGATTTGTTATTATATTGTAGCTATAGTAGTTTTTCTTTTCTGTACTACTTTTATAGGCATTTATTTATGGCGCTTATTTTATAATGATATGCAATTGGAACTGGAAAATCAAGCAGAGCAAATATCGGAAAATATTGATAATACCATAACATCAACAATGTCTGTCGTAGATGTTATATCGAATAACAGTGAATTTGTTGAATTGCTTCACGATAAGAAATATGAAGCGGCTAAATTGTTTTTTGATCAAAACATATCATATTTTTTAGATAGCCAACGAGGGCGCATAAGAGCTTGCAATCTTGCATTTGTTAATGTTAATACAACAAACATTGCGCAAGATAATTATTTGTGGCCATATTATAATGACATGAAGCAATTTCAAACTTATGAAATCATTACAGATGTTTACACAAGCGATAAAAACGAAAAAATGTTTCATTACTTAAAAAAAATACCTATTGATAACAATAATTTTTGCCTTATTAATTTAGCAATTTACGAAACGGAAATACTGCAATTTTTTAGTAACTATGATGCAAATACAAGTGTAAAAGTTTACAATACAACAACGGAAAAAACAATAACAAGCAATAAAAACTTAATTGTGGAAAGCGGCTATAATATGCAAGATATTTTAGATGTTAGTGCGGAATGTGATATTGGATGGACTGTGGAAATAAAAATTAAACAACAAATGTTAAGCTCAATATTTTTCTCAACATACAGCAGTTTTATTTGGCTTATAGTTGTTACTTTTGTAATAATTTACTTTTTGGTATCTGTTATTGTTGCAGGCATACAAAACCGAATAAAATCGCTTTTGACAAAAGTTGATTTCATTTCAAGAGGACAATTTGATGAAGTTACTGTGTTAGAAGGCGACGACGAGTTCACGGCTTTATCAATTGGTCTTGTAGATTGCGCGCATAAAATAGATAACTTAATTACAGAGAATAGATTGTTTGAAAAGAAAAGAGTAGACGCTCAAATTCAAGCATTGCGTGCTCAAATTCATTCCCACTTTCTTTTCAACTCACTTTCAAGTATAAAGTGGTTTGCGGAAATGCAACAGAAAGAGAAAATTATAACTTCAATAGACGAATTGGCAAAATTTCTTCGGTTTTCTCTTTCTATGGAGAAAGATGTTATTTATATAAAACAAGAGTTAGAGTTTTTAAATGCATATATTTACCTTCAAAGCATTCGATTTGCAGATAGCATTAAATTTTTTATTGATATTGACGATGAGTATTTATCGTATGATACTTGTAAATTTATACTTCAGCCATTTGTGGAAAATGCAATTTATCACGCTAGAAAAACGGACCACTCTCAATTAGTTATTGCCGTTTATATTATTGATAGAGGCGATGATTATGATTTTGTTATTGAAGATAATGGTGTTGGTATGTCTCAAAAAACAATTAGTGACATTCTTGATAGCAACTTAGTAAATGGTGATAGTGGATATGGCATAAAAAATGTTGTGGAAAGACTTTCTATATGTTCGCAAGCAAAAGCGACGTTTATGATAGAGAGTGAGCTTAATTTTTATACAAAAATTATTATTAGGCAGCCAAAGGTTAACGATTGCAAAAATGATTTTTTAAAATAGAGCAATTAGGCTTGCACTGCAACTTATATGCAATATGTAATTTATATTAATTTTATTGTTGTGTTGAAAAATATAATTAATAATTATAATAATTGGCACTACAAACAAAGTAAGAGTTGATTGTTTGTGAAAAGAGCATGTAAAAAAACGCATTACCGAAAAAGTGAATTGTATTATTAATTTACGAATGATAGCAGAATATATATAATTATTAAATAAATAGTGTTGTTTTTCTAGTAAAAAATAATGCGCAAATAATAATTACTAAGGAGCTTTTTATGAACAAACAGTATGATGAATTATTGAATCATGTAAATACTTATTCTAAACCAAGTGAATTGAAAATTACAGATTTAAGAGTAGTTGATATCGTAGATGCACCAATGCATTGTACGCTTGTAAAAGTTTACACAAACCAAGGTTTAATTGGGTATGGTGAAGTTAGAGATGGAGGCTCTAGGAATTATATTCTTTCTTTGAAAAGCAGAATATTAGGTGAGAACCCTTGCAATATTGATAAACTTTTCCGTAGAATTAAACAATTTGGTGGCCACGCAAGGCAAGCAGGTGGTGTTTGTGCTTTAGAAATCGCGTTATGGGATCTCGCCGGAAAAGCTTACGGCGTTCCTATTTACCAAATGCTAGGAGGAAAGTTCCGCGATAAAATTAGAATGTATTGTGATACAGATGGGCAAAAAACCGGCTCGGCTATGGGTAATGCTTTAAAAGACCGCATGAACCAAGGCTATACATTTTTAAAGATGGATCTTGGTATAGAAAAATTGTATGATAAACCCGGAACAATTTGTGCGCCTGTTGGATTTACTCAAGAACTTAAAACGGGGGCGCATAACTATAATCCGTTAAGCAGAAGTTTAAATGAAGCAGACAGTGCATTGCGCAGAAAATATTATGACAACCAAAATATTGCGCATCCGTTTACCGGTGTACAGGTAACAGAGTATGGCTTAGACATTTTAGAACAATATGTAAAGGATGTTCGGAGCGTTATAGGGTATGAAATACCGTTGGCTATTGACCATTTTGGCCATATATGTTTAGAGTCTTGCATCAGGCTGGCGAAAAGGATAGAGAAATATAATATTGCATGGCTAGAAGATATGATTCCTTGGCAATTTACAGAGCAATATGTAAAACTAAGCAATGCTACAAGCATTCCGATTTGTACAGGGGAAGACATATACTTAAAGGAAAATTTCATTCCACTATTAGAAAAAGGTGGGGTTTCAATTATTCATCCGGATATTTTATCTAGTGGCGGAATATTGGAAAACAAGAAAATTGGAGATTTGGCGCAAGAATATGGTGTGGCAATGGCTGTTCATATGGCAGAAAGCCCAATAGCCTGCATGGCAGCTGTTCATAGCGTAGCAGCAACAGAAAACTTTTTAACTATGGAATATCATTCTGTAGATGTGCCGTGGTGGAGCGATTTGGTTACAGGCTTACCTAATCCAATTGTTGAAAATGGATTTATCACGGTTCCTGACGCTCCGGGCCTTGGAATTGAGTCTTTAGAGGATGATGTCATTAAAAAGCACCTACACCCGGATTATCCTGATATGTGGGAGAGCACAAAAGAGTGGGACAATGATTATTCCCACGATAGGTTATGGTCTTAATAAACAAATAAAATATGCAACCATAAAAATCTAATTGATTTTTATGGTTGCATATGCGTAGAAAGAATGAAAGGAATGGCTGAACCTATGAATAAAAAAAGAAATGGGTTTACACAAGAAGGCAAGCGGTTTTCTTTATATGATCCATTATCAATTCCAAAGGCTGATACATTTCTTTGGAACGATAAAACGCTTTGCCATATAACAGTGCAAGGGTTTATGCAATCACAATTTATGCAACCGGAACCCTGTTTTTATTCTCATCCGCCCTTAATGTCTGCAAAAGCTGCAATGGCGCCGGAACCGCAATATTTCGATCACTTTCCCGGGCGTTTTTTTTATATAAGAGATGATGAAAACATGGAATATTTTTCTGTTCCATATAGGCCAACAAATATACCGCTTGATGAATTTGAATTTTCTGTAGGGCTAAGCGATGTAAAGTGGACATGCAAAAAAAACGATATTAAAGTAACATTGCAATGTGCTCTTCCGAAAGGGTCGGATATCGTAGAGCTGTGGAAAATAAGCGTGAAAAACGAATCAAAAAGCAAAAAAAACATATCTGTATTTCCATATTTCCCTATTGGGTTTCCTTCTTGGATGAATACAATGGGTTCTTATTCCGGTGAAGTTGGGGGAATTTTGGCATATACATTAACACCTTATAGGAAGCTGGAAGATTATTATAAAAATTCAAATTTGAAAGATTATTGCTATTTGGCATCTGATAAGGAATGTGACTACTGGAATTGTAGCCAATTAGCTTTTGAGGGCAACAATGGGCTAAGACGGCCGGATGCATTAGAGCAAGAAAATTTGCCTTGTTTAGAAAGTTCTTATGAGACTACTGCTTGCACAATGCAATATAAAATACAATTAGATGAAAATGAAGAAGAAACAATTAATTTTATATTTGGGCCTGCAAAAGATATTGCTGAAATAGAAAAAACAAAGGAAAAATATTTGAATAATTCGGCCATGGGCAAAGCAATAGCTGAATATGATGATTTTTATAATAATAACAAAGGGTGCATACAAGTTGAAAGCGGTGATGATGTTTTCGACAATTTTGTAAACCATTGGATGCCAAGGCAAGCTATATATTTGGCACAAACTTTGAGAATGGTAACCGATCCGCAAACAAGAAACCATATTCAAGATGCCATGTGTATGACATTTATCAAGCCGGATAAAGCCAAAGAATTGTATAGAATTGGTTTGCAACAGCAAAAAAGCAGTGGAGAAATGCTCGACGGTATTTTACTGAGAGAAGATGCGCAATTAAAATTTACAAATCAAATTCCACATAGAGATCCTAGTATTTGGTGGGCATATGCAATAGAAACTTATATTAACGAAACAAACGATTATGAGTTTTTAAAAGAAGAAATTGCGTTTTCAGACAGTGAGCAACCGGCTAGTGTTTATGAGCATGTATGCCGAGGAATTGAGTGGATAATTCAAGATAGATCTCCGAGAGGATTGTGCTTAATTGGGCAAGGAGATTGGAACGATCCAATGAATATGGTGGGACATAAAGGAAAAGGTGAATCTGTTTGGTTAACACAAGCTATGGTTTTCGCAATGAGGATATGGATTGGGTTTTGTAAACAATTTAATGATTTTGAAAGAGTAGAAAAATACGAAGCTGTTATGCTACAAGCGGGAGAGTTATTAAACACGCTTTGTTGGGATGGCGAATGGTATGCAAGAGGAATCACAGACGAAGGCGTTCTAATGGGAGTAAAAACCGACAATGAGGGAAAAATATTTTTAAACACCCAAAGCTTTGGCATTTTAAGCGGATGTGCAACGAACGAGCAAATTAATAAAATTGTGAGCGCAGTAACTAAACAAATGGAAACGCCATACGGGGTAGAATTACTTACGCCCAGTTATACCCATATGCGCGAAGATGTTGGCAGGGTAACCCAAAAACATCCAAGTACGGGGGAAAACGGTTCAATATATTCACACGCCAATTTGTTTTATACATATGCACTTTATCAATGTGATTGCAAAGATATTGCATATAGAGTTATGCGTAAAATAATATCCGGTGCAACCGAGGACGAGCTTAAACAAAGAGAGCATATTCCCGTTTATATTCCGAATTATTACCGTGGAAGCCACAATCCAAGGATGATAGGAAAATCTAGCCATCTTATGAACACAGGTGCACTTTCTTGGTTTTATAAAAGCGTTGTTGAAGGAATGTTAGGTTTAATAGGCGTGCAAGGGGGCATGATAATTAAGCCTCAACTACCAAAGCATATGACTGATGTGAAAATTAGAAGAACCTTTAGAAATAAAACATTTTCTGTTACAATCATTAAAGATGATGCGAGCTTGCCTCAAATTATATTAAATGAAGCTATTATAAATGGTAACTTTATTAAAGATGAAGAAATGTTGGAAAATAATATTTTGATTATTCGAGTTGCAGAGTAATTGGATAGGAGTTCTTATTTATACAGTTTTTTTAGACTGTGTAATTGAGAACTCTTTTTTTGCACCCATAAACGTTTGTGTATCAAAGGTTTATACATATTTATTGTGTTTTTAAAAACTACACACTTAACTGTAATAAAGGTAAAATTTGAATACTAAAAAGGCAAAAAATTCTTTTCGCAACCAATTGACTGCACAATTAACTCTCATAAATCTTGTTGTTTCTTAAAAATATAGACTCTCTTTTATCAAGTGTTAAATTCATATTTATAAAACAATCTTTGAGATAATAATGAAATCGCAACCGTTTTTCATGGGTATACATTTTATATGAACGCTGTGTTACCAGCAGTTTATACGGTTTAGTGTTTTTTAGCTTTTCCACTTTACTTTTTTGCAAAAACATTAAAAATGCTTTGTGCTTTTTAAAATTCAATAAATCCGAACCCTATAATATGGAATATTCAATTTTTAAACAGCCAATAACCCTTAGTCAGTAATAGTTTATAATAAAATGTCTTACATTCAGAGTGCTTAATTATTGCACTTACATAAGCTTGCATAGGTAAATATTTATTATACTTATACAGTTGCAGTTTACAATACTATTCATTATAATATTTACTCTCTTTAGCAGTTGGAGTTTTATAGTTGTTTTTAGTATGGGGTCTAACATTATTATAAAACACAATATATTTTGACACTTCAGCCCTCAGTTCTCTTTCAGATTTATATCTCTTTCTATAAAGTTCTTCCCTTTTTAAAGATGCGAAAAAAGATTCCATTACTGCGTTATGTTGAGGTCTGCCTGATGGCGAAAACGACTGCTCTATATTGTTGTCTGCGAGCAACTTTTTAAATGCATAAGACACAAATTGCCCACCTCGGTCACTGTGAAAAATCAGTTCTTCGGTGGGTGTTCTTTCGCATAGAGCAAGCCGTAATGTTTTTGTAACTAAGTTAGTGCTTTGTGACGTAGATATACTATATGAAATCACTCTCCTTGCATATAAATCTATTATGACACAAATAAAAAACTTTATATTATTATAGTTTAAATATGTAATATCACTCACCCAAACTTCATTAGGCTTTTTAACATTGAAGGCTAAGTTTATTTTGTTTTTCTTGCCCTCGTTTATTAGTTTAAGGTGCTCTT
>CAYJLG010000037.1:0-24838 GCA_964371035.1 uncultured Clostridia bacterium | reverse complement strand
TATAGTGGCGAAAATCCAGATATAAGAGTATTTGATCCGAATGGCAATGAAGTTGAACTCGTCGAGATGATTTTAAATGAAAATAACGAAGTGGTCAACGACGAAACGGCAAATTTCTGGTATCAAAAGATAGAAGGCGAAGATCAAAGAGCGTACTTTACTATACCTGCTGAAGAAATGGCTTCTGGTAACTGGACATTTAAATCTAATCAACAGATGGACATCAATATTCATGACATAGCTCCGATCGCAAAGATAGAAGAAGCGAGCTATACTTATAGTAAAGCAGATGAAACTGTTACCGTAAATTGGGATGAGAATCTTCCTGAAGGTGTGGTAAGCATCTACTTGACAGAAGAAAAGATTGAATATGAAGGTTTTGATTTTGATGCAGGCGAATCGGGAGAAGCAAAAGCGGCAGGAGACTTGGGACATAGCATGGGTGAATTTGACTCTACAAAGGGTACCGCTGTAATTGAAATACCCGAATCATTTAAAACAGGCGAATATTTTGTCAATGTAGTATACAAACTCGATGCTTTGGGAGTGAGCTCCGTATTTGCTAAAGATGGTATAAATGAGAGTTTTGCTTACACTAATTCTAATGCACCGAATAATATCACAAATGTAGCTGTAGAGCCTGTCGGCAACGGATATTTTGAAGTAACTCCTACAATTGAGGGAGATTATGACGGAATATTGATAGAAGCATTTGATGAAAATGGAGTACAAGTCGAGACTTTTGAGCCTGTTCAGTTTGAAAAAGGCGAAGACATAGTCATAGGCGGATATTATATGAGCCAATCGGCAGGCGAATACGATAAGCCTAAGGAAGAAACAGATGAAGAAGATGAAGCATCTACATTTGCAGAAGGTGAAGTTGCAGAGCTTGAAACTGCAGAAGATGAAGCATCTGAATTCACAAAAGATGATGAGCTTACATTTACTATAGAAGAAGATGTTTATAGCGGATTGCCTGCGGGAGAGAGATACACTATAAGAGCGAGCGCATACAATTACATCACTGTAAAAGATGAAAATGAGTTGGATGTTGAAGTGGCTATAACGAGCATGGCTAAAAATTCTGTATTGACAGAATTGCCTAATCCTTCACCACCGATTATTACGCTTAACTTACCTGAGGTGATGACTCAAGACACTACGATTACATTTACTACAGATGAGCCTGTGACTGCTGATGTGTTTATAGATGGAGACCATTTCTGGACATTTATAGATTTAGACAATAGCTTTACAGTGACGCCTAATGTGGGAGACGGAGCACATACTATAGAAGTAAGAGCATATAACGAAAACGGAGACACGGCAGTTGTGACAGATGCATTTAAGAGAAAGCATTTACCACCTGAGCTTCTTGTTACTACTCCTGTAAACGGTGATTACTGGGCAAATGATAAAATAGAATTCAGCGGATTTATAGAGCCAGGTAGCAATGTAGAATTCTTGCTTGATGGCGTGAGGGCAGATGTCGATTACGCTGTAGGCATAGGAGAGGCTAAAGTGAGCATACCTATACCTGCGGATTTAGCGAAAGAAAAAGTTAAATTGACTGTTAAGGCTACTGACGAAGGTGGCAATGTGACTACTCGAGACATAGATGTATACAATCCTGATGCGGCTAAGATCATAGGCATATTTGTAGGCGGAGATGAAGTCGAATCGGGCGTGGTTAAGGGTTCAGCTGGAGAGACTTCACGAGTTAAAGTCATGGCAAGATGTGAAAGCGGGCTAGAATATGAATTAAATTCTAATCTTATCGAATGGGAAATGTTGAATTCAGGTGCAGATGTGGCACAAGACGGCACTGTCACATTTGGTGAATATGGTGTAGCATTTGCAAAAGCATCATTTGAAGTGGCGAGCGGATTTGCATATGAAGACATATTGCTCATAGATTCTGGGGATGGTCCGCATATGGAAGCTCAAAATATAGTTTACAACGCGAAAGTTGGAAGTACATTGACTGTAGATTTAGATACATTGTTTGTAGAACCTTATGGACTTGATATGACTTACGAAGCTGATTATGGCACTGTTAACGAATCTATGTGGTCGTTTACACCAAGTGAAACAGGTATATTTGAAGTAACAATTAATGCGATAAACAGTCAAAATGTAGGTGGTAAAGGAACTATAACAGTAAATGTTACAAGTGGCTCAAGCACTAGCGTTACAGAAAATACTACCAAAGTTGATGAAGAAGACATACAAGATATGATTAAAGAAGCTGTCTTAGAAGGAAGTAATTCAATAGTAATAGATGCATACAAGAGATTTTCAACGTCTAATGAGATACATATTCCAGTTAATGCTATTGAAAGTGTGAGAGAATCTCAAATCCAGTATATAGAATTGAGAACTGCCATAGGCTCGATATTTGTTGATGTACACGGCATACAACTGTTAGAAGGTGAAGAAACTCTAATTGTTACTTATGAAAGATTAAAAAATCATGACATACCTGGAAGTCTACAGTTAGAAATTGGAGATAATTCAGTATACATGCTATCAGCAAAAGTGTTAAATGATGGTTTCTTTAGAGAGATTACACAGTTTGATAAACCGATGAAAATAAGTTTCCCTTATGCACTGAAACCTGAACAAATGCCTTTTACGATTACTATGTTTAGACACAGTCTATCAAGCTTGAATCTGAATCTTGCTACAGGAGAACTAATTCCTGAAATGTTGATACAAGAAAAACAAAATCCAAAGTCTACAAATATTGGAGGAAATCTTGAACTAGGAGTTTTAGCTGCATTTACAAATGAAGTAGGATATTTCTTTGCTAAAGATAATTATGTAGAGTTTAACGACGTAAGCAAAGAAAGCTGGTATTTCGAATTTGTGACAGAAATGGCTGCAAAAGGATATGTAGGCGGTATAGGAAACGATATGTTTGCACCTACAAGACAAATAACAAGAGCAGAATTCTCGGCGATACTTTCGAGGATGATAAAACCTGATGTAGAAATTGAAAACTTATCTTTCACAGATGTCAAGGCGAGCGATTGGTTCTATGAAGATGTGATGAAACTATACGCTATAGGACTTGTAGGAGGCGTAGGAGAAGGCAAGTTTGCACCTACTGCCGAACTTTCAAGACAAGACATGGTAGTGATGATGCTAAGAGCACTCGAATACATGGGAACATACACAGTGACAGCAGAAGATGCTAACGCACTCGGTTTTGCAGATAACTTGGAGATATCCGATTATGCGAAATCTTCCGTAGGAGCCGCAGTAAAATTAGGCATCATAAACGGAAAAGACAACAACATGTTTGACCCTAAAGGCACAGCAACAAGAGCAGAAGCATCCAAAGTGTTTTCATTCTTAATGGATTGATTTTAAATTGAACAATTAAAAATAACAGGTTGTCACAGGCAACCTGTTATTTTTTCCTTTGGGTACTTATGTTAGCTGTGAATAGCAACGACACCTTGCACCTTAGAGAATTCAAATTTTCAAAATTCTTTACTTAAAATTAGTAATGTGATAAAATTGCAATAGAAAAACAAACTTTTCGAAAATATCAATTAAACAAGGAGACTCAAATGCCAAATAGTATTTTTTCAGAAAAAGATGCAGGAGAAATTTTTGAACTTATACTAGACAATATTCCTGACTATATTACTATTGTTGATGCAAACTGCAAGACAGTGTTTTTCAATAAGGCTTGTGAAGAATATTATAAATTGTCTAAAGAAGAGATAATAGGGAAAGATTTAAGAGATTTTTTTCCAAATTCACTTTTGCCAAAAGTAGTTGAAAATGAAAAAAGATATGATAATGTATATAACAGCCCTAGAGAAAATAGCTACACTGTAATTTCAGCATTGCCATTGTACGATTCCGATGGAAAGCTTGTTGGAGGACTTGCAAGAGACAAAGATATAACAGAACTAGTAAATCTAAGTACTACTCTTAATAAAACGCAGGTAAGCTTGAGTAAGTTGGAACGAAAATATTCTGAAAAAGAAGAAGGAAACTCGTTTTTTTCAAACATAATTGGAGAAAGCAAAGCTCTAGCTGAAATAATTAATTTGAGCAAGAGTGTATCTAAAACTCCTATGAATATTTTATTATATGGTGAAAGTGGAGTAGGGAAAGAACTTTTTGCTAAGGCTATTCACTATCATAGCGATAGAAAAGGCAAATATGTAGAAATCAATTGTAGTGCCATACCTCCTGCTCTTTTTGAAAGTGAACTTTTTGGATATGAAGAAGGTGCATTTACTGGTGCAAAAAAAGAAGGGAAGATAGGCAAGTTTGAAGAAGCAAACGGAGGAACTCTCTTTTTAGATGAAATAGGTGATATGCCAATGCATTTACAACCTAAAATATTAAGAGCTTTAGAAGATGGATATATTACTAAAATAGGCAGTAATGTTAAAAAAACAATAAACGTAAGAATTATTTCAGCAACTAATAAAGATGTAAAAACTTTGATTGAAAAAGGCAAATTTAGAAGGGATTTATATTATAGATTAGATGCTTTTAAAATTAGTATTCCACCTTTAAGAGAAAGAGGAGAAGACGTAATTTTAATTGCAAACGCAGTGCTCGAACAATTTTGCACTGAACTTGGATACAATATTTTAACTATATCCAAAGATGCAGCTAAAGCACTTTTAGATCATGTATGGGAAGGCAATGTAAGAGAGTTAAAAAATGTTATACAGCGTTCTGCAGTTTTTGCGTTTCAAGACAATAGTGATGAAATTAAAGCGAGCTATTTGTCAGGAATAATCAATGAATTAGAGCGTGATAATGTAAAAAAAATAGATAAACATGCAAATAATATTATTCCAAAAACTTTACCTGAAGAGGCAGAGCTTTTCGATTTGACAGAATCAGTTGCTAAATTAGAAAAAGAGATGATTCAAAGAGCATTGATTTTATCAGGATTTAATCTTGCAAATGCAGCAAAACTTTTAAAGATTCCAAGAACTACCCTGTATTATAAAATAGAAAAATATAATATTCAGTCTGAAAATTTTTAATTTACGAGGAAAATATGAAAAAACAAAAAAAGTCAGCAATTATTTATTTTATAGTTTTTACAATCATATTAATGGGAAATATGTTTATTTTTTCAGGTTGTGACAATAAAACAGAAAACGAAGCAATTGAAAATTCAAAAGAAGACGATGAAAAAGAAGATTCAAAAGAAGAAATCCAAATCGACGATCCAAATAATGATAGCAATAAAGATAATGAAGCTACTATAAAAGATATAACTGAAGCTGATGACGATGAAAAAATTGAAACTGAAGAAGATGAAATAACGGCCATAGCACGAGAAAATATAGAAAACAAAATTGCAATGGCAATAGATTATGTTAATATGCTTGACAACACTGGATCGAAAGAAAGTTATCCATATGAAGCAGAAATGCGAGAAAAAAGAGCATATAGCACCCTTTCAAATGATGAAAAAATATTGTATGATGAACTTTATGAAAAAATTGTTAATCTTGAAGAATTCACATATGAAGTGAAAAACGACGAAAGTGTCAATAATTCTTTATTTACTGTTTTATGGGCGATTAGGGAAGATCAACCCGTGACAAACTTTTATTTTAGTCCTAATTATATTTGGGGCGATAATTATCTTGATAAATTAGAATCAGCATATATTTTGCCAAGTACAGCTGAATACTCAGGATCAGAAGAAATAAAAAAAGAATTGGCAGTTTTTGAAAAAACAGTCGAGCTAATAGCAAATGGTATAGATGAAGAATGGTCTACTGAAAATAAATATATTTATATAGCTGCAGTCATTTCATTAAACGTTGATTATTCATATGAAAATATGGATTTTCATCCAGTATATACAGGATATTGCTCAATTATGGGTGGAAAATCACAGTGTGTTGGGTACTCTCTAGGTTTTGACATGATAGCAAAAGAAGCGAATCTGTATTCTGATCTAGTTCATGGCGGGGGAAAAGACGAGGCGCATCAGTGGAATCTTATTAGATTAGATACTGGAACTTATCATGCAGATGTTACATGGGCGGATGAAAGAGGCGATGTTGCAAGTGATGCATGGGTAAGTGAAATATTTATGACACAAGATAAAGTGTTGTTTGATCGATTTATTTATGACGAAACAGTAGCAACAGGAATAGAAATATCACGCTAATGTCTAAAATTCGACAAATGCAATATTGCTTTAAAATTAGCGAAAAAAACTAAAATGACGAAAATTCGACAACTAGAATGTCGAATTTTCGTCATTTTAGTTGCGGTACGTAAAATATTATTACGAAAAGTATCTCGTAAGAGTAATTTATTTTCCTTTGCATACAAACAGTAAGAATACACTAACTAATGTTAAAAATTTTTTTCGTTCAAATTATAATGCTTTTAAGTGACAAAAACAATTTTAAAAATACAGTCGCATACATTTTTTATTCATTTTCAATAAAGTGAAATATTGGCATGAATTTTGCTATAATAAACATTAGTATTATTACGGAGGTAAATTATGAGAATTGAAAAGCATCCTATCTTACAATTTGATAGAAAAGAAAAAGTCAAATTCACTTTTGATGGGCAAGAATTAGAAGGTTTTGCAGGAGAATCTATACAAGCTGCACTACACGCAGCAGGAGTTAAAGTATTGGGTAAAAGTATCGAAATGCACAGAGCAAGAGGGTTTTATTGTGCTATAGGAAACTGCTCATCATGTCAAATGGTAGTAAATGGAATGCCAAATATAAAGACGTGCGTTACTGAACTTGAAGAAGGTATGGTAGTAGAAACTCAAATTGGAAAAGGAGTGATAACATGGTAGTTAATAAGGATCTTGTTATAATTGGTGGAGGTCCAGCAGGACTATGTGCAGCTATTAGTGCGGCGGCAAGTGGTGCAAGCGTACTGATTGTTGAAAGAGACAACAAACTTGGCGGACAACTTGTTAAACAGACACATATGTTTTTTGGGTCAGAAAAACAATATGCTTCTACAAGAGGTATTGATATAGCAGATATATTGTTTGCAGAGCTAGAAAAATATAAAGACAGAGTTGAAGTTATGAAGAATACTACTGTTGTCGCTATGTATGAAGATGGAATGATAACAGTTTTACAAAAAGAAGATAAATTTATTAAAATTATGCCTAAAGCAGTTGTAGTAGCAACTGGCGCATTTGAAAAATTCTTGGCATTTCCTAACAATGATTTACCTGGTATATATGGAGCAGGTGCTGTACAAACGTTAATGAATGTTTATGGTATAAAGCCAGGAAATAAAGTTTTGATGGTAGGAGCAGGTAACATAGGTCTTATCGTGAGCTATCAGTTAATGCAAGCTGGAGTAGAAGTAGTGGCGATTTTAGACGCTGCACCTAAGATAGGTGGATATCTTGTACATGCATCTAAAATTAGAAGAATGGGAGTTCCTATACTTACTTCTCATACTGTAAAAGAAGCTATAGGTACTGAATGGTTAGAAAAAGCAGTTATCTGTGAAGTTGACAACAGATTCCAACCTATTGAAGGTACAGAAAAAGAGTTTGATGTAGATGTAATGTGTGTTTCTGTTGGTCTTACACCGCTTAGCGAACTGGTTGCTATGAGAGGTTGTGAAATGAAATATGTTCCTCAACTTAGCGGATATGTCCCAACTAGAAACGAAAACTATGAAACTAGCGTAGAAAATGTTTTTGTAGCAGGAGATGTTACAGGCGTTGAAGAAGCAAGTGCGGCGATGGTTGAAGGTTATTTAGCTGGATTATGTGCGGCTGAAAAAATGGGCTTCAAACTTGAAAATCATGAAGAATTAAAAGCTGATTACACTGAACAATTAGCGGCATTAAGAAGAGGCCATGTAGGTGATCACATTTTATCTGGAATAAAAGAGATACTGAGATAAATTAGGAGGAGAAGAATATGTTAGAAAAAACCGGAGTACCAACTGAAGAGATGGTTTTAAATGCCTTTCCTTCAATAGAACGTATAAATAAAGGGCCTATTGCAGTAATAGAATGTTACCAAAACATTCCTTGCAACCCATGTCAAACAGCGTGCAAATTTAATGCTATCAGCTTAGGTGATGATATCAATAATTTACCTGAGTTATTTGAAGATAAATGTACAGGTTGTGGAATTTGTTTAAGCAAATGCCCTGGACTTTCAATAATCATAGTTGACGGATCTAAATCTGAAGAAACTATATTAGTAAAAATGCCATATGAATTTTTACCATTACCTGCTGCTGGAGATAGCGTAAAAGCTTTGGATAGAGTAGGAAATCATATCGCAGATGTAAAAGTTACAAATGTTTTAAATCCAAAATCATTTGACAGAACGCCTGTTATTACAGTTGAAATAGGAAGAGAGCACTTGTACAAGATTAGAAATATTAAAGTGGAGGCATAGTCAATGAAACAAGATAATTCGATAATATGCAGATGCTCAGATATAACTGTAGAACAAGTTAGAGCACTAATTGCAGATGGATATACAACTTTTGATGAAATAAAAAGAATAACTCGTGTAGGCATGGGCCCTTGTCAAGGAAAGACTTGTGGAATGTTAATAATGAGAGAAATAGCAAATGCAACAGGACAGAAAATGTCTGAAATGAAACTTCATACTAACAGACCTGGTGCAGTAGGAGTTAAATTAGAGCTGATTGCAGAGGAGGCAGATGAGTAATATGAAAAAGAATGCTGATGTGGTAATTATAGGCGGAGGAATCTCAGGATGTGCTATTGCTTATAATTTAGCAAAACAAGGTGTTAAAAATGTTGTAGTTATAGAAAAAAGCTTTATTTGCAGTGGCTCTACAGGCGCATGTGGCGCAGGTGTAAGAATGCAATGGGGAACAGTAATGAACTGTACGATTGCTAAAAAGAGTATAGAGTTTTTTGAACACGCAAATGAAATATTAGAATATGAAGATGATGTTGAATTCAAGCAAAGTGGATATCTATTAATAGCATCTACAGATAAAGAAGTTGAGCAATTCAAGAAAAATATTGAAGTTCAACATAGCTTAGGAATTCCTTCAAAATTAATCTCATTGGAAGAAGCAAAAGAATTAGTTCCTTATTTAAATACTGATATTTTAAAAGGAGCAACTTTCTGTGAAAAAGATGGATTCTTAAATCCATTCAAGGCTACAGATGCTTTCTACAGAGCAGCAAGAAGATTAGGCGTAGAGTTCTACACATTCACAGAAGTTACAGGCATTAAAACTGAAAATGGAAAAGTCACAGGTGTAGTAACAAACAAAGGTGAAATTTCTACTGAAAAAGTTGTTAATGCTACTAACGGATGGTCAAAGCAAATTTGCGATATGGTTCAAGTAGATATTCCAGTGTACTCAGAGAGACACCAAATACTAGTAACTGAACCAGTTGAGCCGATGCAAGGACCAATGGTAATGTCGTTTTCACTTAACATGTATGTGCAGCAATCTCCTCATGGTTCGTTTATAATGGGTAGAGGAGACGAAAATGAACCTAGAGATTTAAGAGTTACTTCAAGTTGGGATTTCTTAGGTGAAATGGCAAAAACTGTAAAAAATACACTTCCTCCTGTTTCAAAACTAAGAGTGATTAGACAGTGGGCAGGACACTATAACATGACGCCTGACAAGCAACCTATTTACGGAACTGTAGATGGCTTAGAGGGATTCTATCTTGCAGTAGGATACAGCGGACATGGATTCATGTTTGGTCCTATTACAGGAGAAGCGATGACTGATATGATACTTGGTAAAGAATTATCGACAGATATTAGCATGTTAAATATAAATAGATTTAAAACAGGTGCTTTACTTTTAGAGCCTTCTGTAGTATAATTTCTTTAATTAGAAAATGTAGGAAAAATTTTTAATTTGTATGTTTATTAATGTGATTGTGGTGAACTTAGTTCATCACAATCACAAATCATTAAAGAGATATTAAGCTGTTCCTACACAGCTGAAATTAACAAACAAACTATGTAAAAGGAGAAGTTATGAAAAAACTTGTAAAAGAAGAAGCTAAATGTATAAGATGTGGAAATTGTGAAAAAGCATGTTCACAAGCTTTCTTTAAAGTAAATGACAGAGAAAAATCATGTATAAAAGTTTCACAAGGTGAAAATGGAGTTGCAAAAATTATTACATGTACTCAGTGTGGGGAATGTGCAGTTGTATGTAATACTGAAGTTATCAAACAAGATAAAAATGGTATATACAGAATTAGCAAAAAAGAATGTGCTGGCTGCTTGATGTGCGTAGGATTTTGTCCTGAAGGTGCAATGATGCAACAAGATGATTTAATAGAACCATTTAAATGCATATCATGTGGGATATGTGTAAAGGCATGTCCAACAAATGCTATTTGGATCGAAACTAATTAAAGGAGGATAAAATGCAAGTACAAGAAATGTTAAACAGTCATAAACTGTTGAATAAAATTGATTATGAAAAAGTAAGACTATATAGAGGATACACTGATAAAAAATTGTTTGTAGACTTAAGCGATAATACTATTGCTGTTCAAGATATACCACAAGAAATAAAAGAAAAATTTACAGGTGGTAAAGGCTATGGTATGAGATTTTTATGGGATGCTGTTACTCCACAGACTAAGTGGAACGACCCTGAAAATGAAATAGTTATAGCTGTAGGACCTATCGGTGGTGTTACTCAATATCCTGGAGCAGGAAAATCATTAATAGTTAGTTTATCACCACTTACAGATATTCCAATAGATTCAAATGTTGGTGGTTATTTCGGACCATTCTTAAAATTCTCTGGATTTGATGCATTTGAAATAAAAGGAAAAGCTGAAAAAGATGTAGTAATCGTAATAGATGGAGACAACGGTACAGTACAAATAGACGAAGCACCATTAGAGCATATAGACGCACACGTTTTAGGCGAAGAACTTACTGAAATGTACGCTAAAGATGAAGCAGACAAGAAAAACATAGCTGTAATCACTGCAGGAACTGCTGCTGATCACACTAATATTGGTATACTAAATTTCACATTCTACGATCCAAGAAGAAAAGTGGCTAGACTTAAGCAAGCAGGTAGAGGTGGAATCGGTACAGTTTTTAGAAATAAAAAAATCAAAGGTATAGTTTGTAAATTTACGGGAGTAAAAGCTGACTTAAACGATCCTGCAGATATCGGATTGATTAACAAGGCTGGACTTAGACTTCACAAAGAAATGTATGAACTTGATACTAAACAAAACAATATGAGAAAGATAGGAACTGCAAACATTATAGAAGTAATGGGAGCATACGATTTACTGCCTACTCATAACTTTAAGTTTGGTACTCACCCTGATGTAGAAAAAATTAAATCTACAGTATTTATAGAAAAATATATTACTCAAGGTACTGCTGACGGATGTTGGTATGGATGTTCGATGGCTTGTGCTAAAGCTGCTGACAATTTTGAATTGCAATCAGGTCCATATAAAGGTACTAAAGTAACTATAGACGGTCCTGAGTATGAAAATGCTGCAGGTCTTGGTTCGAACTGTGGAATATTCGATCCAGCGGCAATATTAGAATTAAACTTCTACTGTGATACTTATGGATTAGATACAATTTCATTTGGAACTATGACTGCATTTGCTATGGAATGTTTTGAAAATGGAATAATAGATATCGAAAAAACAGGTGGACTAGATTTAAGATTTGGAAACTTAGAAGCTACATATGAACTTATACACCAAATGTCAAGAGGCGAAGGATTTGGTAAAATAGTAGGTATGGGCGTACATAAGATGAAGAAATATTTCGTAGAAAATTATGGAGCAGATCCTGCGTTTTTACAAGATATAGGTATGGAACAAAAAGGTCTTGAATATTCAGAGTACATGCCAAAAGAGTCACTTGCACAGCAAGGTGGATACGGACTTACAAATAAAGGCCCTCAGCATGATGAAGCTTGGTTGATATTTATGGATATGGTAAACAACCAAATTCCAACATTTGAAGATAAGGCTGAAGCTTTACACTATTTCCCTATGTTTAGAACATGGTTTGGATTGTTAGGACTTTGTAAGTTGCCATGGAATGACGTTACTCCTGCCAACAATTCAAAAACATCAGAACCAGCTAAAATACCTGAGCATGTTCAAAACTACTTTGACATATTTGAAGGTGTTACTGGTAAAAAAATAAATGCTAATGATATGATTGAAATGTCTGAAAGAGTTTATAACTTCCAAAGAATTTTCAACATAAGAATGGGTAAAGGACTTAGAAAAAATGATGCAGTACCATATCGTTCATTAGGCCCTGTTACAAAAGAAGAATTCTTGTCAAGAGAAGAAAGATACAACAAACAACTTGTGGAAATAATCGGATTTGACATAGAAGGAAAATCTACAGAAGAAAAAATGGCTGCTGTAAGAGCACACAGAGAAGATCAATATGAAAAACTTACAGATGCTGTTTATAAAAGAAGAGGTTGGACACCAGGTGGAGTACCTACACCTGAGAAATTAAAATCTATAGGTATGGATTTACCAGAATTATTAGAAGTTGTAGAAAAACACTTGTAATATTTATAAATATTTATTATACTAAAAAATGAGAAGCAAAAGTGAAAATTATAGTTTGAGTTTTTGCTTTTGCTTATCGTATATAATAGAAAAACAATGAGATACATGGCATAGGAGGTGCGCAAAATGCAATTAAATAACAGATCGTTTGAACACTTCCGAGAAGGAATGACTATACAAGATGTTATAGATGTGATGAATTATATCTATCCAAAACTTGTGATAAAAGTAAACGATGTCTTGATTGAAAGAGAAGAATGCATAACTTTTGTACTTAAAGAAAATGACGATTTAAAAATCCACCATCTTCTTGCAGGAGGATGATAATAATTATTTAAATTAGAAACCACCTAGCAGAAGATGTGAAAAATATTATTTAAGGAGACAATTAAATGAGAAAAGCTTATCTTGACAAATTAACAAATGTTTTGAAAAAAGAAAATGTAGATGCTATTTTAATAGCACCATCTGAAGAATTGCAGTTTATGATAGGTATGTCACCTCGTATTTGCGAAAGATTTCAAGCATTAATCATCAAAGCGAACGGAGATTACTTTTATATTTGCAACATGCTAACTGCACACGAAATGCAGGAAGCTTTAGGTGAAAATGCGAAAATTTATGGTTGGTATGATGGTGATGGATATATGCAAACTGTGAAACAAGCGTTTGAAGAACAAGGTTTAATGGGAAAAACAATAGGTGTTAACTCCACTGAAAGAGCTTGTATAATACTTGATGTTGCAAAAGAATTAGACGTCAAATTTGTAAATGGAAAACCTCATCTTGAAGAAATGAGAATAATAAAAGATGAGCAAGAAATAAATGATTTAAGAAAAGCAGCTGAATTAGCAGATGAAGTTTTTCTTGAATTGTTAGAATTTATTAAGCCTGGAGTAAAAGAATTTGAAATAGCTGATTTCATCAATAGCTCTTTTATCAGTAAAGGTGCACAACAAGGATTTGCATTGATATGTACAGGTCCAAATGCAGCTTTCCCTCATTATAGCGGAAACCAAAGAGCAGTGACTGAAAAAGATGTTGTTTTACTTGATTTTGGTTGTGTATGGAACGGAATGTGTTCTGATATGACGAGAACAGTATTTGTTGGTGGAGTAACAGAAGAAGAAAGAAAAATGTATGATTATGTACTTGAAGGCGTGATTGCAGCAGAGAGTAAAGTTAAGCCAGGTGCATATATACCAGATGTTGATATTGCTGCTAGAGAAGTAGTAGCACAATCGGGATATGGTGATACTTTTGTTACAAGATTGGGACATGGTATAGGATATTCAGTACACGAAGCTCCAGACATCAAACAAAGCAACAAAAGAGAACTTGAAAAAGGCATGGCTTTTTCAATAGAGCCAGGCATTTATAGAGTTGGGGAATTTGGTATTAGAATTGAAGATATCGTAGTAGTAACAGAAGATGGAGTAGAAATATTAAACAAAGCTTCTAAAGAGCTGATTGTAATCTAATTGTAAATAAAAAAATAATTTACAAGTGCAAAAAAATGCAATCAATCCGTAAATGCAAAAAAATGCATGCAATTTAATTCAAATGCATTAAAATCTGGATTGTAGATATATTGATTTTATCGACAATTCAGATTTTTTATTAAATAATGACTATTGGCATGAGAGTTGCATATATTATGATGTAATTATATTTAGTAAAACTACTAATAAAAATATTTTTGGAGGTCATTTATGAATAATAGCAACATAGATTGGAAAAACATAGGCTTTACGTATAGAAAAGTTAATAAAATGTATGTATCATACTTTAAAGATGGAAAATGGGATGCTGGAAATATGGTAGAAGAAGATACTCTTACGATTAGTGCTTCTGCTACATCTTTACATTATGGACAACAATGTTTTGAAGGTTTGAAGGCATATAGAAGAAAAGACGGTAAAATCCAAATGTTTAGACCAGATGAAAATGCAAAAAGAATGCAGGGAAGCTGTGAAAGATTATTAATGCCTGAAGTATCGACAGAACAATTTATAGATGCTTGTAAACAAGTTATTAGAGCGAACGAAGAATTTGTGCCTCCATATGGATTGGGCGCGTCATTATATCTTAGACCATTCGTGATTGGAGTAGGTGACAACTTAGGAGTTAAACCTGCACCAGAATATATCTTTTGTATATTCTGCTCGCCTGTAGGAGCTTATTTTAAAGGTGGAATGATGCCTGTAAACTTTATGACTACAGACTATGACAGAGCTGCACCACAAGGTACAGGAGCTGCAAAAGTAGGCGGGAATTATGCTGCAAGCATGCTTCCTCACAAAATAGCAGTTGACAAAGGATATGCTGATTGTATATATCTAGATCCAACTACACACACTAAAATAGAAGAAGTAGGGGCAGCAAATTTCTTTGGAATAACTAAAGACGATAAGTTTGTTACTCCAAAATCAGACTCTATATTATCTAGTATTACAAGAAGATCATTAATGCATGTTGCAGAACATTATTTGGATATGCCTGTAATAGAAGGTGATGTGTTTATCGATAAATTAGATGAATACAAAGAAGCTGGTGCGTGCGGTACAGCTGCTGTAATCTCTCCTATCGGAGGAATAGAGCACAAAGGTAAGTTCCACGTATTCTTTGATGAAAAAGAAGTTGGGCCTGTAACTAAAAAATTGTATGAAACTTTAGTAGGAATTCAAATAGGTGATGTTGAAGCTCCAGAAGGTTGGATAGAACTAGTTTAATAAAAATATAAAACAAGAAGTTGTACAAGAAAATTTTTTTCTTTTGTATAACTTCTTTTTTGTTATGTAGGGAACGGTATTAATCATTCTGTCGAAGTTTCATTTATTGTGAATAGACCTCGAATTGTTACTATTCACAGTCGATTTTTAGTATAAATAAGGAAAAAGTAATGTAATATGGAAGCCTTATGGAGATTGGATTAAGTTGTGTGATAGTTTTATAAGCGTTTTAGTCATCTTTGGCTTAGCCCCAAAAATATACTGCGTTATGACTTTGCGAATAAAACTAACTCATGCCCTAACACCATTTTCTAAATGAAAATGGCGGTAGGTCACATGCATGGAGAACCAAATTTTTGTGAGTTTAACGAGCAAAAAGATTTGATGTTCTCTTCTGCGCTATACAACTTCCCAATTGGAGTACCAGCGACAGATTTTATTATTTTTACCTTTTGCGTACATGTGTTAACTGTGAATAGTAACTAGAATTATAATATTCTTTAAAAAAATTAAAATTATCATTGAAATATTACGAAAATCGTTTATAATATAATAGTAGAACAGAGAATAACTTATAGAGGTGGAACATGAAATATTTTTTTAAAGAGTGGATTATCCCTGCACTAATTGCATTGGGAGTTGTTTTTTTGCTTAACACGTTTGTTTTTAGGCTTGTGACCGTTCCGACGGGATCGATGGAAACAACAATAATGCCAGGAGATAGACTATATGTAAATAAAATTATTAGTGTAGATAAAATAGAAAGAGGAGACATAATAGTTTTTGACTCAGAAGAGACTGATAAATATTTAGTCAAAAGAACAATAGGGCTACCTGGTGAAACTGTAGAAATAAAAAATAATGGCGAAATTTTTATTGATGGTCAAAAAATAGATGAACCATATGCAGTAGAAGATTTTTCTGATGAACAAACTTTTGTAGTGCCAGAGGAAAGCTATTTCTTTATAGGAGACAACAGGCCTTTTTCTAAAGATGCGAGAGATTGGGAAAACCCGTATATTCACGCAGACGACATTATAGGAGAAGCAGTTTTCGTGTTTTATCCTTTCTCTAGAATTGGATTTTTAGAATAAGAATTTTATTTTTGATTTTTAGTTTAAATTTTAAGATAAAAAATTAAAGTAGATATTTATATTAAAAAAATATTTATTCAAAAAAGGAGCATGATATGGAAAGAGTTTTAAGTGGATTAAATCCTGAAAGAGTATTTTATTATTTTGAAGAAATTACAAAGATACCACATGGTTCGAAAAATGAAAAGCAAATATCTGATTATTTATTGAATCTATCAATAGAAAAAGGATGGGAAGTAATACAAGACGAGGCACTAAATATCATCATAAGAAAACCAGCTACTAAAGGTTATGAAAATGCACCAATAGTTTTATTACAAGGGCATATGGATATGGTTTGTGAAAAAAATGAAGGTGTTGAGCATGATTTTGAAAAAGATCCTCTAAAATTAAGAATTAAAGATGGACATTTATATGCTACTGGAACTACTTTAGGAGCAGACAACGGCATAGCTGTAGCTATGATATTAGCAATTTATGAAGACGAAACATTAGAGCATCCACCACTAGAAGCGCTTATTACTGTTGACGAAGAAATGGGAATGACAGGTGTAGACAAATTAGATGGAGACATGATTACAGCAAAACATCTAATCAATTTAGATTGTGAACCAGAGGGTGTGTTAACTGCAGGTTGTGCAGGTGGCGCAGAAGTTACTTTCAAAGTTCCTGTTAGAAAAGTAAAATCAGAAAAGAGCAACACTGTAGCTGTAAAAGTAACTGGTCTTGTAGGTGGACATTCGGGTGCAGATGCACATACAGAAAGAGGATATTCTACAAAAATTATAGGTAGAGTTTTAAGAAATGTATTAGAAGAAACAGAGCTAGTTAGTATAGTCGCAGGATCTAAGCCTAATGCTATACCTAGAGAAGCAAAAGCTGTTATTAAGACTAATGATATCGAAGCATTAAAAACTAAAATCGCAGCAATAAACGAAATTTTAAAAAATGAATATAGTTTTACAGATGCAGGAGTTACAGTGCTTGTTGAAAAAGAGTCAGAAGTAGATGAAGTAATGACAAAAGAGATATACAAAAAAACAGTTGCTTGTATAAATCTTATTCCTGTAGGAGCATTGTCTAGAAGTACTGTAATAGATTTAGTAATTTCATCAAACAATTTGGGTGTAATAACTATGGACGATAATTACATTATGATGAACTGTCACCCTAGAAGTTCTGTAATGTCTTTGCTAAAAGAAGATTTTGTGCCAAATATGGTTACACTTGCAGAAAGTTTAGGCATAGAGTGCGAAATAGGTGGATATTATCCTGGATGGGAATACGCAAAAGAATCAAAAATAAGAGATTTGTGTGCTCAAACTTACAAAGATATCACAGGTGTGGACGCAAAAATAGAAGCTATTCATGCAGGTCTTGAATGTGGATTTTTAATGGAAAAATGCAAAACTTTAGCTGACGCTATTTCTTTTGGACCAAACATGGCGTATATCCATACTCCGGATGAACATTTAGATATTGCATCAACTGAAAGAGTATACAACTATTTATGTGAAGTATTAAAAAGAATTAAATAGACAACTTTCCAATTGGAGTACCAGCGACATAGTTTATTATTTTTTCCATTAGGATACTATATTGACTGTGAATAGACAAGCATATATTTAATGAAAAAATAGGAGCATTCTTATATATTGTTTCGAAGCATTGATAAAAACCAATCTTTGAAAATATAAGAATGCTCTTTTTATTGTTATTACAAAGGTGTTGTCTACAAATTTTGTTTGCACTTATTATTTGCTTTCAGAATGTTTATTAGCTTCAAATTCAATAAACATTTTTTTGTTTGCAATTAAAACAGCTCCACCTATGGCAAAAAGTAAAATAATTGCTAATATAGATAATGAACTCCTACCTGTAATACCTCTTACGAAAGCATAGATTGCAGGACCCATAATAGCTGCGAATTTACCAAATATATCGAAGACACCAAAATATTCGCCTGCTTTTTCAGGTGGTATAAGTTTGCCAAAATAAGAACGTGAAAGTGCTTGAATACCGCCTTGAACAGTTCCTACCAAAAATGCTAATACCCAAAAGATCATTAGTGATTGGTCAACAGTCAAGAATTCTTCTTCTAAGCCAAAGCCCATGATAAAACCTAATATACAAATGAAAAAATAAACAGCAACTGAGCCTATCAGCATGTTAATCGAACCAAATTTGCTTGCCATTTTTCCAAAGAGTATAGCACACGGAAATGCTACTATTTGAGTGACTAATAGAGCTAATATCATTCCTGTACTATCTAGCCCTAAAGTAGCACCATAGGCTGTAGACATTTTAATTACAGTATTTACGCCATCTATATAGAAAAAATATGCAATAGTAAACATCAAGACCGCTTTACTTGACAATAGTTCCTTCATGGTAGCTAATAAATGTGAAAATGTAGATTTTACCAATTGATTTGTCGGTATATCAACACCATGTTTTTGTTCACAGTTTTTAAGTATAGGCAGAGAAAACACTGCCCACCAAACTACTGTAATTACGATAGCAATTTTGACAGCCATTGTTCCATCAATACCAAAATTGCTTCCAAAAGTAATCAGTCCTATCGAAACTATAAATGGAATAGTGCTTCCACCTATGTATCCCATAGAGAATCCCCATGCAGATACTTTATCCATGCGCTCATTAGTAGTAACGTCTGTGAGGAAACTATCATAAAACAAATTAGCTCCTGCAAAACCGACATAAGAGAAAATATAGCCAACTAATAATAATTGCCAACTATCTACTATAGCACACATCAAAGTAAAACCTAGTCCTATAAACAAAAAGGCTGAGAGCAGTTTTTTCTTCATACCTCTATAATCTGCGACAGCTCCTAAAAGTGGAGCAGTAAAAGCAATCAAAGCAGTACCGATAGAAGAACCTATACTCCACCACAAATCCCCATCTACACCGCCAGCAGAACATACGCTGACGAAAAACACAGGGAAAATAGCTGCTAGCATAGTAGTTGCATAAGATGAGTTAGCCCAGTCATATAAAATCCAACTCTTTTCTTCTTTTGTAAATTTTGTTTCCATGTTTTAAAATTCCTTTCAGTCTATTTTTTTCAATTTCTTTTAGTTAAATTTTAGTTACAATTCCTTCAAAATTTTCAGCGCAATCATAAAGCAAGTGATTCTTTGAGGTAATAGCTTCATAAAAAATTTCTGCAAATTTTGCTGTGCGTTCAATAGAATTTATAAAAATTTCAAACAGTATTTCACACTCATCAGGATAATCGTAATCGTCTTTTAACGTCAAAGCATGAAACTTACCATTAGATTTAATCAATTTTTCTGCATAATATATGAGTTTGCGATGGTTTAGTAAAAATGAAAAAAACTTAAATGAATCATGACAATCTTTTATGTTCTTTTCGCTTAATAAATAAACGTCTGCAATAGCCCTGAAATCGTTGATTTTAGGAACATATTTTTGTCTGCTTTTAGACATATTATATTTTTTAATTACATAACTGTCAAAATCTGATTCGAGATTAGCATGAGCATGAGAATCAATCTTAGAAATATTGTCTATATAGGGATGGCTCTCTCTATCTAAGCCATAATGACAGCAAACTCCCAATAGATAAGCTATACTTTTATCAGTTTCAGAAAAATTAAGGCTAAAAAATTTAGAAAAAAAAGTTTCACCTGATAAAGTATGTAGATCATGTCCCATAGTTGAAATACTATTTTTCGTCAAAGGTTTGTGATAAAAAAGCAAATCAGGACCTTGGGCACCTAATAAAAAATAGTTTTTATGTCTATTTACAAGTGTTGACAGTTCTGTCGTAAAATTTTCTGCAACTAGCTTGCTATATTGGTAATGTGCAGCAATAGCGGGCATATGATTTCCTCCTTCAAGCTGTATAACCTAGATTATACAAGTTTTCAAACTAAATAGCAAGCATAAAAATTAGCTTTACAAACGTTGTCAAATGCTATATAATTAAGGTTAGCTATTTTTTTAAATATAAAAAATAATTAAAACAAGTTAAGGAGAATTCACATGAAAAAGTCAAGAAAAATCATTTCACTAACATTAGTTTTTCTGATGATATTCAGTATGTTTAATACTGTATTTGCAGAAGAAATTACGTCAGCTGTAATGAGGATAGTATCCATCGAAGGAACTGTCACAGTAACAAACCAATCAGGCAAAAATATTACAGCAAGGGAAAATATGAAGCTACAAAATGGATATACTATAGAAACTGCAGCTTCAAGCTATGTACACATCAGCCTTGATGACAATAAAGCTATAAAACTTGACGGGTTGACTAAATGTACAGTAAATAAAAAAGGCAACAACTTAGAATTGTTACTCGATACCGGAAAAATACTTTACGATGTGAGCGCACCGTTAGATAGTTCAGAGACTATGAACATTAGGACTTCTACGATGGTAACGGGTATAAGAGGCACTATAGGTCTTGTGACTTCAAATTCAAACAATGAATCTTCTAACGAGGTTTACGAAGGCGAAACTTTAGATACATCAAAAGATAATAGTGGAACTACTAAGACTGTAGTTACTAAAGCTGGGACTAAAACTACGGCTACTAAAGACAATCAAGCAGGTAGTGTAGAACAAAAACAAGAACCTATCGACGAGTCAAATCAGCCAGGATTTGTTTCTAAACATTTTAGCGAAGATTCAGAATCTGCTGACAGGGTAAAATCTAACTCGGACGTAGACGTAGATGAAATCATAGGTCAAAAAGATGCTAACATAGAAAGAGATGAAAATAATCAAAACAATGCACAAAAAGATGCTGAAAGTGAAGTAGAAGATGCTGAAGTTGACAATACATTTGATACAAACACTGGTAGTTCAGGTGGGAGTTCAGGGCCATCGACAACTACTTTAACTGCACCTTTTGAAGGGGCTGACATAACTGATGCATTTGATACATATGATGTAGTTACATTGTCTGCAAGTGAAAATATTGAAGCAGTTGAGTTAGGTGCTTTTGACGTGCCTGCTGGTAAAACATTAAATATTTCTTCAGGATTTACGCTAAACCTTACTGGATCATTAAACGTTGCAGGTACAGTAAATGTCAACGAAGGTGCGGCATTAAATCTTGTTGGATTAAACATTGAAGGCACAGTAAATGTTAACGAAGGTGCGACAATTAGTTCAACAGCTAATATAGAAGTAAACAGCACAAATTCATTAAATGTTTCAGGAACAGTTACTCTTATTGGTAACGTGGATTTAATTGTAGGAAATGACAAAGCAGGAAGGATGACTGTTTATCCTACTGGAAGTGTGACAGGTGGCCAAGTTATAGTACAACATGCTAGTAGTAATTTAATAATAAATAGAGATTCATTTGCTAGTGATATCTCACTAAACGGCGATACAACAGTTACTATCGGGCTAGGTGTTACTTATAATAGAAATATCAATATAGAAAATAACACTAATCCTGCAAACATAAATAATATGGGAATAATTACAGGAAATATTATAGGTGCTAATGGTTCAAACATAAAATTTACAAATGTAAATTCTACTTCGGGCAATAATGGAAGTGATGGAACGAATTATATTGAACCTGTAATAAATGTGATTTACACTTGGAATGATGGTTGGAAAAATTATAATATTAATACAATAGGCGAATTAACAGCTCTAGCAACTGACGGGATTTCACAAGGTGAAGAATATACTATTAGAGAAAACATGACTATTGATAGCAACTTAACTTTAGTAAATAATGGTACTCTAAATATTGCAGAGGGTAAAACTTTGACTGTCGCTGATAATATCACTTTTACAGTAGATGCTAATTCATCTACAGGTAGTATGAACGGTGGAACTATAGTGCTTAACCAAAGTGCAGGATTAGTTAACAGCGCTAGTGGTACACACAATATAAGTAGCAATATACTAGTAAACGGAACTGGAGTTTCTTTGAGTACTGTAGCTGGTAAATTAAGTGGTGTGATTACAGGTAATGCTGTGGGTAATGCTGTAAAAATCAGCGAGTATGCTACTAGAGCTAACATTAGCAATGTAGATAATCAATTAATCTGGGGTTATGAAATATATCCTTCAGCATCTGATTTCACTTGGAATGGTGAGATGTGGATAGATCCAAATGATACTAGTATAAGCAATCAAGAAGAATTTGATAGTAAGTTTGATAATGCTGATAATACATGGACGATAGAAAGTGGTAAGAACTTTGGATTTTTAGCTAATACTGATTATATCCTTAAATCTGGCAATATTATAGTAAATAACGGCACTCTGACGCTTTGGGAAAA
Organism: uncultured Clostridia bacterium; assembly: GCA_964371035.1. Lineage (GTDB taxonomy): Bacteria > Bacillota > Clostridia > Tissierellales > Sedimentibacteraceae > UBA1535. The sequence continues at coordinate 2,157 of CAYJLG010000037.1, read as the reverse complement.
TACTGAATTGTTATTAGATTCAAGTTCGGAATTAATAAATAATGGTACTTTGACTACTGATTCTACAAGTAAAGTTATATTAGAACCAGTTGCAATTTTTAGGCAAAATGGAACTGAAAATTCTACTACATTTGATATTGAAATTAGAGGTACTACATATCAACCATCTATAATTTTGAATCTTGATAAATTAAATGTTAATATAGTTGAATCAGCAGAAACAAATGAAGCGTTTATGTTTGAATCAGATGCTAATCCTGCAGTAGCTTCTATTACTAAAACTGTATTTGGACAATCAGGCTTTACAGTAAATGAAGGTCAAGTTTATTTTGCAGTAGGGACAGGCGTTATAGGTGAATACCATGAGATTACAGCTGAAAATATTCCAACGGATAGTTCTATATTCGACTATTTAGCAAATAATAAAAATGTAATCTTGGACATTAATGTAGATGCAAATTTTGGAGTAGCAGCAGATGGAGTGCAGATTAATTATGACATTACTAAAACAATAAACGTTGGTGATGGTGTAACTCTAACAAATGATGCTAATGTATCTGTTTACACTAATAACAAACTCATTATTAATGTAGAATCAGGTGGAACCCTTGTCAATACTAAAGGTCTTAATGGTGAAATATCTACTGCAATACCTAGTGCAGTACCTGGTGAGATAGCTATTAATGTTTTAGACGGTGGAACACTTAAAAATGGGGAAGAAAACTCAGCTGAAGCCCCAACAATATCGTATAGCACAATTGAAGTAGATGGAACATTTACTAACAATGGTGAATTGACGTATGGTAATGCTGTCAACATTGCTGAAGGTGGAACATTTACTAATAAAGGTGATATTGTATATAGTGCTAATAGCGATTGGAACACTATAAATAATGAAGGTACATTTATTAATTATAACAATGGTACTAATTATCGTGATTATTCAGAAAATGGGTATGCTCTGACAGGTAGTGGTACAATGATGATTGCTCCTGAAATAAAAGATAATAGCGGATCTGCACCTATTTATGACATAATTGCACATGGAAATCCAATCACTATTTCTGATACTAGCATAACTTATGAATTTAACGGTGGAAGTTTTACACTTATCATGCCAAAAAACATAGATGATAATACCATTTACGATCCTAACATCATTTACGGTGGTAGTGATTTGATCGAGGTAGCATCGACATCAGTTACTATGACAGGCGGAAGTGCAACGGCTATCTATGGCGGCGGATACTTTAAAAATGTTACAGGCGATGTGTTTATAGATGTTAGTGGCGGAACTCTTAGCGGACAAGACTTTTCTAATGCTCAAGCTGCTGTAAAAACAGGTATTATTGGTGGAGGTATTGGTGCCAATGTAGGCAATGTTATGATAAACGTATCAGATAATGCTTCCGTAGAATCACTTCTAGGTGGAGGTGTTGGTGTAGTTAATCAAACAAGTGCGGGCAATATAGATATCAACATTGAAGGTGGAACCTTTGCAAACATAACAGGCGGAGGAGCAAATGCAGGTGCTAATTCTAATGTTGGTGATGTTACAGTAGACATAACAGCTGGCACTATAAGAGGAGATTTAGTAATTGGTACTGCCTTTGGAGCAGGTACTTTTGGAAATTACACTTTGACTTTAGGAGTAGGTGCTGAACTACCTGGATATGCTATAAGCGGTGACACTACATTTAGTAATATTGACTTGCATGAAGACTCAGCTATTAATGCAAGTGGTAGGATTGAAATAAACATCTCTACAGCCACTAGAGGAGCAAGAAATTTTGGTGGTTTTAGTACAAACATTTTTAAGCGAGACGCTAACAACACTGTAAATATTTATGGAGATGGAGATGTAGCTATTGGAAACTTTACATATTCAGCAGGAACTTACACTGTGAATAATCTAGGAGAGTTAGTTGAAAATCCAACACAACCTTAATTTACAAAATATTATTTTTCCCTTGAGATAAATATGTTGCTGTAAATAGCAACAACTTGTTCTTAAAACAAAAACAAGGATGAACCTTCAAAATCATCCTTGTTTTTTTATTTCGTGGAATTTTTGTTACTACTCACAGTCGATTTCTTGTGTAAATAAGGAAAAAATAATAAAATATGGAAGCCTTATGGAGATTGGATTAAGTTGTG
>CAYJLG010000036.1:0-25139 GCA_964371035.1 uncultured Clostridia bacterium | reverse complement strand
AGGTGTTGTCTCTGGCTCTGGCGTCGTCTCTGGTTCTGGTGTCACTTCTGGCTCTGGTGTCGTCTCTGGCTCAGGTGTTGTTTCTGGTTCTGGTGTTGTTTCTGGCTGTGGATCTACGATTCCAACATCAATTGATTTTTCAAAGTAAGCATAAAACACTTTATCACTATCTATATTTTCTAAATCAATTCGCGATAAAGCATTGCCTTCTGCCACATCATTAGCATGATCTTGATTTTCGTCATACCATCCTATAAATGTGTAGTTTTCAAAATCAACAGGAGTTTTTTCCAAGCCATTTTCATCTAAAGGCAATGTAGCATTATTTCCTTCAACTATTTTTTGAACATCAAAATCTTTCCCATCAAAATCTTTGAAACTAACATTAAAAGCATCTATAAAAATCGGATAATATGCTATATTTTCAGATATATTTTCAAGGTGCATGCCTTCTCCATCTCCATTTTCAGAAGTATTCCATTCTAAAAATATTTTGTTAGATGGGGCAAATGGCTCTCCTGGATCAAAACCATTTCCATTTAGTATTACATGTTGTACATTTTTTGTTTCTTTGTTGTTATTTCCATCATAAAAATCATTAAATGCTATCGTATATTCAGGTGTGAATGTAGCTATTCCGTCATAAGCATTCATATCTGCTGTTGAATCTGCTGACATGCTAATCGAAAAGCTTCTTCTTACAATTGTGTCTTCTGCATGAGTTATCTTATATCTACTAGTAATGTCTTTACCATTCTCATCAACTATTTTTATGCTGTTCAGATCAATTTTAATGTCATATTCAACTATATCCGTTTCACTTAAAACTGCATCTTCGACTTTTATGTCTATATTTTCAATTTTAGCGTCGCTCCCCATCATTCCAGATACAACATAATCTGTAGTTTCATAAATATTCTCATCAGAATTAATATCTGAATTTTGTCCTTTAAAACTAAAACTTACTTCATCTCTTGAAAGTTCAAATTCTTCAATATCTTCAAACCTATCAGCATCTTCAAATCTAATTTCTGCATCTTGCTCATTAAACGCTACTCTATATATTAACGCTAAATCTTTTGCAGCAATTTCCAATTCAATTTTATTTGCAAATTTAGGATAGAACAGCATATCTTTTTTAATGCTTTCCAAATCGTCTTCTTGCATAGGCCTATCATCAGAGCTATCTCCTAATATACCGTCATCATACATCCATTCAACAAAATAGTTATCAAATGGAGCTTTTGGATCTTCTGGTAAATCAGCACTACCTTCAAACATAACTTTTTGAACATCATTGTCCGAAGAATCTCCTGTGCCTGTGTCAAAAGTTACAGTATACTCCGGCGTAATAGTCACATCACTTGAATTAACGATAATTTCTTTTTTAACAACTTCATCTTTTTCATTAATTTCGTCAACTTTATTAGATTCGTCAGTTTCGTTAGTTGCAATGATCTCATCTTCAATATCAAATTCATTAGTAAAATATCTTTCTGTTACATCGACAGTTTCACCATCTATTCTTGCACTTATTTCAACATTTGACATCATAACTTTTGAAATTGATACTGCACCAGTGTATTCCTCTATGCTATCTGGGTTCAAAATTAAATCTTCAACACTAATTTCGATTTCTAATCCTTCGATTTCATGCCCTTCAGCTAATCCACCTACTTCAAAATAATCATCACTTAATTCAAATTTAAAAGAAATCGAACCATTTTCTTCATCATATTCAATACTACTATTGTCTAGTTCTTCGTCTTCAAAGTTCACAACATCTTCTAAAACTGTGTATATTAAGCTCAAATCAGTCGGTGTTATCTCTAAAGCAGTTTTGTCTGCATACACAGGGTAAAAAATGATATTATTTTCTATATTAGTTAATTTTTCAATTAATTCTTCTTCACTTAAAGCACTATCAGGATTATTCAAATCTGTACCTATATCAGTCCATCCAACAAAATATTTATCATCAGGTGCAACAGGCTTTTCATCTGGTATTTCAATGCTTTCACCTTTTGGAATATCTAAATTTACTGTATACATCGTATCATTAAAATTATTATCTTCAAACCTAACATCAACTTTTTCTGTTGGCAATTTCAAACTACTAATAACAATATTACTTAAAGCAACTAGATCACTATCTGCACTTGCACCATCTTTGTCTACTGTTACATTCATATCTTCGCCAATAAATCCGTCATATGCTTTAGAAAAAGTAAAATAAGCTTGATTATCAATATTTATCTTATCATTAGTACCACTTGCATAAATAAAATTATCTCTGCTATCTTTTGGTGCCCTAACCAGAACTTCATATGTAAATATTTTTTCAGATGGTGGTAAATACGCACTTCCTTCTTCTCCTACTGGTTTTTCGATATCCGCAAAAATTTCTATTCTTGCATCGTCACCATTTTCATTAAAGCTCATTACGCTGTTATTATCACTAACAGAATTCCCATCAACCGTGAGCGAGCCTTCAACATACTCTGTGAATTCTGGAATATAGTTATGTATGATTATATCCTCTACATCTAACAACCCATCATTTTTCAGTGTCAAAGTATATTTAATTTTATTTCCAATTTCTAATGTTGCTGAGTTAGCATTGTTTTCATCAACTATTTCAGCAGAAATATTCACAGATACATCAGAATCTTCTTCTCCTATTATAAAACTTGCAGGTGATTCAAAATCGATATAATCAAATTCGTTAATCTTACCGTTCATATATCCAATATTTGCTACTTCGCCATTAGTCGGATGTTCTGATTTCCCCTCAGAAACTTTGCTCATATCAATTTTTTGATAAAAGCTAAGTCTTGCTTTTGAAACATCAACAGATTCTCCGTTTGGAATTTGCAATTTATCCATTTTCCACACTAATTGTTTAGTGCTTTCATCATAAGTTACCATACCTATATCATTGATGTTTTCATAAGATTCAACCATCGTTTTATTATTGCCACTTGAATCTTTAACTTCCCATGTAATTTCTACAGGATGGTTGTCATCTACAAACAAATCAAAACTAGTTCCTACTGTATCAGTGAAATCAACGGCTATAGATTTAAATACTTCTTCAAGTTCTTTGTATACTTCCATAACATTTTCAGATCCAGATATGTTGAAGTATGATTTACCTGATAAATCAGAAGCTATTTGTTCTAATACTCCATTATTATTTGAAACCGCATCCATATCAATACCAACAGTATATACAGTAATGCCATGCTCTTTTTCAAAGGTATCTATTAAATTTATCAGATCGTCAACAGTATTAGATGTAGAGCCCAGTCCAGTTGTAGGAATTCCATCAGAAAGCAATAAAATATACCTCTGTCTACCTTCTAGTGGTTGTTCTTCAAATAGTGATAGTGCTCTTCTCAGCCCCGCTTCATAATTAGTGTAAGAGTATCCACTCGTAAATCCATACTCGATAGGCACTTGTGGTGGTACACTTGAGGAATCATAATAGCCTAATGACGGATACAATGGTGAATGATAATTTACATCTTTTGAAAAGGTAACTAATCCAACACGATTGTTCAAAAATGCGCCACTGTCAGCATCTGTTGTGTTTAGAACTACAGATGCAAGCTTAGAAATAAAATATTTTGACATCATCATCCTATCATAGCACCCTGTGTCTGCTAACAACGACAAATCCTCAATATTATCTACAGCATTTGCATCTATTTTTGACTGCGAATAGAAATTAGGATTTGAAACATTATTAATCACTGCATTTGAAGATTCTTTATTTACTAAAGCACTGTTTTCGTTATCAACTACTGTTGAACTATCGTTGAAAATAATTTCATAACTATTTGCCATTTCAGCATTGCCTTCTGGTGTATCTGTAAAAAACGTTGCACTGATTGCTGAATTTGTAGTAATATTTGAATAATGTTGTTTTAATGGCAATCCGCTTCCATTAGCATTGTTAAACGTAAATGATGTTATATTTGAAGTCGTAATATTAGTACCGTATTGGTCGTTAAAATCTTTTACCAGTTTGTTTTTCAGATCGTTCGCAAATTCTTTAACACTCCAATTGTTTGGGATTGATTCATCATTGTCAAAAAAGTAATAATAGCTTTCAGAGTTAACTCCTACTTTTATTCTATAGTAATGCTCTTCATTCAAACATAAACTTGTCAAATGTTGTTCACTACTATTATCTGCACCTACATTCATCGAACCAGATTGATCTACAACAAAAATAACATCAGCAGGTGTCGAGCCAACATTGCCATGAAAATCCATGTCTATTTTCACTATACCATTCATCATGTCTTCGTCAGATTCAAAGTAGACGTTTTTCTCGCCATTCCCTTCAGCTCCGTTAAGACTTTCATATAAATTCTCCATAGAATCAGCAAAAGATTTCTCACCATATAGCAAATCCACATCAGTAATCATTAGTGTAGTATCATTTACCGATAGCAAATCACTTTCTACTGAATTATCTTTTCTTTCTACAGAATATATCTTTCCTTTCTCACTATTGTTTTCGTCAAGTGTGCCATTCGATGCATCTACTAGTGGTAACAATATTCTGCCTAAAATCAGAAAAAAAACTACTGCTAGAGCTGTGTATCTGGCAAAAATCAAAGCAGACGACTCACCTTTGAAAATTTTCATAACTTTTTCCTCCATAAATATGTGTTGTAAAAAAACAACTTAAATTATATACATGAACTTATCTTGCTTATCTATTTAGTTTAATTATTTGCTATATCTAAAACAATCCATTTAAGCTCAACAAAACACCCATAAAAAGTTCAAACTTATGAATGTAATTATATTGTACACTATCTTGGTTACATATTGGTTACATTTCTGTTACATTCTACTATATTATAAAAAAAATTTTATACAAATTATGTATGAATTAAGAAAACCCTAAGAAACTATGTCTAATTCCTTAGGATTTTCTAGAAAATCGATTAAAATGTCAAAACTGTTGTTAAATTGATAAAATAATTAACCCTATTGAAAAAATCAAATAAATAATGATACCTTCTGCCGTTAGAGCTGTAAACGGCTTTACTATAGGTCTAAAATAGTAGCTATTGTCTTCTGATTCTAACTTTGAAAATTCCATTTCCATCTTAGGAAATAGCGACGGTAGCAATTTAAAAAACAATATTATCCCCAAAATTATTACGAATATTATCCCTAGCCCCAAAGCAACGGTCAACGATTGATTATTGCTCAATGCTATTTGAGGAACTAGTATAGAGCCTGTAAAGTTTACCATTGCGTGTAATATTATCGCATAAAGTATTGTACCAGATTTTATAGTTATATACGAAAATATAAGTCCTAATAAAAACGCATATAAGAATTGCTGAAAATTTGCATGATATAACGCAAAAGTTAATGCAGAAATTGTTGCTGCACTATGTTCACCAAACAAACTTAATTTATTAAGCATAATTTTGCGAAACATAATTTCTTCTATAATTGGGGCCAATATACACGTCATAATAAATGTAAAGACGATATCTGATGACATAATTATATCATTTAAATTATTAGATATAGGTTGTTTGGTAATGCTCATTATAATCAAGTTGAACATCTGTGTAACTATACTAGCCAAATATGTAGCCGATAAACATATAACGAGTAAAACAATAATTTCTTTAATCGTATATGCTTTTTTTTGTTTTTCTCCATGCTCAAGTTTATTGTCAGGAATCAATTTCATCAATAAAATATATGTTGGAAATGTGATCACGAAATTACTTAAAAATACAATCAGCCATAAATACCAAGTAGTATTTTCAATATTTTCAAAAAATAATTCGAGGCCTACTCTAATAAAAACTGTAGAAAAAAGATTAACAATGTATGTTAAAATCAGAATTATTCCAATTTTAGAGTAAACAGATTTGAACTGCCTATTACTTAAATTTTCCATTTATTTCTCCTAAAAAGCATGCGTTATATACCATTTGCTCTCAATTACATTTTTTTCAAAAAAGACCAAATGATGTTTTGATTACTATATCAGAAAAATCAGCTTTATGTCAACAATCTATTTAAATTAATTCTTCATATTTTTTACATATAGTTACTATTCAAAGTCAAATGAAATTTCAACGGGAAAAAATAATAAAATCTGTCGCCGAGTACTCCGATTGGGAAGTTGTACGACGCAGAAGAGAATATCAAATCTTTTTGCTCGTTAAACTCACAAAGATTTGGTTCTCCATGCATGTGGCCTACCGCCATTTTCATTTAGAAAATGGGGTTAGGGCATGATAACTTTTGTTCAAAATCCCCAAAAGATGATAGTCAGGAAGGTCATATCCACGTTGGGGACGAACCTTCACAAAAATTTCGCACAACTTAATCCAATCTACATAAGGCTTCCATATTTTATTATTTTTTTCTTTCTACTACTAGGAATTGGCTGTGAATAGCAACTACACATAAACCGCGCACACATATAAATTAATTGACCTTTATATAAAAAACAGTTAAAATAACTAATAACCCTCATGCCAATGCAAATACAGCTTACAGTAGATACTAGATATTTTGTTGTTAATCATAATCACAATAACAATTGCAAATTACTGGCTACAAGAGAAAGGAACTATTTTTATGATCGTATTATCTTGCAACGACGTATCAAAAGCATATATCGTTGACAATGTTATAGAAAACATTTCTTTTACAGTTAACGATAATGAAAAAATTGGACTTATCGGACTTAACGGAGCAGGAAAAACTACTTTATTCAATATTTTAACAGGGAATCTTGAGTATGACAGTGGTCATATTTCTGTGCCAAAAAATAAATCAATAGCATATTTAAAGCAAAATACAAAAATTGAAAGTGACAAATCTATTTATGATGAATTGTTGACTATTTTTGATAATGTCATTAACATGGAAAAAGAACTTAGGCAACTTGAAGTTGAAATTAGTGCGTTTACTGAATCAGATGATAATGATGAATTGCAAAAGCTAATGGAAAAATACACTTTATTAATTGACAAATTTACTGAATCAGATGGATATAGTTATCAAAGTTTAATAAAAGGTGTGTTAAAAGGATTAAGTTTTAACGAAGATGATTTTCAAAGACCGGTAAATGTATTGAGTGGCGGACAGAAAACACGAGTGATGCTTGCAAAATTATTGCTTGAAAAAGCTGATATTTTGCTACTAGATGAGCCTACCAACCATTTAGATATACAAGCTATTTCTTGGCTTGAAAAATATTTGTCAAGTTTTAATGGTGCAGTAATAATAATTTCACATGACAGATATTTTTTAGACAATATAGTTAATCGAGTCCTATTGCTCGAAAACAAAAAATTAATTTCTTATAATGGCAATTACTCTGAATTCATGAAAAAAAGAAAAGCCGAGCTCGATATAATCAGAAAATTTTATGAAGATCAAGAGAAAGATATTCAAAGACAAGAAGAAATGATTAAAAGACTTCATTCGTATGGTAGCAAGAGAAATATTCGCCAAGCGTTTAGTAGGCAAAAGGCACTTGACAAAATAAAGAAATCTGAGCGCCCAAGTTTTGATAATAAGAAAGTTAGATTAAGATTTACACCTAAGCTAAAAAGTGGTCAAGATGTATTTAAAATTGAAAATTTATCAAAATCTTTTGATGAAAAAAATGTATTTAGAGATATTTCATTTTCAGTATATAGAGGCGATAGAATAGGTATAATTGGACCTAATGGCATAGGAAAAACTACTCTCTTAAAAATCATTGCCGGAAAAATATCTGATTATACAGGCGAAGCCATTCCAGGCCACTTTGTAAATGTAGGGTATTATGATCAAGAACAAACCTATTTAGATTTTGAAAATACAATTATTGATGAGATTTGGGATGATAATCCAAAATTTTTGTATTATGATATTAAATCTTTACTCGCGAAATTTTTATTTAACGGAGATGATCTTTTTAAAATAATAGGTGATTTAAGTGGAGGAGAAAAAGGCAGATTATCCTTGCTAAAATTAATGCTTTCAGAATCTAATTTTTTGTTAATGGATGAGCCTACCAACCACCTTGATATCGATTCTAAAGAAATACTAGAAGATGCTTTAATAAATTATGATGGTACAATTTTAGTAGTATCGCATGATAGATATTTTCTAAATAAGGTTACTAATAAGATTGTTGATATGTCAAGCGAAGGAATTTTTGAATACCTAGGTAATTATGACTATTATCTTGAAAAAAAACAGGAACTAGAAGAAACAGATGACGAAGAAGTGATTACAAAAACAAAAACTCAACTAGTTACTGAACGTAAAAAAGAAAAAGAAATAAAGCAAGAAAAAAGGAAACGTGATAAACTAATTCTTGAACTCGAAAAACAAATTGAGGAAAATGAAGGGGAAATTGCAAAACTTGAAGCATTTCTTTGTGATTCATCTACTTATGAAGATAGTGAAAATGTTAAAAAAATCAATGCTGAGCTTAAAAGCTTGAAAAATGAATGCGAATTGCTTTATGAGAGATGGTCTGTATTAAATGATGGACAAAATTAATTAGATTACTAAGAAAATTCATTTTTAATTGAATTTTAGCAGTTCATAAAAATATAAGAAAAAGTATCCACGTCCCAAAATTGGGTTGTGGATACTTTTTCTCTATTTTACAAGTATCCACAACATTATCAACACCTGTGGATAACTTTATTAACTTGTTTGATTATCTGCAATTTTCAAATTTGGAATTGCATTGAGTGTATAATCAGCAAATTCTTTCTTTAAGTATTTAAAATATGCTGAACAACCTATCATTGCGGCATTATCAGTACACAATATTGGCGAAGGTCTACATAGCGATAATCCTTCACATTCGCAAGTTTGTGAAACAACTTCTCTTAGCCTAGAATTACTAGCTACACCTCCTGCGAGTGACACAATTTTACAGTTGTTAATCTTTGCTGCTACAATTAATTTTTTTACTAAAACATCTACAACCGCCTCTTGGAAAGATGCAGCTATATCTTCTACTATCACCTCTATACCTTTTTGTGTGCTTTGATTTAAATAGTTTAAAACTGCAGATTTCAATCCACTAAAACTAAAATCTAAACTTCCTTCTTCTAACATAACTCTTGGGAACTTGATTGCTTCTTTATTTCCCTGCTTAGCAAGTTTATCTATCAAAGGTCCTCCCGGATAGCCTAACCCTAATGACCTTGCTATTTTATCATACGCTTCTCCTGCGGCATCGTCTCGTGTTTTGCCCAAAACTTCATATTCTCCAAAATCTTTTACATGTACAAGATGCGTATGACCTCCTGATACTATCAGGCAAACGAAAGGCGGTAAAAGTTCTTTGTTTTCTATAAAATTAGCACAAATATGACCTTCAATATGATTTACTCCTATTAGAGGTTTGTTCCACGCATAAGCCAATGCTTTAGCATAGTTTATTCCAATAAGAAGTGCTCCTACTAAACCTGGCCCATATGTAACAGCTATAGCATCCAAATCTTCTTCTTTTACGTCTGCTTGTTCCATAGCATCTTTTACTACTTGGCTAATATTTTCAATGTGCTTTCTAGATGCAACTTCAGGGACTACTCCACCAAACTCTTTATGCACTTCTATTTGAGATGAAATAATATTTGATAATACGTCTCTACCATTTTTTACAATAGATACTGCTGTCTCGTCACACGAAGATTCTATCGCAAGGATTAATACATTTTTTTCCATAAAATCAACTTTCTCCAAACATATATTCTTCAAGCGTCAAACCACTTTCATATACTTTTGTTGCAGTTTCAACACCTATATATCTTAAATGCCACGGTTCATACATGTAGCCAGTTATTTCTTCCATACCTTCGGGATATCTAATTATAAATCCAAATCGATGAGCGTTATCTCTAACCCAAATGCCTTCTTCTGTTGCACCAAAATCAGTAGTCAACGCATAATTAACACTTTCGCTACTTATATCCATAGCCAATCCTGTTTGATGCTCGCTTTGACCAGGTTTTGCACTAAATGTATCGGCTGCAGCCTGACCATGATTTGCTACATAACCATGATACAACGCGTCTTGAGTATTGTATGATCTATATCCTGATCTCGCATATAGTTGTATTTCTATTTCTTCCAAAGCAACGTCAAACATATCAACTAATGCTTGACAAGCTATGTCTCTTAATTGGTTTACTTCTGGACTTTCTAAGAGTGTAGGAACCAACTCTCTAATATCTACTAGGTCTGAAGGTACATATGTGCTGCTCAAACTTCTTTTTTTATTTACTACAACTTCAATAGAACTTTCATCAGTAACTATATTGTTTTCGTCAAGTAAATCATCTGATGGTGTTATTTCTACATCTGTATCTACAATACTCTCTTTATCTTTTTCATCATCATTAGAATTATTTTCAGGGTTAGTTATTTCTTGTGTTTGATTTTCTTGTTCTTCTTGATTTTCTTGTTCTTCTTGATTTCCTAGTTCTGCGGAGTCTAATTCTTTATCCTCTTCTGATTTATCTTTGTCTGATCCAACTACCACAGTGTCGTCTCCTGAAGCTTTTTCGTCTTCAAAATCTATTATGCTATTATCATCTATTATTTCTTTACTATCTTCTGAGCAAGAAGATAAGATAATAATTATTAAAACAATCATTATAGCCAAAATATATTTTTGTGCCCTACTCTTTTCAAGTTTATTAATTTTCATGTTATTAATACCTCCACATGATAGCTGCATCTTCTGTCGGATTAAAATAATAATTTGGTCTATTTCCAACATTTACAAAACCTAAACTTTCGTATAATTTTATTGCAACCATATTTGATACTCTTACTTCCAATGTAAATTTCTCGATACCGTTATTTTCACTTATTTCAATCAGATTATTTAATAGAATTTTAGAATGTCCACATCCTCTAAACATAGGTGAAATAGCTACATTCGAGATATGTCCTTCGTCAAATATCTTTGTTAAACCTGCATATCCTATAATCTTCTTATTAAAAAGTATACAAAGATATATAGCATCTTTATTTTCCAAATCATTTTCAAACGCAACTCGAGGCCATGGGCTATCAAAACACATAGCTTCAATCTCTAAAATACGATCTATGTCTTCTATCGTCATTCGTCTAACAGAAACTGTCACTATTTTTCACGCATCCTTTCTGCTTGAGAAGCTCTTAAATATTCAGGTTTAAAATCATAACAATCTGTTATCTCACCTTTTTTTAACATTTCATAACCTAAAAAATTTAAAGAAGATGCTTTCAACAAGTTGTAGTTCATAGGAGCAAAACAAGCGTTATTTTCAAGAACATTTGCTATATCTTTTCTATATGCAACAGATCCATCTCCGTTAAACACTATTTTTTGTTCTAATTTAAGCAACTCAGCTAACAAATCATCTAAATCTGATGCAAATTGTCGCTTGATTGAAATCAAATTTCCATTTTCCCACTTGTAAATCCCTGTATATATCCTTTTAGATTTTCCGTCCACAATAGGAACTATCAATCTCGATTCATCAAAAATATTTGCCGCTAAAGCTTTCATTGTAGGAATTGAAAGTATTGGTAAATTGAACGCCTGTGCAAGTCCTTTAGCTATCGATGCGCCAATTCTGACACCTGTATATGAACCTGGTCCTTTAGATATGGCAATCGCGTTTATATCTTTTAGTTCTACATCGCTTTCTTCGAGTGTTTTCACGATAAGCGGCATCAATTTTTCAGAATGTGTCTTGTCTTTATTAATCGAAAATTCACAAATCAACATATCATTTTCAGATATCGCGCAAGAAGCGGTTTTTCCAGTTGATTCAATGCCCAGTATTTTCATAATGTTCCAATCCTTCTTTCAAACATAAAATTTTTCCTGATTTTCCTGAAAAATGTAGTTGTCTCTCATTAGTAGAATAGTCTTGCGTTATCTTAATCTTTAGCGCCTCTTCAGGTATAATATTTTCAATTCTAGAAGCCCATTCAATAACACATACACCTTTTGAATTTATATATTCTTCAAACCCTAAATCATACATTTCATCTTCAGACGATAACCTATAGGCATCCATATGATAAAGATTTAATCTTCCTTTATATTCTTTTATAACAGTAAACGTAGGGCTTGTAACATATTCATCAATTAACATCCCTCTTGCTATAGATTGAGTTAGAGTAGTTTTGCCAGCTCCTAAATCTCCTTCTAAACATATAATAGTTCCTTCGTCTACTATTTCTCCAATTTTTTTACCTATATAATCCATCTGTTCTAAATTTTTTACATTTAAAATCATACTTACCTCTAATTAAATTACTGTAATAACTTCATTTACGACAGTAAAAGTTTTGCAACCTCATCAATATTTCCTGCTCCCATCGTTAAAACAATATCATTTTTTCTCGCTAATTCTCTCGCTAATCTTGCCGCTTCTATTAAATTTTCAGCATACAAGACCTTGTCATTAAATCTTCTAGTCGCTTCAACTAAATCTTTAGAATGTATTTCACCATTGTCGAGTTCTCTTGCGGCATATATGTCTGTGATTATTATTTCATCTGTATATTGAAACGATTGTGCAAATTCTTGTAGTAAAGATTTTGTTCTTGTAAATGTATGTGGTTGAAAAACAGTCACAACTTTACCTTCAGTTATTTCTCTCGCGGTCTTCAAAGTTGCCTCTATTTCTGTAGGATGATGTGCGTAATCATCAATCACTGTAACACCATCAAATTTACCTTTAAATTCATATCTTCTCTTAGTTCCTTTAAAAGATTTAAGCCCATTTTTAATAACTTGCAATTCTATGCCTAATTCAATTGCCACGGCGATTGAAGATAGTGCATTTAATACGTTGTGTTCTCCAAAAACAGATAATTCAAAGTTACCTAGATTTTCACCTTTGAATTCAACATCAAAAATTGGATTTGGTGTATATTTCAAATTTAACGCTCTAATATCGGATTTTTCATTTATTCCAAAATCAATAACTTTGCATTTAGCATTAACAAATTGATCTTTATTCTTAACATTAACTACTAAAAGTCCATTTTCTGGCAAAATATTTCCAAAATCTGAAAATGCACTTTCGATCTCTTTTAGATCTTTATAATAATCCAAATGATCTTCGTCTATATTTAATACTATTGCTATAGTAGGACAAAAACTTAAGAAATTTCTTTTATATTCGCATGCTTCAGTCAAAAGTAATTTATTTTTGCCAATTCGAATATTGCCATCGATGATATCTAGTTCTCCGCCTAAAAATATAGTTGGATCTAATTCTGAGTTGACCAGTATTGAACTCAGCATACCTGTAGTTGTAGTTTTGCCATGCGTTCCTGCTACTGCAATAGAACTATCATGTTCTTTCATTATTTCACCTAAGAATTCAGCTCTTGATTTAATTTTTATTCCTAGTTCTTTTGCTCTTAATAACTCATCATTATCATCTTTTACTGCAGAAGTATAAACTAATACATCTACAGTTTCATCTACATTTTCACCTGCATGGCCAATGTAGATTTTCGCACCATCTTTTCTCAACTTTGTAACAAGCATGGATTCAGACGAATCAGAGCCTGAAACTCTTATATTATTATGTAGCATAAGTTCAGCTAACCCACTCATACTTATGCCACCTATTCCAGTAAAAAATATATGTTTAAATTTACCCATCATAAAAAACTCCCAAGTACTTTAAAATTTGTTTATATTAAATTATAATATTCTTAATTTTAGGAAGTATAGCATTCAACAAAATAGATGTTAATATCCCCGCAATAATTCCAAAAATCAATAATATAGGTAAGTAATACCATAAATTCAGCCCTTCATATATAAATGAAATTGCTATAAATTGGCCGATATTATGAAAAATCGCACCAAAAATACTTATTATCAAATATGAAACTTTATCTTTAAAAATATGCATTAATACAAGCATAATTAAAACAGACAAAAATCCACCGCTTCCACTCAAAATCCCTGCAACTACACCTCTGGTCATCACGACGAAAAGTGCTTTTAAAATTACTATTGTCATAGCCTTCATTGAATCCGTTAAAAACAAACAATACATGACAACAATATTTGAAAGCCCTAATTTCACCCCTGGGACAGGTATTGCAAGCTGTGGTAGCATGTTTTCTACTACAGATAGAACTAATGCAATAGCAAATAAGATTGCTGTAACTGTGAGGTTTTTAGTTTTAACATTGATATTATTCACTCTGTCCTCCATTAAAATAATGTTTCCATTTTTCTATTTTTCAGCAAAACCCACTATCATGTCAGGAGATTCGTCGTCTTCGTCTTGTATCCCTTTAATTTTGATTATGATTTCATTTGGAATGCACGCCGCAGTAGCTCCATGGTTTTTTAAGCGCCCTGTATTAACACATACTTGATCAGGGCAATCAGATTTATCAAAACTTATTGAACCATCAGTGTGTAATTTAAAGCTTATATTTGGGTTGCGAATAAAATCTACAATTCTCTCACTACCTTCATGTAGAGTTATCTCTGATACCATTTCCGATTTATAATAAATATGTGCAATTTTTTTGTCGTATTCATCCTCATAGTTAAAAAACAAAGCCAACAAAGCTGCAATAATTATTATTATCAATATAATATAATAATCTCTTTTATTTACAATTTTCATAAAAACCTACCAAAAATATTTTCAACCCCAATCACATCTTACATAAAAAAACCATAACCGCAAAGCTAAGTATATAATCTTTGCGGTCAGTGTTTATTTGCTATTTATTTGTAAATTTTGCATCTCTTTTCTCTAAAAACGCTGACATACCTTCAATTTTATCATCAGTACCAAAACAAGTCGCAAATAATTCTGCCTCGTATTTTAATGCTGCAGCTAAATCTATTTCAGCGCCTACATTAATTGCTAATTTAGACATTTCAATCGAAATTGGTGCATTAGAAATAATTTTTGAAACTATAATTTCACATTCTTCTATAAGTTTTTCAGGTTCAACTACTTTTTCTACTAATCCTATTCTCAAAGATTCATCAGCATTAATAATTTCACCTGTAAAAGTCAAATACTTTGACATACCCTTGCCTACAAGTCTTGTTAATCTCTGTGTTCCACCGAAACCTGGAATTATGCCTAAGCCAACTTCTGGTTGTCCAAATTTTGCTTTACTAGACGCCACTCTAATGTCACAAGCCATTGCAAGTTCACATCCACCGCCAAGTGCAAACCCATTAACTGCAGCTACAACTGGTTTTCTAAAATTATCAATTGTATCCATCACCGATTGGCCAAAAACAATAAAGTTTCTACCTTCTAGCATAGTTTGGTCTTTCATCTGTGCGATGTCGGCGCCCGCAACAAATGATCTACCTTCGCCAGTTAGTATTACAGCTTTTATTTCTTCATCATTAGACATAATATCAAAAATTTCTTTTAATTCTTCCAAAACTTTTTGGTTAAGAGCATTTAAAGCTTCTGGTCTATTTATTGTTACATAAGCAATATTATTCTTTTTTTCAAATTTAACAAAATCAAATTTATTCATTTTAACTTCCACCTTTGACAATATTTTCTTTAAATTATACTATATTAGCAAATTTTTTTCAACTACATTTAATTAATTACTCAATTTAACAGATATTTCCCCAGAAATCAATTCTTCAGTATATCCGTTATCATATTGTACGATTAACGCACCTTCTTGAGTCAAATCTAAAACTTTTGCAGAAAATACTTTTTCAGCCTTAATAATATCTACATTCCTGCCTATTACATATGAATTTTCTTTGCAAATTCTTAGTGACGCCTCAAAATTATCTGAGCAAAACTCATCATAAAATTTTTCAAAATTATTAAAAATTAAGGCAATCAATTCTCGCCTATCTACGCTTCTTCCCGACTCTATTTTCAAAGATGTAGCAATCGATTGTAACTCTTTAGAAAATTGTTGTAGTTCGCTGTTTACATTTATGCCTATGCCTACTACGACATAATTAACTGCATTTAATTCAGAACTCATTTCTGTAAGTATGCCACATACTTTTTTCCCATTTATCATTATATCATTAGGCCATTTAATCAATGCTTTTATACCTATTTCAAATAGCGCACTTTGTACAGAAGCAGCGGCCACTTGAGTTATCTTGGCAACATCATAAATATCAATTTTGGGTCTTAAGATAATACTCATCCATATTCCTGAATTGTTTGATGACATCCATTGTCTACCTAATCTGCCTCGACCTTGAGATTGGCTTTCTGCAACCACTACGTGTCCTTCGCCTTTAAGATCATCTGCTAATTTTTTAGCTTGATTATTAGTTGAATCTATCTCATCATAATGAATAATATTTGAACCTATATATTTAGTTTTAATATATTTTTTTATTTCTTCGTATTTTAGAATATCAGGTGAAGATATCAATTTATAGCCTTTGTTCGACTTTGATTCAATGTCATATCCGTTGTTTTTAAGTTCATTGATATGCTTCCAAACGGCAGCCCTTGTAACATTCAATTTTTTACTTATTTCTTCGCCTGATAAAAAATCTTTTGAATTTTCTTTTAATAGCGCAATTATCTTCTCTTTCATGAGTGTACCTCCGCTCTTAGAAATATACATTAAAAGTGCTAAAAAGTCAATAATTTTTGTAAATTTCAAAGCTGATTTGTTAAGATTATAAAATATGTTTGACATATGAGTAGTAAAATTAGTATAATTAATATAAGTGTTTTGTAATTTTTATAATTTTTTTGCAGAGGAGAGATGTTATGAATCAAGGTTCTAGTTTTCAAAATTGGGTTTCAGATGCACAATTTATAAATAAAAGCATATTAGATATAACCACAAAGCTGAGCGAACAAACTGCACGTCTTGATAGAGCAGTTTTTAAATCTGTGACTCACTGCGGATGCGTTAAGATAAGTGCAGAAAAACAAATATTTGATAGTAACAAAAGTATAGAGGAAAACAAAGAAAATCTAAAAACACACTTGCACGGCTCTTTGTGTGAAAAATGCAAGGAAAAAACTGAAGAAGAGATGGGTGATCTGCTCTATTATTTAGCTTCGCTCTGTGAAGCATTAGAGCTAGATTTAGGAGATGTCATAGAAAAAAAACAAAATTACATTAAAACTCTTGGAGTATATAGTTTATTATAAAATTCAAAAAAAGACCTCGTCAATAGCTTGATGAAGTCTTTTTTTAGCGTTGAGATTATCCCTTAACACTACTCAGTAATTTCAAGCTCACAAAACATTTTCTTCAATTACTATATTAAATGTCAAATAATTTAGTATCATTTGAAAAATATTTTTTTTCAAAATCATCAATGCTAATCGGCTTGCTAAAATAATATCCTTGTCCCTTTTGACAATTCATTTCTCTTAAAATATTAAACTGTTCAACATTTTCTATGCCTTCCGCAACTGATACCATCTCTTTAAATTCATTACAAAGATTAAGCGCAACTTTAGTAAGTATTTTTGATTTTTCATCTAAGTGTACGTCTCTAGTAAGACCCATATCGATTTTTATTTCATCAAAATCTGAAATTTTTAGTGAAGATAAGTTTGAATACCCACTTCCAAAATCATCGAGTGATACACTAAATCCTGAATTTTTTAATGACGATACAATATATGAAAAAACCTTATCGTCTGATTGATTGATAGTTTCTGTAATCTCAACTATAATCTTATCTTTACTCACTTTATAATTACTGCACAATTTAGATAGTTTAGCAACTATATCTTTTTCCATAATAGTAGTTCTTGAACAGTTGACAGATATTTTAACATTTGAACCTATCTTCCTTTTTTCCCAATCACTTAACAGCTTGCACATCGTTTCAAACACATAAAAATCAAGCTTCGACATCATACCTTCTTTTTCATAAAAAGGAACAAACGATGCAGGTGATTGTAAATTTCCGCTGGCATCAAATCTTCTAATTAATGCTTCAGCGCCTTCTAGTTTTTTTGTTACCAAATTAAACTGAGGTTGTAAAAACACTTCAAATTTATTGCTTTTTATTTCGTTGTCAAGATTTTTACTTAGCATTGCTGTATAATTTCTACTATCTCTAACAGTATTGTATGATCCATGTTCTTCATTGTTTTCAGATTCAAAATCTGTGTTCCACGTAAACCCAATCGATGCATTTAATTCAGGTTCCTCAAAAATCGCATCTTTAAGAATACTAATTTTACCTTCAAAAACTGCTTCTTCTATATTTTTTTCTAACACAACAAATTCATCTCTTCCGATATGATAAATATTGTCTTCAAATACTTCTGAAAGAACAAACGACATTCTTTTTATTATCTCATCAGCATACCTAGTACCTTTTTCTTCAATGATACCAGAAAGATCTGAAACGTCTATATATGCTACGCCTAGTGATTCTAATTTGCTTTCGCCTATTTCTTTAAGCGCTTTTCTATAACTGTGTCTATTTTTTACTCCTGTAAGCGTATCATAATAGCTTAAACGATTTAATGTATCTACCAAATTACTTTTTTCCAGAAAGTCAGATACAAACATAGAAAGAGAACCTAACAACCAATGTTTGTCTAAATTTTTCTTAGGATTTTCAACACAGAGCAAACCAATAAAAGTATTGCTTGCATTAACGATAGGAGCACTCATAATACTAGTTATGCCCTGATTATAAAATAATGCTTTTAATTTTTCATCACGATTAAATGATTCTTCAACATCAGGCGTGTATTTTGCGCCTTCCATTCCAAATTTATCAAAATATGGTTGTATAACATCTATAGGAATATTTTGCAACATATGTATTTTAGATTTTGTATGTTGGTCTACCCATTCATGAGTGTTGTTTACAAAAGAGCTATTTCTAGCAGATTGAATAATACCACCTCTAGTCGCTTCAAAGTAATTACATACAATACTTAAAATTTTCTCTATAGAAACGTCTGGTACATCTTGAGTATGTAGCATTTTAATACAATCAAGCAACAAACTTTGAACTTCAAACTTGCTTTGCAATTCTGTTTCAAGTGATTCTAATATGGTTATATCAGTTGCTACTTGCAATTTTACTAATTTATTATCAATAGATACAAACTTATCTTTATGTATATAAGTTCTGTTAAATCTAGGATTAAAATATTTCCATTCATAAAATTCATTCTCCGTAAGAAGATGGTTTGGGCAAAAAGCACAAGGCTTGCTAAAATTGTGTAACAACTCGTAGCATTTCTTTTCTCGCCACTCTGCTTCACTTGGATTTCCATGCATCTCAATAGATTTTTTGTTCATATGCAAAATATCATAAGTTTCAGGATCAACTATCAAAATCACATTGTCTGTATTATCACCAATAAATGCAGAAATTTGACTATGTTTACTCAACGACTTAACTTCTTCATTCAGTTGTTTTTCTTGCATAATAATATAAAATATTTTAGCCATGAAGTATAGAGTATTAATTTCTAAACTTGACCAATTACGTGTTTTTTCACAATCTTCGACACCGATAAAAAAAGTAACAGCATCTTCTTTTTTAATTTGAGAACATAAAAAAGATATGGTTCTTTTATTTTTAAATATATCTAAAAATTCATCTTTAAAATTATATTCATCGACATTTTCACAAATATGCATGCCATTATCCAAAGCATTGTCAAAAATATTTATTAATAAATCATTGTGCATCACACCTATTGTATTTAAATGAGATTCAATATTTCTCCTACACCACTCATGTGTAAAACAATACGTATCTCCACCATCAAAAGTTTCTATAATAAAGCATCTACTCGCTTTATACTTTTGTCCGATATATCTAAGCGCTGAATTTATGGCTTCCTTATCATTACTTCTCTCATGCAGTAAATTGATAACTGATGAAACTAATTCATGATCTAAGTTTAAACCTGATATTTTTTCTGATTTCTTAATTTTTTCTTGTAATAATTTCTCATAATAACCTTTAGATTCATATGACTCGTCATAAAACAACCACTTACCTTTTGGAGATAATTTTGCTATCGCTAACGCTTTGCTAGCTAACAGCATACATTTTTCATAATCCAGATTGTTTTTATGACACATTGAAACGCCTACATTTACACAAATTTTAACATTATCGCCAAAAATATTGTAGGTGTCATTTAACTGTTTTATTAAAACATCAAGGCGAGCTTCAAAATCGTGTCTATTTTCCGCTTCACACGTAAACAAAACAAATTCATCTGCGCCAATTCTGCCTACAATATCTGTATCAAGTCCCCACGTTTTAATACGATTTGACAATTGCTTTAACATTTCATCTCCATAAAAATATCCTTTTCTCTCATTGAAAAGTTTAAATTCAGTTATATCGATATGTAATAATGCACTAGAATGCAAGCAATTACTCAATCTGTTAGTTATCACTTCTTCTAAATGTATTTTATTATAACAATTTGTTAGCAAATCAAAAGAACTATTGTCATTTGCGTTATTTAGCGAATATTTCATACCCTCAATCCTCCTCTTAAACTTCATGCTACCGATTATGAATATTTATGAATATTTTATCATATTTTTTGTATAACTACAAGTAAAATGTAACTTTTTTTAATTTCCCACTATCTTTTCAATACTTTAGTGGTATAATATAGTTAAAAAATTATTATTTCAATACTAAGCTTGGAGGCTACATGAATACTAGATTAAAACAACAACTCGATTTTTTAACTGAAGTTGATAAAATGAAAAATATTATGAGACAAACACTTCTTATTGATAAATCAAGGCAAGAGACAGATGCTGAACATTCATGGCATTTTGCACTCATGGCTCTAACTTTATATGAGCATTGTGAGATTAAGAATGTGAATATTGACAGAGTAATCAAAATGGCTTTAATACACGATTTGGTAGAAATCTATGCTGGAGATACATTTGCGTTTGATGTAACTGGCAACGAAAGTAAAGAGCTTCGGGAGAAAGAAGCTGCTGATAAATTATTTTCATTGCTACCAGCAGAACAAGCTGCTGATTTTCGAAATATCTGGGAAGAATTTGATGAAATGCTCACACCAGACGCTTTATACGCATCAGCAATAGATAGATTGCAACCTTTTATTAGTAATTTTCATACTGATGGACATACTTGGGCAAAACATAACGTCAGCATAAATAAAGTATATGAACGCATATCTCCTGTCAAAACAGCCATACCTGAACTATCAGAATATATTGATTTTGTAATAAATGACAGTGTAGAAAAAGGGTATATCACGAAATAATTATATGCATATATAGAAAAACGATAGTATTTTTTACCATCAATTTGAGAAAATCCATATTTAGCGAAACCAGAAGTGCAATATTCAATCATTTTCGATAACATTCTCTTGACAAATTTAAAACACACATATATAATTAGTTTGTCAAACTAATTATGTGAAAAAGTAGTTAATATTTTTTTACAGAACATTAGATGATACCGACAAATAAATGAAACAGGAGAAAGATATGAATAGCTTTTTTATAAAAGATTTAAAGATAAAACTCCCAATAGTTCAGGGTGGTATGGGAGTAGGAATATCTGGAGCATCATTGGCTGCGGCTGTTGCAAAACAAGGTGGCATAGGAGTAATATCTGCTGCAGGGCTATGGCTTTTAAATTCAAAGTATAACGCTAAAGATTTCCAAGTTGACTGCATAGCTCTAAAAGATGAAATAGTACGAGCAAGAAAAGAAACAAGTGGAGTTTTAGGTGTAAATATCATGGTTGCACTTAAAAATTTCGAAAACCTAGTGTATACTTCTATAACTTCAGGGATAGATATAATTTTTGCTGGAGCAGGATTACCTTTAAAACTACCTGAAATACTAGCTAAGGCTAAGTCAGAACAACATGTAGATAAAAATCAAAATCCAATAAAAACAAAACTTGTACCTATTATATCATCTGCAAAGGCTATAAACGTATTAACTAAGCACTGGATTAGCAAATATAATTATCCACCTGATGCCTTTGTTTTAGAAGGTCCTATGGCAGGAGGGCACTTAGGATTCAAAGAAGAGGATATATATAAAGAAGAATTTTCGTTAGAAAATTTAGTAATTAGCTGTTGTGAAACTTTAAAAGAATTGGAAGAAAAATATTCTTGTAAAATTCCGTTAGTCGCAGGTGGAGGGCTATTTACTGGAAAAGATATTAAAAATATATTAGACAAAGGCGCATCAGCAGTACAAATAGGAACAAGATTTGTTGCGACTGAAGAGTGTGATGCAGACATAGCATTTAAAGAAGCCTATGTAAATTGCAAAAAAGAAGATATCACTATAATTAAAAGTCCTGTCGGCCTACCAGGAAGAGCCATAAATAATGATTTTCTTAAAAAAGCAAAATTAGGTCTCAAAAAGCCAAAATCTTGTCCTTTTCATTGTCTAAGTACTTGTAAAGAAAAAGAAAGCCCTTATTGTATATCTGTTGCTTTGGCTAATGCTTGCAAAGGAAATCTAGGTAATGGTTTTGTATTTTGTGGAGAAAATGCGCATATGGTAGATAAAATAGTACC
This sequence comes from uncultured Clostridia bacterium, assembly GCA_964371035.1. Taxonomy (GTDB): domain Bacteria; phylum Bacillota; class Clostridia; order Tissierellales; family Sedimentibacteraceae; genus UBA1535. The sequence goes on along the minus strand of CAYJLG010000036.1, from coordinate 2,574 downwards.
TGTCGAAGATTTAATTAAAACATTGAAAGAAGAATATAATAGTTGATTATTAAAGCCAAAAATAACCTTCGGTATTTCAATTTATTGAATATACTGAAGGCTATTTTTTATTTATATATTAATTCAAAGTATTTATTGTAATTATTTATAAGCTAGCAATTAATTTATTGTACTCATTTATTACATCGTCAGGCTCTGCTCTTTTTTTATAGTCAACATCTACCCATGCAGACACAATCTTTTTATCTTTGTCAATGACATAAGTAGCAGGTATAGGCAACACGTTTTCATTATTGCCTTGTGATTTTTCTAAATCAATTTTAAAGCTTTGATATAATTTTACTAATTCTTCTTCTAATTCAAATGCTAAATTTAATTTTTTTGCAAAATTATTATTTGTATCACTCAAAACATGATAAGGAAGATCTTCGACATCTTTTTTATTTGCTGTACCATCAGGAATGTCAGGTGAAATTGCAAAAAGTAATACATTTTTTCCTTGTTCATTTATTATTTCTTCATAAGCTCCCAGCTCAATATTACAAAATGGTCACCAGCCTCCTCTATAAAAAGTAATTATTGCTGGCTTGTCGCCCATCAATTGATGCATACTTACAGATTCTCCTCTGTGGTTTTTGAGTTCACAATCAGGAATTTCATCGTCTACATTAAAAGCTTTTTTTGCATACTCGCCTTCCACAAGTCTGTTTAAGCCATTATCCATAATTAATTTTATTTCATCTGGAGTTCTCGATGCAGAAGCATTTGCAATTTTCTCTAGTTTTTCTTTTAACACATTACTACCTCACCTTCGCTTTTTTATACATTTACCCATTTTTTATACATTCAAACAAATATATTAAAAGATTTAAGAACACTTGCATTTGCTAACTCTAAGCAAGTAGAATTTTTTCTTTTATTTTTCTTTTTATTATTTGCTAAATATCTAAAATTGAACCTTCTGTGGAAATAGTCACAATTTGCCAAGGTATGAATTTTCCACTTGCTTTAAGTGCATTTACAGTGGCATTTTCTATTCCACCGCAACACGGAACTTCCATACGAGCTACAGTAACGCTTTTTATACTATTATTTGTAATAATTTTTGTAAGTTTATCAGTATAATCGCCTTCATCAAGTTTAGGACATCCAATTAAAGTTACTTTATTTTTCATAAATTCGTTGTGAAAATTTGCATAAGCATAAGCCGTACAATCTGCGGCAATCAATAGATGCGAATTTTTAAAATAAGGCGCGTTTTCAGGTACAAGCTTTATCTGCACAGGCCATTGTCTAAGCGCAGAAGCAGATTGGTTCATTGAATTGTCTACTACTTGCTCTTTTGGCTTCAATTCTTTTGAGTTGCTACCAGGACAACCACAAGGTAATGCTTTCTCATTTTTTTCTACAATATTTTTTTCTGAAAAACTGATTGCATTTACTGGACAAACAGGTAGACAATTTCCAATTCCATCACAATAGTCTTCACGAGTTACTTTCGCTTTTCCGTCTATAATCTCAATAGCGCTTTGTTTGCATGCATTAGCACAAAGTCCACAACCCACACATTTTTCTTCATCAATTTTAATGATTTTCTTACTCATTATTCATTCTCCTTAAGTTTTATTTTTTTATATTGACTAATATAACGCTATTGTAATATAATAAAAACAACATTTCCGTTGTTTAAACAACAAAAGAAGGTATTTATGAAAAAAAATTATAATAAAATTTTAGATAACAAACTTTTTAGTAATATTTCAGAAAATGAGTTTCATTCAATTCTTACCTGTCTTGATACTTTTGAAAAAAGTTATGCTAAAAACGAAATAATATTAATTGAAGGAGATAGAATAAATTTTGTTGGAGCAGTACTTGAAGGTTATGTGAAAATAATTAAGACTGATTACAATGGAAACGAAATAATTATAGCTGAAATTTTTGAGGGAGATATTTTTGCAGAAGTATTTGCCTGTGCCGAAATCGTTAGAAGCCCAGTGTCGATTGTTTCTGCTACAAAAAGTAAAGTTATTTTTTTTGATTATAGAAAAATCGTCTCAACTTGTAGCTCATCCTGTATTTTTCATCAAAAATTAATTTCTAATATGTTAAATATCATTGCACATAAAAGTTTATACCTTAACAGAAGGATAGATGTGATATCTAAAAAAGCTTTGAGAGATAAAATACTAACATACCTTCACTATGAAAGTATGGGGAGAAAGCACTTTTCCATATCCATGAACCGAGAAGAATTTGCAAGTTTTTTGTGCGCCGATAGAAGCGCATTATCAAATGAACTTTCAAAAATGAAAAAAGATGAACTAATTGATTATAATAAAAACGAATTTATCCTATTATAAGTATACAAGCTTTAATGAAGTCTACGTAAAAGTACAAAATCTATCTGTCATTGACATTTGTTTTATGAGATAAGGAGTGATGTTATGGAAATACTTAAGCCCCAAAAGAAACTTTTTCAAGAATATTTTAATGCGTGTAAAGAATCACATGAAAATAATATTAGGGAATGGATGCCATTTCAATTAGACCATTATGAGGTTTGGAAAGAGC
>CAYJLG010000035.1:0-26514 GCA_964371035.1 uncultured Clostridia bacterium | reverse complement strand
GGTTGTATTCTCTTTTATATGATTTTAGTTCCTCAGAACTTAAAGTTTCGATTTGATTTATGTAATTCATTTTAATTCTCCTCCATCATCTTTCTTAGCACTTTTAACATCCCATCTCTATTCTTCGCTGTTTTCATAAAAGTAGGGGTTATATGTGCTTGTGTCCTACATAGGCTATATCTGTTTCTATTGGTTTTGATTTTTGTTTATGCTCTTACTTAATATAATGATAAAAATACGAATACATCATCTTGGATAAAAATAGATTATATTCGTTTCTCAATGTTCCATCTTTTTCGCTGACTAATAAAGCTGTTTTTTCTATCTCATCACGCAGTTTGTAAACTGTTAAAAATGCCTGAAGATAAGGGTTACTATAAGCATTCAATAGTACCCGATTATCACATATAATCTGATGAATTTCTGCCAAGATGTCCTCTTGTTCTTGCTCCGCAACACCAGTAACTGTTCGAAGTAATTCTTCAAATCGTTCTCTATTATTATCCATTACTTTTCCTCCCAAAACCCACCGATGCCTCTATCCATGTCTACATTAAGTTTGAATTTCTTGCCACAGTTTTTACACTGAATAACTCTGACAAAATCACCACCACCGACTCTATCTTCACCACTTTGGTAGACTTCCTCGAAATTTCCACTTTTCAGAAGCTGGGTGATATATTCCTGTATTTCTTTAAAGATTTTTCCGTTTCTTTCGGTAGAGCGTGTTTTCACATCTTTACAAGTGTAACAGATAGGGTTTGAGGTTTTTTCTTTTGTGATTTTATATTCTCCCATATTCTTAGGGAATGTCATTGTATAAATTTCTTTTGTTTCGATAATACCTTTGTTTAGGCACTCATAAAACATCTCTCTTGGGCTGTCCACCTTATGGTGGGCAAACACAGCACCAAGACTTGCAAAATAGCTAATCCATTTCTCAAAATCGTCACTGTAAAATGTTTCGAGCCTTTTGCTATACTGTTTATTTTTCCATAATGGCATATCGCTTGTGTACGGCTTAAATCCCATCTCTGCAAAGGTTTCTACTAAGTCATCATCAAAGATTACAACATCAATAAATGTGCCAATTTCAAACACCACAAGTGGGAAGTCCTCAGCCTTTTCTCGTGGCATTAGATATGGTTTCACTGTGTTTACATATCGCCTTGAAACATAGGTAATCACATCATTTTCCATTGTAATTGCAATGGTTTTTGGGAAAGACAAATCAAAGACTTTTACTTTGCTAAGATTTATAATCTCGCTGTTTGATATACGCACAAAGTTTTCTTCCGATAGGATTTCTTCCAGTTCATATAGTCGCTGTTTAGATATAAATTCATCAAACTTTGTAGCTACATAAACTTTCCCCACAGCAGAATACACTCGGTAAATATCGCTGGTATTCACAGTGGTTTCTATGTTCAAAGAGTTTTGTGCTTTGAGTGTTTGCCCTTTGTTTTCAGATAGCTTGTCTGCTATTTTAGTCACTTCATCACTCATTGTTGGAGCTTTGATTTCCACCTCGATATCTGTTAGTTTTTCATCTACTGTAATTTTAATCTTCATAAGTATTTTGACCTTTCATAATAAAATTAATTTCTTAAAATTATTATACAAGTTATTTTTAAATAAATCTCACTTTTCATATAGGTGGTACTGATTTCACTATAAGTGGTACTAATTTTCTTCATCTTCGTGAACAAACTCTAAAATATCAGATGCATCACAGTGAAAATAAATACAAAGCTTAACAAGCACAACCATCGAAACTGTCTGTTCTTTGTTCATTTTTGTTAGAGTTCCTCTGCCCATATTTACCTCGCTTTATATCAATTAATATTTATATCTCAAAATTATATTATAGCATAATAAATTCTTCAAATTCAAGAAAAATTCTATTAAATTTGAATGTAATTCGATATATATTAGTCGAATAATTACACATATATTTTTTAATTGAGTATTGGTAATAATAAACTGAAAAATAATGCTGATAATAATTTGATATATTTTCTTAGAATTGTCGATTGATATCCAAAAATTAATACTTCTCATACATTTTATATTTTCCATACAAAAAGCCGATCTCCCACTAGTTAGATTTCATTGTCTAACTAGTGGGTGTCGGCTCATAGTTAATAAATGCTGATTTGCACCTATCTAATATTTTGATACATTATTATTATTTCTTCATTTTTAAATTCTAGAAAATCATTTTTTCTATGAGCTATATCTAATAAAGATTGCTCTACTTTCAACAGTTCGTAAATATATCTATTTGTCTGTAAATATCTCTCTATTTCTCTGCATTTTCAAATTCATATCTAATGTCTTGATAAAGCTTATTGTCTGTCATAACTTTTACAGCTGTAAGTGTAAGACCTGCAACAACATTTTTCATCTGTTCTATAGCATATGGTTTTATTGTAGCTGCTGCCATTTCAATAGAATGTCCTATTATAGAAGTATCACCTGTTACATCTACATATGGATGAATTGAAGGGCATTTTTGGCTCACTTGACCAGTATCAGTTGAACCTGTGCTAGTAGGTGCTGGCCCAACTTTGATGTTTGCAATTTCATATAATGAATCATTAAAAGTTTCAGATAACAATTCATTAGTTACCATGTTATCATAACTAAATTCATATTGCGTCATTTTAAGTTCAGTTCCAGTTGCAAGAGCACCCGCTTTTGCACAATTTTTAATTTTTTCAACTAACTCAGTGTTGTATGTTTTTGTTGTAGATCTAACATAATACTGCACTTTTGCATAATCTGGGACTATATTTGCAGCCTTTCCCCCTTCTAATATTACGCCATGAACTCTTGAATCACTTCTAATGTGTTCTCTAAGTGCATTAATATTGTTTATAGTGCAAATAGCACCATCTAAAGCATTTATACCTTTTTCTGGCGCACTTGCCGCATGTGCCGTTTTTCCGAAAAATTCAAATTGTATTGGATGCAAAGCCATAGAAGATCCACTATTTTTATATTCGCTTGAAGGGTGAGCTACCAGAGCAATATCAATATTATCAAAAGCTCCTTGTTCTGCAAATGTAACTTTTGCACCACTTGTTTCTTCTGCAGGAGTCCCAAATACTACTACAGTTCCACCAATTTCGTCAATAATTTGCTTTAATGTAATTCCTGCACCTGTGCTCATAGTTCCTAATAAATTGTGCCCACAACCATGACCAATTCCTGGCAATGCATCATATTCAGATAAATATGCAACAGTCAAACCTTCTTTTGCTGCTTTATAAGTTGCTTTAAAACCAGTTTTAACTCCACAATATTCTTTTTCAACATCAAATCCATATTTTTCAAGTAATTCAATGTGTAGCTTACACGCTAAAAACTCTTCATAACCTAATTCTGGGTTTTCATAAATTTTTAAACTAAGAGCATTCAACTCATTTTCTAAACTTGATACAATGTCTATAATTTCATTTTTCATCTTTTACCTCTCAGAATTTTTTATAAATTTTCCACACTTAATATTGATGGTTTGCCCATCTTTAATTGCAAATTTTCCGTCAATAACTACATGCTCTATGCCTTCAGGTTTTAATTGAGGTTCTAAATATGTAGCTTTATCAATTATTTTTTTATTATCAAAAACTACTATATCCGCATCCATCCCCTCTTCTAAGATTCCTTTTTTCTTAAGTAGCAGTCTTTCAGCTGGCATCAAAGTCATCTTATATATAGCATCAAAAAAGTCTAACGCATTCATGTCTCTAACATATTTCCCTAAAACTCTTGGAAAAGCACCTGCACCTCTTGGATGACCTGCATTATTGTTATATACTCCATCAGATGCAATCATTACATTTTTATTTTTTAAGGCTTCTATCACTTCATCTTCAATCATTACATAAGCGACAGATAACATATTTGGATATTCTTTTTTTGCTTTATAAAACAACTCTTCATCGCAGAATACGCCTTTATATGGATCTTCTGCAAGCATTATGCTACTGTAATCTTTATTCCAAAGTTCAAAACATCCATCATCATAAACAGCCGAACCTATATATGTACTAAAAGCATCATATGGATATGCGTCTACAGTTAAATCGACACCACTATTAACAATATCATCTATTAGATTTAACGCTTCTTTCATTTCTCCATAAGCACTACAACTAGATAGATGTGATATCTGAAAAGGAATATTGGTTAATCTTGCAATTTCAGCCATTTCATTTATAGCATCTAATGCATATTTTGCATCTTTTCTATAATGTGCAGCTATCAATAAATCTTTTCTACCATATAAATCTTTTACTACTTCTATAGCTTCTTCGATATCGGTGCCAGGGCTATATTCCAATCCAAAAGAAACGCCTATAGCGCCAAAGTCAATAGCCTTATTAATCAATTTTCGAATTTCACAAATTTGTTCTTGTGTAGATTTTTTATATCTATCAAGATTACCTACAACTTCTCTTAAAAAATTGTGACCAATAAAAGACAAATAGTTTACAGGACCACCATTTAATTTCATAAAATCACAAAGTTGTTCTATACTTTGTTTATTACTTCCACAATTTCCAGTAACGGCAGTAGTAACACCCATATTAAGCATAGTTAATCCTATATCATATCCGTTCGTTTCAAGAAAAGAAATAGATTCTTCATGCATATGTATATCTATAAAGCCTGGAGATACATATTTACCCTCTAAATCTATAATTTCTGTTGCCGTTTCTTCGATATTTCCGATTTTAACAATCAAACCATCTTTTATACCTACATCTGCTTGTAAAAACTTTCTGTTTTTAACATCTACAACAGTTCCATTTTTTAAAATGATATCTAACATTTATGCCTCCAAAACGAAGAAAATATTCTCAAAAATAAATGAAATTAATTATAAAATCGGGCGACTCACGTCGCCCATAAAATGCTATTTCTCAATATTGTCAAATTCAAATTTAATTTCTTTATACAAATCCTCATTTGTCATAATTTTGATTGCAGTCAACACAGCAGTAGAAAGCGTAATCTTCATTTGTTTCAACGCATACGGCGTAACAGATCTATCAGCAAATTCGACAGAATGCACTAATATACTGCTATCATTATCTACTATATCGAAATACGGATGTATAGTCGGGCAAATTTGACTAACTTGTCCCGCGTCTGCCGAACCTTCATTCGGAAGTCCTGGCAACATTTTTATACCCCCTACTTCATAGATAGTTTCGCTGAAAATTTCGGATAATTTTTGATTTGTAACTATATTGTCATAGCTGTATTCATATTTTGTAATTTCTAATCTTGCTCCAGTTGCCAATGCACCTGCTCTTGCACAATTTTTTACTCTTTCAAGCAACTCCAAATTATAAGTTTTTTTCGGTGAACGTACATAATACTGTACTTTAGCATAATCTGGAACAATATTTGCGGCTTTTCCACCTTCTACAATAATACCATGTATAGTAGAGTCACTCCTCACGTGTTCACGCATAGCGTTAATGTTATTAATAGTAGAAATAGCTGCATCTAAAGCATTAATGCCTTTTTCAGGACTACTTGCCGCATGTGCAGTTTTACCGAAAAATTCAAACTGAACTGGCTCTAAAGCAGAAGTCGCTCCACTATTAATATACCCATCTAAAGGATGTGTTATTATTGCTATATCAATATCGTCAAATGCTCCTTCTTCAGCAAAAGTAACTTTTGCACCGCTTGTTTCTTCAGCTGGTGTTCCAAAAACTATAACAGTTCCACCTATTTCGTCAATAAAATTTTTAAGAGTTATCCCTGCACCAGTGCTGACAGTTCCTACAAGATTATGACCACAACCATGGCCTATTCCTGGAAGAGCATCGTATTCAGCTAAATATGCAATTTTCAGTCCTGGTTTACCACTATCATAAGTCGCCTTGAATCCAGTTTTAACATCTTTATAATTCTCTTCGACTGTAAACCCATATTTTTTTAGTAAGTCCATATGAAGTTTTGCGGCAAAATATTCTTCATTTCCAAGTTCTGGATTTTTATAAATTTCATAATTTAAGTTGCTGAGTTCTGTTTCTATCGAATCAACAAAACTAATAATTTTATCTTTCATCAAAATTCTCCATAAGTTTGATTTTTTAAAATCATTTGAAACAGATTGCTTTTAATAATTTATTATATAAAACCCGTTTGTATTTTTAAAAGATACAGTATTATTAATCAAATAAATTATGCATAACCTACCAATACAGCAAACACCATGAAAGCAGCAGCTATACATGACCATATTATGATTAACGGACCTGCATATTTTACCCATTTTTCATATGAGACTTTTGCAACCATCAAGTTTGCCAACAAAGTACCACTAGTAGGTAATATTTGGTTTGTAAATCCATCACCAAAATTAAACGCTAAAACAGCAGTTTGTCTTGTCAAGCCTATAATATCAGCTAAAGGAGCCATTATTGGCATTGTAACAGAAGCTTGGCCTGAGCCTGACGGTATGAAAAAGTTGATACAAGTTTGAACTAAGAACATCACTACCGCAGCTATAGTCGTCGGTAAACCTATAACTAAATTTGCCAAGTGATAAACTACTGTATCTATTATCATTGCGTCTTGCATAACTACTAAAACAGCTCTTGAAACACCTACTACAAGAGCACCCAATGCGATGCCTCTTGCACCGTCTATAAATACTTCCGCTATTTTGCTAGGTCCCATCTTTCCAATGACACCACTTACAAGACCAATTCCTAAGAATATAGAGCTTATCTCAACCATGTACCATCCATGTTCGATAACTCCCCAAATAATTAGGCCTAATCCTCCAACCAAAGTAAGTAAAATCAAGATATCTCTTACAGATAATTTAACATTTTTACTAATGTCAAACACTTCGCTTTGTGCTTCTGTATCGATCTGTCCTGCTAAACTTAAAGAAGGATTCGCTTTTACTTTTTTAGCGTATCTCATAACATATATAGAAGTCACTACTAACAGTACAGCCCATGCGATAAGTCTTAACCACATACCAGAAAACATCTCGAGTTCCGCTACTTCTTGCGCTACTCCTACCGTAAAAGGATTCATAAAACCTGAACTAAATCCTACTCCTGCACCTAAATACACGATTGACATACCTACTAATGCATCATAGCCTAAAGCTTTTGCCAAGGCAATCCCAAGTGGTACAAAAACTATGGTTTCCTCTGCAAAGCCGATCGTTCCACCTAATATTGAAAAAACAAATAAGATTGCAGGAATCATTAAAGCCCCTCTGTCTTTTAGCTTGTAAACAAGTTTTTTGATCCCATTTTCTATAGCACCTGTTTCTGTTACTATTTGAAATGAGCCTCCGACCACAAAGATAAAAAACACAACACTTGAAGCTGCAATAAGTCCTCTTGGTATAGCTTGCAATAACTCAAATATAGTAGTCGGATTAGATTCAATTACTGTGTAACTATCTGGATCTACCACACTTGTGCCTTGTTCATTTTCATACCTTTCAAATTGTCCCGCTGGGATAATGTAGGTAAGAATTGCCACTAGTACGATTAAGAAAAATAAAATTACATAAGTATGTGGCATTTTAAAACCTTTTTTCTGATTTTGCATAATAACTCCTCCTAAGTAAAATATTTAGTATGGAAATTATTATAGCATATTTCAAACTAATTGCAACTATTTTTTAATATTTTTTCTTGCAAATGCATGTTCATACATTTTATGAATTATTATTCGTTATTTAAACCATCGGTGAGTCATTTTCATAAGTCATTACTTTTTCTCTAATAGTTTCAAGGATTTGTTCGACAGTCATAGTGCCAATATCGCCTTTACCTCTTTCTCTAACTGCAACAGTTCCTTCACTAGCTTCCTTTTCTCCAATCACAAGCATGAATGGAATTTTTTCTAGCTGTGCCTCCCTAATCTTGTATCCAATTTTTTCAGATCTAGCATCTATCTCAACTCTAAAGTTTTTGTCTTCAAATTGTTGTTTCACAGATTGAGCATAATCATTGTATTTATCAGAAATAGGTAAAACTTTCACTTGCACTGGTGCTATCCATGTTGGAAATGCTCCTGCAAAATGTTCAATTAAAACACCCATAAATCTTTCCAAACTTCCATATGCTACTCTATGAATCATGATAGGTCTATGTCTTTGATTGTCTGCGCCTATATATTCAAGTTCAAATCTCTGAGGCAATTGGTAGTCAAGCTGAATCGTTCCACATTGCCACTCTCTTCCCATACAATCTTTAACTTTAAAATCTATTTTAGGCCCATAAAACGCACCATCGCCTTCGTTTACCTTATAATCATAGCAAAGTTCTGTTAAAGCTTCAGCTAACGCCTTTTCAGCAACATTCCAATCTTCTATATCTCCTAAAAAATCTTCCGGTCTAGTCGATAATTCTACTCTATATTCAAACCCGAATGTACTATACATTTTATCAATTAAGTTTGCAATATGTTTTATCTCATCTTTAATTTGTTCAGGCATAATAAAGATATGTGCATCGTCTTGAGTAAATGTTCTTACTCTCATCAAACCTTGAAGTGCACCAGATATTTCATGTCTATGTACTCTTCCCAACTCACCCATTCTTAAAGGAAATTCCTTATAAGAGTGTGGTTTATGCATATACGCAAGCATCCCACCTGGACAGTTCATAGGTTTAACAGCGAAAATTTCATCATCAATCATTGTTGTATACATATTTTCTTTAAAATGAGACCAATGTCCTGAAGTTTCCCATAAGTGCTTATTAAGGATGATTGGTGTTTCAATTTCAACATATCCATTTTCTTTATGCACTTTTCTCCAAAATCTAATCATTTCATTTTTAATTGCAGTTCCTTTAGGCAAGAAAAATGGAAAACCAGGCCCTTCTTCGGACATGAAAAATAGTTCTAATTCTTTTCCTAATTTTCTGTGATCTCTCTTTTTGGCCTCTTCTATCAAATGTAGGTATTCTTCAAGTTCCTTAGATTTTTCAAAACTTATACCGTAAATTCTCTGAAGCATTTTATTTTTTTCGCTACCTCTCCAATATGCACCTGCGATGCTTAATAGCTTAAGTGCCTTTGGTTTTTTAGTAGTTTGAAGATGAGGACCTGCACATAGATCTACAAAATCACCTTGCTTATAAAACGAAATTATTGCATCTTCAGGCAAATCAGATATTAATTCCACTTTGTAAATTTCATCCATATCTCCGACATATTTAAGAGCTTCTTCTCTTGATAATTCAAATCTTTCAAGTGGTAATTCTTCTTTAACAATTTTTTTCATTTCAGCTTCGATTTTTTCTAAATCATCATCTGTTATTCTATAATCTAAATCAATATCATAATAAAATCCATTTGCAATTGCAGGGCCAATAGCTAGTTTTGCTTCAGGCCATAATCTCTTTACAGCTTGAGCAAGTATATGCGAAGATGTATGCCAGAAAGCAAGCTTCCCTTCTTCATCTTCAAATTTTACAAATTTAATATTTCCATCTTCATTTAATTCTTGTTGTAAACTTATTACATCATCATTAAACTTAGCAGCAAGTACAACTCTTGCTAAGCCATCGCTTATTCCTTTTGCTACATCTATAGCTTTAGTTCCTTTTTCATGTTCTCTAATGCTACCATCAGGCATAGTTAATTTAATCATATTATATTCTCCTTCAACATAATTTTTAATCTTTCAGAAAATGACTGATTAGCCATTTCACAGTCTCGAATCTCAAATCTTTTTGCTCACTTTGCTCTCAAAGATTTGGTTCTCGTTGCGTTTGACCTACCTACCATTTTCTTTCAAAAATGGGGTTAGCCATTTCACAGTCTCGAATCTCAAATCTTTTTGCTCACTTTGCTCTCAAAGATTTGGTTCTCGTTGCGTTTGACCTACCTGCCATTTTCTTTCAAAAATGGGGTTAGGTCATAAAAAAAAACTCTCATCGCTAAACACATAAATGCGTTTAGGGACGAGAGCAATATACTTCGTGGTTCCACCCTAATTGGGACTCAAAAGGCTTAAGGCGCCTAGACCAAACTCTTACCTCATTGTAATAATAAGTTTCAAGTTTAGCTCTGGAGTAGTACTTCGGTTAATCCTATATTAAAGCGCTTTCAGCCACGGCACTCTATCTCTAAAATACGGTTATTAACTTACTGATTCCATCATCGCTTGCTATTTTACTTAAAATCATTATAATACTGCTATTTTTCTTTGTCAAGAAAAATTTATTAGTTTATTTTCATTTTAAGTTCTATTGGTTACTTTTGCTATACAGCTCTCAATATTAAATTTTCCATATGCTTAATATTAAAAAGCCAGATAAAACATATAAAACCCTATTAAAGTCATCATTAAACCCATAATAATTTTCAAAATTTTACTAAGTGATGAATATTTGTTATTTTGAGATAGTTTTTCTACAAATCCTATTGAAGTTCCGCAAACTACAGCCAAAATCCCATGACCTACAGAATATGTTAGCAATAATAAAATACCCCAAGCAAAGCTTCCTTGTCCTGCGACAACCGCAAGTAAAGCAATTAATACGGGTGTCGAACACGGTGAAGAAAAAACGCCTCCTAAAACACCTGCTAACAAAGCACCAATGTAGCCTTTTTTTGTATTTTTTAGTATTAATGAACTTGAAGGAATTATTTCAAACAATTCCCACGTTTGTAATGCCATTAATAGCATTAATACTCCTAAAGCAGCATACCATAAAGTAGATGTAGTACCAATCAATGAGCCTGCTAGCGTAGCAACAACTCCTAATGTTGTAAATGTAATTGCTGAACCAAGTGCAAAAGTTAGTGATAACAAAAAAGCTCTCTTTGTCGTACGTTCTCCTGTTCCGCCTACATATCCAACAATCAATGGTACACTAGATAGTGCACAAGGAGTAAAAGATGTTAAAACTCCTGCGAATAATGCCAACACAGGTGCTATCCAAGTACTCTCGATTATTAAGTCTGATATTAGTTCAAGGGTTGCATCCATTATTCCACCCCCATATCAGCTAATATTATTCTCATCTGCTCTTCAGTTAAACCGCCTTGATGCGCTGTAAAAACATGTTCGTCTGTATCATTACTGGAAAAAGCTGTAAAATCAATAGCATTCATTACTTCTTCGCTAGGCACATACGGTGTGCCATCAGAATTAAAGAAAAACTGAGTCGGTATAACTTGTACTGGAAACCCTGTCGAGGCTTTAGGATTTTTCCAAACATCTATAAACTTTATAATAGCTTTGTTTTGCATTTCAGCATTTAAGGTTTCTAAAACAGGTGCCATCTCCTTACAAGGAACACATGAATCAGCTCCAAAATCAACAATTATTGGCAAATTGTGCGCTTTAAGTGCTTCAATATCTATTTGATCAGCGCTTAGTACAAAATCTGCGTTTACATCTGTTGCTGAAATTTCATTTTTGGTTTCTTCAAAATTTTGAATAAACCAAATTGCTATTACTCCAGCCAACATAGCTACAGGCACAACGATTTTAAGTATTTTTTTAATATTCATAAGATTTCTCCTTGTTAAATCGATTTTATCATTTTACGACAAATCAAATTTTTTTGATATGAAGATTATATTATATACTTTTTAATAAGTCAAGTTTATATTTTGAAATCCAGGACAAACGCATCAATTCATAAGTTACCCTATAAAACGTTGAAGTACAAAATCCAATCGTATGAATGCAACTATCTTTCAAAAATATGAGGTAACAAAATTGTGAATTCAGTCCCTTTCCCTAATGTACTTTTAACTTTAATTTTCCCTCTATGATTTAATATTATAATTTTTGCAATAGAAAGCCCTAATCCATGGCCTCCTATTTTTTTGTTTCTAGATTCTTCTGTCCTATACAGCCTATCAAAAATTTTACTTAAATCTTTTTTAGCAATACCCACTCCTGTATCGATTATCTTAATAACGTACCAATCACCTTCAAGATATCCATATATAGATATTTTTCCAGCATGAGGAGTAAATTTTATTGCATTATCAATAAAAATTCTCAGTGCCTGTTTGACCCTGTTTTTATCCATATATACAGGTGCATCATGTAAAAATCTAAATTCAAATTTATGTTTATCATCTATCATTAATGTTTCTTTTTCAATTTCAAACAATATTTCACATATGTTGAAATCTTCTTTATTCAAAGTAAAATTTTGTTTTTCATTTCTAGCTATAAACAGTAATTTTTCTATTAAATCCTGCATGCTTTCTGTTTCATTTTTAATTGCTAAAATAGCTTCTTCCATGACTTCTTTATCATTTTTACCCCAGCGATCAAGCATGTTTACATATCCCTTGATTACAGCTATTGGAGTTCTTAATTCATGCGAAACATCAGATACAAATCTCTTTTGATCTGCATAGCCTTCTTCTATTCTATCCATCATTTCATTGAAAGTCATCGATAGTTCTTTTAACTCATCTTGTGCTCCTACTACATTCAATCTAGTATTAATACTATTTACTGAAATAGTTTTGGAAAATTCAGTCATTTTTTTAATAGGTAAAACTAATCTTCGCCCAACCATTCTTACTAATGGCATAAAAAACAATAATCCAATCAATCCGGCTACTGCTGATATTATTGCCATTTCAAACGTTGAATTAAAAATAAAAACTATATCGTAAAATATATTAATATAAAAAACACTACCATCTACATTAAATTCTTCATTGTAAACAAAAATTTTATCTTTAATGATTTTTTCTATCATAAAGAAAGTATTGTATAAGTATTTTTCATTGTTTTGCAAAATATCATCATTTGACTGTAAAGTATAAATATTGTTTCTTTCACTATTAAATATTTGTAAATCAGTCAGAGTATCTGAAAATTCTTCTTTTGAAAATTCAATTCTACTTAATTCAAGATTTGACACTACATAAGCAGCATCTTTAGAAGTTACATTATTATTAAAATCCAAAATTTCAGTTATAAAAAAAGAAATAGACGTAGTCAAAACGACAAATAATAAAATAATAAAATATAATAATAAATAAGAGGTCGAAACTTTGAATGCAATCGAAAATCTCAATCTCTTTGTTATATTATCTATCAAACTTTTTATCAAATATAAAGGAAACATCAATAATTTAATGATTTTTCGAAATATTGTTTCTCTTTTCTTGTTTTTTGCTGAATTTTCCTTAGTATCTTTCATAATTCATCCTAATCTGAAAAAAATAATTATTGTTAGATTGTGTTATACTACATCTCTTATTATGTATCCAACACCTCTAACAGTTTCAATTATAATAGTATTAAACTTTTGATCTATTTTACTTCTTAAATATCTAATATAAACGTCAATTACATTTGTATCGCCATAATAATCATATCCCCAAACTTTATCTAAAATTTTATCTCTTGTGAGTACTATATCTCTATTTTCAAGCAAATATACTAACAACTCAAACTCTTTTTTTGTTAGTTCAACAAATTCATTATCATATTCAACTCTATAATTACTCTTATTCACTTTCAATAGTCCACAAATTATCATTTCGGTATCTTCTTCTGATTTAATTACTAGATTGGTTTTTCTTTTAAATAGTACTCTAATTCGAGCCAATAATTCCTCAATAGCAAAAGGTTTAGTCATATAGTCGTCTGCCCCTATATCTAAACCGACTATTTTATCCGATATATCATCCTTTGCGCTTAACATAATTATAGGTATCTGAGAATTTTGTCTTATTCTCCTGCATACTTCAATTCCACTTAACTCTGGCAACATAACATCTAAAATAATCAAATCGATATCTTGTTTCTTGCCTTTTTCAAGACCTTCTCTTCCATTTGAAGCCAGTTCTATTTCATAACCTTCATATTCAAGCTCTAGCTCTAGAAAACGAGCTATTTTATCTTCGTCTTCTACTATTAAAATCTTTTTCTTTGGCTTCATGACTCATTTCCTTTCAAATAAATGTGTACTTAATCATTCAATAATGAATAAATTAAATTATTCAATTTAGTATTATACAACAATTTTTACGATTATGTCAAACCAAAAACACGTACTCTATACCTTCTAAATATAAACTACGTGTCCCTGTCACGATTTTTTTATTCAATAATTACTTCTTCATCATCAGTTTCAGTATTTTTATTGAAATTTACCTCTTTTTCTTCTTCAAATATTTTTTCAGCAGATGTCTTTACTTTGTCAACAGTATACTTAAAATTTTGTTTCAAATCATTTACACTTGAATAGCTAGACGATTTATATACTTTAATTTTACAAGAATTAAAGATAATAATCACAAGGCAAAATACAACAACCCAAAACGCTAATAAGGTTACTAAGGCTACCATCAAAAGAGGTACGTTAAGTAGTATGTTTCCACTTGAATTTTTTACACTTAGCTTATACATCAAGATCTTGTCTAAGAATTCTGAAAAACTTTCCTTATCTTTACTCGATCCCTTGACGTTTTTTATGCCTTTTTTCTTTTCAAGTTCGATTATCGATTTAACTAAATCTCCTTCATTTTTTTCAAGAGTTTTTTTAGCTTCATCATAAGTTACATTAACTCTATTTCTTAATTCATCAATTTGTTCAATAGATATTTTCATATATCTTCCTCCAATTTGTAAGTTATAATCATATTATACTTTTGGGAAATTAAATAGCTTTTAGATGAAAATTAAAATTTGATTAGAATTAATCTTATAATTCTAATTTTAACACCTCATCATTTCCATATATGAGATCAATATCTATGACAGATTTCTGTTTAGCTTGACTAAAGCTTAAAATTTCAGCTTTAACAGTTTCAGTATTTTTATCAAAGGGTTCTCTAATTATTGCAACTTTAAGTTTTTCACCTAAAACACCATATTCATCTTTAGGCTTTAAAGAAAACCACATATCAGATGAATTATCAATATAAGGCAACTCGTCAAGCCACTTTACAGAATATAAATTTATATCAATATCTTCACTTTCATACTCAACAACTAACAATCGCTCTTCTTTAGGACAAATTGCTTCTGTTTTTTTCACTGTGTCATCAACAAGTTTTTTAAGCTCATCTTCACTATATAATTCTACATATTTGGGATTATCAAACGCCTTTATTATTTCTTTATTAATATCATAGAGATAAACCCTATTAATAAATATCCAATGTTCCTTTTCAGAATCTTTGTCTTTAACAATGATTTTTTCATTATACTCTCTACCCACGTCTAGGGTAAGTCTATTTAATGATATGTAAGTATTAAACAACTTACTCATAACAAAATCTATTTTATTGTAATTGTTTATAACCATAATATCATCAAAACTCGCATTTAATTTTATCTGTGTTAGCTTGCATTTGTTACTATCTAAATTTCCTAATTCTTTAGGTTTCCAACCAGCAGCTTTAAAGTTTGAAAAAAGTAATGGGAATTCATAGTTGTCAAAATCAATTTTAGATGTATGCCATTCTGAAACAGCAAAACGATGAGAGCCTATCGCAACTTCGCGCAAATTGTTAAAAAAACTATTTCCTGCTTCCTTTTTAATATTATTAATTAACTTTTCCCTATTTGTACGCTTGTTATAATTAGAATAAAAAGCTTCTTGTTCATCATAATAATTTTCTTGGTTTTTTAAGTATTCTAGCACAAACAAAACAAAATCACCTTCAAAAATATAAAATCCTATTATATTGCATAAAGAGATTTCTGTCTCTAACACTTTTTGAATTACTTTGACACATTTTATGCTATCAATTTTCGAATAAAAGTCATTTAGTAACATATTTTCCTCCGAAATTTATTGTTTTATGTCATACAACAGTTTAAAATCAAATGTGTTCTTTTGTCACTCTTTTATAAACGCCCTCTAATGCGTTTTGCCATATCTCAAAACCATTTTGAGCTTTAATATATTCTGTTGCTTGATGATTTAAACCATTAGGAGTCATTTCTTTAGCTAAATGAAACAATTCACCTTCCTTTACACTATTAGCCATAAAACCTAATGCGTTAAAAAAGCTAACGGCATAATTTTTAGCATTAATCTCACCCACACCTTTTTCCCCAGCCCATTCAGTTATATGATGTAAAACTTCATAATACGGGCTCATTAGTGATGTAATAGTCCTTAATGTACTCATCTCATTTTCATTGTCAACAGCAACAATGTCACCCAAATGAGAAATAAGCGAGATTACGTCTTGATTTTTAGGATAAACTGCCAATGGCCCCATTCTTTTTTCGATAAATGGAAGTGGTAATACATCAACTATCAAATCGACATCGCCAAGAATCATTTTGATTTTTTCAAGGCCTAAAACAGGGATTACGCTAATCACTTTACTACTTTTATTAAAATTAAGCTCTGATAAAATTTCTTCAGCAGTTTGTGGTAGCAAAGATAAAATTACATAATCACTATTATCTATAACTGATTGGTTATCTTTTGCTACTTCAATTAAGGCAGGATATTTTTCTTTTAATTTTAGACTATTTTCTTTTCCTCTTGGCGAAAGTAAAAAAGTATGTTCACAATCTCCATATCCACAAAATCCTTCAACAATATAACTCGATATTATACCTACACCTATTACACCTATAACCATTGATAAAACCTCTCCAAAATTATTTTTCAAACCCAAATACGTATTATAACACTCTATATGATTTTAAACATAGTTAATCGAGCATTATAACACCATATTTGATTGACCCTCTTGCTCCTCCACCATAAAATTCAGTAATTCCCCATTCTTCAAAAGATTTACTGAACATACGCTCTTTTATTACTACCCTTTTTTTTGCAACTCTTTTTGCTTCATTCAAAACATCGTTTGTGATATAGCTATGTTCAGCAAAATCTCTAAACGCATTCATTGAAAAAGATTTTTCATTAGAAACTTTAAACATAGGGTCTAAGTACACTATATCAAAACTTTTATCTTTTGATGCTTTTAAATAATTAATGTAATCATCATTAATAACATCGATCTTGCTTGCTGCACACTTTATCAAATTCAACTCATCAGAATTAGAATTTACTGAACTTTTTAACCCTTCTTTAGTCATAAAAGCAATAAATTTATTTGATTCTGTTCCTATAATTTTTGCATCTTCATTTAAAAAATCAGCAACTACTAAGGCATCAGAAGCAATCCCTAATGTACAATCTAAGACACTTTCACTGCCAGTCAAACCCATAGCTTCGACAATAGGATCTTTTATCCCATTTTTCATAGATTTAATTCTTAGCAAAGCAGTACTAGGATGCCAAAAAAAATCTAACGACGAGTCAGTTATAACTATTTTATCTCTTTTTACAACTAAAAAATGTGTACATCCACAATTTTTAATCATATGTGATAGGCTATTATTTTTTCGTTCTACATACTCTAACCCTAGTTCATCCTTTATTTTATCAACGGCAAAGAGTTGATCTTCTGTAGGATGTTTAGATGTTGTAATTTTTATTTTAAGATTTGACATGATTTACTTTGTATATAGCTCTATAATTTTTACTAATAAATCAACTACTTTAGTCATAGATTGAACAGGAATATATTCATATTTTCCATGGAAATTAAAGCCACCTGTACATAAATTAGGGCAAGGCAAACCCATAAAAGATAATCTCGCTCCATCAGTACCACCTCTAATTGGTATGATTTTCACTTCGATCCCTAATTCTTCCATAGCTTTTTTGGCTGTATCAATAATATGCATATGTGGCAATATTTTTTCTTTCATGTTGTAATATGAATCCATAATATTTATATTTACAGTATTTTTGCCATATTTTTCATTTAAATAGCTAGCAATTTTTTCGAATCTAATTTTTTTCTCATTAAACTTTTCCATGTCATGGTCGCGTATAATATATGTCATTTCAGCATTTTCTACAGTTCCTGACATATCATTTAAATGACTAAATCCTTCATAATGTTCTGTAAAAGCAGGATTTTCAAAAACAGGTAGCATCGATTGGATTTCCATTGCAATCAATAACGCACTTGTCATTTTTAATTTCGCCCTACCAGGATGAATGTTAGTTCCATTAATCTTGATTTTAGCAGTAGCAGCGTTGAAATTTTCATATTCAAGTTCACCTAATTCTCCACCATCCACAGTATATCCAAAATCTGCACCAAACTTTTCTAAATTGAAATTATCAGTACCTTTACCTACTTCTTCATCTGGCGTAAAAGCTATTTTTATAGTCCCATGCTTGATTTCGTCGTTATTTAGCAAAATCTCTGCCATCGTAAGAATTTCAGCTATACCTGCTTTATTGTCAGCTCCTAACAAAGTTGTCCCGTCAGTAACTATAAGGTCTTTTCCTATATTGCTCTTTAAATTTTCAAACTCAGAAACTTTCATAACTATATTTTTTTCTTCATTTAAAACTATATCTTTTCCATCATAATTATTAATAATTCTTGGTTTCACATCTTTGCCCGATAAATCAGGTGATGTATCCATATGAGCCAAAAATGCTATGATTGGCACATCTTTATCAATATTCTTTTCTATAGTTCCGTATACATACCCAAAATCATCCATATATGCATCTTTAATGCCCATTGAAACCATTTCTTCAACAAGATATTTTCCTAGATCTTTTTGCTTAAAAGTCGTAGGATAAGTAGAAGAATTGTGATCCGATTCTGTATCAATAGATACATATTTTAAAAATCTGTCAACAACTTTCATAAAACCCTCCAAAATTAATTTATATGATAATTATAAGATAATTCAAATCAACATTCAATATAAACTTTTTATTGCACATGCATTACCTATATGTTATATTAAATTAGCATGATTTTTACGGAGGATATATATGTTAAATATTATTAAAATTCCTGATAGATATCTTGATTCTTATAACTCAGAAAATTTACATAGAAACAGTAAAAACTTCTTTGCAATGTCACTTTCTATCACTTTTATGGAAATAATTATAATAACTTTTCAATATTTTAGATTAGGAAGCCAGCTTTTTACAATAGATTACTTTACATTGTATGCTTCAACTTTTATATGTATGTTACTTTTTTCATTACTATTTTATTCATACAAAATTGAGAAATTAAAAAATCACGAGTTTACAGTTCATATTTTTTTCTTGCTTTCACTATCAGTCATTACAGTATTCACAGCTTACTTTGAGGCCACATACGGAAATAGGTTTAATGTTATTTTTGTAGCTTGGGTATTTTATATTACCTCTATGCTCAACTCTAACCTTAAAGTAATTATAAGCTTAATTATTTTTAACACTATATTAGTGTTATCTTTAATATTCTTTTCAAGTGATATTGATATTGATAAATCAAGCACCTCTTTAAACTATTTCTTTTTAGGAACTATCAGTATTATTTTATCAATACCGTTTTACAATGATAAGGCAGAACGATTTATTCATAAGATGCATTTAGATGAAGCAAATGAAGTATTAGAACGAAATAACAAAACACTTGAATTACTAAACAAAAATTTAAAAGTAGCTGCATCAACTGATGCACTAACAGGTGCTTTAAACAGAATGGCTTTTAATGATTTGTTTCAATCATCTTATGAGTTAGCACTAGTAACTAAAACGCCGATTTCAGTAATAATGTTAGATATAGACAATTTCAAAAAATATAATGATCACTACGGACATATCCAAGGTGATGAATGTTTAAAAGAAGTAGTTAATGCTATCTCTATAGCACTAAAGAGATCAAATGATCAACTATTCAGATATGGTGGCGAAGAATTTGCGATAATTTTATCAGACACAAATATCGACGGTGCAACTGTCACTACCGATAGAATCATTAAAGAAGTGAAAAACAAGGCTATTCCACATATCACAGATTTAGGTATCGTAACTATTAGTGCTGGTATTCATTCTGTTATACCTAGCAAATTATTTAAACCTTATGATTTAATTGATTTTGCAGATCAAGCACTATATAAAGCAAAAGACAATGGCAAAAACAGATATGAAATTTATGATAAAATAGTTAAAGCTGTCGTAAACTAACACGACAGCTTTTTATTTATTTTATTTTCGCATCTGGAATTAACACAATTACAGAATTATCAACTATTTTTGTTGGGTCAAATTCACAAGAATTTGCATACACTACATTATCCCAAAATGAGACAAACTCACTTAAAGTTCCAATAACAGGGAATCCAAAACCTTGTTCATCATCTCTGTAATGCATTGGGACTATAAATTTAGGATTGAGTTCTTTTGCAATTTCAGTGGCTTCACTAGCATCAATCGTATAATGTCCACCTACTGGCGTAATCAATACGTCTATATGTCCTATTTGAGAAACTGTTTTTTCATCCAATAAATGTCCCAAATCTCCTAAATGTACTATTCTTATGCCTTCGGATTCTATTATCTTAATTGAATTTTCCCCTCGCTCACTTCCATTAGTTTTATCATGATAGCAATTGATGGTATCAATTTTAAATCCATGATTTTTTCCTGACATTTTAACTTTGTGTTCTGCGTTATGATCTTGGTGTCCGTGACTACAAAGAACTACATCTGCGCAGATATTTTCTAATTTTAAACCTGGAACCATGTCATCTGAAAAAGGATCAAAAATTAAATTTCCATCGCTACTCTCAACTCCGAAACATGCATGTCCATACCATTTTATTATCATTTGCATTCCTCCTAGTTTATAATAGATTTTTTCAAGCCAAGTTTAATTCATTAAATTTTTCATCAGTTAAAGTAGCACCTTCTGTTTCAACAACAGCAGCCGCAACTTTGTTTGCAGACGATATAGCCTCATACATAGATTTTCCCTGTGCTAAGCATGCTATAACACTCCCGATGTGAGAATCACCTGCTCCAATAGTATCAACTTGCTCAGTATCGACTGCAGGCACATGTATCAATTCTTTACCTTCATAAAAATACGCACCAGATTCTGCACAAGTCACAATTACAGTATTGTCTGTTAAAGATTGCATATCAATGATAGCTTCCATCATAGAATCTTTAGTAGTAAATAATATAACTTCTTCTTCATTTAGATGAAGTATCGGTTTTAATTTTAAAATTCTATCGATCAGGCCTTTGGCAATCAAAGTTATACGAGGTCCAGGAGCAAAGAAAATGTTAATATTAGGAAATAATTTTCTAGCATTTTCTAAAAATTGAACAACATCATTGCCTGTTTCTTCTTCGATTTCCAGACCACAAACATAGATTGAATCTATCTCAGATATATCGATTTTATTTAGCCATTCACTATAAATCAAATACTCTGCTCCATGATTTGAAATAAAAGTTCTTTCTCCAGAAGATTCGACAAAACAATAGCAACAACCATTATCTTGATTAGGTGTAGGTATCAAAATATCGATGTTTCTTTTATCTAACTCTTTTCTTACAAAATCTCCATATATTCCCGTTCCGACAGGAGAAAACAATATATATTGCACGTTGAAATGCCTAACTGCATCAGAAACATTGTATGCACATCCGCCCAAAGACATCTTTTGAGAAATCACATGCACATCTTGACTTGTTTTAGGCAAAAAATCTACATTAATTATGATATCAACCACAGTAGACCCTATTATTAACACTTTTTTCATACAATTCACCTTTTATTTTTTTAATATTTTTATGCAAACATAATATGTCAATCGACAAAATGTCTTTAAACCAATAATTTGTCTATCTTGTTTTCTATATCGTCATATTCCAACATCTTTTGCAAAGATATCATCACAGCAAGTTTAGCATGATCATAAAAAAGTCCACTTTGAATATATGCAATATACGGCTCTCTTATAGGAGCATCAGCACTCAACTCTATAGAAGATCCAGATACAAAAGCACCTGAAGCCATTATTACCTCATTAGTATATCCTGGCATATCCCACGGTACAGGAGTGACGTGTGCATCTACAGGGGAAGCAGCTTGTATAGCCTCGCATATTTTAATTACCAAATCAGGGTTTTTAAACTTAATTGCTTGTATGATATCACTTCTTTCATCATTCAAATCAGGAGTAATATCATAGCCCAAATTTTTAAACGTCTTTCCAAACAACAACGCACCTTTTACAGATTCTGCAGCGATATGAGGTGCAAAAAATAACCCTTGCAATGTATTTCTAGTAGTACCATAAGTCAAT
The DNA here is from genome assembly GCA_964371035.1 of uncultured Clostridia bacterium. Classification (GTDB taxonomy): domain Bacteria; phylum Bacillota; class Clostridia; order Tissierellales; family Sedimentibacteraceae; genus UBA1535. Next base: position 4,352 of record CAYJLG010000035.1, on the reverse strand, counting down.
CCGATCTCTTTGCCGACTCCAGGTGCAGTCAATCTATTTGCAATCCTATCAATCAACACCTTTTTTCCAACTATATAACCACCCGAAAGTGCCAAACCACCTCCAGGGTTTTTAATCAATGATCCTACAGTCAAATCAGCACCTACTTCAGAAGGTTCAACAGTGTCAATGAATTCTCCATAACAATTATCTACCATTATGATCACATCAGGATAAGCTTTCTTAACTTCTACGATAGCTTTTTCCAGCTGACTAACTGTAAACGCAGGTCTAAAACTATAGCCTGTTGATCTTTGAAACATTACTATCTTTGTCTTATTTGATACTGCCTGTATAATATTATCTATATCTATCGAATAATCTTCTTTTAAAGCAACTTCCTTATACTCAATCCCTACTTCTTTTAAATTGTTTGGTTCTTCGTTTTCAACACCCAAAACAGTCAAAAGCGTATCATATGGTTTGCCTGTAGCCGCCAAAACCTCATCGCCACTTTTCAATATCCCCGACAAAGTTAAATATAAAGCATGCGTACCAGAAGCTATAGATGGTCTAACCAAAGCATCCTCTGCATTAAAAACAGAAGCGAAGATACTCTCTACCTTTTCTCTTCCAACATCTCCATATCCATATCCTGTATTCCAATAAAAATGTGTATAGTCAAGCCTATTTTCTTGCATAGCAGCAATAACCTTATACTGATTATACTCTCTTTTTTCATCTATCAAATCAAAATAAGTGTCTTTTATCTGTTTTTGGACTAAATTTACATAATTATATACCTTTTCATCAATCCCAAATTGTTTACATATTATTTTTTCTGTTGTCATTTTTACCTCTATATGTTTGAATTTTATACTTCCATAATTTTATCCGTCCAAAGTTCACAATAATGAGTCCATGTCAACTTAACAGTCACTGACTGTTAAATTGGATACTCTAAATAGAAACGCCTCATAAACTGTATATTTGAAACAGAAAAAACCTTGCCTAACTTATTAATCAATGCTTTTGACAGCTCTTTCAATGTCTTAGCACCATATTCTGCACGAATATTATCATTTTGCTCATATCGGACAGTAACTTCACCGATTTTCCAGTAAGAAGTTAACAGTTGTGTATTTACTTCTTTGGCTACTTCACACCGCTCAATATTCAATACTACTACTTTACTTATACCTTTTTCTATAAGCATAATCCATAATTTTTTATAGTTAATTTTCATATTACACCATGATAAAGAGTCATTTCAGAATATTAAATAATACTTTATATCATACTATAATTTTCACTATAATTCAATAATTTTTATGTCAACATTTGCAAAATCAATATAACTTCTTGCACTGTTTTAGCAACATTATTAATAGCTGACGGACTTATTGAAAGCATTATTTTACGTATACTTTTAGGTTTTGCAGTGATATTAATATTTACTAAACTAAAAAAACATGTGACAGCTGTTATAGTTATTATTTTACTGTCATATGCTATTAGCAAATTTTTGCAGCCTATTAATATTACTGATTTAAGCATCGAAATTAGCACTCCAAACGCTGATAATCCCTATGAGAAAATTATTACATATGAATTTAAAGTTGAAAATATACTTCCATTTTTAAATATATCATTTGATTTTGTTGCAAAAAAAGAAGATGTTGGGACAACCGAACATCCATACTACAATTTAATACCTGATGAGGCCATATATCCTGAAAGAATTGAACTGTCAGCAAACGAAAATAAAGAAATCTCATTTTCCAAGACTATTGAAACAGATGATAATAGATTAATTAATACCTCGTTGTCTGATATGATAAAAGCGCATTACAGTAATATACATAGATATTTAAAATAATGAACATATATATATATGCTCATTTTAGAACTTTCAAAAAATTTGAAACATTACCTAGATTTTACCAAATATTTAGTCGAATTCATTCTCCATTTCTTTATTTAATTTTACGTAACCTAACAGTCATAATAATCGGTACAGTTTCACCTTCAAAAGGAGTTTCATAAAAACCATTAAGAACAAAACCTGTCTGAAACGCTAAATTGAAAATATCGCTTATTGAACGATGATAATAATTTTGTAATACAGGTTGTCCATCAATTGCAACACCTTTGTTTATACAACTTGTAAAATAATCTTCATTTTCGTAAGTGAAACATGGATGATGTGTTGCAAACACAAATATTCCATTTTCATCAAGCATATCATAAACTGCCTTAAACAACGGTGATATTTCAGATATATCCATTATCGCCATATTTGCTACTGCTTTTGTAAATAGTTTTTCACTTTTTAATTTAAGCAAATCATTATAGTTTGTCGCATCACAAACATTAAAATTAACCTTATCTAAAACATCGCTTCTACGCTTAATAGCAAGCTCTATCATTTTTTTGCTATAATCAAATGCCACTACAGTTGCACCCTGCTCTGCCATTCTCTTAGAAAAATTCCCATTTCCACAAGCTATATCAAGTACATAATCATTTTCGTCTATTTTAAGCAATTTTTCTACATTCGGTCGTACAATATCTCGATGAAAATAATTTGATTCATCACCCATTTGTTCGTCCCAAAATTCTGCATTTTCCTCCCATGCAGTCAGTCCATTATCTTTGAAATTCATGCTATGCACCTCCATTTTATTTGAAAGTTTTCAATATTATTCAATATCATAACATAATTACGCATAAATTTCATTATTTTTTTGCATCAATGATACTTCTGTGCAAGAAATCTCGATAAATTAAAACTATGCCAATTTCTATCAGATTTTTCTTTTTTTACTTCTGCCCTTTTAAAATAACTTGAAAAATCATAATAATCAACCAAATCTGATTCTTCATAACTTTCTTTGTTTGTGTCTTCACTCTTAAGCCTTGCTATTTGTGATGCTGCATCTTCTGATAAGGACGACAAATAATATCTGTCCAAATCTTTTCCTTCGTTTAAAAACAAATCTATGTTATTCTTAGCAATAAAATAATCTATATTGATCAAATTGATAAAAGAGTAAAAGCTCAAACACACTACAGCATATATAGCTATTATGTTGAATTTCGGTTTTGTAATGTAGAAAAATGTAAATCCGAGCCCAATAGCCTCAAACACTAAAAATATCACAACTAATATTCGAAGTCTCGTAAGTCCGTACTCCGCATTGTACAAATTCATTCTAAAGTATGATGAAATCAGCAAAATCACTGTTATTAAGCATAAATAACCCATGTAAATTTTTAACAGTTTTGATGATCTGTTGTCTTTTTCATAAATCCTTGATTTGGCAAACCCAATAGTCGATACGATCATGCCAATATTGATAAAACTCAGCATCAAAAGCTCAAAAAACCCTCTTCTTGCATATTCTGCATAAGTAAATCCTAATGGCAGAGTCGCTCCTGCAAACAAGTACCTAAATTGTATAGACACAAACATAGTGTACAAAATTAATACAGAAGTATAAACTACAAGCATCACCGTCACATCGCTACTTTTTGTTTCGAGGTTCGAGCCTTGCGAGTCGGCATTATGCGAAGGCAAATCGTCTGTGCTTGTAACGTGAAGAAGTGATGTATCATCGAGCGACTGCGCCATGCTATGATTTGGTGCATCATTTTTTATGAAAATCACAGAGTTTAATGCACCAATATTTTTATTGATAGGTTTATTTTTTTTAAACACAGCATATAACAGTCCAAACAAATATAATCCCGATAAAAAAGCTATGATTGTATCAAAAATAAAATCGAATAAATCAATATCTAAATCAAACTCAAAATAGTTCCAAAAATTGTAAAAAATATTTTCAAATACCAAATCTGATGATGCCATTAAATTTCCCATGATGAAAACAAGTGGAATTGAAATTAGTAACCCTAAAACTATTTTTCCAACAAATTCAGTATGTTTTTTATCAAAATTACTTTTCAGGGTACCTTCAAATACCCATACAAAAGGTATATGAAAATTTTCAAGAGGTTTAAAAAGGTTTTCAAATATATTTTTCACAAAAACAAGTTGTTTTTCGCATATGTTAAGCTTCTCCACCATCATGAGCATCATTGTACTATATAAAATGAATATGACTATCAAGTTGAATCCGTTAAATATGTCGCTTGCGCTTATAAAGTAATTGAGTGTAAGAATAAATATCGGTACAAACATCCATAAAGCATTTTTATTTTTGACTTCTTTTTTATCTTTTGTGATGAAATAAATCATCGCAAACTGTAAAATCGCATATATCGGCATAGATATACCGACATAAGGCACTAAAAAAAAGTATGAGAAACAAACTCCCGAAATAATTCCGTAGCATAATAAATTTCTTTTC
>CAYJLG010000034.1:0-26755 GCA_964371035.1 uncultured Clostridia bacterium | reverse complement strand
ACATGTAAGAAATATGACGTTAATCCTAAATACTTGGGAATAGAAATAACAGAAACAAGTATGCTCAGTACTGATTGTGATTTAAATTCCTTTATAAATGACTTGCATAAAGAAGGCTTCAAAGTCTTTATGGATGATTTTGGTATTGGGTATAGCTCATTAGGATTGTTGAAAAACACACAAGTTGATGTTTTGAAATTAGATAGAAGCTTTTTTGTTGCCTCACAAACTCGCGAACGCGATATAGCTGTTGTAGCTAACGTAATAAGATTATCGAAAGATTTGAATATTAAAACGGTTGCAGAAGGAGTAGAAACTTTAGAGGATTTAATTATGCTAAAAGAAGTAGACTGCGACATCGTACAAGGTTATTATTATGCAAAACCAATGTCTGAAGATGATTTTAGAGCGTTTTGTGATAGCGAGAACAGTATAATAAAATTATAGTGTGATGTGGGAATTTTACGCCGCTTGCACAACTAAGTCCATCAGCTTTCGTTAAAGGTAATTGCTTATTTAGCGAATTTAAAGGAACACTGTCTGAAAAATTGGTTTGCAATCTTTACAAACACAGTTTGAACATGAAAAGACAGCGAAAACTGTCTTTCTTGATTTTGCCCTTTACAAAAATAAAACACAGCAAAAGTCAACTTTTTTCTCTGTAGAGAAAAAAGTTGACTTTTATAAATAAAAAAGTGAACAGATGATTAAAATTCATTTGTTCACTTTTTGTTATTTATATGGATTTATTGATATTTACTATGATATTAATAAGTTATCATGTGATATCTATGTAAACTACCAGGGTGAAGTTCAATTCCTTTTAGACCTTTTCTTGCTGCGATAGAAGTTGGTCTAACATACAAAGGAACCATTGCTGCTTCTTGCATTATAATTTCTTGAGCATCATAATAATGTTGGGCACGTATTTCTATATCAGTTTCAGTTCTACCTAATTCCAACAATTCATCAACTGCAGAGTTTGTATAAAAAGTTCTATTTCCGCTTCCTTGAGCACTTGAATGGAAATTTGGATATATACCACCATCTCCATCGCCTGTAAGATTAGACCAACCTAATAAATGCAAATCATGTTCTCCTGCAGAAGTTTTTTCCAAATAAGCAGCCCACTCTAGGTTTTCAATAGATGCATCGATACCTACAGCTAAAAGATCTGCTTGGATTACTTGTGCTGCTCTAAGTCTAGCATCGCCAGAAGCCCATAAAGTTGTTTTAAAGCCATCTGGATAACCTGCTTCAGCCAACAAATCTTTTGCTTTTTCAGGGTCATAAGGATAGTAGTTTATATCTCCATTATACCCTAAAACGGTAGGGCCTGTGATAGTATGAACAGGAGTTCCTCTACCATTTTCTGCAACAGTAATTACAGAATCTTTATTAATTGCGTAGTTTAATGCTTGTCTCACTAAGACGTTATTAAATGGTTCTTTTTCATTATTTATTGATAACCATTCAATTCTATTAGACAAAACATCATACAGTTCCAATTCAGAAGATGCTATTATTCTGTCTATATCTACAGGTTCAACATCTGATACAAAATCAATTTCGCCTGTCTCAAGTGCAATTGTTCTACTAGTTCCTTCAGGTATAACTCTCATAGTCAATTTTGCAGTAGCAGGAGTACCTTCAAAATAATCATCAAATCTTTCTAAGACAACTCTATCGCCTGAAACAGCTTCGACAAATTTTAAAGGGCCAGTACCAATAGGATTGTTTGCATAATCATCACCATATTGAGTAACTGCTTTTTCAGATACTATTCTTGTAGCGCTATGAGCTAAATTAGCAAGAAGAGGTCCGTTTGGTTCATGCGTTCTAATGATTACTGTATGCGGATCTACGACTTCTACTTCAGCGATTGCTTCAACAAGATGTTTAACCTGAGCAGAGCCTTGTTGTCTTTCAATACTGAATTTAACATCTGATGCAGTGAAATCATTGCCATCATGCCACTTAACACCTTTTCTAAGATTGAATTGCCATTCAGTTGGAGACAATACTTCCCAAGTTTCAGCTAAATCACCTTCATATTCCATGTTGACATTCGTTCTAACAAGAGCACTATATATTTGTCTTGTTAAATTAGCAGAAGGACTATCGTTTGTAGCATGTGGGTCTAGAGAAACAATATCCGACATTTGTGCAAATATTATGTCATCTTTTGCTCTACCTGAAGGTGTTTCCACGTTGTCTGTGCCGCTTGAAGATGTACTTCCATCAGTAGACGTACCTGAATCAGAACATCCAATGATTGTAGTGCCTACTAATAATACGATTAATACTAAAGATAATAATTTTTTCATTTTTTTCTCTCCTTTTTTATAATATGGTATGAATATACATGCAAAAATTATACCAATTTTTGCTTTTGAAAACGAAAATACATTAAATACATTGGGAGGAGTGGAAATATTTATCCTAATTATCTAATATTTAGTGATAAATATTTCCTGCTCGTATGTCATGTGTTTTATACATTGTTAGTTAGTTGAAATGATTTACAATAGATGACAAGCTACAAAGTGATTTTTTTCAACTTCTTTTAGTATAGGTTCTTCTTCTGTGCATATTTTCTTTGTAAAATTGCATCTTGGAGCAAATCTGCAACCAGGCTTAGGATTGATAGGTGACGAAATTTCACCCTTTAAAATTATGCGTTCCCGTTTAATGTGTATGCTTGGAATTGTAATCGCTGAAAGCAAGGCTTGAGTATATGGATGCAACTGTTTTTTGAACAAATCCTCAGCTGAAGCTTTTTCTACTAATTTCCCTAAATACATAACAGAAATATCATCGGAAAAATAGTTTACAACAGATAAATCATGAGTTATGAAAATATATGTCAAACCATATTTTTCTTGTAATTCATTCATTAGATTTAGAATTTGTGCTTGTATCGAAACATCAAGAGCAGAAACAGGCTCATCACATACTATAAATTTGGGATCCATAGCAAGTGCTCTTGCGATTCCAATTCTTTGCCTTCTTCCTCCATCTAATTCATGGGGATAAGTATTTATAAGTCTTTCAGCAAGACCTACTGTTTGCATTAACTCTAAAACTCGTACTTGTAAATCAACTTTGTTTGTTATAATCTTATTAAGTCTTAATGGTTCAGATATAGTTTGAAAAATTGTTTTTCTAGGATCTAGCGATGCAAATGGATCTTGGAAAATGATTTGCATATTTTTTCTCATTTTACGCATTTGTTCATCATTTAGTGTTGTGATATCTGTTCCTTCAAAAATCACATTTCCCTCTGTCGGTTCAAGCAATCTTAGCACTGCTCTACCAGTTGTAGATTTGCCACAACCAGATTCACCAACTATACCCATTGTCTTCCCTCTTTTTATTGTAAAAGATACGTCATCAACTGCGTGTAAAAGACCTTTTGGAGTCTTAAAATATTTTTTTAAATTTTTAACTTCCAATATATTATCAAAATTATTCATTGTTTTTCACGCTCCCTTCAAAGATAGTGCCAGTATTTTCATACATTAGACATTTAACGTAGTGAGTATTATTTAACACTGTTTTAACTGGCTTTCTTGAAGAACATATTTCTTTGGCGTAGCCGCATCTTGGATGAAAACAGCAACCTTCAGGTAGTTGAGTTGGATCAGGCATTTGCCCTTTAATAGGACGTAGTTTTATGTTTCTATTATTAATATCTGGTAGAGAGTTGAACAAGCCTTCAGTGTAAGGATGTTTAGTTTCATCAAAAATATCTACTAAATTTCCATGTTCAATCACTTCTCCACCATATACTATAGACACTTCATCGCAAACTTCAGCAACTATACCTAAGTCATGTGTTATCATTATCATGGAAGTTTCATACTTTTCTCTCAAATCCTTCATAAGATTCAAAACTTGTGCTTGAATAGTAACATCTAGAGCAGTTGTCGGTTCGTCAGCTATTAGTAGCTGTGGATTACAGGCTAATGCCATAGCTATTACTACTCTTTGCTTCATTCCTCCAGAAAATTGATGAGGGTATTCATGAGATCTCGAAGCTGGAATTCCAACCATTTCAAGCATTTCTTTAGCCTTCTCCATTGATTTTTTCTTGTCTAAATTATCGTGTATTTGCACAACTTCAGAAATTTGATCGCCAACAGTCATTACAGGATTTAAGGATGTCATCGGATCTTGAAAAATCATAGATATTTTACTACCTCGTATGCTTTCCATATCATTTTCAGAATATTCAAATAAATTTTCTCCCTCGAAAATAATTTCGCCACTTACAATCTTCCCAGGAGGAGTTTGTATCAATCGCATAATAGATAATGCAGTTGTTGTTTTACCAGCGCCTGTTTCACCTACTAGTCCAATTGTTTTACCTTTTTCTATAGATAAATCAATTCCATTTACAGCTTTTACAATTCCATCATCTGTTTTAAATAGTACTTGTAAATCTTTAATTTCCAATAATTTATTATTTTCCATTTTTGCCTCCTATTTCAATCTTGGGTCTAATGCATCTCTTAATCCATCACCTAACATATTTAAGGAGAGTATAGTGATCATTATTGCGATGCCAGGAAACAATGTTATGTGCCAAGCATCTCTAAGATAAGTTCTGCCACCTGCCAACATAGCTCCCCATTCTGGTGAGGGAGGTTGAATTCCCAATCCAATAAAACTAAGTGCAGCAGTAGACATTATAGCACTTCCTACTCCTAAAGTAGCTTGTACAATAACAGGTGCCAATGAATTTGGAATTATGTGTGTTAAAATAATAGTTATGTTTTTAGCACCTATTGCTCGAGCAGCTTCGACGTATTCTTGATCTTTAATAGTTAAAACGGATGCTCTTACGATTCTTGAATATCTTGGAATAGAAGATATTCCAACTGCTATCATAAGATTGACCATGCTTCCACCTAATGCTGAAACTATTGCAATAGCAAGAAGTATATTAGGCACTGCCAACAATATATCCATAAATCTCATTATAATATTATCTATTTTAGAACCGTAAAACCCTGCGAGCGCGCCTAACATTCCACCGATGACTAAAGAGATACTTACAGATATCAAACCTACCGTCAAAGAAACTCTTGAACCGTGAACAATTCTAGCTAATATATCTCTTCCAAATTCATCTGTTCCTAAGGGGTGCTCAGAACTTGGACCTTGCAATCTTTCTGGGATGTTTTGCTTGATAACTACTTCGTCGTAATCGTATAGTACATCAGCAAAAATAGCGACAGTGGCTAAACACAAAATAATGATAAATCCCATCACAGCTGTTTTATTTTTTTTAAATCTTTTAAATGTTTCTATAAATTGGCTACGTTTTTTATATTTTTTACTGATATCAACTGCGGCCATATTTTTACTTGTATTATCCATATTAGCCTCCTATTTATATGTCGATTTAATTCTTGGATCGATAAAAGCATATAATATATCTACCAATAAATTTACCGCGCTAAACGTTACTGCCACAAATATAATACAACCTAACACGAGAGGCGTATCTTTTCCCTTAATTGAATCTACCATTAATCTTCCGATACCTGGCAAAGAAAATACTGTCTCTGTAAGAACAGCGCCACCAAGCATGTTTCCAAACTGCAAACCTATTACAGTTACAACTGGTATCATAGCATTTCTTAAAGCGTGTTTTCTCACAACATATTTCTTTTTTACACCTTTTGCTTTGGCAGTACGAATAAAATCTTGTCGAATTACTTCCAACATCGAAGATCTCGTCATCCTAGCTATAATTGCTGCACATTGAGTACCGTAAGCTATTGCAGGCATGATTACACTTTTTATTCCATCATTCATTCCGCCAGATGGGAGCCACCCTAGATTAACTGAAAACAGTAGGATCAATAGCAATCCCAACCAAAAACTAGGCATTGCAGCTGCTAATAATGCAAACAACATGCTAAAGCTATCAACTAAAGAATATTGTTTAGTTGCTGAAATTATACCGATAGGAACAGCAACTATTATAGCCACAAACATCGAACCTATCGTGAGTTGTAAAGTTGTAGGGAATCTTGATATGATTTCAGAAAATACAGATTTTCCAGTTTTGTAAGATTCACCCATATCACCTTGCAACAGATTAGCCATATAAATGCCATACTGGACAATAATCGGTTGATCGAGTCCTAGTTCGGCTCTTAATTGCTCCTCGGCTTCTTTACTAGGTTCATCACCCAAAATCATCTTTACGGGATCCCCAGGAGTTAAACTGATTATAAAGTAAACCATAAAAGTTACACCGATGATGACGGGAATTAATAATAAAACTCGCCTTAAAATATACTTAGCCATAAAACCACCTTCCTATTTTTATTAATAATTTATTTGTCTAACTTAACTTGCAATTATTATGCCATTTTTTTCGTGCTTAAAAATGAATAAATATAATTTCCTAGATGTATTAGGCGCATCTAACAAAAAAAAGCACTAAATAGTTAATGTATAACAATGAAGCGTTATGCATGCAAAATGTATAATAGTTCTGAAAACAACAAAGTTTTTTAGATGAAACATACTAATGTGACTTACGATATCTAATTGTCAAAAAACGATTAAACAAGTACTAATTCGCTAAGAAAAACAAAGTGATAGAAATAATTGAATCTATGAAATGTGTCGATAGAGCAGCTTCATCTACAAAATGTTATAAGCAGAAATAATGAATCATGGGAAAATATACAGATAGATTGTTGCGCATTTAAAATATAATGGGTGTTTATGGATGGAATAAGTGTAAAATAAATCCTATATCGCCCATTAAAACCTTGCAATAAAATTATGAATATGTTATAATCATAAAATCATTGGAGGTGCGACAATATGCGAAAAAAAATATTTCTTTTAACATTACGAAAAAGGATCGCGAGCATTTATGAGGAGGAATTAAACGAAATATTTGGTGAATATTTAGAAATTGTAACGTACTCTTACGAAGAGAAAGGCGGTATTCGCTTCAAAGAAGATTTCTTTGATGACATAAATTTGATATTATTGACATCAAATGATTTATATACAAATATTAGAAGCATAGTAAGTGACAACATACCCATAATATTTCTTGATTTCACATTCAAACAAGAACTAATTGAAGTGCTTAAAACGTATCCAAAAGACACTAATGCATACATAGGATTTAAATCGTATATGGCATCATTTAAAACAGTTTCTCTTCTTTATAGTTTAGGGTTGAAAAACATGAATATTAGTGTGTACAACCCGAAAAAAGATAAAGTTAAAGAAAATGATATCGCAATAGTTAGTAATAATTCTTCTATCTTTGATGGCACACAAAAAAACTTGATATCACTTGGCGACAGAAAATTAGCATTTACAACTGTCATGGATATAGCTACTATACTAGGTATAATTGATGATGAACTTGAAAATAGAATTTTCGATTATTGTAGAGATAATGCTAAACATGTTGATAGTGCTCAATATTTTCATGATCAATTTTTAAATGCAGACGTGCAACTAAATACGATAATAAATGCAGTAGATGACGCTTTAGTAGTCTTGGATGAAAATTATGAGATTAAAAATTACAATAAAAGATTTATGTTATTATTTGGAATAGTCAATAATCCTGCAAACAAAAAAATACAAGAAGTGTTTAATTTTGACAAATTAAATGAGCTTATTTTGCACAAACAAGAATTTAAAGAAAAACTTGTAAGTTTAACCAAAATATACAAAGATATTCTAATTACAAAAAAGGAAATTCATAGTAAGCACGGATATCAAAATATGTACATATTTATTTTTAAAGATGTAACAGATGTCATGAATTTGCAAAATTCTTTGCGAAACCAACTAAGAAGTAAGGGTTATATTTCTAAGTATAATTTTGATATGATCCTAGGTGAAAGTGAAAAAATTAAAAAAACTGTAGAGATGGCGAAAAGAGTTTCATTAATTAATAAAACTACTTTAATTGTTGGTGAGAGTGGTACAGGTAAAGAATTATTTGCGCAATCTATTCACAATGCATCAAACAGAAGCAAATATCCTTTTGTAGCAGTAAACTGCGCTACAATACCAACGAATTTGCTTGAAAGTGAATTGTTCGGTTATGAAGAAGGAGCTTTTACAGGCGCAAAAAAAGGAGGTCGAGCAGGCCTTTTTGAGAAAGCACATAGAGGTGTATTGTTTTTAGATGAAATTGGTGAAATTAGTTTAGAATTACAAGCTAAACTATTGAGAGTTATTGAGGAAAAAGAAATAATGAGAGTTGGAGGCAATGAAATAATTCCAATTGATGTTCGAATAGTTGCGGCTACAAACAAAAACCTTAAAAATTATGTAGAAAACGATAAGTTTAGATTGGATTTATTTTTCAGATTAAACACAATTACTATTAAAATACCACCGCTAAGAGAGAGAAGAGAAGATATAAAAATACTAATCAACAATATTATTGAAAATGAAGGATGTAAGTATAAAACTTTAACAGTTGAATTACAAATTTTTTTAACAAATTACAATTGGGAAGGAAATATAAGAGAGCTAAAGAATTGTATTGAATACATGTGTGTTGTTTCAGACGATATTATTGAAATTTCACATTTGCCAGAATATATGGTAAATACAGAATTTAATTCTACAGAAAAGAATTTTTTTGCACTTGATAATGCTGAACCAATTAAACTGTTTACAAATTTTCATGAAAATTTAGCTGCAATGGAAATATTAAAGGTATTAGCTGAAAAACCACATGGTAGAAAAAAATTGTTAAGTATACTTCAAGGTAAAAACATAGTAGTTAGTGAATATTTAGTAAGAGCAATACTATCTTCGCTAAGAGAAAAGGATTACGTTTCGTTTGGCAAAGGGAGAGCAGGAGTCCTTATAACAAATACAGGCAAAAAATTATTGCATGGTCTAATTTAGATATTAGGATTAAACATTGATCTGTTTTATAACACTAAATAGTTTTCCAAAAAAATTGGCATTGATTTTGCATATATTAATTAAAAATAAATGTAGAGGAGAATATATATATGAAAAATAATCAAGTTCAAAATTATGTTTCTAAAAGAAACGTAATGATTGCTAAAAATGCAGCAGTAGCAACCTCGCATCCTTTAGCAGCACAAGCAGGATTAGATATGATAAAAAAAGGAGGCAATGCAATTGATGCCGCGATAGCTACAGCAGCCATGTTAACCGTTGTAGAACCTACTTCAAACGGCATAGGGGGCGATGCTTTTGCAATCATTTGGACAAAGGACAAACTTCATGGGTTAAACAGCAGTGGATATTCACCTGCACTTTTATCAAAACAAAAGTTAAATGAACTTGGAATAGAAGAAATACCGACGTTTGGATTTACACCAGTGATGGTACCTGGAGTTCCAGCAGCATGGGCAGAACTTTCAAAGAAATTTGGCAAGTTACCTTTCAAAGACGTATTACAACCAGCAATCGACACTGCTAGATTTGGTCATGCAGTTGCACCTACTGTATCTAAATATTGGAAAAAAGCACTTAAAAAATATAAAGAGGTGTTTGTAGGCGAAGAATTTGAAAACTGGTTCAACACATTTGCACCTAATGGAGTAGCTCCAGAAACAGGAGAAATTTGGAAATCTGAAAACCATGCAACGACTTTAGAATCTATAGCAAATACAAATGCTGAATCCGTGTATAAAGGCGAACTTGCAGACAAGATAGACGAATTTAGTAAAAAACATAACGGATTTATTAGAAAAGAAGATTTGGAACAATTTACACCAGATTGGGTTGAGCCTATAAGCGTAAACTATAAAGGATATGAAGTTTGCGAAATACCTCCAAACGGCCAAGGTATAGCTGCACTAATGGCATTAAACATTTTTAAAAATTTAGAAATTTCACATAAAGAAAGTGCAGATACATATCACAAACTGATAGAATCTATGAAATTAGCATTTGTAGACACTAAAGAATACGTTGCAGATATAAGACACATGGACTATTCGACAGAAGAACTTCTTTCCGAAAAATATGGTAAAGACAGAGCGAATGAAATAGGATGTGAAGCCATGATGCCAACAGTAGGAGAACCTCCAAAAGGTGGTACGATATATCTTTGCACAGCAGACAGTGAAGGCAACATGGTATCGTATATACAAAGCAACTACATGGGATTTGGATCAGGAATTGTTGTGCCAGGCACTGGCATTGCGTTCAACAACAGAGGACATAATTTCAATCTAAAAGAAGGTCATCCTAACTGTTTAGAAGGAAGAAAAAAACCATACAACACTATAATCCCTGGTTTTTTAATGAAAGATGGAAAACCTGTTGGCCCGTTCGGAGTGATGGGTGGCTTTATGCAACCACAAGGACACTTTCAAGTGATAACAAATACTGTAGATTTTCTTCTTAACCCACAAGACGCACTCGATGCGCCAAGATGGCAATGGATGGAAAAAAAGAAAATAACCGTTGAACAAAACTTTCCTAACAATATAATACAAGAACTAGTAGAACGTGGTCATGAAATTTCTGTTGAGCACGAATCAGGCTCCTTCGGAAGAGGTCAGATTATTTGGAGAGACGAACACGGAGTATTATTTGCTGGAACAGAATCAAGATGTGATGGATACATTGCAGTGATGTAGTAAAAAAATGGAGCAAACATTAATGAGTAAAACAAAAGACAATACAAAAATAGAACAATCTTTAATTTTTATGATTTTATTAACTTTTTCTGGAGGATTTATCAACGCATACACTTTCTTTGTTAGAGGTGGAGTTTTTGTCTCAATGCATACAGGAAACATGGCAAAAGCTGGGATCGCGATGTATGAAAAAAACATAGCTGACTTTCTAGGGGCGATTATCCCCATTATTGGCTGTACTATAGGAGCAATAATTTATCAACTAGTCAAGGCTAAAATAAAACACAAATCAGTATATTTTCAAAATCAAGTTTCGTTATGGGTAGAATTGATAGCACTTTTTTCTGTAGCTTTCATACCAGTTGGCATGTTTAACGAAGCTATAGCATTTTATCTAGCAATTGCAACAGGATATCAATTAAGTACATTTAGACATTATGAAGGCGCAGTTCACAATACAACAATTTGCACTGGAAACATAAGATCACTTGGACAACACATAGGTGACTGTATAGTCAATCGCGATAGTGAAACTATTATTTCAACCGCAAAATACTTTATACTACTATTCTCATTTACATTTGGAACGTTCACTGCTGGTCTGCTGAGCATACCGCTTGGAGGATACGGGATACTTGTTATTTGTGCTATACTGCTATACCTTTCATTTATGCTTAAAAAATCAAACTATTAAGAAAAATTAGAAAAATAATATTTAGTCAAACTTAAACTAAATTCTGTTGCTATTGACAGTTACATTGCAATGATGTTTAATTTTCAATATATCCGTTGTTTTACAGATTTATTTGTATTTTTCGGTGCGGTCAAGACCACACCCTACAACGTTTTGCGTTTTAACATTTTAGGATAAATATATTGATGCGTTTGTACTGAATATTTATAACATTACTTATCAGGTAAATATGTGCTAAAATATACTCAAGTTTTAGCAACAAACTACAATATTAAAAATAAAAGGCAGGAGAATTAAAATGAACGAAATTATCAACAATATTCTAAGTAGAAGAAGCACAAGATCTTTTTTAGACAAACCAGTTAGCAAAAAAGATATAGAACTATTGATCAAAGCAGGACTATACGCTCCAAGTGGAATGAACAGACAAACATGGAATTTTTTTGGAATAATAAACAGTGAAAAAATTAAAGAACTAGCATCATTAGTAGGAAAAGTAATAGGAAATGAAAAATATAATTTTTACAATCCAACAGCATTAATAATCATATCAAACGAAAAAGACAATCACTTAGGTGTTGAGGACAACGCGTGCGCTATACAAAACATTATGCTAGCAGCACACAGCTTGGATATCGGTTCAGTATGGATAAATCAGATGAACTATGGAAATAGTGATAATCCAGAACTTAGAAAAGCACTTGAAAATATTGGTGTTCCAGAAAATCATTCTGTTTATGGTATAGTAGCACTTGGATACTCAGCAAATGAGCCAAAAGGAATCGTAGAAAAATCAGGACAATATACAATTATTGAATAACAGAGTACTCCGATAGTATGCTTGAATAAGAATCCCGCAAAATAAGATTAAATTATTGAGGTAAAATAATGAAAAAACCATTAATAGCAGTTATGGGAGCACATAGAATAATTAGCCCAGGCAACAACATTAGCGTACGTTTAAACTATGCAAATGATTCATACTGTTTAGCCGTTTTAAAAGCAGGAGGCATACCTTTGATAGTACCTGTTCAAGAAGACATTGAAGACATACTATCTTGTACAGATGGAATCTTAATACCTGGAGGCGACGACGTAGATCCATTTATGTATAACGAAGATCCACTACCATGCGTGGGCAACTTAAATGTAGTCGCTGATATTATGTGCAAAAAAGCGATAGAACACGCATTAAAACACAACAAACCCTTGTTAGGTATATGTAGAGGCATGCAAATTACAAACGTCGTTCTTGGCGGTAGCCTATACCAAGATTTATCAATATATAATGCTAATCATCAACTACACGTTCAGAAGCACGACAGAGATTATCTTACACACAAAGTGATTATCGAGGAAGGTACAATAATCCACAAACTACTTGGAAGTAGCGAACTATTTACAAACACATTACATCATCAGTCAGTAAAAAAAATCGGAGACGGATTAATTGTGACATCGCGTACTAACGATGGAATTATAGAATCATTAGAAAACGAAGATGGTACAATTATGCTAGTACAATACCACCCAGAAGAATTGCTTGAAAGCCAACCTGTAATGATCAATCTATTCAAGCATTTTATTGACAAATCACAAGAAAATAGAAATTAATTAAAAAGAAGAAGAACTCTTTTCTCTACAATAGTTTTCTTATTTGTCAAATGCCAAATTATTTTAATAGCTTTCAGATTTTTTTAGAGAAAAAGTTAAAAGAACTACATCATGCCAATGTAGTTTTTTTAGTGCAATATTTAGTTGTGTTTGGGTATAAATTCAAGTTTCAAGGTCATGTCCATTCCATCAGCAAGCCTTTTGAGGAGTGCAAGCGTTGGGTTTGCATTTCCAGTTTCAAGTTTACTGATGTCTGCTTGATTGATACCAGTTTTCTCGGCAAGCTCCCTTTGTGTCAATTTGCTTTCTTTTCGAGCGTCAATAATCGCTTGAATAATATTAAATTCCGGTTCAAGTGCTTCGTATTCTTTTTTAAATTCAGGGTTTTCCATGTGTTTTTCAAGTAGTTTGTCAAAATCATCACGCATAATTATCTCTCCTCTCTGTTCAAATAATCGTTTCGATATTTTTTAGCAAGGTCTATTTCACCTTTAGGTGCCTTTTGTGCCTTTTTGATAAATCCGTTTGTAAATACTATTTTTCTACCGATTACAAAGAAATATAACACTCTTGATATATCACTTCCGACTTTAGCCCTAAGTTCAAATATTCCATCCTCTAAATGTTTTGTATAAGGTTCTCTAAGTTGGTTCACGTTGATTTTTAACAACTTCATTCCCATAACTATTTTAGCTTGCATTTTTACGTTTAGACTGTCTATAAACTCGTCTACAGGAATATCTCCGTTGTCTTTAGTATATAAAATAATTTCAAATTCACCCATTTTCTTACTCCCCGCACATACATTATATGGGATTTATTCCATATTGTCAAGTGTTCTAATGAAACATTTTGCAAAACACAACATTAAATCATCAATGTCAACCACAAAGCTATTACTTGATCTTTACCATCATAATGTATTCTCTAAAAGGAGTGCCATACTAAAAACTCTCAATAGTTTTGACCATTTGAGAATTTTTTAGTATAATTAATACACAATTAAACAAACTAATTAAAGGCAGGAAAAACAAATGAAAATATGTATAATAACAGGTGGAGCAAAAGGTCTAGGTTTTGATATGGCTAAACGCTTTTCAGAAAAAGGGTACAAAGTAGTAGTGCTTGATATCATAGAAAACAAAGAAAGCTATGTAGACTACATAGAGACAGATCTCTCAGATCCAAACTCTATAGAAAAAGCATTTGATTTAATCAAAGAAAAATACAAAAAAGCACATGTATTGATAAACAACGGAGCAATAGCAATGTTTATCAAAAATATCACAGAAGTATCGTTAGAAGAATATGATAAAGTATTAGATACAAATCTAAGAGGTGCATTTTTATGTGCCAAAAGATTTATTGAATTAAATGAAGGCGAAGACTACGGTAGAATTATAAATATTTCATCAACTAGATGGCATCAAAACATGGAAGATTGGGAACTATACGGCATGAGTAAAGGTGGAATAGTGTCGCTTACAAACTCACTTTGCGTATCACTTAGAGGGAAACCTATAACAGTCAACGCTATTAGTCCTGGACACATCCACGTAGGCTATTGGAAAGAATTAGAACAAAGAGATCACGACATACACCCATCAAACAGGGTTGGCAAACCGCGAGACATTTCAAACGTGTGCCTATTCTTAGCAGACGAAGAAAACGACTTTATAAACGGAGCAAACATAGTCGTAGATGGCGGCATGACAAAACGTATGATATACTAAAATTGAAATAACAGGAGAAATATTGCAGATATATTTTCAAATGGAGTGAAAAAAATCAATCATCCATTGACATAAATGTTTGCAAATGATAAAACACTTGATTTTCAACAGAAAAATTCATGATATATTTTTTCGAACTCGAAAAAATGGAAAAAGCAAAAATAGACAAAGATAACAAAAAAGAAATGTGGCTAAGATTTTTGAAAGTAGAGAACAGAAAGGAGCTCGAAGAGATGCAAGAATTAGGCGATAACATGATAAAAGAAGCGGCTAAAGTAGTATACAATTTAAGCGAAGACGATCTATTAAGAGAAAGAGCGAGACGACGTGAAGAAGCAATTTTCAACGAACAATTCACCTTGCATGCCGTAAGAGAGCAAGGAATTAAGCAAGGAATGGATAAGATGGTAGAAAAAATGAGAAAGAGCGGCATGACAGAAGAAATGATAAATGCAGTCTTATCGCAAAATATAGATAATTAATTTAATACTACAGCTCGTAAATATCTGGATAAAAATTGATATAATAAATGTAACAATATACAGTAGTGAAAATATAAAAAAATAAAATAGGAGTATGGGAGGGACTCTGTTCCTCCCACTCCTCCGAAATAATACTGAGAAATCTTATTTTCAACAATTTCGGAAGTAAAAAACCAAAAGCCACATGCGACTGTACATGTGGTTTTTGTTATGAAGAAGAGAAATATTATCAATATAATTCAAACTAAAAGAAATACATCATGATGTGACTCCCAAAAGTTAGACAGGGAGATCAGTACACGGTAGTTCTGAAAAAAATATTTTTCAGAATAATCTAAAAATAAATTTCCTAAGTTCTCATCAAAAAAGCATACACAACAAATAGTAGCGATAGCCTAGGCTTTTTAATCCTTTCATTTAGACAATAATATATAAATTAAATAAAAAAATATTGACAAAGTTATGATATAATGTTATATAATATTATATAACATTATATCAATATGCAAATAACCAAACACAAACCAAACACATCAATAAAACAATATTTGCTTTAATTAAAAGGGGAAGGTAGATAAATTATGGTGATTACAAAAAACTCTTCGGTGGCTATGTATGAGCAAATAGCCGACGTTTTAAAAAATGAAATACTACTTCATAAATACGAAGAAGACGGCAATATTGGAACTCAATCAGATTTGGCAAAAAGATTTGAAGTAAGTTTAATAACTATAAGAAAAGCGATTTCTATATTAGCAGAAGAAGATATTTTAGTTATTAAACAGGGAAAAGGAACTTTTGTAAAAAACACAATAATTAAAGATAACGCACGAAAATTGACAGGCGTTACTAACATGATGCACATTCACAACATCAAACCTATAGTAAGTGTCTTGAGTATGGAAAAGATTAAACCGATAGAACATCCAAATTGCGAAGAATTAAGCGAACTAGGCGAAGAATGTTACTATATCGAGAGAGTTCACAAAGTAGATGACGCTGTAGTTGGATATGCAAAACTATATTTGCCTATCGAATACGGTATACAGTTAAGTGAAAACGACATAGTTAACAACACTATCTATGAACTGTATGAAAACAAATTCAACCTCGAACTTGGAAAAGGCATTCAGAGAATAAAAGCTACAAAAGCAGACAAAAAATCTTCTAAACTTATGGGAGTAAAAGAAGATTGGCCACTGCTTCAAATAGATAGAAAATCATACAGCAAAGACAAAAAACTTATCGAATACATGGAACTTTTATATGAATACACCCAGTATTCATTTGAAATGGAGTTGAATCTAAGCTCTGTTTAATTACCCTTTGTTATAAATTCGCAAGAATTTATATAAATAATTAACAAAAGTTAAAACAACGTAGAGAAGGAGAAAGAAATGAAAAGAATTTTAAGTATTTTATTGGTCATTACAATGATATTGGCCGGAGTAGTAGGTTGTTCTGATGATACTTCAGATCAACAAGGTTCATCAAATGATGGAGAACAATCATCAGAAAAAAGAGACACAGTTATAGTAGCAAATTCAAGAGAAGCTACGACGTTAAATCCTCATGGTTCTAACGATGCAGGTACTTCGTTTGTAACAAGCTTAATCTATGACACTTTGCTAAAATTTGACAAAGATATGAATTTAATGCCATCACTTGCTACTGAGTGGAACAAAGTAAGTCCTACACTATATAGTTTCACTTTAAGAGATGACGTTACATTCCACAATGGCGACAAATTTACTGCTCAAGATGTAATGAATACACTTGAACTTGTAACAGTTTCACCTGCAACTTCATCAGTATTAGGCGTTATAGATGTTGCAAATTGTAAAGTTGTAAGCGATACTGAAATTGAAATAGCTTTGAAAGAACCTTTTGCTCCTTTCTTAAACTATATGGCTATGTCTATTTCAGGTATAATCAACTTAGCAGCACTAGAAGCTGGCGGAGAAAGCTATGATGAAAACCCTGTAGGAACAGGACCATTCAAATACAAATCATGGACATCAGGAGATGTAATGGAACTTGAAGCGAATAATGAGTATTGGGGAGAAGAAATCAACTTCAATACTTTAGTTATCAGATTAGTTCCTGAAGCTACTACAAGAGCAATAGAAGTTGAAACCGGCGGAGTTGACATCGGAATGTCACTAGCAGCTAATGATGTTTCCAACTTAGCAGAAAACCCAGATGTAACTGTTTTATCAGAAAACATATTAAACACTTCTTACTTATCATTCAATTGTTCAAAAGCACCTTTTGATGATGCAAGAGTAAGACAAGCTATCACACATGTAGTAGATGCTGCAACTATAATCAAAAACTCTACATTTGGCTTAGCCGATCAATCATTTTCACCTATAGCACCAGGAGTATGGGGATACCACAATGCAGGCGAAATATATGGTTTAGATGTAGAAAAAGCAAAAACTTTATTAGCTGAAGCAGGATATCCAGATGGATTCCAAACATCAATAACAATCACAAGTAGCAATCAAATGCAAGCTGAAATGATACAAAGTATGTTAGGTCAAATTGGAATCGAAGTAGAAATATTATCTCTAGATTTCGCAGGTTGGTTAGACTCACTAGTAACAGGAAAACAAGAAATGTACATAGGTGGTTGGACAACTTCATCAGCAGATGCTGCATATGGTCTAGACGTATTCCACTCAGAAAAACATGGTAGTGGCGGAAACCGTTCATTCTATACTAATGCTGATTTAGATGCAAAATTAGAAGCAGCAAGTGCAGAATCAGACGAAGAAACAAGAAAAGAGATGTACAAAGAAATCCAAGAAATAATTGCAGAAGAAGCAGTTTATGTAAACTTAGGAGTAGGACAAACTCATATTGCGACTAGCAATGAAATCGAAAACATCTACTTTATACCAACTCAAGCTTTAAGATTTTCTCTGTTAGAATTTAAGTAAGAATAATTATAATAAAAGGTGAGGTTATTAGCTTCACCTTTTTCAACAAGCAAAAGGAGGCTCTATGTTAAGGTACATTTGCAAAAGATTGTTAATGATGATACCGGTAATATTAGGTGTTGTATTCATAGTATTTACGATACTTCAATTTACGCCCGGTGATCCGATAAGAACAGTTCTTGGCGAGACTGCAACTCAAGAAGAAGTTGATGCTATAAGAGAAGAAGTCGGTCTTAATGATCCATTTTTCGTGCAATTTTTCAACTATGTAATAAATATTATAACAAAAGGCGATTTTGGAAACTCATATAAAAACGGAAAACCTGTGGCTGATGAGATAATGTCAAGATTTCCAACTACATTTACACTAGCATTTTTAAGTATTTTATTAGCTGCAGCAATCGGCATACCAGCAGGCATAATTTCAGCAACAAGACAATATTCATTATTTGATAATGGAGTTACACTATTTTCCCTGATTTCCTTGGCAATGCCAAGCTTTTGGCTAGGGCTCATGTTGATAATCATATTTTCTTTAAACTTAAAAATGCTACCTGCATCAGGATTTTATGGTCCAAAATATTGGATACTACCTGTTATTACAATAGGTACAGGTTGCGCTGCAGGTATAATGCGAACCACTCGTTCAAGTATGCTCGAAGTAGTCCGTCAAGATTACATTAGAACAGCTAGAGCAAAAGGGCAAAAAGAAAACACGATTATTCTTAAGCATGCATTAAAAAATGCAATAATTCCAGTTGTTACAATTATGGGAATGCAATTCGGTAGACAACTTGGTGGCACAGTAGTAGTTGAAACTATTTTTGCTATTCCGGGATTAGGAAAATTATTGATAGATGCAACCAATACAAAAGATTTACCTATAATTCAAGGTGGAGTACTATTTATAGCAGTAGTTTTTAGTTTTATGAACTTATTTGTAGATATTATGTATGGATTCATTGACCCTAGAATTAGATCTATGTATAGAACTAAAAGGAAAGTAGGTGCAAACTAATGAATAGTGTGACAAAAAATATATCCAACGACAACGAAGTAATAAAAAAGAAAAGTCTGTGGGGAGATGCGTGGAAAAGATTAGTAAAAAATAAAATGGCTATGATTGGTTTATTCACAATAATGACACTTGGGCTAATAGCAATTTTTGCAGATCTAATAGCACCTTATCATTACGCAGATCAGCACCTAGACAAGATATTTCAATTCCCTAACAAAGAATTTTTGCTAGGTACAGATGAGAACGGAAGATGCATACTAAGTAGATTGATTTACGGATCAAGAGTTTCATTATTAGTCGGTTTTGTATCAGTGTCGATTTCAGCAACTTTTGGGGGAACACTAGGAGCGATAGCAGGATATTATGGTGATAAAATCGACAACATCATAATGAGATTTATGGATGTTTTGATGTCTATTCCAAACATACTCTTAGCAATAGTAATATCTATGACATTAGGACCTGGATTGTTAAACCTAATGATAGCAGTAGGTTTTTCATCAATACCTTCCTTCTCAAGAATAATTCGTGCGTCTGTACTATCGATTAAAGAACAAGAATTTATTGAGGCAGCTAGATTAGTTGGATGTTCAGACAGAAGAATAATTACAAGACATATAATTCCCAATGTACTTGCACCCATAATTGTACAAGTAACTTTAAGTATGGCTCTTGCTATTCTAAGCGCATCGACACTAAGTTTTATTGGATTAGGTGTTCAACCTCCAACTCCAGAATGGGGTTCAATGTTGGCATCAGGCAGAGCGTACATAAGAGATTATTGGCATTTAGTAGTTTTCCCAGGCGTAGCTATAGTTATAGTAATACTAGCACTTAACCTGTTGGGAGACGGCTTAAGAGACGCCTTAGACCCACGTATGAAAAAATAGAGGTAGTTGCATATGGAAAAAATATTAGATATTAAAAATTTAAACATTAAATATATTACAGATGACAACACTGTACATGCAGTTAATGGAATAAATTTAGAATTAACAAAAGGTGAAACCTTAGGACTAGTTGGAGAAACTGGTGCAGGGAAAACAACTACGGCATTAGGCATAATGAACCTTTTACCAGAACCAGTAGGAAAATATTCAGAAGGCGAAATTTTATTTAATAGCGAAAATATAATCGAACAAAACTCTGCGGCTATGAGAAAAATACGTGGCAAACAAATATCGATGATATTTCAAGATCCAATGACAAGCTTAAATCCAGTTATAACAGTAGGCGAACAGATCGCAGAAGTAATTAGACTTCACGAAAAAGTTAATAAAATGGAAGCCGCTGCAAGAGCGACAGAAATGCTAGAATTAGTTGGTATCCCAGGCGAAAGATATCATGATTACCCTCATCAATTCTCAGGTGGTATGAAACAAAGAGTAGTTATTGCAATTGCCCTTGCTTGTTCGCCAGAACTTTTGATTGCAGACGAACCAACTACTGCACTCGACGTTACAATTCAAGCACAAGTTATAGATTTAATGAAAAACCTAAAAGCCGAACTAAACACATCAACAATACTAATCACTCACGATCTAGGCGTTGTTGCCGAAATGTGTGATAAAGTAGCAATAATGTATTGTGGTGAAATAGTTGAATATGGAACATTAGAAGATATATATAAAAACACATCACATCCATATACTATAGGCTTGTTTGGATCTATTCCAGACTTAGAATCAAAAGTTAGCCGATTAAAGCCAATATTAGGCATGTTACCAGATCCTTCAAAACTTCCAGAAGGATGTAAATTCTATGAAAGATGTACAGTATCAAAACCAGAATGTCAAAAAACAAATCCAAATCCGATAAATATCGGTGGTATACACACAGTTAAATGTTTAAATGCAAAGGCGGTGAAAAATTGAGTGCTTTAGTAGAAGTTCAAGAATTAAAAAAGTATTTTAAGACAGCCTCAGGCATGCTTCATGCTGTTGATGGTATAAACTTCAAAATAGAAACAGGCAAAACTTTAGGCATAGTAGGCGAATCAGGTTGTGGAAAATCTACCTTAGGTAGAGTAATTTTGCACCTATTAGAACCAACAGCCGGACAGATTTATTTTGAAGGCGAAGATATTACCAACGTAAAAAAAGACAAGCTAAAAGAAGTAAGAAAAAACATGCAGATGGTATTTCAAGACCCATTTTCAAGCTTGAATCCTAGAATGACAATATTTGAAACAATAGCAGAGCCAATGATAGCATACAATATTTATAAAGCAAAAAAAGATATGTACGCACATGTTTACAAACTTATGGACACAGTAGGATTAGCCAGAAGATTAGAAAACACATATCCCCATGAATTAGATGGTGGAAGAAGACAAAGAATAGGTATAGCGAGATCATTAGTATTAGACCCAAAATTCATAGTTTGTGATGAACCTGTATCAGCACTTGACGTATCAATCCAAGCTCAGATATTAAACTTAATGATGGACTTACAAGCAGAAAAAGATTTGACATATATGTTTATCACACATGATTTATCTGTAGTTAAGCATATATCAAATGACATAGGCGTAATGTATTTAGGAAACATGGTCGAAAAATGTTCATCGGACAAACTATTTGAAAAACAATTACACCCATATACCAAAGCACTACTTTCTGCTATACCGACAATAAACATAGACTCAGAAAAAAGTAGAATTTTGTTAAAAGGTGAAATAAGCTCACCTATCAACCCAAAACCAGGCTGTAGATTTGCACCAAGATGTCTATATGCAAAAGAAGATTGCTTCAATGTTCAACCTGAATTAGTAGAAGTAGAACCAGAACACTTTGTAGCCTGCATCTACGTCAAAGAGATTAATAGTTTATAAAAGGAGAATACTTATGAAAGGTGTACACGTTAAAAACATTACATTTGAACAATGCAATGAGATAATAAATGAAGATTCAATAATAATGCTACCTATAGGCGGTGGAGCAAAAGAACACGGAGATCACTTGCCAATGGGTACAGACTATTTTGTTACAGATTGGATAGCTAATGAAATAACTAAAAAATTTCCGATAATAACTCTACCAACTCTGCCATACGCATACTTTCCAGCATTTAGAGATTGGAAAGGATCTGTAACTATAGAAGCAGTTAACTTTACAAACTACGTAAAAGACATAATATTAAGCTATGTGCGTTTCGGTGTTAAAAAGTTTTTGATTCTAGATGGTGGTGTGTCTACACACTTACCACTAAAAGTCATGGCAGGCACCTTAAGCAACGACTATGAAATCAAAGTTGCAGTAACAAACATTACAGGGCTTGGAAAAGAAGTAGAAGAAGAAGTATGCAAACAAAAAAGAGGTGGACATGGAGATGAATCGGAAACATCGACTATGCTACATATAAAACCTGAATTAGTGCATATGGACAAAACGACAGAAGAATACACAGAAATTGTCCCAGGGTGCTTCAAAAATGGGATAAACAAAGTTTACTTACCAGGCAGAATGGAAACGCCAAAAGGTACAAACGGCAATAGTACTTTAGCTACAGCTGAAAAAGGAGAAGTTATTTTAAACGCTATGGTGGATGACGTTGTGTTCTTCCTAGAATCATTTGCTAAATTAGTAATAAAATAGTCAGGAGGCTCAATAGTGGAAAACTATGCAAAAAAACATGATATATTTGGAGAATTAAAACAAAGCAATATAAATTTTGTATCAGGCAAAGGTGCTGAACTATACGACGACAAAGGCAACACATACATCACACTAAACGAAATGACAACCTTTTTAGGTCAAAATCACGTCAATTTTACTAATAAAATGACTAAAGCTTTAAACGAACTGACAATTTCTTGCGGTGCAAACCAACCATACAAAGATAAATTATTCAAATATCTAATAGAATCTACAGACAATGTATTTGAAAAAATACTATTGACATCATCAGGTTCAGAAGCAACAGAATGGGCAGTGAGGATTGCAAAAAAACTCACAGGACGCTGTGAAGTGGTATCATACTGGGACAGCATACATGGCAGAACATACTTTAGTGCATCTATGTCAGGATTACCAAGAAGAAAAATAGGACACGGAACTATTGCAAGTGGAATCGTACATAGCATATACCCTGATTGTAGCAACTGTGAATTCAACTGCAAAAAAGAAACTTGCAACTTCTACTGTCTAGATTTTTTAGACAAAAAAATAGAACATGAATCTTCAAGAAGCATAGCAGCAGTAATCATAGAACCATACTTAGGTTCAAAAATCATTATTCCTCCAAAAGGATATCTAAAAGCACTAAGAAAATGGACAGAAGAAAGAGGAATACTACTCATAATAGACGAAATACAAGCAGGATTTGGTAGGACAGGAGAACTATATAGTTACAAACAAGAAGATATCATACCAGACATGCTACTATTAGGAAAAGGATTTGGAAATGGGTTCAACATCAATGCAGTACTTATGAGAGAAGGTCTAAAAAAAGAAGATCTCAGTGCATTGTATGGCGGTTCAGCAGATTCAGAACTATCATGTGCAGCATCATGTGCTGTATACGAAGAACTAATAGACCACAAATTAGTAGAATCAGTAGCTGCAGTAGGCAAAAATATTAGCGACTCACTGATATCACTAAAACAAAAATGTTCACACATCAAAGAAATTAGATGCAAAGGACTTGCTATAGCAATAGAATTTACTACAAAAGAATCAGCAAGCATAGCCAGAAACTATTTAGATGAAAAAAGATTTTTGATAGGTGGTGCTAACACCTTAATAATTCTAAAGCCACCACTTACGCTAACTCTAGAACAAAGCAATCTTTTCATCAAATCATTAGAAGAATCATTATCATTAATATAGCTAATATAAAAAGAACTGCATCTCCCAAAGCAGTTCTTTTTATATTTTTGACATATCTTTAGATCATATCACAAGATGTATCCAACTTACTCCATCTCGCTATATCTATGGATTATCGCAGAGATTTCAGCTCTAGTTGCTGTATCTTTTGGTGCTAAAGTTGTCTCAGTTTTGCCATTAATAACATCCTTCATCGTCATGTAAAGCATCGCTTCCCAAGCCCAATCTGATACCGATTCAGCATCATCGTACTGCAACGGAAATGCAAAAGTTCCGGTAAATCCGCCGTTATTTATCACTTGTTCATAACGATAAAGCATAGTTACAAGCTCTTCTCTTGTGATACTTCCATCTGGATTAGTTCCGTCAGAAATTCCATTTTCCATAGCCCAAGTTTGACCCGCTTCATACCAAATATCAGTTTTTTCAAGTTCTTCGCCACTCATTCTTGCTAATACCGTCCAAATCATCGAACGAGTAGCACTTAAATTTGGTGAAAATTCAGTACTAGACGTACCAGTCATCAAGCCATTTGTATATACGTACATCACGTCATCATAAAACCAATTGTCGCTTGAAACATCACTAAAAATCATATCTTCATATGTTACCATATAGATAGAAAAATGATTTGTTCTAAATGTAAGCATACCAGTCTTCTCATCATAACTACTCTCAATTAACGTCTTATTACCTTCATCATCCACATAGTAAACCTTTAAATTAGATGTAGTTTGTCCTTCATCTAACTCATAAGGTAAAGATATCGTGACCGTACCACTATCAAAATTTGTGAACTCAACACCATCAATCAAAACTTTTAGATTAAGAACCAAATTATCACCAATTACAATCTTTTGTCCTTCACTTAGATCATCAAGTTCAGCTTCTTTTGCGATAAACACAATATCTTTATCTCCTGCATCACCTAAGATTGCCTCTAGTGCTTTTTCGTCAAACTCCACTTCCAGGTCATTTTTGCCTTCTACTATTAGACTATCTCCATCATCTATCAAATCTTGAATATCCTCTACAGAAGTTTTATCTCCACTATCTATTCTATCATCAGACGATGAAGAACCACTACCAGTGCTCACCCTATATGGAGTCACATATCCTGTCAAAACAGTATAATTCTCACCATCTAATGGAGTATAAGTCCACTCATACGATGTATTTGATTCAACAATAGTTTCCTCGTCTAACTTCCAAGTAATAGCACCACCAGTTGGCGTGATTGCACCTATTGAAAGATTTACATCAGCTAAAGTTTTACCACTCTCATTAATAGTTGCAAATGTCGGCGTACCAGTCGGTGTCGCTTTGTTAATTGTAAGATTTACAGTAGTAAATGTATGGCTGTAATTAACATCATCTGTTGGAGTGAATTTAACACTTTTTATACCACTATCGGCTACATCTGTCAATTTTTGTTTACCTTCAAATGAGAAAACGCCATCAACTTTTACTCCATCTACATAAGCAGTACCAGTAATAGCAGAACTTGTTGTCGGCGAGCCGCTATAAGTAGTTACGATAGGGTTAGTTCTTACTATTGGTATATCGTAATAGGTTGAAAAAACAGTAACGATAATCTCAAAATCTTTATAATTTGTAGCTGTAACCGGGATTGTAATTTGCGCAAATTCTTTTTGTTTTTCACTATCATCAACAAATTTAAACTCAAGTCTATTATCTATTATTTTTAGAGTATTCGGCACTAAAATTTCAAAATTATCTTCTATATTTGATATATCTCCAAAACTTACCCCATCTAATGCACCCCATACAGACAGATCAACTTCACCAGTTTTTCCGTATTTTGCAGAGCCATCCGCGGTAGTTTTTTGAACATAGTTAGCTTTTTCAATAGTAATTGTCGTCGGCTCAGATGTGATGTCATTATAATTACTGTCGCCTGCTTTTTTAGCAGTTACTACAACAGTACCTGCCTTTGTAGGAGTCAATATACCATCTGAAATAGTTGCACTACCAGTGCCATTCACTACTAAATAACTTATATCTCCTTCACCCTTACCACCTGATGTCACAAGCGTTAAATCAGTGCCATAAGTTGTAGCCGTGCTAGTAACTGTGAACTCCGATTGCTCGGCTTTTGCAATAGTAAATTTTTTTAGTATAATGAGTGAATTGTATTCATCTAGTGTTACAGTGAGAACATAATCTCCTGCATCAGTTTGCATGTGGCCGTTTAATGTGAATCTGTCTGGAGCAAGTATTTTTCCATTTACTGTCACAGTTACATTTTGTGTTTGCTCGATAGCATTATATACTAAATTATCTTCAAGTTCGACAGCAATAGTAATAGACGTTGCACCTTTTTCGTCCCAACCTTGCGCATCTGAATTGTAATATATTGCTACATTTTTATCGATTGCATTATTTCCAATATTCGGATAATCTCCGTCGAAATATACACTTTTTAGTGAAGCGCAGCCATAAAACGCCGAATCACCGATAGTTGTTACGCTATCAGGGATAGTGACAGAGGTTAATTTTGTACAATGAGAAAACGCCTCATCACCGATAGTTGTTACGCTATCGCCGATAGATACAGAAGTTAATCCTGTGCAGTCAGAAAACATAAAGTCACCGATAGTTGTTACGCTATCAGGGATAGTGACAGAGGTTAATTTTGTACAATGAGAAAACGCCTCATCACCGATAGTTGTTACGCTATCGCCGATAGATACAGAAGTTAATCCTGTGCAGTCAGAAAACATAAAGTCACCGATAGTTGTTACGCTATCAGGGATAGTGACAGAGGTTAATTTTGTACAAT
>CAYJLG010000033.1:0-32829 GCA_964371035.1 uncultured Clostridia bacterium | reverse complement strand
AAAGTATGAGAAACAAACTCCCGAAATAATTCCGTAGCATAATAAATTTCTTTTCAATTGTATATTCAAATTAAATCCTCCATTATATTTATAATTTTTATCGTAGGGCGGTGTTCTATTCCGCCCGTTTTTTAAATTTGCCATCATTCAAGTACAAAGCAGGGCAAAGACTCTGCTCTTCCCATTCTTTGCAAAACTTTCAAATTATAATTCCCTAATAATTACTTGCTCGATTTTCTCAACACAGAAGCGTTCAATCCAACTACTGTGCTGAGCGCTATATATATGATCGTCCAAAATACAAATCCAAATATCGTCTCAATAGGCGGAAAATCTTTTAGAAAGAAAAAATAAATAAACAATATGATCACCACATCTAAAACCCACCATTTAGAAGTAAATCTTCCAAGCAGCCCGATAGTTAAAAAAATCATCGGCAAGATAATCAGTATAAAATAAGCGAGTGAATTTCCTAAAGTTTTATATGTTACGCCTGCAGACACTATTAAAGCGATAAGTGTAGCTACACACAAGATGAAAAACACTTGACTCACACTTTTAACTTTCAAATCACCTCTTAGTGTTAAAAAAGCGACGATGTTTAATACAATTGTAAAGCCAACCATTATAAAGGCCGCAAACATAAATGCGTCCGAAGTGTCTAAAAGTGCGTTGAAATCTTCTATATTCACTAAATAATTGTTGTCAATCATTGCGGACAATAAGGAAAATATCGCAGATATTAAACTGCCCATCATCATCGCCACACCTTTTGTGATATTTTGTTCATTATTTTTATCTGCATGACTTTTCTGCTCCAACTTTAAATTTTGATCGCAGTTTGTAATTGAGTTTTTATTAAACATAAATATTGCAAAAATCGGTAAAATCCACGCAACTAATCCTAAAAATAAACTCAATAAATTCAACATTCCGTTGTTCATATAAAATCCTCCTTAAATTCGGGCAGATATTATCCACCTCTTTTTAAATGACTATGCATCACTGATTATTAAAACCATATATGGTTTTATAGTTCTTCATTTTTATATTCTAAAATATCTCCAGGCTGACATTCAAGCACTTCGCAGATTTTTTCGAGAGTTGAAAATCTGATGGCTTTTGCCTTGTTATTTTTTAAAATCGAAAGATTAGCAGGTGTGAGATCTATCTTTTCCGCAAGTTCCACAAGCCCTACTTTTCTTTTTGCCATCATAACATCTAAATTTATTATAATTTTCATATCAGCCTCCTCCTATATAGTCAAATCGTTGTCTTCTTTAAACTTGACCGCCTGTGTAAACAAATCTTTTAAAGTCAAACAGAAGAGTCCTGCCATCAAGAAAACAAGTGCGATTATGACAGTAGCAAATGTAAACCAATAAAAAATTTTCAGTATAAATACCACACAGATTACAAATGAGCCCACTGCCATATTTCTAAGATATCTCGCATTTTCAATAACAAAAGGATTTCCATTTCCTATAGCCTGAAAAATTTTTCTAAGATGAAAAATTATGTACACAGCACATGCACCTGAGATAAGTAAAACTATAATAGTCGGAAAAGCTAAATATTCTGCCATTTCTTCAAAACCTAAGTAATCTAAAATAGGTTTTGTAATAAAAGGAACAGAAAGTGTAACAATAATTCCCAGTAAAAAGAAAACATCAATAGCTATTTTTGTAAATTTGTTGATAAAATTAATTTTGTACATAATATCCTCCGAAGATGTAGTTTGATTTTTGTTTAATCTTATAAACACTGCGATAAATTTTGATGTTTTAGCACAAATTATCGCAAAAAAATAATGCATCATAAATGTATTATAATGCACCATATTCTATTTGTCAATAAATATTTATCGAAAAACGATAAATATTTATTGAATAGCGGTTTTGAATTATTATTTACAGCTGAATTGTAAAACAAAATATCGCATTTAAAAAGTGAAATGCAAGTTTTGTAAACGAAACACACAATTAGCAAGTAAAATGCAAGACTTGGAATTCTTTTTTACTTGATGGGAATTAAAAAAATTTCTATATAATTCTATATACGCGTCAATAGCTTAGGTATGATTTATTAAATCGTATCTAAGCTATCTTCAGGTAAAAAGTGTATTTATTTTTTTATTATATAGTATATCAATATTGTTTCATATAAATTATTCAGCTTTATTCTTCTTCGTTTTGTCATAAGATAATTTTCCTTTTGCTATCATTATAGCCATGCAAATTAGCATCATAAAACTTTGCGGTATATTCAAAGCATGCATCCCTACAATACAAATCACAAATGATATTACCGAATCTTTTGGAGAACTTAATATTCTTACTCCAAGTAATGCTCCATATAATGCTGGTACAACGTTATCAAATACAGGTTTTAATTCTGGCGATTGGAGTACTGGTGTTAACGGGAGCATAAATATTAACCCTAATGCTATAATTACCATAGTAGTTATACTTGAGACACCAACAGAAACCATCGCTATAGCACTAGCTTCTTGAGTCCCTGTTTCTATATTTGTAGCTTTTAGCGCGGCCAATAAACTTGGAATTTTTAATTGCGTTACATTGCCTGTAACGTAGCACATATATAGTGCTCCTGGCCCAAACATTGGGGGAAAAGCTACCAATTCACATGCTTGAGCAGCTAACATTAATATCAGTAATGTTGTTAGAGGTGATGCTAAGGCTGAAAAATCTGGAAAATATCCACACATATAAGATATTAATATCGGTATCCCCATCATCATAACATAAATAACTAAACTTGACCATGCTCCAAAACGATGTATTGATTTATCGAAATCATAATTTAAATTTTTTTGCATTTTAATCTCCTTTCCCAACTTATATAAAAATAAAGTTGCCTAAAAAATATGATAAAATCAATCCGAAAATTAATATTAGAGGCATAATAAAATCATCTAATGCTTTAATATTATGCTTAATAGCTAATTTTTGGCATATTATACTTACTATAAGACATACAACGATTACAGTAATTGCAGTTGATCCATTACTAAATTGATTTAGTGATAATGACATTATAAGTGATAACATAGCCATGCTTGCAATGATTTTCATTAATTCTGTATCTTTATGCCTAATTTTATCATAAATTGAAAATATTGGTCTTAAAAACAAACCTGAAACAAGTAATGGTATAGACCCAGCAATACTCATACACCATGCTGCATTTACAAATGCTTCAACTGTAAACCCTTGTGCTACAAGTCCCGTTAATCCAGCTGCCTGAGCACCTAAATCAGCAGATAGCATTTCAAATGTGCCTGAACCTATTACAGATAATCTAAGCCAAGGCAAATATTGACCTAGCAATGGTACAAGTATAAAAAGAACTATTAGAACAGGCAAAGTAGGTAATATTGAAATAGTAACACTGTTTTTTACTATTAGTTTTAGAGTAACTTTGTCTACGCCTAACCTAATTGCCTCATTCCATCCTTTTTTTATCATAATTATTGTTTGAAATGCTACCATTATTAAAAGAATACTAACAGCAATTCCAAGCAAAGAACTGTTTCCAACTTGTAAATAATCCATAACGTATCTCCTTAATTATAATATTTTATATATATATATTATCTTCTCACCATTATTCTGTTTTTTCTGTTGCATAGGTTATTCCATCTTTCATTACAAATGCACAATTTAAAAGAGCTTTAGGGTCATTTTCTAAATCTCTATCCCATCCTGAAATATCCGCATATTTACCAGGAGCAATCATGCCTATATCCTCTTTTTGTAATATTTCTGCATTAACTGATGTCGCAGCTTTTAATGTTCTAAAGCAATCAATTCCATTATTCATCCACGCTTCATATTCATAACCACTTTCATAAGGTTGATGAACTGCTACGAAATCCGTACCATATCCTAATTTTATTTTGCTATTTATAATAGTTTTTCTTGAATTTTTAACAATTTCAGAATAACGTCTCAGTTTAATAGCAAAATGTTCAGGTTTTTTAGACAAGCCTTCTTCATCTAAATTTACAATTTCTTCATAAGGGCAAAATGTTGGTACTAGGTAAACATCTTTTTCTTCCATCAATCTGGCAGTTTCTTCGTCAATCATTGCACCATGCTCTATACCATCAATACCAAATTCAATAAGATTTTTAACTAATTTTGCAGTATATGCGTGAGCTGTTACTGTCATTCCAAGATCATGCGCCGTTTCTATTATTGCTTTAAGTTCACAATCTGAAAGTTGTTTTTCATCAGGGGAATCATTTGGTGTTGCAAAACCACCTGTAGCCATAATTTTAATAAAATTATACCCTCTTTTCTTTTGATCTCTAACAGCAGCTCTGAAAAAATCTGCTCCATTTCCCAAAAAAATACTCTTCGTACTCATATCAAAATCTGAATTCATGGCAAACGTTTGTCCTAAAAAATCTCCATGGCTTCCTGGTGTTGCACATAGAGCTGACGTAACCATTCTCGAACCTATAAAATAACCACATTCTATAGCTTTTCTTACATCGTTTAAATAGTGATCACCTTTTATTGTACATGCACATCGTATTGTAGTGAATCCTCTACGGAGAGATTTTTCTGCTGTTCTAGCAGTTGCTAGTGTTGACCATTTACTACTTCCAAACAGAATTTCTGAGTTTAACGTTTTCCAATCCATTATATCAGGATGAACATGTGCATCTATTAATCCAGGCGTAACGGTTAAATGAGTTAAATCTATTATTTCAGCATCTTCTATCTGGATGTTTTTTTCAACCTTTAAAATTCGTTTACCTTCTATTAATATTTCCATACCTTCTTGAAATTCTTCTTTGACTCCGTCAAATAGTTTACCGCATTTAATCATAATATACTTTTTCATAAAATTTTCTCTCCTTATTTTGATTTATGTGTATAATTATATTATAAACTATGCAATAAACTCTTACCAATGCGTTTTACTTATGCAACATGCAAAACATTCATATATAATAACATTAGTATTTAATTTAATTGTATTTTTAAAGATAATAAAAAACGATTGAACAAAAATATGTTCAATCGTAAAATTTAACTAGTCCAAATTATATAGAATTACTTAATATTTAAATTTAATTTAAGAAGTTTAATAAATCTTTCAACTATTTCATTAATTTTTTCATCATTTCTCAATATATATCCAAAGTATATTTTTTTATCATTCCCTGCTAATTTTATTCTTCTCATATTTTCACTAGCATAAGAATTTTTATAAAGGTGATAAATGCCTAAATAATATCCATTTGACCTAGATATCATATCAATTAATGCAAAGGTATCTTCTACAAAAATATCCTTTCTATTATGCTTGTTAAAAGACTCATTAGAAATATACATATTAGTATCATCTTTATCAATAATATTTATCTGTGTCATAGAATCCAACATATCAATACTAATTTCTTTTAGTTCTGTTGATAGAAGTTCATTATTCTTACTTATGTAAACATAAATTTGACTGCTAAGAATACAATTAAATTTAAGGTTACAATCTGAAATACTTTTTTCCACAAAATCTCTATTACTTTCTATGAAAGCAAAAAAGCCAATATCTGATTTTTTTGAACATACATCTGATATCACTTCACTTAATTTTGTAGTTTGGTATAATCTAAAGTTTGAATCATTTTTATTAAACATATTCACAAACTCTGTAAAAGTTTTGTAAATAAACGATACCGGCACCGTACTTATCTTAAATTCATTGCCTTTTTTATTATCAATATTATTTAGTTCATCAAAAGATTTAATAATCTCACACGCTTTTTGATACAACCGTTCACCAAATTCAGTTAAAAAAGTACCATTATTTGATCTAATTAATATTTTTTTTTCAAGCTCGTTTTCTATTTGTTTTATCGAACGACTTAAATTGGACTGTGTCATAAATAGATTTTGAGCAGCTTTTGTTATTGATTTAGTTTCTGCAATTTCAATTATGTATCGCAATTGTTCTAATTTCATAATAATTGTTTGACTCCTTATCTAAATATTTGACAAAACACCTTTAGTGTGTATATTAAAACTTAAACTTGTTTCGCCACGACCTCTTTGATACATTTGTTTTGCACAAGCAATTGCCTTTTCAATTATTCCATTATTAATTAATACATCTTTGCTGTTTTCTATATCTCCGTTATGATGTATTATATTTACATTTTTAATAATTTTCTTTAAATTAATTCTTTTACATACCTATATATATCTTCGATAGTTTCTTGTTTTTTATCAAGGTTAGACAGGTCAAACCACCTAATATTTTCATCTGCATTAAACCATGTATATTGTCTTTTTGCAAATCTTCTAGTATTTTGTTTCAATATTTCTAGAGTTTCTTCTTTTGAAACTACTCCTTCTAAAAAAGGGAAAATTTCTTTATACCCTATCGCTCTTAAAGAAATCAAATTTTTATCGTAGCCTAAATCGAGGATGTTTTGTACTTCTTCTAACAATCCATCTTCAAACATTAAGTCAACTCTTTTATTGATTCTGTCATATAATAATTCTCTATCCATAGTAAGTCCAATGACTATACATTCATATTTATTTCCTGGTTTTCTGATATCAGTTGACATATCAGAAAATTTTTCTCCTGTCAAATGACAGACTTCTAATGCTCGAATAACTCTTTTTGTGTTATTTTTGTGGATATTTTGTGCTGCTATAGGATCTTTTTCTATAAGCAGTTCATGTAATTTATCTATACCGTTATTTTCTAAATACTGCCTGTAAATCATTTTAATACTTTCATCAGATTTTACTTGGCCAAAATCCAAATCATAAAGCAACGAATTCACATAAAGCCCACTACCGCCGATCACTATTGGCAATTTATCTTCTAATATCAATTTATCTATGTACATCTCAGCCATATTTTTAAAATCTGAAACCGAAAATTCTTCATCAGGATTTACTATATCTATCATATGATGTTTTATGCCTTTTGCTTCTTCAGCAGTAACTTTTGCAGAGCCTATATCCATATGCCTATACACTTGCACAGAATCAGCAGAAATTATTTCAGTATCAAATTTTTTAGCAAGCTCTACGGATATGTTTGTTTTTCCAACTGCTGTAGGTCCTACTATTACTAATATTTTATTTTTCATATCATACTCCTTCTGCCAAAAGTCAATAAACCATATTAAATCTGTATTCTTTCAAACATTCTTTCAATTTCATATTTTGTCATTTTAATTATAGTAGGCCTTCCATGTGGACAAGTATAGGGATTTTCAGCCTTAGATAAATCTTCTAACAACCTCTTTATTTCAGCAATTTGAAGATTGTCACCAGCTTTTACAGATTTAACGCACGCCTTTTTAATAATTTTATGCATTTCTAAATCAAGACTTACATTTTTTCGTACATCTTTTATCGAATCTAATACAGTAAAAAACAGATCTTTGACATTTGTGTCAATAAAAATCAAAGGAATACTGTTGATTATAATATCATTTATTCCAAAGCTATCTACAGGGATACCTATTTTTTCAAAAAAATCTTTATTTTCAATAACTATATGATATTCATCATATGAAAGATTTATTACTTCAGGTATCAATAATTCTTGCAAATTGATTTTTCTGCTCTCTATCTGAGAAAGAAACGCTTCATAATTTAGTCTCTCATGTGCCGCATGCTGATCTATCATATATAACTCTTCAGTATCTGCATTTTCACATAAAATATATGTCTTAAACGTTGTTCCTATTACGCGTAATTCAGCAATAGCAGATCTATTTGTTTTATCCTTATATTCTTCTTCAGTAAGTTCAACTACAGAAATGTTATCGCTTCCAATTTTAACTTGATCATTTTTTTTAGTTTTATATACATTAGAACTATCTTTAGAATCAAAATCTACTATTTCTTCAATTATATCAATTTTATTGAAATCATTTTTCTTTGCTATATCCAATTCATTAATACTATATATATCTTTATTTTCATATAACGTAGTTCTATCGTTAACTTGTTTTTCATAAACTTCGTATATATTTTTTTTATCTTCATCAGAAATATCAGAATCGATAATCTCAATAGTTTTAGCATTCCTTTCAAACAAAAAATCTAGTTCTGTTGTTTGTGTGTTTCCAGTATCAAATATTGCCGTTAATCCTGAATCTTCCACAAAAACTTCTTTTATAGACGCAAACCCTATTTCCCTTTTTTCTGTTTTTCCTGTTTTTTTATTAAAATTATCACTTTTAACTTCTTTAACTAAATTAGCTCTATTTAAAGCACTTTGAACGGCATACTTGATATCTTTAAGAAATTTTTCTTCGTTTTTTACTCTTATTTCTGTCTTGGCAGGATGAACATTTACATCTACTAATTCATTGTCAATCTCAATGTTTAAAAAACAAGCAGGATGCTTATCTTTTGGCAACATCGTGTTATACGCTGCTTCAATAAAAAAACCAATCCTTTTATGCTTAACATATCTACCATTAACAAATATAAGCTGATATTTTCTATTGCCTCTGTAGTAGTTTAAATTTGAAACGTAACCCTTAACTTTCAAATAATCATTTTGAAAGTTAAATTCTATCAGCGAATTTGCTAATTCTTTATCATACAAAACAGAAATAGCATTTATCATCTTATTAGATTTTGGTGTTTTAAAAACAGGCTTATTATTGTTTATATATTTAATAGAAACCTCCTTAACGCTAAGTGCCAAAGACGTAACTATTTCATTAATACTTGAACTTTCTGCTGAATCACTTTTCAAAAATTTTAGTCTAGCAGGCACATTGTAAAATAAATCTGTAACAATAAAAGTTGTTCCGATTGGACAGCCTACTTCCTCTTTTAATACCGTTTTGCCACCTTCAATCACAAATTTAGTGCCATAAACATCATCATTAGTCCTAGATACTACTTCAACTTTTGACACCGCAGCAATACTCGCTAACGCCTCTCCTCTAAATCCGAGAGTATGCAAATCTTCTAAATCGCTAGCATTATTTATTTTACTAGTATAATGTCTTTTAAAAGCATCTTCAATTTGATCTTTTTTTATTCCTGAACCATTATCAGTTATGCGAATAAAAGTTTTTCCACCATTTTTGATTTCGATTATGACTTCATCTGCACCTGCATCAATTGAGTTTTCTACGAGTTCTTTAATAATAGATTTTGGATTTTCTATTACTTCCCCTGCAGCTATTTTATTAATAGTATTATTATCTAGTTGTCTAATCATAATTATTCCTTTCAAAACAATTTGGGTCTATTTACTCCATGTTTTTTGCCTTACTAACAATTTGATCAAGTATGTTCATCGCTACCATAGGAGTCAATGTATTAACATCAATATTCTTAATATTGTCATTAACAAAATCCTTATATTTATTGTCATAGTTTTTTATGTTTTCACCAAACATAGAAAGTTGAAATTTATCACTGACAAGTTCACGTTTTTTTCCTTTAGTAAATGGTTTGTTAATATCATTTTCTTCAAGTTGAAAAAGAATTTCTTTGGCCCTATCGATAACATCTGATGGTAGTCCTGCTAAATTTGCAACTTGAATACCATAACTTCTATCTACGCTGCCTTCTACAATTTTTCGCAAAAATGTAATTTTATCCTCTGTTTCTTTAATCAATATCTTGAAATTTTTAATGCTAGAAAGTTTGCCTTCTAGCTCTGAAAGTTCATGATAGTGAGTTGCAAATAAAGTCTTAGCTTTTATGTTTTTAGTAATATATTCAACTACAGACCAAGCGATGCTAAGTCCGTCATATGTGCTTGTGCCTCTACCTATTTCATCTAAAATTAGCAAACTTTTATCTGATGCATTTTTCAAAATATTAGATACTTCTGACATCTCAACCATAAAAGTACTCTGACCTTGTGCTAAATCATCACTCGCACCAACTCTTGTAAAAATTTTATCAACTACAGAAATATCTGCTTCTTTTGCAGGAACAAAACTTCCTATGTGCGCCATTAGAGTTATCAATGCTACTTGTCTCATATAAGTAGATTTACCTGCCATATTTGGACCTGTAATTATTGACATTCTCAGCTTTTTATTATCAATAGAAGTATCATTAGGTACAAACAGCTCATTTTTGATAAGTTTTTCAATTACCGGATGTCTTCCTTCTATAATATCAATATTATTAGTATTATTTATATTTGGTCTAATATAATTATTGTTTATAGCTGCAATAGAAAGCGAATTAATTACATCAACAACAGCTATATCATGTGCTGTTTTTTGAATTCTTAAAATTTGTTCTTTAATAAACTGTCTTATCTCCATAAACAAATTATACTCAAGTTTCATAATCTGCTCATCAGCATTAAGAATTTTTGATTCCATCTCTTTTAATTCAGGAGTTACATATCTTTCACAATTAGCTAAAGTCTGTTTTCTCATGTAATGCTCTGGAGCATTTTTAACATTAGATTGTGATATTTCTATAAAATATCCAAATATTTTATTATATCCAATCTTCAAATTTTTAATACCTGTTTTTTCCCTTTCTTGGCTTTGAAGATTTGAAATCCAATCTTTACCATTAACAGATATTTCTTTGATTTCATCAAGTTCTGCATGAAAACCATTCTTAATTATTCCACCTTCTTTAACTGATACAGGTGGTTCTTCTATGATTGATTTTTCAAGCAAATCATATATATCTTGGAGATCATCAAAGTTATTTTTTATTTCTTTGATTAATTCAACATCCGAAAAAGATAATTCTGTTTTAAAATCAGGCAAATTTGATACAGATTGTTTAAGTGCAATCAAATCTCTTCCATTACAATTACCATAAACGACACGGCCAATTAGGCGTTCTATGTCATATATTTTTTTCATGTACTCTTTGATGTTATTAGAAACAAGAACATTATCATAAAACTCAGATACAGCATCTAATCTTTTATTTATCAAATTTTTAGATTGTAAAGGCTCTTCAATCCATTTTTTTAGCAATCTTCCGCCCATAGCTGTCATAGTATTATCTAGCACATGATACAAAGTCCCTTGTCCCTTCTTACCTCGCATTGTTTCTGTAAGTTCGAGATTTTTTCTAGTACTTGAATCAAGTCCTACATAATCACCAATTTTATATGATGAGATTTTATTTATATGTTCTAAAGATATTTTTTGAGTTGCATTTAAATATTCTAATAAAATTCCTAAAGCAATGATTGAGTTTACATCATCAGAAATTCCAAATGAATCTAGCGACACAGCATCAAAATGTTTTAAAATAACATCTTTATATTCTTGTAATGATTTCAAATCATTTATTTTAGCTATCTTACAATCTATTAAATCTATACCAATAAAAGCATCAGAAATTATTTCAGATGGGTTAGTTTTAACTATTTCACCTAAAATAGTTTCATTTAAAACAGCTTTATTGTAGTTAGAATGTTCTGTAACAAACAATTCACCTGTAGATACGTCAACATAAGCCATTCCAAACGCATTGCCTTTTAAGAATAGACTTAATAAATAATTGTTTGATTTATCTTCTAACATGTTTTGATCTATGACAGTGCCTGGAGTAATTACTCTCACTACATCCCTTTTAACTATGCCTTTAGCTGCTGATGCATCTTCCATTTGCTCACAAATAGCAACTTTAAATCCATTTTCTATTAATCTCGGAATATAATTATTAATGGCATGATGTGGTACACCACACATGGGAGCTCTTTCTTCAAGACCACAGTCTCTACCTGTCAAAGCTATTTCTAATACCTTAGATGCAGCTAATGCATCATCAAAAAACATCTCATAAAAATCACCTAATCTATATAAAACTATGCAATCTTTATAGTTTTCTTTTAATTCCATGTACTGTTGCATCATGGGTGTAAGCTTTCCGCTCATCTACGTCCTCCCTATTAATTCCTAATCAACAAAATATTTATTTCTTATTAATTACTAACTAAACTTCCTTCTAGGAAAAATGTCTTTGCACTTTCAATTTTAACATTTACTATTTGTCCTAATAGACTCTTGTCTCCTTTGAAATGTACTAACCTAAAGTGTTCTGTTCTTCCTGTTAAATATTCATCCGAATTTTTACTAACTTCATCAACTAGCAATCTAAAAGTCTTTCCTATACAATCTTCATTTTTCTTTAATGCTATAGGATATATCACTTCTAACAATCTGTTAAACCTTTCATGTTTGATATCTTCATCTATCTGGTTTTCCATTGTTGCAGCTTTAGTGCCTTCTCTCACAGAGTATAAAAATGTAAATGCTGATTCATATTCAACTTGTTTAACTAGGTCGACAGTTTCTGCAAAATCTTCTTCTGTTTCACCAGGAAATCCAATTATAAAATCAGTAGTAATTGCAACTTCAGGTATTTCATCCCTAATCTTTCGAGTCAAATCTAAATAATGTTCTTTTGAATATTTTCTATTCATTTCAGATAGAATTCTACTACTACCTG
Source organism: uncultured Clostridia bacterium (assembly GCA_964371035.1). Taxonomy (GTDB): domain Bacteria; phylum Bacillota; class Clostridia; order Tissierellales; family Sedimentibacteraceae; genus UBA1535. Next base: position 20,359 of record CAYJLG010000033.1, on the reverse strand, counting down.
ATTGAACTGGTAAATGCACATGTTTGCATACATTTTTGCATTCTTTAATTACTTGGATCAACTCATCTGATAAATCTTTAGGATGTGACGTCATAAATCTTATAAATTCAATGCCTTCTATCTTGCTTACTTGTTTTAAAAGCATAGCAAAATTATATTGTCTTTCACTAGAAAGATTTTTACCATAAGAATTTACATTTTGACCTAATAAAGTAACTTCTTTACATCCATTTTTTGCTAATTTTTCAATTTCTAACAAAATATCTTCTGGTTCTCTACTTTTTTCTCTGCCTCTTGTATATGGAACTACACAGTAAGTACAAAAATTGTCACATCCATAAGTAATATTGATTAATGCTTTATGTGGGTACTTTCTGTTTTTAGGCATATCTTCATATATCTTTTCTGTACTTTCAATGATGCTTACGGCTTTTAATTTTTCAATCTCAGCTTTTCTAATAAGTTCCGGTAACTCATGTATATTATTTGTACCAAAGATTACATCTACAAAAGGACATCTTTTCATAGTTTGTTGTCTAATTTCTTCTTTTTGCATCATGCAACCACATACTGATATCAGCATGTTTGGATTTTTTTTCTTCAAAGCTTTTAATGATCCCAACTTACCAAACACTCTTTGAACAGCATTTTCTCTTATTAAACATGTATTTAACAATACAAAATCTGCATCTATATTTTCTGTTTCTATATATCCTAATGAATTCAACATACCGCTAATCTTTTCAGAATCATGCTCGTTCATTTGACAGCCGTATGTTAAAATGTGAAACGTTTTACTCATTTATTTCCTCCAAACTACACTCCAGTAGTATATTTATCTAAAAATTTAAAAATTTCATTAAAGTATTTCTCTTTTGCAATCCAAGCAGACATAGCATGTGCCGCGCCTTCAACTATTAAATATTCCTTCTCCGCTGAACATGCATCATATAATTTTTCACCCATTTCAAATGGAACAAAGGTATCTTCAGTACCATGAATGAAGAATGTTGGTATTCTTGATTTTTTTACTTGCACAATGGGATTGTTTTTATAAAAAGAAAAACCTGATAATGTAACGCACCAAAACTCTAAAAATTTACTTAATACTATTTTAGCATATTCTGACATTTTGTATCTACTACTGTTTTGCATTTCACCAGCAGAAGTAAAAGCACAGTCACTTACTGCTGCAACGAAATATGATGGAGCTTCAGGTTCACCCGTTAGACCTAACACTGTGGCTGCTCCCATTGATTCTCCATCTAGCACGAAAATTTTATCTTCACCATATTTTTTTCTTAGATAATCAATCCATCTAAAGATATCTTTCTTTTCTTTAATTCCCATCCCTATATATTTTCCATCACTTCTTCCGTGACTTCTTACATCTGGTAAAAAAACATTATATCCTTTTTCCATGTATTCAAAAGATGCTGCCATTCTTTTTTTGCAATCATCTTTCCAACCATGTATCAAAATCGCTGTTTTATCACTACCTATAGACACATAATATCCATACAGCTTAAATCCGTCAACTCTAATAGATAAGTCATCATAATCTAGCTTCATAAATTTTTCTTCGCAAATCTTGTAGTATTCAGTTCTTGCTATAATGTTTTCATCTCTACCTGAATAATCTTTTGCAACTCTATAATTAATAAAATTGGCTTTATATACATCAAATGATATTTTTAATAATACTGCGACAAATAGCGCAAGTATTAGAAAAATCCCAGCAAAAACCATCTCTATAGCCTCTCGTTATTAAATTTCGAAACTATCTTATCTCTTATTTTTGCTACATAAACTGTGAGTGTAACAATTGCTACTGCAGATAACAAAAAAACGAAAAAGCTAATCGGAAAATCAAGTATTGTCATTTCAGGAAATAATGTAACCATAAATCCTGCAATAACGATTAAAATAACATTTAATGTTAATTCTAAGTTGCCAATTCTTTTTTCAATTCTAGCCAAAAACCTCGAAACAACAACTTTGGCCGCATAAAAGCCTAGTGAATAAATTAACACGATTATTTCAACAGTTCCCAAACTCATACTACTAAAAATTCCAGAACCATGCTCAATTATATTTCTCACTAACATCACAATCCAAACTAAATTCAAATAAAACATGGTCATTTGAGCATATTTTGATAATGTTGTTTTTTTATCCACATATTTGGACATTTTCTCATCACAATATTTTTTTATGCCTTTTTCTGTCACAAAACTCATAGGTTTTTGAATGTTTTGAGCTTTATTCACTTCATAAAAAATTTCGTTTATACACTCTGTTTCTTTTTCTTCATTGTTTGTAAAACAAAACTTGATATAATCTTCAATAATGTTATATGAATATTTGTAATCTCCTGTCAATTGCTGCTTTCTTCTAATATACTCTGCTTGATCAAAAATTCTCATTAATATAATTCTCCTTAGTTGTATAATACCCAATAATTATATCACATAATGCAATAAATTCAATAAAAACTTGTCTTGCAAGCATTTGTATATAATTAAAAACTATTTCTGTTTAAAGTTATCAATATCCGGCAATGCAATCAATAATATTATTAAGTTTTTCACCTTTTGCATATCTATTTAAGTTATCACAAAATATATCTATCAATATATCACAAGTCAACGGTAATGAAGTATTTCCCGAAACATGAGGCGTAATCAATATATTCTTGCAATTCCAAAGAGGACTATCCGCTGGAAGCGGCTCAGGAACAACGACATCTAATGCTGCACCACCAATTTTTTCGTTATTTAAAGCATCGATTAGAGCATCTTGATCAATTGCGCTACCTCTACCAACATTAACTATGATAGCATCATTTTTCATGAGAGAAATTTCTCTTTTGCCTATAATCATCTTAGTTTCATCTGTTTCAGGCAAACATAAAGCAATTACATCCGCATCTATTATAGATTTTTCTAACTCTTTTGTTGAATACATAAAATCTACACAGTCATGTTTGATATCAGCATTTCTTCTTACACCAGTAACTACAGCTCCCATCGCTTTTACTCTTTTTGCAAAATTTTCACCTATATCTCCCATTCCTATTATTGTAATTTTGCTGTTCATGATTGATTTGATATTTCCTAAAGGCTGCCATGTACTATTTTTCTGCAAATCATAATACATATGCATATTTCTCATTAACATCAAAGTAGATGCTATCATGTGCTCAGAAATTGTAATTCCATAAGCTCCTGAAGAATTGGTTAGTAATATTTTACCATTTTTGATGTTTTCAACCCCAACATATTTATCTACACCTGCAAAAGGTAACTGTAGCCACTTAAGATTTTTAGAATGATTTAGAAACTTTCTATTTCCCATTCCATAAAACACTTCACATTCGTCCATTTTTTCTTGTGTCAATGTTTCAAGGGTGAAAAATTCCACATCAAATCCTAATTGTTTTGCATTTTCCATTATTTTATTATCTCTATTTTCGTTGCTAAATGCAATTAAAACACCTATTTTTCTCATATATTTCACTCCTTAATTTTTCAAAAAATTGTTTTAACTATAAATAATTTTTTATATGTTTATAGGGGAAGGGTAATCCATCCAACTAAAGGATGAGGAACCCGTCCCCTACAATATAATTATTTGTTTAAATTAGTTTATTGATATTATATATCAAGTTTTTTATTTGCAATTGCAACTGTCAATTTAACACATTCGTTTACATCTGATTTACTAACAATTTCGTTTCCTGAGTGAATATTTCTAGAAGGAACCGAAATAGTACCTGCAAGTACCCCTTCTCTAGTTAATTGCATTGCACCTGCATCTGTTCCACCAAATTCTAATACTTCATACTGATATTTAATGTCGTTTTCTTTAGCTACTTCAGTCATTAAATCAATAACTTTTGTTGGAACTATACAAGATGCATCTTTTATCTTAATAGCTGCCCCTGCATGCAATTTAACATCCATTTTAATTCCATCCAAAGAATCACCTGTAGCAGTAACATCAAGTGCTATTCCAAGATCAGGATTGATTGCATATGATGAAGTTTTTGCACCTCTTAATCCAACTTCTTCTTGAGTTGAAAATACAAAATATAAGTCGTTTTCTGATTTTATCCCAGCTTTTAACGCTTCTATTAAAACATAGCAACCAACTCTATCATCTAGAGCATTGCACATAACGCCATGTTCGTTTTCATAATAAGAAGTTTTTGAAACAAACATATCACCTAATTTAACATGTTTTTCAGCATCTTCTTTTGAAGTAGCCATAATATCAATAAATAGATTTGATAGTTTTAAAGTAGCATAATTATCAATTTTTTCAGCACAGACTACACCTTGCACTCCGTTGCCCAAAACTACTCTTTGATCTAAAATTTTATAAGGTGGAATACCACCTACATTTGTAAATCTTATGAAGCCTTTTTCATCTATACCTGTAACCAATAGAGCTATTTGATCCATATGTGCAGAAAACATTATTTTTTTTCCAGCACCTTTTTTATGTGCAATCAAATTTCCCATAACATCAACTGTTACTTCGTCTACATAATCTTTTACTATATTTTTAATATATTCACAAACAGTTTTTTCTCTTCCAGATGGTGAGAAAATATCTGAAAGTTCATTCATTAATTTACTATTAAATTCCATAAAATTCACACTCCTATTTTATATTTTCAATTAATAATTTAGTAAGTTTTACCGTGTTTTCATAATCATATTTACTTGCTACATTTATTGGAGAATGTATGTATCTGCACGGTACAGACAATGCTACTACTCTACAACCTGATAAATCAGAATGTATTGCGCCCGAGTCATTTCCACCTGTATTTCCAAGTCTAAATTGATATGGGATATTATTATTTTTAGCGAGTCCAACTACAAAGTCAATATCTTCTTCTTTGTAAATTGTTCCTGCATCCATAATTGAAATTGCTGGACCTTTACCAATTTCAGTAACTTTTGAATAATCCTTAACTTCTGGCATATCAGCAGATATAGTACCTTCTAAGATTATTGCAAAATCAGGTTCAACTTGATCTGCAACAACTGCTCCACCAATCAACCCAACTTCTTCCATCACTGTAAAGCATCCATAAAAATCTACATCTAACTTCATGCTTAATAGTTCTAAAATAGCACTGCATCCTGCTCTATCATCTAAAGCTTTTGCTTTAATCAGGCCATCACCAAACTCTACATACTCGCTATAAAAAGTTACATAGTCTCCAACGCTTACTTTTGATTCTGTGTTATCTTTTGAAACGCTTCCTATATCAATATACATTCTATCAGCAGGCAAAGATATCCCTCTTTCACCTTCGGTCATCAAGTGTATTGCTTTAGAGCCAATTACGCCTTTTACCTTTTTTTCTCCGATTTCAACTATTTTCGAATTTAATACTCTATTGTCTATTCCACCTACGTTTTTAAATTTAATGAAACCATCACCATCAATAGAAGAAACTAGCATTCCTACTTCGTCCATATGAGCTGCGATAGCTATTTTTTTGCCAGAACTTTTTCCTTTATTATGAGCTATTACATTTCCAATTTTATCTACATAATATTCACAACCGATTTCATCTAATTTTTCTTTTATATAATTTCTAACTTCATATTCACAGCCTGAAGCACCTGATAACAACGTTAAATCTCTTAAAAACATGTAATCTCCTCCAATCCAAAATTATCAATTTCACTGATAAATCTAGCTATAAGAGCACCCGTAGTTTCTACATCATTCATGCTTATTACTTCTACAGAAGTATGCATATATCTTAATGGAATAGATAGTAATACACAAGGGACACCTTTTCTGTTTATTTGAATTGCAGCTGAATCTGTACCGCTTCTTCCTGGTGCAACTTCAATTTGCACATTGAAATTGTACTCTTTTGCAATTTCTCTAAGTTTTTTTGTCAATTTAGGATTAAAATTTGCACCAATACAGATTCCTGGGCCTTTACCCAATTTTAATATATCAGGTGGCATTTCTGGAGTATTTCCAAATCCTACATCTAGCACTATTGCCAAATCAGGATCTATTTTATAGCTTGAAGTTTTTGCACCTTTTAAGCCAACTTCTTCTTGTGATGTCGCAGTAAAATACACATCGCTAGTATGTTTTAATTTGCTCAATTCTTGAGCTGCTTTATACATTGTTGCTACACCAGCCTTATTATCCAACGCCTTACAAGTAACCATGTTGTTTTCTAATGAAATAGCTTCTCTATATACAGTTATAACATTGCCTATTGAAACTATTTTCTCTGTGTCTTCTTTACTCAAACCTGTATCTATAAACAAATCCGCAATTTTAGTAGCTTTTTTCATTTCTTCGGGCGGTGTAATATGAGGTGGTTTAATTCCGATTGCTCCTCTAATTTCTTCTTTGCCATAAATTACTACTTCTTGGCCAATTAAAGACGCAGGGTTTATTCCTCCAACAGTAGAAAATTTTAAAAAACCATTATCAAGAATCTGAGTAACTATTAAACCAATCTCATCAATGTGAGCAGCAATCATTATGCTTCTTTTGCCTTCACCATTTTTCTTAAATATGTAACTATGCAATGCATCCTTTTCTGAAGAATCAGTATATTCTGAAAAATAGCTATTTAAAATTTCACTATTAACGTTTTCAAAACCGGATACAAAAGGTTTGTTACAAATTTCAAATAAAAAATCTTTTGTTTTCGACATATTTTCCTCCATTATTTAATCTAATATTTCATAAAAACCACCGATATTAAAAAATATCGGTGGTTTAGTAATTATTCTTCGCTATCTAGTAATCCTTCTAAGTTCTTAAACTGATCACCTATTGTAAATTCTTGTTGTCCCTCTTCATGAGTTGAATATGACACTGGACCATTGCTATTAGAAAATTCATCTTCTGTTTCTTCTTCTATTACAAAAGTAAGGTCAATTCTCTTATTCTTTCTATCTAAGTTTTTAATCTTAGCGTCTACTACATCACCAATTTTGCAAACTTGCGAAGGAGTTCTCAATTTTTCTTTTGATAAGAATCTAATTGGAATGAATACTTCATGCTCTTCATCTATTTCTACAGAAACTCCATCTAAAGATATTTTTTTAACTTTAACTTTTATGATATCTTTTGGATTTAAATCTTTAGTGAATACATCAAATGGATGTTCTGTAAGTTGTTTAAGTCCAAGACCAACTCTCTTATCTTTTTTACCTATGCTAAGTATTTTAGCTTTAACACTATCTCCAACTTTAACTATATCTGTAACTTTTTCAGTTCTTTCCCAAGCTAAGTCTTTGATATGAAGTAAACAATCAATGCCATCTACTTCAACAAATGCACCAAAATCAGCTAATCTGATTACTTTACCATCAACTATATCACCAACATTATTTTTTTCTGAGAATGTTTCCCAAGGGCTCTTTACAGTAGCTTTATAGCTTAAAGACAATTTCTTGTTTTCAACATCAATACTCTTGATCAATACGCTAATCTTATCACCTTCGTGCAACACATCTGCAGGGTGCTTAATTCTATTCCATGAAATTTCATTAATGTGTAATAATCCATCAACTCCATTAATATCTACAAATGCGCCGTAGCTTTGAATATTTTTAACTACGCCTTCATAGATTTCGCCTTCTGCTATAGTTTTCCAAGCTTCAAGCTCTCTTTTTTCCTTTTCTAATCTGTCAATTTCTCTACCTGTTAAAATTAATTGTCTTCTACCTTTTTTATTAACTGTATCTAAAACTTGTAGTTTTAATGTTTTTCCTACATAATCAGAAGTTTCTATATTTCTATCTACAGAAATTTGGTTCTTCGGAACAAATCCTTTAATTCCACAAACTTTTCCTGAAATACCGAATTCAGCAGCTTCAGTAATTACTACTTCAACTATTGTGTTTTCTTCTTTTAGTTTTTCAAGATCTTCCCAAATTTTGATTTCTTCAATAGATTTTCTTGTCAAGACTACATTACCATCTTGATCACCTAATTTCACAACATGCGCAGAAATGCTATCGCCTTCATTGATAACTTTTGTTAAATCTTCAACAAATTCATGACTATAATCATCTCTTGTAATAATACCGTCAGATTTATAATTTAAGTTGACTGATATCGCATCTGGAGTTACGGATATAACCGTACCTTTAATCAAGTCGCCTGTCCTGATTTTAGACACACCATAATCTTCGAATAATTCACTCATTGTTTTGTTTTGCTCTGACATTTAAAATAACCTCCTCGATAACCCATTCAGGAGTTGATGCTCCTGCTGTTATCCCTATCTTTGTATTTTTATCAATATACTTATAAGGAATTTCCTTATAATTTTCAATTAAAAAAGTGTTTTCACAGTTCAACTTTCCTAGTTCATATAACTTTTTAGTGTTTGAACTGTTTTTTCCACCTATAACTAACAAAAGATCACTTCTTGCAGCTAATTCTTCACAAGAATTTTGTCTTTTTAAAGTTGCATCACAAATCGTGTTATGCACTATCATATTAGTATAATCATTTTTATTAAAAATTTCAACTATTTCTTTTAAAATATTAAAATTAAATGTTGTTTGACAAACTAAACAATATTTTTTCTCTAAAGAATAATTGAATTTTTCAACATCTTCAAGAGTTTCAATCAATGTATGATCTCCACTAATCCAACCTATAATCCCTGTAATTTCGGGATGATTTCCATCACCTACGACTAAAATTTCATGATTATCTTTACTATACTTCTCTACTATTTTATGAATATTTTTCACTTTTGGACAAGTTGCATCTATATAATTTATATTGTTTGATTCAAGAAATTCAATAACCCGTTTTGAAACACCATGCGATCTTATCAAAACAGTGTAGTTTGTGTAATTTAATGTTTCTTCAATATCTTCTACGACTATTAGTCCGTCATTTTCTAATTTAGTGACAACATCTTTATTATGGATAATATCACCATAGCAAACAAGCTTTGAATTGTTGCTAAGTTCGTGATTTGCTCTATCTACAGCATTCTTAACTCCAAAGCAAAATCCCATAAAATCAGCTTTTTCAATCGACATAATATACTCCTATGATTTAATTTTAGCTTCGAGTTCATAAATATCTATTAAAATTTGTTTGCTAATTTCTGAATGCATTTCACTTGTTACTTTTCCTTCTATTCCTTCAAAGTAATTCTTTGGCTGACCAAACACTATATGAAGTTTACTGAAAAGTTTAAAATTACATTTTATATACACAGGAATTATGTCTGATTTACCCATATTAGCTATAAGAGAAACACCTGATTTCACACTGTCTAAATCCATTTTTTCAACCCTCGTGCCTTCGGGAAAAATGCCTAAAACTTTTCCTTCTTTAAGCGTTGAAATCGCAACTCTTATTGCGCCTAATCCACCAGCTTGTCTATCTACAGGGAAAACTCCTACACCATGTAAAATGTTTTTCAAAATAGGAACGCCAAACAGTTCTTTTTTTCCCATATAACTAATCTTGCGTTTACACACAGTAGCAATAAGTATAGGGTCTAACATACTAATATGATTACTACACAATACAAGCTTTCCTTCAGTATTATTAAAATTATCTACATCTATAGCTTTAACCCTGAAAATTAATAGCGATATCACTTTGCAAATATTTTTTAATATCGTGTATAACATTATTTCTCTCCCTTAATTATCATAAGCAGCTTATTTAAAACTTCTTCTAATGAAAAGTCTGAAGTATCTATAACAATCGCATCTTCTGCTATTTTCAAAGGTGAGATTTCTCTAGTAGTATCACTGTGATCTCTTTTATTGATATCTTCCAAAATATCTTCATATGTAACATTTTCACCTTTTAACAAAAGTTCATCATATCTTCTTTTAGCCCTTGTTTCTGGTTTAGCAGTTACAAAAAATTTAAAATCTGCATTTGGAAACACTACTGTTGTAACATCTCTACCATCTAATATAATATCTTTCGAATCCCCAATTTCACGTTGAAGATATACTAATTTTTCTCTAATATAATCTAGTTTTGATATTTTAGATGCCATCATAGAAACTTCGTTTGTCCTAATTAAGCTTTCGACATTTTTTCCGTCTAAATACACATTGTTATCAATATAATCAATCATTGTATTTTTGAAAATAGTCTTCGTATTTTCTTCTGATAACTCGCCATCATAATTAAGTAATTTATATGCTATAGCTCTATACATTGCACCAGTGTCTATATATTCAAATTTGAGAATTTTGCTTAATTCCTTAGCAACAGTGCTTTTACCTGCTCCAGAAGGACCATCAATTGCAACGATCATTATCGCTTCCTCCAAAAATACAAAATTAACACACAACAAAATATATTATACTATAAATACGCAAGTTTAACAAGAAATATTTTGACAAAAAAGCTGCTACATTTAATCAATAAATGTAGCAGCCTAAAATATTATATAAATCAATCTTTATCTTGCTGATAAATGCTATGCTTATCCCATAATCCTTCTAAATCATCAAAATATTGAACTAAATCATGTCTTTCTTTGATACCTATGTTTAGAATCAAATTAATGATCAAACACATCGGAACAACTAATGAATCTACAAAAGAAACTATATTGTTTTTTGCAAGCAGTGAAACATCTGCAATATTGTATATTGGTGATGCCTCTGTATCTGTAATCGCAATAACTTTAGCATTTTTTTCAGTAAACATTTTTGCAGCATCAATAGTAATATTTGAGTATCGTGGAAAACATATACAAATCAACACATCATCTTCTTTAACACGAACTATTTGCTCAAACAATGAGTTTACGCCAGTATTGTTAAGTATTTTAACATTATCATGCATTACATCTAAATAAAATCCCAAATAATTTGCTAATGTAGATGAAGTTCTCATCCCAAGTATAAATACTCTTTTAGCATTATGTATTATTTCTGTTGCACGTTCTAACGCGTTTGAATCAAGATTATCAAGAAGATTTTTCATTTCATTCATTTCATTTCTAATGATTTTTTTATGAAATTTTTCTGTGTCTACATTTAAGTCATCTTCTAATCCCATTCTTTGTACTGTTGTCAATTTATTTTTGATAAGAACTTGTAAGGCTTCTTGTAATTCAGGGAATCCATCAAAACCTAGTGCAGCCGCAAATCTTACAACAGTTGATTCACTTACATCTACAGCTTCTCCAATTTTTGATGCAGTCATAAATGCCGCTTTATCATAATGTTCAGTCAAAAATTTTGCAATCATTTTTTGACCTTTACTAAATTTATAGTGATTGTTTTGAATAATAGTAATTAAATCTGATGAATTGTTCATATATTAGCATCCTTTTACTAAATTAACGCCTTCCTCAAAAGCCATCAAATTCTTTTCGATAGTAGCTTTAGGTACTCTTGCAGCTATTGAATTTTTGATAGTTTCTAGCTTAATTACATCGCTGCAAAAAGCTTGATAAATTGCACCTATAGCTACGATATTAGCAACCATTGGTATTCCTACTTTATCTGTTGCAGTATTAATTATCGGAATCTTATAAACCTTACTAGCTTTAACATTCTCAGGAATTTCAACACTGTCATCAACAATTAGTACACCTTCAGCGTCTAATGCTCCTAAATAGCTATCTAATGATTTTTGCGTTAACGATAATAATAAGTTGTTTTTCATTACTTTCGGATAATTTATTTCTTTATCATTAATTATTACTTCTGCCTTACTTGCTCCACCTCTAGCTTCCGGACCGTATGACTGTGATTGAATAGCTACCAATCCATCTTCCATAGCAGCATCAGCAAATATAATTGCGGCAAGTATTACTCCTTGTCCACCTGAACCGCTTAATCTCATTTCTTTTTTTTGAAACATAACATACACTCCTTCTTAGTTTTGTTGTAACTTCTCGATAATTTTTTTGTAACTATCTGTGTATTCAGGTGCAGGATTGTTGTAAAGTTCACCAATAACAAGCTTGTTTTCAGCCATTTCTGGTTTTTTATCCACTATCTTTTTATCTACACAGTTATCTTTCAAGTTAGTTAACATCTTAACAGCATCGCCTTTTTTGTTCTTTCTTCCGTAGTATGTAGGGCAAACACTAATAGCTTCAACAAAAGAGAATCCTTTGTTCAGTATAGCTGCTTCTATTAACGGTACAAGTTGTTGTGCGTGATATGCAGTACCTCTTGCAACGTATGATGCACCTGCGCCTTGTGCTAATGAACAAAGTTCAAAACATCTATCACAGTTACCATAAGGAGCTGTAGTTGCAAACTCACCTGTTGGAGTTGTTGGAGAATATTGTCCTCCAGTCATTCCATAGATGTTATTATTAAAACAGATTGTTGTTATATCTATGTTTCTTCTAGCTGCATGTATTAAATGATTTCCACCAATAGCAGAAGCATCTCCATCTCCTGTAATAACAACTACAGTCATATCAGGATTAGCATGCTTTACACCTGTTGCAAACGCAAGTGCTCTACCGTGTGCTGTGTGTAAAGTGTTGAAATCTAAATATCCAGGTGCTCTTGACGAACATCCTATACCAGATACTACACATACTTTATCTTTATCTAGCCCCAACTTATCAACAGCTTTAACAAAAGCATTCATGATGATTCCATGACCGCAACCAGGACACCAAATGTGAGGCAACTTATTTTCTCTAAAATACTTTTTAGTTAATTCACTACAATTACTCATTATTATTTACCTCCGTTAACTGCTTTGATAATTTCTTGTGGAGTTATTAACTCGCCTGTAACTTTAGATATCTTATATACATTGCTATCGTTTTTGACTATTCTATCAACTTCATAATAGTATTGTCCTAAATTCATTTCAGCAACATAGATATCTTTTGCTTTTTTACCAACATTTACTAATTGTTTTTCAAGCATTGGCCAAATAGTTATTGGTCTAAACATACCAGCTTTTTTGCCTTCTGCTCTTAAAGCATCAACTGCTTCTTTAGCACTTCTTGAAACACTACCAAAAGCAATTATTACAGTATCTGCATCTTCAAGCATATATTCTTCATAAAAAGACATATCGTCAATATTATTATCTACTTTATCACAAATTCTTTCTATTAACGCACCAGAAATCTTGTTGTCGTTAGTAGGGAAACCTGTCTCATCATGAGTTAAGCCTGTTACGTGAATTCTATAGCCTTCGCCGTATGCAGGAAGTGGATGTACCATAGTTTTTTCATCCATGAATTTATCTGCATATTGAATAAATTCGCTTGGTGGGCAAGATGGCTTAGTTCTATCAATTAATTCTAATTCCGAAGGATCTTTTAATACTAATTTTTCTCTCATGTGTCCTATTACTTCGTCCATTAAATACACAACAGGAGTTCTATATTTTTCAGCTAAATTAAAAGCTACGATTGCATAGTCATATGTTTCTTGAATTGAGTTAGGAGTTAATGCAATTACAGGATGATCTCCATGAGTTCCCCATTTAGCTTGCATAACTTCACCTTGTGCAGGTGATGTCGGAAGACCAGTACTTGGACCACCTCTTTGTACATTTACGATTACACATGGTACTTCAGCTATACATGCATATCCTAAGTTTTCTTGCATTAATGAAAATCCAGGTCCACTTGTAGAAGTCATAGATTTTAATCCTGCTAATGATCCGCCTATTAAAGCTGCCATACTAGCAATTTCATCTTCCATCTGGATGAATTTTCCTCCAACTTGTGGAAGTCTAACAGAAGAAAGTTCCGCAAGTTCTGTCGATGGTGTTATTGGATAACCTGCAAAAAAACGCATACCTGCAGCTATTGCACCTTCAACACATGCTTCATTACCTTGAACTAATTTATAATTTTTTTCACTACTCATTTTTACTACCTCCAACATAAATAGCGTTATCAGGACATCTTACTTCACACAAGCCACAGTAGATGCAATTATCTATGTTTGCTGCAATTACTTTTTCTTTTTCAAGCTTTAATACTTGCTTAGGGCAAAAAGCGACACATATCCCGCAACCTTTACACCATTGACTGTTAATGTTAAGATTTTTTTGATTAGACATTATTACCTCCAAAATATTAGTTAAAAACAATACACCTTATCTTAACATATTTTTAAAATTTTGCAAGAAAAATTTCATATTTTTGCAAAATTGCAAGTTTTAGTTCAAGTAATTCACTAATTGCAAGAAAAAAACGTTGTCCTGAGGTTGAAAACATGAAAATAAAAGCAAAAATGCATGCTGAAAAATCATTACTTCACTAACGACATGTATCTTGTTAATTTTTTGTTATTCTATGATTATCAATTCTGGTGGATTATTTAATTTGTTTAATAGTTTAAATTCTATGACATTATACTTTTTGTTGGATAAAGATTTAACAAAACTTTCGATCGCTAATTTCTCTTTTCCTTCATCGTGTCCAACATAACATGCAATATATATCTTTCCTCTGTCACTTAATATGTTTAAACATTCAGAAATAGCACTTATTGTTGTTTCAAAGTTTGTAATAATAGATTTATCATACCCTGGAAGATACCCTAAATTAAAAACGGCTATATCAATTTTTTCTTTTATGTAAGATTTAAGATTACTATGACAATCGTTTATTAGTTTATAATTAGTTAAACCACTATCTACTAATAACTCGTTTGTAATTTTTATTGCATCAATCTGCAAATCAAATCCATAAACAAATCCGGAATTCTTTAAAAAATCGCATAAAAAAAGGGTATCATTTCCTTTACCAACTGTAAAATCAACTGCTACAATATCGCTTTGCGTTTTAAATGTATTTGCAATTAAAAAATGTGCAAATTCAACAATTTTACCATATTTTATTATTTCACACATACTAAATTAGTCCTTTTAAGTAATCTACTTCAGCTTTTGTAAGATGTTGCCATTCGCCATTTTTTAGTTCAGATAATTCAATCTCACCAAAAGAAATTCGTTCTAGGCTTAATACTTCCTTGCCAACTGCAGCTAACATTTTTCTTACTTGGCGATTCCTACCTTCATGGATACTAATTTTAACTAAAGTTTCTTCTTTACTTGTACTAATAATTTCTGCATGAGCTGGTGCTGAAGTGTAATCTTCTATTTTGACACCATGTTTTAACCACCCGATATCTGTAGAATTCATTCTACCTTTAACTTTCGCTACATACGTTTTATATACTTCGAATTTTGGATGCATCAAGACATTTGCTATCTCACCATCGTTAGTTAATAAAAGTAATCCACTTGTATCGTAATCAAGTCTTCCTACAGGATATATCCTGTCTTCTATATCAATTAAATCTATAACACATTTTCTGCCAAACTGATCCTTGACAGAAGTGATTATTTCTGTAGGTTTGTTTAGTTTTATATATATTTTTTTATCATTGGCATTAATCATATGCCCATCTACCTCAACAATATCTACTTCAGGATCTATTTTAATGCCAAGTTCTATAACAACTTCGCCATTAATTTTTACTTTACCTTGTAAAATTAATTCTTCAGCTTTTCTTCTTGAAGTAACACCACAATTAGCTATATATTTTTGTAATCGCTCCATGTTTGATACCACCTTTAATTCTTAATATATAATTATAATAACTCCATCAATCGTCATAATATCAATGCCAAAATTCTATTTATAATCTGATAATAGTTTAGCATATTTGCACATTCAATTCAATAGTTACTATTCAATATGTTACAATTCACAGTTAAATGAAACGATGATAAAAAAAATAAATAAAACAGTTGAAATATATAAAAGTTTACTCTATAATCTATTGTTAAAGTGATTTCACTTATGCTTAATTTTAGATAAGGAGCTTGTAATTGCGTATTTTTACACATTACATTAAACCATCATGAACAATTTGATTGATAATTTAAACGTGTTAAATTGGATTAACGAGGTAACTTCTTTAACAAATCCAAAGGAAATAGTCATAATTGACGGTAGCAAAGATCAATTAGACAAACTTACAATTGAAGCTTGTAATACAGGTGAACTTTTAGAACTTAATCAAGAAAAATTACCAGGTTGTTATTATCACAGAAGCGACAAAGATGATGTTGCTAGGATGGAAGATAGAACTTTTATCTGCACAGAAAACGAATTGGATGCTGGCCCAACTAACAATTGGAAATCTCCTAAGGATGCCTACGATTTAGGCAAAAAGATATTTAAGAATTCGATGAAAGATAGAACGATGTACGTAATACCTTATTGTATGGGACCTTTGCAGTCGCCATATTCAAAAGTAGGTATAGAAATAACTGATTCTATTTATGTAGTGCTTAATATGAATATCATGTCAAGAGTTGGAAAGCCTGCTTTAGAAAAACTTGGTAAAGACTCAAACGATTTTGTTAGAGGTCTTCATGGTAAATGTGATTTAGAAAAAGAAAATAGATATATTTTCCACTTTCAAGACGATAAAACCATATGGTCTTGCAACTCTGCTTATGGTGGCAATGCACTTCTTGGAAAAAAATGTTTTGCCCTAAGAATTGCAGGATTTATGGGTAAACAAAACTATTGGATGGCAGAACATATGCTTATCTTAGGTATTGAAAATCCAAAAGGCGAAGTTAAATATATTGCTGCTGCATTTCCGTCAGCTTGCGGGAAAACAAATTTAGCGATGATGATACCGCCTGAATTTTATAGAAATAAAGGATATAAAATTTGGACTATTGGCGATGATATAGCATGGATAAGAATTGGTGAAGATGGTCAAATGTATGCACTTAACCCAGAAGCAGGTTTTTTTGGTGTCGCTCCTGGAACAGGTTTAAAATCTAACCCAAATGCTATGGTAACAGCTTCAAAAAATACTATTTTTACAAATGTTGCGTTAAACCTTGACGATAATACTGTTTGGTGGGAAGGCATCAGCAAAACTCCTCCAACAAAAAATATGTTAAACTGGAAAGGTGAAGCATGGAATAATGAGATTTCTACAGAAAAAGGAGCACATCCTAACTCAAGATTTACATCACCTATCGCAAACTGCCCTTCAGCCTCTATAGACATTGAAAAACCACACGGTGTACCTATTTCTGCAATTATTTTTGGTGGAAGAAGAGCAAAAACTGCGCCTTTAGTGTATGAAGCAAGAAGTTGGAACCACGGAGTATTTATTGGATCTTCTATGGCAAGTGAAACTACTTCAGCAGCTACTGGACAAGTAGGTGTAGTTAGAAGAGATCCTATGGCTATGTTGCCATTTTGTGGATACAATATGGCTGATTATTTCAAACATTGGATTGACATGGGCGCTAAAGCTAGTAACCCTCCTAAAATTTTCAATGTAAATTGGTTTAAAACCGATGATAAAGGTAGTTTTTTATGGCCTGGATACGGTGAAAACTATAGAGTTCTTGAATGGATATTGAACAGATGTGAAGGTAATTTAGATGCTAATGAAGATGCTATAGGATTCGTTCCAAAACCCGAAGATATCAATGCTTTTGGTCTTGATATCACAGAGGATAATCTGCGTTCGCTCTTTGATGTGGATAAAGATTTATGGCGTGATGAAGTCAAAGGTATCGAAGAATTTTATAACATGTTTGAAGATAGATTGCCGATTGAACTTGCTATTGAGCTCAACGATTTAAAAGAAAGACTTAAATAGCATAAAACTATAATAATACCGACCCCAATTGTTAGATTTTTATGTCTAACTTTTGGGGTCGGTACAATTTTAAGTGTTTTATTTTATACAAATTTATTTTCAATAAAAGCTGTAAAATTGCCTGATAATATTCCACCTATCTCATCTTCTGTATATCCTCGTTCTAATAATACGCCAATAAGCGTTTCTAGTTCTTTATAATCTGAAATTGTGTCATTTGAATTATCTTCTCCTTTAGGCGAACTCAGGTCATTCGAACTTATTAAATCACATCTATCTAGACCTAAACATATATATTGACTACCTATAATTTTTTTATAATGATCTATATGATCACATAATCTAGCAATAGAAGTAAGTTTTTCATTAGTTTCATAGCCTTCGGTAACTAGTGGCTTTACGCCATTAATCCCAATAATTCCATTGCTTTTTTTTATCAAAATAGCTTGTTCATCTGTCAAATTTCTAGTTATGTTCTTTATCGCCCTAGCATTTGAATGTGACGCAATTATAGGCTTTGACACATTTTCAAAGACATCTTCACAACCTTTATCATTCAAGTGTGAAACATCGATAGTCATCCCTATTTCTTGCATTTTTTCAATCACGTCAAACCCAAATGAAGTTAATCCATTGTTTACTCCTCTACCTCTAAATCGGCTACCATCTGCCACTGCATTTTGCCTTGACCACACAAGCCCAGAAAAACTTACACCTAATTTGAAAAATATTTCCAGCAAATTTATGTCTTCACCTATAGGTTCAAGTCCCTCTAGAGAAATAATCATTCCTATTTTATTGTTACTTTGTGAGTATTTAAAGCTTTTATTATCTGTAATTAGACATACATCTTCTTTGTTTTTTTCTATTTCATTTAAAATTGAATTTACTTGATCTAACGCATTTCTAAGCGCTAATTCAGGTAATTTTTCACTATCGACAAAAACTGTAGCAATTATAAATTTTACATTATTTTTTCTCCATTCTTCTAAAAACAAATTCTTTAATGGATCTTTCTCTCCTTCATTAAGAAAATTCAAAAAAATCATTCCCAAATCGTAGTGAGAATCTGCTATTCCATATTTTTGAAGAATGCTATTAGCTAATTCACTCATAGAGCACCTCTTTTTTTAATATTTTATAAAGTATAACATGTTTATCAAATATTTGTAAATCTTTTTATTGCTTATTATCAGTATCATGGTATAATCTAATTTGTAATTAGCACTAATAAATAACGACAAACAGAGGACATTATGAAAAAATATTTTGCAACAAGTGATTTTTATAAAAAAGTTGGAGATATAGCTATTCCACTTTCTATACAAACGATACTACAATCATGTATGGGCATTGTCGATTCATTGATGGTATCTTGGATTGGAATGGTGAGTGCAGTTGGTACTGCTGCTCAACTTGATACTCTTTCTATGACAGTCGTATTTGGTGCTGTCAGCGGTACAGGAATATTTTGTGCACAATTTTATGGTGCTAAAAATTATGATAATCTTAAAAAAAGTTTTGGTTTATCACTAATTCTTTCTGGTTTGATAGGTTTCATTTTTATGCTTATATCAACAATATTGGGTGAACAAATCATAAAATTTTATCTCGATGATCCTGAAGTCATGCATTATGGAGCACTTTATCTAAATATACTTAAATTTGCTTTCATTCCTGGAGCTTTGTCTGTTGCTTTTAGTTTTGTATATAGAGCTATAAACAACGCTAAAGTTCCATTGTTTATAGGTATACTCTCAATGCTAACAAATGTATTGTTAAACTACGGTCTAATATTCGGAAATTTTGGTTTGCCTGAATTAGGTGTTGAGGGTGCTGCATATGGCACTGTTATAGCTCAATGTGTTGGATTATTAGCTCATTTTGTATTTGCAATTAAGACTAAGCAAGTATTTATGGGCACAGTAAGAGAATTGTTTTTCCTTGAAGTTAATTTTGTTAGAACACTTATGAAAAGAATAAGCCCGCTAATATTAAATGAACTCATGTTTGGATTTGGCAACACAATGTATATCAAGGCATTTGGAGTATTAGGTGCAAAGTCCATGGAAGCATATTATGTAGGAGCAAAAATTAGTGAAGTATTTTTCTTTTTTGTGCGTGGAATATCTAATGCTACTTCAGTTATTACTGGCAACGTATTAGGCAGTAAAGATATAGAAAAAGCAAAAGAATATGGAAATTATTTCATTGGCATGGCTGCAGTCTTAGCTGTGATAGCTGTAAGTGTGATATTTTTATTTGCTAAACCTTTAGTTGCTTTATTCTCCCTTAAAGATCCGATAGTAATAAATAGTGCTATAAGCATAGTTAGAGTCTTTTCAATACGAATAGCTTTAAGATTATTTATTGTTATAGTATTTTCATCATTACGCTCAGGTGGCGACAGTAAAGTTTTGTCTTTCTTAGACAGTGGTATAATGTGGCTTATAGGGCTTCCTTTAGCTTTTATAACTGTTCATCTGTTCGGCATCAAAGAAATTTGGCTTGTATATCTAGTTGTTCAATTAGAACAATTTATTAGATTAACTCTTTGCATGATAAGGTATAAAAGTGGTAAATGGGCTGTTAATTTAACCGATATATAGATTGATTAAAAATAGTTGTTTGTATAAATAAAAACCGACCTTTGTGTACCGACCCCCAAAAGTTAGACCTAAAAATCTAACAAATGGGAGGTCGGTATT
>CAYJLG010000032.1:0-32977 GCA_964371035.1 uncultured Clostridia bacterium | reverse complement strand
TTCTGCGCTATACAACTTCCCAATTGGAGTACCAGCGACAGATTTTATTATTTTTCCCTTTGGGGTACATATGTTAACTGTGAAAAGTAACAATTAAATATACTTTTTTATAATATTTACAAAAAAAGTATTCTTTTAAATTTATAATTATGGTATAATGGTTATAATCATTCATTAATCAAAAATAGCGTGTCAGAAATTTATTAGTTTAAAGGAGAGATTGATTATGCAATCAAAATTTGACTTAATTGTAATAGGTGCAGGCAGTGGAGGCTTAGTTGCAGCAGCTACAGCATCAGGACTTGGTGCGTCTGTTTTATTGATTGAAAACAGAAAGATGGGTGGTGATTGCTTAAACTATGGTTGTGTGCCTAGTAAAACTTTTTTAAAATCATGTCATCTAATGAAAAATATAAAAAATTCGAGCAAATTTGGAATTGATGTACTTTCATATGAAGTATCATTAGAAAAAATCATGTCTAGGGTAAAGAGTGTAATATCTGAAATTGCTATACATGATTCTGTAGAAAGATTTGAATCTCTCGGTGTAAAAGTAATTATCGGTCATGGCGAAATAGTTTCTAACGATAGCGTAAAAGTTGGAAATGAAGTTTATAAAACAAAAAAGATTATTATTTCTACAGGTTCTTCATCTTTTATTCCTAACATAATTGGAATTAATGATATTGATTATCTTACAAATGAGACTATATTTGATTTGAAAGTTCTTCCTAAAAAAATGCTTGTACTTGGAGCAGGCCCTATAGGATTAGAGTTAGGGCAAGGTTTTGCAGAGCTTGGCTGTGAAGTACATATAATAGAAATGGCGCCATCTCTTTTTAGAAGGGATGAACCAGAAGTAGCAGAAATTTTAACCAAAGCTCTAATTGAGGATGGAGTCAATTTGCATTTCAATAGTCAAGTAGTAGAAGTAGCTAAACAAGGTTCAGATACTATAGTTAAAATAAAAAAAGATGATGAAATTTATGAAATATCTTGTGATGCTTTTTTAGTCGCTCCTGGACGAAGCCCTAACACTAAAAATTTAGGACTTGAAAATGTCGGAATAAAGACTGATAAACGTGGATTTATAGAAGTTAATGACAAGATGCAAACTTCTGTTAAAAACATTTATGCTTGTGGCGATGTAAGAGGGAAGTATTTATTTACTCATACTGCATCTTACGAGGCATCTATAGCGGTAAAAAATGCTCTCATACTACCTATATTTAAATCTAATTATAGAAATATTGCTTGGACAACTTATACTTCTCCTGAAGTTGCTCACGTTGGTGTTCTAGAAAGTGAAGTGTCTAAAGATGAATCTTATACATACATAACTCCTATTTCTAACAATGATAGATCTAAATCAGAAGATGATAGAGAAGGGTTTGTTAAATTAGTATTAGATAAAAAACGTAGGCTAATAGGTGCAACAATAGTAGGGGATAGGGCAGGGGAAATGATTTTGCAATTATCTGTTATGATTTCAAAAAAATTGCATTTAAGTTCTGCACTTAATATTATATACCAATATCCTGCACAAGGCGAAATTGTTAAAACTCTAGCCGTTACTGATTTCAAAGAAAAAGCTAAACCTTGGCAAAAATCTCTTATGAAAAAAATAGTAAGCAGATAGATTTAATCACAATATAAAAAAGGGTTAGTGGCAAATCTAACCCTTTTTTAAAAAATTCACATTAAGCATAAATTGAATTGCTGTATACTGAAATTACACCTACAGTTTTGTAGCAAGGCAAAATCCTTATATGTCAGCATATATTCAATTTTGTGTTATTTTTTCATAGTTTTATATTTTACAAAATTAGAATGCCAAGACAGCGCTTCATCAAGTAGATGAGGTGTGTGTGACATATTATTAGTACAAGCTCGGTTATAATAATCTAAAAGAGCATCTTTATAGTCGGGATGAGCACAATTCTCAATTATTTTAATAGCTCGTTCACGTGGACTCAAACCTCTTAAATCTGCATAACCTTGTTCTGTAACTATAATCATGGTATCATGTTCTGTATGATCTACGTGTGATACCATTGGAACGATTGAGGAAATATCTCCATTCTTAGCAATAGATGAAGTACTAAAGATAGTAATTGCGGCACTTCTTGCAAAATCGCCAGAACCTCCTATACCATTCATCATTTTAGTTCCCATTATGTGAGTAGAATTGACATTTCCATAAATATCTAATTCTAAAGCTGTATTCATAGCTATTACACCAATTCTTCTTGCTACTTCAGGATTATTGCTTATTTCTTGAGGTCTCAAAATTATCTTATCTTTAAAGAAACTTATTTCATCATCAAATCTCTCTAAAGCTTCAGGTGAAGGTGAGATTGCAGTAGTAGAAGCAACTTTAGCTTTACCACATCTAAGCAATTCAAGCATAGAGTCTTGTATTACTTCTGTGTAACATGTCAAATTTTCAAATTCAGAGTTACAAAGACCATACAATACTGCATTTGCAACACTTCCTACTCCTGATTGTAAAGGCAATAAATTTTTCGGTAATCTTTCAAGCTTAACTTCTTCTTTTAAAAACTTTAATATATTTTCAGATATTTTTTTTGAAGTATCATCTATGTCACCAAGTGGTCGTGTTTTGTCTTGTTCATCAGTTATAACTATAGCAGCAATTTTATCTAAGCCACACTCGATATACGATGTACCTATTCTATCATATGGTGAACAAATAGGTATTGGCTGTCTATTAGGAGGATTTTCAGTCATATAAATATCTGCTAACCCTTCTAATTCTAGTGATTTTTTTAAATTTATTTCAACAATGACTTTGTCAGCATATTTTATAAATGTTGGAGAGTTACCAACACCGATAGTTGGGATAATATGTCCATCTTCTGTAATTGCTACTGCCTCAATAATTGCTACGTCTATTTTAGGCAAAAATCCATAACTAACATATTGAGGAGACAAAGACAAATGCATATCTAAATATTCTGTTTCACCACCATTGATTTTAGAACGTGTTAATTCATCTGTATAATAAGGCAATCTCTTTTTTAGAATACCTACTTCAGACCAAATTTTATCTATTTCAGGACCTACAGATGCGCCTGTATAAAGTGTTAAGTTGTATTTCTGTCCTGATTTTTTAGCTTTTTCAGCTATTGCAGGTGGAACTTTTTTCGGATAACCCGAAGGAGTAAAACCACTTACTGCAACTACCATATTTGAGGTCACTAATTCAGATGCACATTCAGCCGACATAACTCTATCTGATAGTTTTTTATTTCTAATTCGCTTTGATATCATTTCGTCCATTAACATTCAACCTCCTGACATGTCATAGTTATAGTTTATCATAAAGTAACTATAAATCAAAATATTTTTTAAAATTCATAGGATATCTAAAAAGGCTTTATATTATAAATTGCATTTTTATTAATGATCTACAACTGAGCCATCTTCATGCAATCTCGTGACTATATCACGTCTCTTATATGGGTATTTGCTCTCTATATCGTCTACGAGTGCAGTGCCAAGACCTGGAGTTTCAGGTAGGATGACATACCCATTTTCTATATGAGGAGTCCATGTTACTAAATCTTTTTGCGAAAAAGATTTGAAATCTACTGCATTAGCACTCGTATATCGTTGAGTAGCAGACATTCCATCATGATCTGGCAATTCCATAACTGCAACATTTGAAACTGAGGCACAAACATGTGCACAAGCAGCAGAGCTAACAGGGCTATACGGATTATGCGGAACGATTTTGATTCCGTATGCTTCAGCAATATTAGCTATTTTTCTTGCTCCGGTAATACCGCCACATAGACAAACACTAGTACGTGCATAAGCCATGGCTTCACGATTAAATAACATAGTAAATTCTTGTATAGTGTGAATTCTTTCTCCAGTAGCGATTGGTATAGTACTGTTTTTAGCTACATATGCCATAGAGTCAAAATTATCTGGAGTAGTAGGATCTTCTAAGAACATCGGTTTTGCACTTTCAACGGACTTAGCAAATGAAACAGCTTCAAATGGCGTTAATCTTCTATGCATCTCAAGACAAAGATCTATATTATTACCCACAAGCTCTCTGATTTTTAATATCCTGTTTGCAGCATTTTCGATCATACCGACATAGCTCTCAGACATAGGCACATTTCTTGGCTCATCTAAAAAAGGTGATAGATGTCCAATAGCAGTAAATCCTTCTTCCTTAGCCTTAAGGCAACTATTAAACAACTCTTCATCAGTAGAGCCACTCACATGATAATAAGTTCTGACCTTATCTCTACATTTTCCACCTAATAGCATATATATAGGAGTGTTATAATATTGTCCTGCAATATCCCAAAGTGCAATATCTATAGCACTTAAAGCTCCCATTATGGCAGCACCTCTAAAGTGAAAACATCTATACATATATTGAAAATGATGCTCTATATTAAGAGGATTTTTTCCAATTAAATATGTCTTAAAAGATAAAATAGCTTCTGCGCTCGCATCTAAAAATCCCCAAGCCCCTGATTCTCCTGTTCCGATTAGTCCATTATCTGTAATAATTTGAACATATAAAAATGAATTCGCCCTTACTGGTTTTACATCTATTATTTTCATTGTACATCTCCTTTGCACTGTGATATAATTAATTACTAATACACTTATTTTATCAGATATTTAATGTTAGGTAAAATCCAAAAAAAATATATACATATAGATTTATCTTATAACTAAGAGGTGATTGTAATGAAAATTCAACAACTCAAATATTTCATAGAAGTTTGTAATTATGGAACAATAACTGAGGCAGCCAATAACTTATTCGTTTCACAGCCGTCTATTACTGCGGCAATTAAAGAACTTGAAGCGGATTTAGGTGTAAATCTATTTAAAAGAATAAATAAAAAACTGTTTATAACAAAAGAAGGCGAGCTGTTTTTAGCAAAGGCTGTTGATATAGTAAAAGATATAGATGAACTAAAAAATCAGATTCAAGATATGGCTAATCTAAATAAAGTAATAAGACTAGGAATTCCTGCACAGACAGGGTCATTTTTGTTGCCTATAATATTTGGAGAATTTTATAGCCTAAATCCCGAAGTGAAAATTGAAATAACTGAGGCAGGAAGCTATGACTTGATAGAATTGTTGGAAAAAGATCAGATAGACTTAATGCTTATGGCACATCTTGATGAAGTTTACGGCAATTTTAAGTATATTAAACTTTATGATAGCGAGTTTTGCTTTATTACACATTCCAAGAATAAGCTTGCAGATAAAAAAAACATAGAAATCAGCGATTTAGTAGGTGAAAAATTAGTGCTTTTGAACAGGAGTTATGTAGTTACAAAAACTATTCTTAAATGCTTTGATACTTGCAAAATAAAGCCTGATATAATGTTTATAACTAATCACTTATTTACAGTTAAAAACTTAGTGCAATCAGGCATAGCTTCATCAATTTTATTAAAAGAAAGTGTTATACATGATGAAAATTGTGTAGCTATACCATTAAATCCACCCTTAAATGTACCTGTAAGTATACTTATAAAAAAAGAAAAAATCATATTTAATGATTTAGAAAAAATAATGAAGTTTTTAAAAGAGAAATTGGCAAAATAATTTATGCGCCGAACAATTATTAGTTCATAATTTAACGTGATAAAAAAGCTAGATATGAATACTGTTTATCAACTTTATACAAAAGTGTGGAGCGATGTCCTCATCGCTCCATAAATAATCTAATAAAACTTTTTTTCAACAATTTTTCTTAAAATTTCAACACCAATATCTAATGCTTTTAAATCAAAGGTCATGTTTGCATCATGAACTCCTGGTGTTAAATCAGCTCCAATTCCTAAATAACCTGTCTTTATTCCACACATAGTCTTGAAATAATGGAAATCTTCACCACCTGTTGTATACATTTCACCTAATGTATTTCCCAAAACTTCTTCTATAGCATTTTTGCACACTTCTTTGAGGTCTTCATCATATTCAGCTGCTACAACGCCATTAATATCTAAGTTTTCGATGCTTCCACCATATAAAGCAGCTGTATTTTCAGCGATGTTTTTAATTTTTTCACACATATTATCCATAACTTCATTAGTTTGAGCTCTTAAGTCAAATGCTAAATTAACAGTGTCAGGGATAGAGTTTGTAGGATTGCCTATAGATTGAATTTGAGTTACCTTTATTGTATGTGGTATTGTTATATTTTCGCGTAAAGTATTAGCAGCACTAATTATGGCAGTAGCAATCTCTATAGCATTAACTCCCAAGTGAGGTCTTGCACCATGTGCAGTTTTTCCTTTTACAGTCATTTTCACAAATTTACTTGCGGAGTGATATAGAGCATGAGTTGCTTCACCTAATTTACCTTCAGCTATAGGTCTTAAATGTATGCCTAACAATTCATCTATAAAAGTAAAATCATGATCATTAATCATTCCAACAGCTCCTACTTTTTCTTCAGCCTGTTGAAAAATTATGACAAATTTCCCTTTATTTATGCCTTTTTCAGCGACTTCCTTTGCTATAGTCAGAACCATAGCGCTATTTGCATCATGTCCACATGCATGTATGGCTACATCTTTACCATCAACGATAAAAGGCAAAGCATCCATATCTGCTCTTAGTCCAAAACACAATCCTTCAACACCACTGTCCAAAACACCCAATATACCTGTTGTACCTATATTTCTTGTAACTTTATAACCATAACGCTCAAGTTCATTAGCTAAAAACTCAGAAGTTTTAAACTCTTCAAAACCAAGCTCCGCGATGGAATGTAAGTGAGCATAAGTTTCTCTTGCAAAATCATTTATAACTATATCTTTCAACATAAAATATCCTCCCAAAAATAAATTTAACAATATTATAACAATTTTAATGTAATATGTCATTATTTTATAAAATAAAAAGTGAAAAATGATAAAGCATAAAAAGTTTAGCGGTAATACTATTAAACTTTTCACTTTTCATTCTTCACTTTCACTTTTTAAGTAATTAAGCTCCTACCATCATTACAAATACTATCGCACATGCAGCAATAAATGCATTGACTAAAACGATTTTGAATACAAACTTAATCCATGTAGGATAAGCGACTCCACCTAAAGCTAAAGAACCCATCAAAGGACCTGATAAAGGAGTCATACAATTTGTTAAACCATCACCAAATTGTAATATCATAGATAATACTTCTTTTGATATTCCGATAACCTCACCTATAGGCATGATTATAGGTAATATAATTTGAGCTTGCCCGATACCACCAACAACTATAAAGTTAAATAATAAGTTAAATATGAATAAACCAATAGCACTTGGAATAGCTCCGAAGTTAGATAAAAACTCTATTGCATAATAAGCTATAGTATGTATGATATTACCACTAGTCAATGTCACTGATATAGTTCTACCAAAAGCAAGAAGAAGACATACACCACCCATCTGTACAGCACCTTTAAACAGCGAACTTGCCAAAGTGTTTGGTGACATTCTGTAGAATATACCTACAAACACACTTGCACCTAATATAGTAGCGCATAATTCTCTCCAGCTCCAACCGTAAGTGCTTGCTCCCCATGCATAAAATAAGTATCCACCTATAACAGAACCTATAGCTAAAAGAGCCTTTGCTTCAAACTTAGTAGAGGCATTTTCTAAGCTCAATTTTTCTTCTTCTGGACTTAAACGAAGTAAACCTTCTTTACCTACTAAACTTCTATTTGGGTCACGATTAACTTTCAGTGCATATCTCGTTACATAAGTAGCTCCTGCAAGGTAGAACAATATTAAAATAACTATACGAATTCCTGCTCCTGTTAAAGGCTGTAGTCCTAGTATTTCTTGTGCTACAAGGATAATTGCTGTAGTAGGACCTGCTGCTTGAGCAGTGATATATGGAAGATAAAACATGGCGACAGCACATAGTCGATCTAATTTTAGCTTGCATGATACTATAACACCGACAGCTACATATGCAAGCATCGAGTCGTTTCCGCACAGTGCACCTAAAACAGTCATTAGTAGATAAATCATAGGTATAACCATAGTGATACTCTTATCTTTAAATTTAGCAACCCCTGTATCAACAAGCGAGTTGATTGCTCCAGAAGATATAAGTACCTCTGTAGAAGCACCCAAGATCAAAAGTAGTGAAATAACAAGTCCATTACCAGCAAGATTTGGCTGTAAACTTAAAAATGCATCGAAAGGACTTACTGGAGTCGGATCGATAAAGTGAAAAGAATCAGGATCAATAGCAGTTGAGTCAGGTAGTGTATTATATACGCCAGCAGGGATTACATAAGTCAACAAACTTGCTACTAAAATAAAAATTGACATTAGGATAATAACATGTGGAAATTCCCATTTTTTCTTTTCCTTTAGATTGTTTGTGTTAGTTTTTGTGCTCATAAAATTCTCCTTTGTTTTTATAATTTTTATATCTATTTCAACTATGCTTGTTTATTAGCAAGCACAAGTGCAAACAATTTAGTTTTCTCTGTAAGAGAAGGAATATACATTCTTTCATTTACAGTGTGTATATCTTTCATGTAAGGGCCTAATCCATCGATACAAGCAACTCCGTATGATGAAAATAGACATGCATCTCCTGAACCTGACTTAGGAGTTTCACCATATTCGAATCCAATCTGTTTACCGATAGCCTTGATTTCTTCGTACAATGCTACATTAGCCTCTGTTCTTGACATTTCTGGATGTTTGACGTTTGTTTTTATAGAAACTGTGCATCCGTCGACAAATGTTTTGCCAGTATTAATCGTATTCAATATATTTTCATAGATTTCATCACCTTCGCGAGAATAAAAAGCAGCTACTATTCTTGCAGAAGCTTCATCAGATATGCCTCTATTTGAATGCATTTTACTTACATCAACTGTTATATTGCTAAAATCTGTGAGATCAAACAATCTAACTGTTTGATGTGCTAATTCCTTCGCTGCACTTCTTCCATTTTCGTATGCAACTCCAGGGTGTGCAGTTACACCTTTTATCTCCATCATAGCAATAGCGATACCATTTCGCGCTGTTAAAATTCCATTATCATCCCTTGCAGGTTCAAAAACGTATGCACAATCAGCATCCTTTGATTCTTGTTCAAATATTTTTTTACTTGAAATAGAACCTATTTCTTCATCACAATTATATATCATGACAATTTCCATGTTAGGCAAAACACCTAATTCTTGTGCTATACGAACAGAATATAATGAAGATACAACACCTGCTTTGTTGTCACATATTCCAATACCATATGCCCAATCACCATCAATTCTAAACGGGTTATTAGCACAATCTCCATCTTTGAACCCTGTAAAAGTATCTATATGTGCACTAACTATGATTTTTCCTACAGGATTTTTAGGTTTAATTCTCGCAACTATGTGTGTACCGATTTTTTCATCATGTACTTCTTCTACCTCTGCCTCCATCTTTGACAAAGTATTTTTCAAAATTTCAACAATTTTTTTATTTCCTTCAAGATGATATGATGGACAATCCACAGAGACGAGTTCCTTCAGAAGCTGCATCTGTTCGCCAAAATAAAAATCACTTTTTTCGCTGATTGCATCAACTAATTTTAACATAATAAATACTCCTTTTTATCACTATTGAAATTTGATAATTGCAAAACTGAAACGATTTCACAAGGTCAACCAAACTCCACATCAATATGTAAATTATACAATTTGCAAAGAAATCGGTCAAATTTAAAAAAACAATATCAACATAGTTTTTTCTTATATAAGCATTGATATTGTTTCTATTTAATTTGTTATTTAGTTTTTTCAGGTTTGATGCTAATCAAAAGTGCACCTATTATGATAGCACTCCCTATCCATTCTAACAAAGAAATATTTTCTCTTAAAAACAACTGACCACTTATTAGTCCAGATATAGGTTCAAGCAAGCATATTATTGAGGCTAAAACAGCACTTAAATGTCGAATTCCTATTTGTAACAATGCAGTTGCAACAAATGATGTTAAAAACCCTATAAGACAAGATAAAAACAATGTATATGGCGTAAATAGATGAAATGTTAGCTGATCTGTAAAAAATCCGTTTATTAACATAGCTGTGCTTGTAAATATTCCTAGATAAAACACGAGAACAGAAGTAGGCATATTTGCAAAACCACTTCTTTCAATTGCTATAACATATATGGCAAAAGTAACGGCAGAGGCCACTGCATAAGTAAATCCAAGTTGAGCATTTCCTCCATCTAGTTGTATAAAAAACAAAAGTCCAACACATGATAATCCAAGCCCAATTTTCTTGTTTTTATTAATTTTTTCTTTAAAAAATAAGAATCCAAATAAAGCTGCAAGAGCAGGGTACAGAAAGTGAAGAACAGTAGCTGTTCCAACTCCTATATATTTGTATGATGCATAAAGTGTTAAAGTTGCACCAAAAGGCCCCACAAGAGAAATTCCTATCATCGTCAAAGCATCTTTTCTACTGATTTTGAGGTTTTGTTTCTGTACAAAGCTCCAAATGAGTGCAAAAAAAACACATGAAAAATTCCTCATAAATGCAACAGTGTTTGTAGAAATTCCGCTTAATTGTACTGTTTTTACTATTACAGGTGTAGATCCATAAAGACATGCGGAAATAGCCGCACAAATTATGCCTAATTTAATATTTTTCACAAGATTATTATTGTCATTGCTTTGAATATGCATTGAAAATCCTCCATTTTTAAATAGATATTTATATAATAAGTTTAAATCTTCATTATACTAACATAGAGTAAAGTGATAAAACAGTATTATTTTCAAATATGCATATAGGCAATAACTATATACATATTTTACCTGCGGATTAAAAAATAACAGATTCCTTTTACTGAGATCTGTTATCTTTATATAATCATACTATTTCCATGCATCTCCGACTGCTTTTGCTACTACATCGACAACTCGCTTATCGAAAGCTCCAGGGATTATGTATTCTTCATTTAATTCTTCATCTGTAATTAAGTCCGCTATCGCATATGCAGCTGCAACTTTCATTTCTTCTGTGATTTTTTTAGCTCTTACGTCTAGTGCCCCTCTGAAAATTCCAGGGAATGCCAAAACATTATTGATTTGGTTAGGATAATCAGATCTTCCTGTTCCCATGATTCTGATACCTACTTTTTTTGCCTCTTCTGGCATTATCTCAGGAGTAGGATTAGCCATTGCAAAAACAATAGCATCACTATTCATGGTAGATGCCATCTCAGCAGTAAGCGCTCCCGGTCCTGAAACTCCGATAAATACGTCAGCACCTACAATAGCATCTTTTAAAGTTCCGACTACATTTTCTTTGTTAGTATTTTTAGCAATCCATGCTAAATGTCCTTCTAAGGAAGTATTTGAACTTGCCAAAGTTCCATTTAAATCACATGCGATTATATTTGTAACTCCTAGTGA
This sequence comes from uncultured Clostridia bacterium, assembly GCA_964371035.1. Taxonomy (GTDB): domain Bacteria; phylum Bacillota; class Clostridia; order Tissierellales; family Sedimentibacteraceae; genus UBA1535. The sequence goes on along the minus strand of CAYJLG010000032.1, from coordinate 21,531 downwards.
AATAAGCATCTTGATTATCGCTGTACCTGCGGCACCTGGTCCGTTAAGTATAACTTTTATATCCTTTATATCTTTTTTCACTATCTTTAGAGCATTTATCAAGGCTGAAGAAGCAACTATTGCAGTTCCGTGTTGGTCGTCATGAAAAACAGGAATGTCAAGGGCTGCTTGCAGTCTTTCTTCAATTTCAAAACATTTTGGAGAAGCTATATCTTCAAGATTGATTCCGCCAAAAGTAGGGGCGATATTTATAGCTGTATTTATGATATCTTCTGTATCTTGAGATCTAACACATATCGGAAAACCATCAACATCCGCAAAATTTTTAAAAAGTATTGATTTTCCTTCCATTACAGGCATAGCTGCTTCCGCGCCTATATTTCCAAGTCCTAATACGGCACTACCGTCGGTAATAATAGCAACTAAGTTTCCTTTAGATGTGTATTTGTATACCTCTTCTATATTTTCATGAATTTTTATGCACGGTTCAGCTACTCCTGGTGTGTATGCAGTACTGAGTTGATCCGCAGTTTCTACTTTTACCTTGCTTATAACTTCTAACTTTCCCTTGTTTTCACTATGCATCTTCAAAGCTTCTTCATTGTAGTTCATTATCAAATTCCTCCATCAGTTATATGAATTACTGAAATAATAATATCAATCTTGTGCTAAAAGTAAAGGTTTGATTCCACCTGCTTCTAGTATTTTAAGAGCATATGCGGAAATAGGTTCACAAGATATTTCTTTATCGTTGGTATTGTTTTTAATGAGCCCTTTTTCTAAATCTATCGATATAGAATCACCGTCATTTACGCATTCTGATATGCCTTTTGCAACTATCACTGTAACACCCATATTTATGGCATTTCTATAAAAAATCCTCGCAAAACTTTCAGCTATAACAGCACCTACACCTATAGCCTTTAAAGATATAGCAGCATGTTCTCTCGATGAGCCACAGCCAAAATTAGTACCTGCAACTATTATCTCACCTTGAGTAAAAATTTGTGAAAAATTCTCATTAGCACCTTCTAAACAGTGTGATGCTATCTCTTTTGGATCTGTAAGTTCTAAATATCTTCCAGGACAAATTTGATCTGTATCTATATTATTTCCGAATTTATGGCATTTGTTTTCTATAAATAACTTCATACTTAGACTCCTTTATATTAAATTATCGGGATCTGTAATCACTCCTGCTAATGCAGAAGACGCAACTACTGCAGGTGAAGCAAGGTAGATTTTACCTGTTTTATGGCCCATTCTTCCCGGGAAATTTCTATTTGTTGAAGATACACATACTTCATTATCAGCTATCATTCCTTCATGAGTACCTAAACATGCTGCACATCCTGCAGTGACAAGAGTTGCTCCAGCTTCTACCAACTGAGATATATAACCTTTAGATATAGCGTCGAGCAAAACTTTTTGAGAAGCAGGAACTATCAACATTCTGACATTAGGGTGGATTTTCTTACCTTTTATTATATTAGCTGCTATCTCTATATCTTCTAGTTTACCACCTGTACAACTTCCCAAATATGCTTGATCTACAGGAATCCCAACAAGAGAAGAAATATCTTCTACATTGTCAACAGAAAAGGGAACAGCCACACTTTTCTTAAAGTTTTCTGCTGTGTATTTATGCTCAGATTCGTACACATAACCTGGGTCAGTTTCGTATATTGTGTAATCTGTAGCGCCTACTGCTTCTATATGTTCCATAGTTATCTTGTCTGGCTTTATATATGCTGCCTTAGCACCCATTTCAGTAGTCATGTTGCAAAGCGTCATTCTTTCTGACAAACTCATATTTTCAATCGTGCTTCCACAAAACTCAACAGCTTTATATACAGCATAATCAGCTTTTAACTCTCCAATTATTTGAAGTATTACATCTTTTGCAAATACACCAATAGGCAATTCGCCATCTATTTGTATTTTGATTATCGTAGGAACTTTAAACCACAATTGTCCTGTCTTAAAAATCGTAGCCATGTCTGTTGCTCCAACGCCTGTACTAAATGCTCCAAACGCTCCATGTGTAGTTGTGTGTGAATCTGTTATAACTATCAGTTTTCCAGGCAAAGAGAAGCCTTTGTCAGCCATTATCTGATGGCAAACACCTTGATTAATATCCATAAGATTTGGTATGTCTTGTTCTTTGCAGAAATCTCTGAATTCTCTATGATTTTGAGCTTGTCTGACAGTCGAAGGAGGGGAGTAGTGATCTAAAAATACTACTATTCCGTTCGGATCTGCAACTTTTTTACCGCCAATCTCTCTAAAAGAATAAATAGTTTGGAGATACAAGTCATTAACGCCTGCGACATCTACCTTACAGTTCACTATTTCACCAGTTTTTACCGATTCTAACCCTGCATGAGAAGCCAATATTTTTTCTAATGCGTGCATAATATCATTACCTTTCTTTTTTATAATATTCCTAATAAGTCACTTAAATTTTTCATGTTGTAGTCTGGTTCGTACCTTAAATCTAATACAAAATCTGAAAACCTGTTAGACCAAGCACAAGCAAAACCTGCACCTTTTGTTCCCATCACATCAAATACAGATCCCGCTACATGCAAAACTTCATGTTTTTCAAACCCAGAGTTTTTTAGCATAGCAGAATATACATCAGGATGTGGTTTATATTTTTTTGCATCTTCAGCAGAAAAAATATAGTCAAATTCTATATCACAAGCCTTTGCTAAAGGTGCTAACATCTTCTGATCTCCATTAGATAGCATACCTATCTTATATCCTCTTGATTTAACTTCTTTCAAAATTTCGTTTGCCTCAGGCCACGATTTGAAACTTATCCACACATTCATCAGTTTTTCATCTTGCTCTTTTGTAGTAGAGATATTGAATTTTTTCTTAGTATATTCGAGTACTGTCTCAGTTATGGTTTGATAATTTACAAATCCATTATCCATGCTGTTATTAAGCAAAAGATAATTCCATTGTTGAGTTCTCCAAGTCATAAAAAATGAACGCGCAAAATCGTCATCTGATTTTAATATGTCTTTTACAAGGCTTACGGCGCTTCCTGTTATGTCAAGTGTTGCCGAATACATATCAAAAGTAATTAATTTATACATTTCCCACCTCTATAATAAAATTAAATATTCTTATCTATAAGTATATCGCTAATATAAATATTGTAAAATAAGTTATTTCTATATTGTAATAAAAAATTACTATTTAGATTTTAGTAATTAAAAAAATAAACATCTATATAAATAATAAAACTAATATTTTTATAATAAATAATTAATCCTAATCTTTATTCAGGTTATTTGCTAGTTTAAAAAAACACTAGTAAGCAACTATTTTAACGCTTACTAGTGTTTTTATTTTTAACACTTTATATATTAACTCTTACTCTTTATTCTGCATCATTATTTCCAATAAGATCTTCTAAACTCTTAAGTACGTTTTGAAGTTCATCTTGTTTTTCGCCATATGTAGCCCAGTCACCTTCTCTAATAGCTTCGTTTGATTCTTCTAGTAGAGTATTAGCAATTAAAATCAGTGATTCTAAATTTTCATCTACATAGTCGTTATCACCATCTGAACCTGTCGAGCCTGTATCAGTGTCTGTAGCATCATCTTTATCGTCATCATCTGAACCTGGCTCATATATATCACCAAATATTTTGTTTAAGGCTTCGTCTAGAGTAGGTTCCATAACTATTCTATCATCATAAGCTACTACTACCATCTTCATTTCAGGGAAATTACTTTGTGTATCGGCTTGAAGATAAATAGGTTCAACGTATAATATCGAATTTTCTATTGGGATAACTAGCGTATTTCCCCTTAAAACACTTGATCCTTCTTGACTCCAAAGTGTAAGTTGAGAAGATATTTCAGTGTCTTGGTCTATTCTTGACTCAATGAGTGCAGGTCCTTGAATAGTTTTGTTTTTAGGGAAGTTATAGAGCAATAATTCTCCATAATTTTCACCATCATTCCTTGCCACAAGCATTGCAGACATATTGTCCTTTCCTTGTGGAGTATAAGGAATAGTCAATAAAAACTCTATTTCTTCTTCGTCAGGCAATTTAAACATATAATAATTAGGAATTACTTTGCCTTCCGTAGACATATATTTTTGGTTTGCAATATCCCACATATCTTCTCGACCGAAAAATACAGTAGTGTTTTCCATATGATATGTTCTATACATTTCTGCTTGGATATTGAACAATTCTTGAGAGTATCTAATATGAGATTTCAATCCTGATGGCATTTCACTCATAGGTTTAAACAAATCTGTAAAGATTTCATTGTAAGTCATTACTATAGGATCTTTTTCATCGGCTATGTAAAAATTTGTATCTCCATTGTATGCATCAATTACTACTTTTACAGAATTTCTGATATAGTTAGTATTGCTTCCTTCTACAGGTTGAGAATACGGATATCTAGTGCTCGTAGTAAATCCTTCTATTATCCAATATAGTTTTCCATCTTCTTGATTTAACACTATATAAGGATCGCTACCAAAAGTAATAAATGGAGCTATTTTGCCAACTCTTTCCATGATATTTCTGTTAATAATAATCTTACTGTTTTCATCAATATTGCTAGAAATAAACATGTTGTAGCTACCTTCATCAATAGCGAATAACAGTTTGTTTAAAAATCCTAACTCAATTCCTGCTGTACCTTCATATTCTGATTCTACGTTGTCAGATCCTGATGGATAATCAAATTCTTTTTCTTCTGTGTTTACGATAATGTACTCATTCGTACTTTCACCAAAGTATATCTCAGGTCTATCAATTTCTAAGTCAGTTTCTGTTATAGGTGGTATATCTCTAATAATCATCTCTGGTTGACCTTGAGGAGTCACTTCATTTACAGGCGATAGAGTAATACCATATCCATGAGTATATTTTAGATATTGGTTTATCCAAGTTTTAGCTTGTTCATTTAGCAAATTTTGATCCATTTCTCTTGCTGATAAATATACTTGTCTATATTCGCCGTCAATCATATATCTATCGATGTCTACATCGTTAAATACATAGTATGGTCTTATACCTTGTAGTTTGTTGTAAACTTGTTGCAATGGCATACTATCATTGATTTTTATGTTATCTATTACGTCTTCATTATTTACTAAATCGTCATAAGTTAAATTATCTTGAACATCAAACTCTATAGCTTCAACCATATCTAGTCCATATGCTAATTGAGTATATTTTATGTTGTTTTCTATATATTCTGCTTCTTTTGATAGTTGATCAGGTACTACTATGAAATTTTCTACAACACCTGCACCTACGTTGCCAAGTATAGATACTACTATTAACACTACAGGCAAACCCAATGCAATTTTTAAATTTCTTTTTCTCGCTCCTATAAAGAAAGTAATTGCTCCAGCTACGCACAATACTGCCATCGCTCTATACACATTTAAAGTAACTACAACATCTGTATATCCTGCACCAAAAACTCTACCTCTCTCAGAGTACAAAAGGTCATAAGATCCTAAAAATATCCTTATTCCAAATAAAACTAATAGCAATGCACCTAAAATAGAAATTTGATTTATTATCGATGTAACAGTTTTTTTGTCTATAAAGTTTGGTATATTAATAGGCTGTCCTTGTGTATTGAATGGATTTTCAGTCGTAAATTTACCAGACAATTCTTTTAACTGTTTGCTTAAACCACCTATAACATTTACTACGACAGCAACAACTATCATAAGAAACAGTACTGTAATCGTAGTATTAACTAAACTAGAAATCAAAGGCAACTTGAAAATATAAAAAGATATATCTTGCCCGAAAATTGGATCTGTAATATCGAAACTTTTAGCATTAAAAAATTGCAAAATTTCTAGCCATAGACTAGATGTGGTACCTATCGTAATAAAAAAACTTACTACAAAAGATCCACAAGCAACAAATAGGTTCATTTTTTTATTGCTACCTGCTACTTCAATTATTTTATCGTTAGTATAATTTTTTTTGAGTAATCTCTTTACGTAGAAAAAGAAAAGTCCAAACAAACCTAAAAACATTGGTATTCCAATCATAAACTGAGATCTCAGCTGTGTGAAATATGTTTGTAAATACCCGATTTCATCAAACCATAAAAACCCTGTAATAAAATCTAATATTGTTCCAAAAGAGCTAAGAATTATAAATACTAATAATATAATTCCCGTTATTAAAAATTGATTTTTATTCTTCATCATTAATCCTCCTATTTAAGACAATTTTCTTAAATCATTAAAATTTTACCATTTATTTAGTGCGTTATCAACAGATATTTTTATTATATAGAAAAAATATTCACAATTCGAAAAAAAATTTTAAAAAATAAAATAACACAAAAAATTAAATTACTAATCTTGTAATCAAATAATGTCTTGTGCTATTCTTATTTATCTGCTAGTTCTTTTAATTTTTCTAAAGCTCTTTTTTCAAGCCTAGAAACTGTCATTTGAGAAATATTTAGTTTTATAGCAAGGTCTTTTTGAGTTAGATTATTATAAAATCTTTCTTCAATTACTGATTTTTCTAGTTTATTTAATCCTTCTAGCGATTTTTTCAAGAAATCTTCGTTTTCTATCAATTCATAATTGTTTTCTTCATCTCTAATATAATCGGCTAACTCCACATCTTTACTATCACCTCCACTATCAAAAGTTACATTTAGAGACTGTGAAGTAAAAAGTTTGCCTGCTTCCATTGATTCTAATATTTCTTCTTCTGAATATTTTAAATATTCTGCCAATTCTTTAACTGTAGGTTTTCTATTTAATTCGAATGTCAATGTATTTGTAGCAACATTAATTTTTTTAGATATTTCTTGAATACGTCTAGGTACTTTGATAGCCCAGCCTTTATCTCTAAAATATTTTTTGACTTCTCCCAAGATAGTAGGTGTTGCAAAACTAGTAAATTCGAATCCTTTTGTGACATCATATCTTTCTATTGCATAAATAAGCCCCAAACTTGCTATCTGATGTATATCTTCTTGTTCTACGCCTTTATTTAAATATTTTCTTGAAATAATATCAGCTAAGTACTGATATTTAATAAAAATTTCATTTCTTAATTCAACATCTTTAGATTCTTTATATTTTAAGAACAAGTCGATGTTTTTTATTCCATGATTAATATCATTCACTGTTTATCACGCCTATCTATATCAAATTTTCATTTCAAAAATAACTTTATTATTATCATAATCAATTTTATAGCAATCCGATAAGCTTCCGATAATTAATAAAAACATCTCATTTTCTTCTATAACTTCTGCTAATAATTTTCCACAATTTTTATCTGTAACTTCTATCATGATTTTTTCTGAATCAACAAAGTATTCAATCAAAAAATTTTCTGTAGTTTTTTTGATGTTATTAATAAAAAAAATACAAATTTCAGATATCACTACTTTGATGTCTTCTATTTTTTCTACATCAAATCCAGATATATTTGAAATAGATGATGTTGTCAATCTTATACAACTTATAAACTCTGATTTTTTAGGTACTTCAAATTTTATTTTTTCCATATTTTTACTCTTCTATATTAAATATTTTTTTAAGACCTGTTATATCAAACAATTTCATAATATTTGGCATAATATTTATTAGTTTAATTTCTACACAATAATCTTGAGTAGTTTTTAAAATACACATAAAAGCGCCTAATCCTGTACTATCTAAATATTCTAATTGTTCGCAATTAATTATTAGATTTTTTCTTTCTTTTATTATCTTTTCTTTAACTTTTTCTTTAAAAGTTGGAGAGTTACGAATATCTAATTCACCTTTAGGCAATATTTCAATATTATTTTCATTTACATTAATATCAATTATTAAAGACATAATTCCTCCGTTTTTGAATATAATATTAAAGAGGTAATAGCTTATAAGTTGAATATTGCGATATAAATAAAATTCATTAAATTTTATTAAAACTATCTTACTTAAAAACTATTACCTATTTATTTTATCTTTTTTTATTAATCTTCTAAATCTTCGTCGTCATCTCTAATCAATTTAGCTAAAGATACAACTTTATCGCCATCGTTTAATCTCATAGCTTTAACGCCTTGAGTATCTCGTCCTGTTATTGAAATATCAGATGCATGCATTCTTATAATAGTTCCGTTTTGGCTAATAATCATCAAATCATTTTCAGGTTCAATAATCATTGCACCTACAACGTCACCTGTTTTACTGTTGATTTGATGAGTTTTTACACCTTTTCCAGCTCTTGCTTGACGTCTATATGCTGTAGTGCTAGTCATTTTGCCAAATCCATTTTCAGTAAGAGTTATAAGTTTTTCAACTGTTTCGTTAATCAGGCTATCATCTACGTCATCATCTTCAACTGCGTCTGGGATATTTCCTTTGTCAAGAATAAGCATTGCAACTAACTCATCGTCTTTTGAAGTCGAAATAGCTTTGACACCCATCGATATTCTTCCTGTTTCCCTAACGTCTGTCTCGTTAAATCTAATAGCTTTACCTTTTTTAGTAACAATTAATACATCCTTGTTGCCATCAGTTCTATCTACACTCATAAGTGCATCATTTTCTGCAATTTTTATCGCTAACAATCCTGATTTTCTAGAAGTATCAAATTCTATTAATTTAGTTTTCTTTATTATTCCTTTTCTAGTAGATAACACTAAGAATTCTTCTTCATTTCCAAAGTCTCTAACAGGAATAATTGCAGCTACTTTTTCATCTGGATCTAGATTAATAAGATTTACGACTGCCGTTCCTTTAGCTTGTCTTCTTGCTTCAGGAATTTCATAAGCTTTAATTCTGTACATCTTACCTTTACTAGTAAAGAACATCAAATAGTCATGTGTACTAGTTATAAACAAATCTTTTACAAAATCTTCTTCTCTTGTAGTAAGACCTGTTATTCCTTTTCCACCTCTTTTTTGAGCCTTATAAGTATCCTCTGGCAACCTTTTAATATAACCAAAGTGAGTCAATGTAATAGCTACATTTTCTTCTTCAATCAAATCTTCAAGATTTATATCACCATCGTCATGTGTTATTTCTGTTCTTCTTTCGTCATAATATTTATTTTTAACTTCATTAAGCTCAGTCTTTATGATTTCGTCTATCAAATATGAATTAGCTAAAATTTCATTAAATTTATTAATCATCTTTAATAATTCTTCATATTCTTCATCTATTTTTTCTCTTTCAAGTCCTTGTAATCTTCTAAGTCTCATATCAACTATAGCTTTTGCTTGTATCTCAGAAAGATCAAATCTTTTCATCAAATTAAGTTCAGCATCATCATATGAAGATCTAATAATTTTTATTACTTCGTCTATATTGTCTATTGCTATTCTAAGACCTTCTAAAATATGAGCTCTAGCTTCAGCTTTAGCTAAATCATACTCTGTACGTCTTCTTATTATTACTCTTTGATGATTTACATAATGATGTATCATCTCTTTTAAATTTAATACTTTCGGCTCACCATCTACTAGAGCAAGCATGATAATACTAAAATTATCTTGAAGTTGAGTGTGTTTGTACAAGTTATTTAAAACTACATTTGCATTGTAATCTTTTTTAACTTCTATTACTACTCTCATTCCTTGGCGACCACTTTCATCTCTAACAAAAGAAACTCCATCAATTTTCTTCTCTTTAATCAAATCAGCAATTTTTTCTACAAGTCTAGCTTTATTAACTTGGTATGGTAGTTCACTTACTATTATGTTTGCTTTTCCGTTTCCAAGTTCTTCAATTTCTAATTTTGATTTTACTTTTACAAAACCCCTACCTGTCATATAAGCATTTTTGATATTATCTTTTCCAACAATAATCGAACCTGTTGGAAAATCAGGACCTTTTATATATTTCATAAGCCCAGGTATATCAATATCTGGATCATCTATGTACGCAATAGTTCCATTTATAACTTCGCCTAGATTGTGAGGAGGTATAGAGCTTGCCATACCAACGGCTATTCCGGCAGATCCATTAACTAATAAATTTGGAAATTTACTAGGTAAAACTGTCGGTTCTTTTAATGTTTCATCAAAGTTTAGTCTATAATCTACAGTCTCTTTTCCTATGTCTCTTAATAACTCAAGTGACATCTTAGACATTCTTGCTTCGGTATAACGCATTGCCGCAGCTTCGTCACCATCTACTGAACCAAAATTTCCATGGCCATCTACTAGTGTATATCTCATAGAAAAATCTTGTGCAAGTCTAACTAAAGCATCGTATACAGAAGAATCACCATGCGGGTGAAACTTACCTAATACGTCCCCAACAATACGTGCACATTTTCTATGTGGTTTGTCAGGTGTCAATCCAAGCTCATTTATTGCATATAAAATTCTCCTATGAACAGGCTTTAAACCATCTCTTACATCAGGAAGTGCACGGCTTACAATAACCGTCATCGCATAATCAAGATAAGAACTTTGCATTTCTTTTTCTATATTTATATTTAAAATCTTATCGTTCATATTTTCAAATTCACTCATCTATATTCCTCCGCTCTTAGATATTTCATAATATTAAATATCAATATTTTTAACATATTTGGCATTTTTTTCTATAAATTCTCTACGAGGAGGAACTTTATCGCCCATTAAAGTTGTAAAAACTTCGTCTGTCTGTATTGCATCTTCAATATTTATTTTTAACAATATTCTATTTTCAGGATTCATAGTAGTTTCCCAAAGCTGTTCAGGATTCATTTCTCCTAGTCCTTTGTATCTTTGAATATCATTTTTCCCATCTCTACCAAATTCATCTAACACATTATTTAACTCGCTATCAGAATACACATATTTTTCTGATTTTCCTCTTTTAACTTTATAAAGTGGAGGTTGAGCTGCATAAACATATCCTTCTTCAATAAGAGGTCGCATGTATCTATAAAAAAATGTAAGTAACAAAGTTCTAATATGAGCTCCGTCAACATCTGCATCTGTCATGATTATAATTTTGTGATATCTTAATTTATCAAGATTAAACTCATCACCTATACTACAGCCAAAAGCAGTTATCATATTTCTAATTTCTTCTGAACTCAAAATCCTATCTAATCTTGATTTTTCAACATTTAATATCTTTCCTCTAAGAGGTAAAATAGCTTGTGTATTTCTGTCTCTTCCACCTTTAGCAGAACCTCCAGCAGAATTACCTTCAACTATATATAATTCTGATTTAGCAGGATCTCTTTCAGAACAATCTGCAAGTTTTCCTGGCAAAGACATACTATCCAATGCATTTTTTCTTCTTGCAAGTTCTCTTGCTTTTCTAGCTGCTTCTCTCGCTCTAGCTGCTTTTAGTGTTTTTTCAATTATAATCTTTGCAACTCTTGGATTTTCTTCGCAATAGTTGTAAATTGCTTCTCCTGTAATACTATCTACTATACCTCTTACTTCACTATTACCAAGTTTTGCTTTAGTTTGTCCTTCAAATTGAGGTTCAGGCATTTTTACAGATACTATAGCTGTTATTCCTTCTCTAATATCTTCACCTGTTATGCTCAATTCATTTTCTTTTACAAGATTATATTTTTTAGCATAGTCGTTCATAGCTCTTGTAAGTGCAGTCTTAAATCCTATTAAGTGAGTTCCACCTTCAGCAGTATTTATATTATTAACAAAAGAATATAAGCTTTCACTATAAGATTCTGTATATTGTATTGCTAGTTCTACCAAAATTTTATCTCTTGTAGATTCTGCATAAATTATGTCTTCATGTATTACGTCTTTCTTTGCATTTAAATACTCAACAAATTCTTTTAGCCCACCTTCATAATGGAAAAAATCTTTAGAGTCGTCTCTTTTATCTTCAAGATGTATTTTAATGCCTTTGTTAAGAAAAGCCATTTCTCTTAGTCTTTTTTTCAAAATATCATAAGTAAAAATTATTGTATCAAATATAGTTTCATCAGGCAAAAAAGTAATTGTTGTGCCTGTATTTTCAGCAGTTCCTACAATTTCTAACTCAGAAGTAGGTATTCCTTTTTCATAAGTTTGTCTATATACGTTTCCTTCTCTTTTTACTTCTGCAATAAGGGAAGTCGATAAAGCATTAACAACAGAACTGCCTACACCATGAAGACCACCAGATACTTTATAAGCATCATTGTTAAATTTTCCACCTGCATGTAAAACTGTTAAAACAGTTTCCAATGTAGATTTTCCAGTTTTTGGGTGCATCTCAATAGGAATTCCACTACCATTATCACTAATTTTTACAGAATTATCCTCATTAATAAGTACACTTATTTCATCACATCTTCCAGCCAATGCCTCATCAATACTGTTATCTACTATCTCATAGACTAAATGATGTAATCCACTCTCTCCTGTCGAACCTATATACATTCCTGGTCGTTTTCGTACTGGCTCTAAACCTTCCAAAACTTGTATTTGTTCAGCACCATATTGAACTTGATTTGTTTCTGACATAAAACACCTCTAACTTAAAATATTTCCCAAATTTCCTTCGTTAATTTGAAAGATTTTTTTATCATTTTCTTTAATTAAATTTCTTAAATCACTGTCATCAGTAGTTGTTATAATTGTTTGTATATTTTTAATATAATTAACTAAAAAATTCTTTCTCTTACTGTCAAGTTCTGACATAACGTCATCTAACAAGAGAATGGGATATTCTCCTGTTTCTTCTTTTATTATCTCTATTTCGGCCAATTTTATAGCTAGAACAGCACTTCTTTGTTGTCCTTGAGATCCAAAATATTTAAAATCTTTACTGTTTATCCTTACTATTATATCATCTTTATGAGGTCCAAACAAAGAGTTTTTTCTGAAAATTTCATTTTCTATGTTTTTGCTCAATTTTTCCCTAAAAAGTTCTTTAATTTTATCTATTTCTAATTTTTCTACATTTCCAATGTCACATTTGTACCACATAGAAAATTCTTCTTTATTATCAGAAATTTCAGCATAAACTTTAGAAGCATAATTTCTTAGTTTTTCTATATATTCTATTCTATATAAAATCAGTTCAGAACCCATATTTACTAAATAATCATCCCACACAGACAATACATCTTTATTTGAATTTATATTCATATTTTTTAAAATAACATTTCTTTGAGTTATTACTTTTTTATAATTTCTCAAAAGATATTTGTATTTAGGTTTTATTTGAGATAAATCTATATTTACAAATTTTCTTCTCTCAGCAGGACTTCCCTTGATTATTTTAAGATCATCTGGAGTAAATATTACATTACTTAAAAAACCAATCATTTCACTATTTTTTTCTATTTTTACACCGTTTACTCTAATTATTTTTTTTTGGTTTTTCTTATAACTAATATTTATTTTTTTTTCTCCAGCTGAACTTTCTTTTTCTATTATTATTTCAACTTCAAAATATTCTTCTCCAAATCTTATAAGATCGTTTTCGCTATTTACCCTAAATGTTTTTCCAATGCTAGTTAAATAAACAGATTCAAGAAGATTAGTTTTTCCTTGCCCGTTGTCTCCAATAAATATGTTTAAAATAGGATTTAGTTCTATTTCTATGTCTCTAAGATTTCTAAAATTTTTAAGCTTTATGCTTTTTACAATCACTTTATTCCTCTGCTACGACCGTAAATTTGTAGTCTTCAAACTCGACTACATCATTTACTCTTATTTTTTTTCCCCTTTGTATACACACTTCACCATTTACTTTAACAAGACCATCTAAAATAACCATTTTAGCTACGCCTCCACTACCTACAGCATTGGCATATTTTAAAAACTGATCTAATTTAATAAATTCTGTATTTATACTTATTTTTTCCATTTTTCCACCCTTATCAACTTATTCTAACAGGTAACACCATATATACGAATTCTTCATTATTTGCTTCTTCAATAAAACAAGGATTAATGTTTCCTACAAATTTTAATTTTACTTCTTCAGAATCTAACACTCTTAAAACTTCTAAAATATATTTAGAATTGAATCCTATTTTTATATCTTCGCCTGTTTTTTCTTTAAGCACCATAAATTCTTCTGCATTTCCAAAATCTGAAGCAGAACATATTTGCATTGTATTTTCCTTTATATCAAAAATCATAAGGTTATTTTTATCTTCTCTAGCTAATAATGATACTCTTTCAACTCCATTTTTCATATCTTGAATGTTTACTGAAACTGTAGTTATAAATTCATTTTTTAAAAGTGATTTATAATCTACAAATTTACCTTCTAGTAAACCTGATATAATAGTAGTATTTCCTATTCTAAAAGAGATATGAGTTTCAGATAATGTAATATTTATATCACATTCTTCACCTTCAGTTATTCTAATTATTTCACTAAGTGCTTTAGCAGGGATTATAGTACTTACTTCAGTTTCTAACAATAAATTTTCACTTTTTACTGCCATTCTAAATCCATCTAAAGCTACAAAAATACACATTCCATCTTTTATTTCCATCAAACAACCTGTAAAAATAGGTTTTAAATTATCTTGAGAAGTTGCAAAAGAAGTATATTTTATCAATGAATTTAAAATAGATGAACTTATTTTGAATTCTACTCCTTCGTTTTCAAAAGTGTCATTTGGAAATTCAGCCGCAGAATTACCTAATATGTTGAAACCTGAATTTAAACATTTTATTTCAGTATTGTTATTATCATTTACAAACAAATTTACAAGAGAATTAGAAGGTAATTTTCTTATAAAATCTCCTAATAGTTTTGATTGAACTACTACAGCTCCTTCTTCCTCTATGTCACATTCTACAAAAGTATTTATTCCTAACTCTAAATCTGTGGCAGTAACATTTAATCTTCCATCTAGTGCTTCTAACAATATACCTGAAAGAATAGGCATAGAAGTTTTAGTAGACACAACTTTTTGAACAATATTTAGAGCTTTATTTAATTCTTTTTGGCTAATAGATATTTTCATTTTTTTCTCCTCAATATTTTATGGTGTTTAAAATTTTTTATAATAAATATAATATAAATAAATAAAGTAATAACAGTAGGGGCTGGAAATATGTTAAAAACCCCTGTGATCCTATAAATCAAATATATATAAGGATTAATAAACTGTTTATAAAAGTTGTAATAAAATTAACAAAAAAGAAAAGTAAAATTTTATTAACAGTTTTTAAACAACAAGGTGTTAATTCTTTAGTATAGAAATTATATCATCTATTTTGTTCTTTAATTCTTTATTAGTAATAATATCATCACTTATTTTATTATAAGCATGAACTACAGTAGAATGATCTCTTCCTCCAAAAAATCTACCTATTTGAGGAAGACTTTGGTCTGTTAAATTTCTAGAAATATACATGGCTATTTGTCTAGGATATGCAATATTTTTACTCTTTATCTTAGAGTTAAGTTCTTCGACAGATATAGAGAAATAATCAGCTACTTTTTCTTGAACATCTTTAATAGTAATAATTTTAGAATTAGAAGAAACTAAAGTTTTAAGAGCTTCTTGAGCTAGTTCTAGATCCACATCTTTACTATAAAGTGAAGAATAAGCTATAATTCTAATTAAAGCACCTTCCAAATTACGAATATTAGATTGTATGTTTTTTGCTATATATGCTATTACATCATCAGGAATTTGATGATTTTCTGTTTCTGCTTTTTTTCTTAATATAGCAATTCTTGTTTCATAATCAGGTGCTTGAATATCAACGGTTAAACCCATTTGAAATCTAGAACTCAATCTTTGTTCAAGTGTAGGGATTTTATCTGGAGGATTATCACTAGAGATAATAATTTGTTTATTTGCACCATAAAGAGTATTAAAAGTGTGGAAAAACTCTTCTTGAGTTCTTTCTTTTCCTACAATAAATTGAATATCATCTATCAATAAAACGTCTAATTTTCTATATTTATTTCTAAATTCTTCGTTTTTACCATTTTTAATTGAATTTATAAGGTCATTTGTAAATTTTTCACTAGTAACATACATAACTTGAGAATCAGGATTACAATCTAATATGTAATGACCAATAGCATGCATTAAGTGAGTTTTGCCAAGACCTACATCTCCATATAAAAATAATGGATTATAAATAGTACCAGGAGATTCAGCAACAGCTAAAGATGCGGCTTGTGCTAATCTATTGCTACCACCAGTAATAAAGCTATCAAACCTATATTTAGCATTTAGTTTTCTGTTAGGATTTGAAAAAATATTAGATTCTTCAGGTGTTTCAGTATTTTTTTGCTCGTCTAAATTTTTAAAAGAAATGCTTTCGCCGGGTAGTGTAAAAACTACATCAGTTTCTTTTTTTAAAACAACTTCTATTGTATTTTTTATAAAACTATTGTGCCTTTGATTTATTAAATCTCTAATAAATTTATCTGCAGTTTCTAAGTAAACAACATCATTATGATAAGCTACTATTTTTAAAGGTGCATACCAAGTAGTGTAGCTTACAGCGTTAACTTCATCTTTAATTATTTCTAGAGCGTTATCCCATATTTCATTTAAATTCAATTTGATTCCTCCCAATATTTTACATTTTTTACAATCAGAAACTCGTTACTGTCCAGGCGATGGTTTAATAAGTGTTATGAAAAATAAAAATTTAATTTTTCTGCTCAACTCGAGAAGATTTTAAATATTTAATAAGGAAAAAATCATATCTCACATTCGCCTAAAAATTAAATTTTCATTTTGTTTAGTTGATTTAAACGTCGGTGTGAACTGTAACAAAAACTCACCTAATGATTTTTTTATCACCAAGTCAGTTTATTTTTTTTAGATTATATTGTTAATAAATTTAAAAAGTAGTAAATTTATATATCACTATAAACAAGTGTAAAAAAAACTATCACAAAGAAAATATATGTAAAAACAGATAATTTTTAAATTATATAAACAACTAGAAATGATTAATCAACAGTTTATGTTAATACTTGTAAACAATGTTTAAAAGCTGTTGATAAAAAACTAGTATATACATATTAACATTTTTTTTTACAAAATTCAAATTTAATTTGTAATTTTTTTAAAAATTATCAAAAAAGGATTGCATTTTTTAAAAAAATGTAGTATATTACAATAGTTAAAAATTTGTTTTAGAAAATATCAGTATAATATCTTGACATTTTATTTAAAAGCTTATATAATATTTTGCGAGTAATTTTTACTAAAAAAAGTTATCAAATGCATGATATTTATAATAAATATCTGTTAATAGCGAGGAGGTGTTTATAAATGAAAAGAACATATCAACCTAAGAGAAGACAAAGAAGTAAAGAACATGGCTTCAGAAAAAGAATGAGCACAAGAAATGGAAGAAGAGTATTAAAGAGTAGAAGAGACAAGGGAAGAAAAAGATTGTCAGCTTAAGGTCGCGAAAGTGACCTTTTTATTGTAAAATAGGCTGTTCCTACTACCTACCACATCTAATATGGTAGGTGGAACAGGCTTTGTTTTACATTTTTTTGTACCTATAGTTTGAATTAAGTAATAATTTATAAGTATCTGCTACAAATGTATTATATTATGTTTGTTGTTAATATTGTAAACTAAATGAAATTTAGTTTAATTGTTACTTAAATTGCGGTAACTATTATGGAGAAAATTTAATGGAAATTATAAAAAAGAACTTAGAATATAAATCTGTGTATAGTTGCAATAATTCAGTATCAGATTATAATCTTGTTATTTTTATGAAAAAAAATAACAAAGATATAAAAATATCTAAAGAAATGGACTCGACAAACAGATATGGGTTTACTTCTGCGAAAAAAATAAAACATGCAGTAGATAGAAACAGAATAAGAAGAAGATTAAAAGAAATTATTAGATTAAACGAATGTAAAATAAAAAAAGGTTATGATTTAGTATTTATGGCTAGAATAAACGCTGTTGAGGCTGATTATAAAACTCTAGAAAAATCTTTTTTTAAAGTTCTAAAAAGAAGCAATTTGTTTAAAGATAGGTGATTAAGATTATTTCAAATTTATTAATTAAGTTAATAAGAATTTATCAAAAATTTTCTTCAAAAAGTGGAATAAGGAATTGTAGATTTTATCCTACTTGTTCTCAATATTTTGTGGAAGCATTGCAAAAATATGGATTTATAAAAGGATCTTTTTTAGGAATAAAAAGAATTTTTAAGTGTCATCCTTTTAACAAAGGAGGATATGACCCTTTGAAATAATAAAATCGGAGGAATTATTAATGACGGAATTTATTGCTGTTCCTATGGGATGGCTTATGCGTTTAATATATGATTTAGTACAAGGCATAGATTCAAATTTATTGTCTGCGTATGCTATATCAATTATATTGGCTACAATAATTGTTAGATTATTGACTTTGCCTTTAACTTTAAAAAGTACTAAATCAATGAAAAAAATGCAAGAACTTAATCCACAATTAAAAGAATTACAAGAAAAATATGGGAAAGACCCTCAAACATTGCAAAGAAAACAAATGGAATTATATAAAGAATCAGGTTATAATCCTTTTGGAGGATGTCTACCATTATTGATTCAAATGCCATTGCTTATAGGTTTTTTTGCGGTAATTAGCAACCCAATTTTTGCATTTGAAGATATGGGACAATATTACAATATAGTAGAAGCAGGACAAATGATAGGTGTTGATGTAGTTGAAAGTGTAGATGAGGATGGAGATAATGTTTATATTCCTCTTACTGATGCTGAAGGCGAAAGAAATAAAGTTGATAATCTTGAAAATTTGATTGTATATGCAAAAGCTAACAATATTAATGTAGAACCATTAGATGGATTGACAGAAATAGTTTCATCTTCAAATGATTCTGGAAGTAATATTTGGAAATGGACAACAGATATTAATAGATCATTTTTCTGGATAAAAGATTTAAGTGTTAGATCTAATCATATATTTAGTACTGGTGAATATGCAGGACAAGTGAATGGTATGAGTATGGGATTTGTTTTCCCATTTATAGGAGCAGCGCTTCCTATACTTGCTGCTATTTCAGGATTTACTACTTATCTGACAAGTAAAATGATGTCTAAAGGTCAACCTGCAGCTGTAAATGAACAGGCCCAAGCTACTCAAACCACTATGACTATCATGATGCCAATAATGATTTTTGTATTTGCTTTAAGTTTTGCATCAGGTTTGGCATTGTATTGGGTTGTAGGTAACATATTCCAATTTGTACAACAATATTTAATATTGAGATCTAAAAAACCTAAGGAGGTTTAATGATGAAGAGCGTAATTATTGAAAAACCTACTGTTGATGAATGCATAATTGCTGCATTGGAAGAATTACATGCTGAAAAAGGTGAAATATCAACAGAAATTATAAAGGAACCAACTAAGGGATTTTTGGGCTTTGGTGGAAACAAGACAGCTAAAGTAAAAGTTACTATGACTAATGGCCCTGAAGAAAAAGCAAGAGAATTTATAGACAAAATTACAGCAAAAATGGAAATAGAAATAGAGTATACTGTAGAATATAACGGTGATATTTTAAATCTTCAGATTAATAAAGTTGATGAAAATGATAAAGGTATTTTGATTGGCAAAAGAGGTAATACTCTAGATGAAATGCAATTCTTACTTAGTCTTTCTATCAATAAAAAAAGAGAAAAATATATTAAAACTATAATAAACGTAGAAGACTATAGACAAAAAAGAGAAGAAACTCTTGTAAAGTTGGCAAAGAAAACTGCTGAAAAATGTAGGTATTATAGAAAAAAAATTAGATTAGAACCAATGAATCCGTATGAGAGAAGAATTATTCACTCAACTCTTCAAGAGGAAAAAGACATTATTACTTATAGTGAAGGCGACGAACCTTTTAGAAAAGTAGTAGTAGATAGAAAACATTAATAAATAAAAGCCATCTGTTTTAAAAGCAGGTGGCTTTTTATTATTTTTTCCTTTGGGGTACATATGTTAACTTTGAATAGTACAATATATTTTTATGAAAATATTTTGTTATTACCTAAATTATTGTGTGACGTTTTTTGCCCATATTCCTGATTTTAACAAGATTGCACCAATTGTTGCTTTGATTATGCCTGAAAATTCTACTATAAAATAAACAAGAAGTATGTTTATATCAGTATATCTTGATAGAAAAAATGCTAGAGAGAAATTTATTACAAACATTGAGCAACTATCTAAGAAAAATGTTATTATTGTCTTGCCACCAGATCTCATTGTAAAATATGCAGCGTGATTAAATGCATGCATTGGAACTATCAGCGCGTATACTCTCATGAAATTAGTAGCGAGCTGTCTAACTGAATCATCAGTCTCATACAACAAAGGAATGAAAGGTGATATTAGAAAAATCGCTAATCCAACAAAAATGTTGGCAAAAACTGAGAAAAATATCAGTTTTCTATCGGTATCTTTAGCTTTTTCAATCTCTCCCGAACCTAAATCTTGGCCTACTAATATTGCAATGGCATTTCCTAAAGCAAAAAATCCGACTGTAAATAGATTTATTGCTGTACTAGATATATTTTGTGCAGTAACTACTGTTAATCCTCTAGTAGAATAACTTTGAACAATTGCAGTCATTGAAAGAGCCCAAATCGCTTCATTTAAAAGAAGAGGAAGACCTGTTTTTAAGATTTTCTTTACAATATTCATAGGTATTTTAAATGTTGAATATACTTTGTCCATAAAACTAAATTTATTAATATTTAAATGAGTTCTTGCTATAATGTAAACAGCTTCGAAATATCTGGCAGTTACAGTACCAATAGCTGCTCCAGTAACTCCCATTTGAGGAAATCCAAAATTTCCAAATATTAGTGTATAATTAATTATTAAGTTAATAAAAATAGAGATTGAACTACCAATCATGGAATCTATAGTGTTTCCTGTTTCTCTAAGAGTTGTTGAGTAGCATTGAGACAAAACAAATGGAAATAATCCAAATATTAAGACTCCAAAATATTTTTTACCCTCAGAAAGTGCAACTACAACATCGCCTGCATCATTGCTATCTGTTAGATAAAGCTTAATTAGATCTTCACCAAAAATAACGAAAATTGTAGTAGCTATAGCACATACTAACAATCCTAAGTATAATTTAAATCTAAAAGCATGACGTACTCCCTCATAATCTTTTTTACCATAGAATTGCGCGCCATATATTGAGGCACCAGAAGTACAACCAAAAGTAATAATGTAAAATACAAACATTAGTTGATTTGAGATGGCAACACCTGCTATAGATTCGGTACCTAAAGTTCCAACCATTACATTGTCTAGTAAACTCACAAAGCTTGTAATTCCTTGTTGAATCATCATTGGAATGATAAGAGATATCACTGTTTTATAAAAACTTTTATCACCTATATATCTGCTCATTACTTTTCTCCTAATACATATAGATTTGTATCTAACTATATCATTTATAGTTGATAGTGTCAATATATTGCTATTGTAGGCAGGGCAAATGTATCTATTCATAGTTATATTACAAAATGTTACTATTCACAGTTAACATATGTACCCAAAAGGAAAAAATAATAAAATCTGTCGCTGGTACTCCAATTGGGAAGTTGTATGGC
>CAYJLG010000031.1:0-33158 GCA_964371035.1 uncultured Clostridia bacterium | reverse complement strand
CTCAGGTGGTTAGAGCGCACGCCTGATAAGCGTGAGGTCGATGGTTCGAGTCCATCCAGGCCCACCACATTAAAAAAATGCGAAATATATCCAGAATTTTTAAATTCTGGGCCTTTAGCTCAGTTGGTTAGAGCGCCCGGCTCATAACCGGTAGGTCCGGGGTTCGAGTCCCTGAAGGCCCACCATTTCGCCCAGATAGCTCAGTCGGTAGAGCAGAGGACTGAAAATCCTCGTGTCGGTGGTTCGATTCCGCCTCTGGGCACCATAAAAGAATCTATAGACGTAACCTAGAGTTCGTTTATGGGTTTTTTATTTTTTTGATTACACATTAATAGGGTAAAATGATATAAATTATAAATAAAAAAAGACAGAAGATGCTTTTTTTTGATAGAATATTTTCTATGAAAAAAACAGATAAATAGAACACATTAAAATAATTTTATATAAAGAAATATAATTTCATCAATGGAATAATAATAAATGGAAATGATATAAAATGAATTTATCGTTGAAATATTGACAAAAACTCGATATTAGATTATAATTTAACTAAGCATTAATACACAATTTAAGTAGTAGTCTTATAGTGGGAATGTAAATATTATTTAAAATTGAATTAGCAACATAAATAAAATATCGGGGAGATGTATTTATGAAAACAATTAAAACCATTTTTTTCACAGTGTTAATTTTTATTGCATGCTTTTTTTTATCAACAGTGACAACGTTTGCTGAAGACACTATTAAAGTAGGATACTACTCGGATTTTACTGATTTTATTTTTGATATTGAAAGCAAAAATAATAAAGGTTATGGCTATGAAATATTTGAAAAAATAGAAGAAGTAAGTGATTTAGAATTTGAGTACATACGTATTGATGGAAATCCAACAGATGCGCTTAATGCTGGAATAATTGATTTAATTTGTTTTAACACTAAAACAGAAGCCAAGCAAGAAGAAATGTTGTTTTCTAAAACTATATATGGTAAGACATATATCGCGCTAATGACAGAAAATACAGAAATTTATTATGCTGATGCTAAAAGTATTGATGGTAAAACTGTTGCAACATATGAAAATAACATAGGGATAAATGATCTTAATAGATTTTGTGATAATTATGGTATTGATGTAGAATATATTTATGGCGAAGTACATAATTATATGGATTTAGATGCAGATTTTTATATTAGCCTTTCAGAAGATAGATCAATCAGTAAATATAATAATGTGTTAAATCTAGGTGTACATGGATTGTATGTGAATGCGTCTTTTGAAAACCAAGAATTATTAGATCTAATCGATAAAATATTTATTGATATAGTTAAAACAGAAGGGAATTTCTTCTTAGAACTTGAAAAAAAATATCTTGCAGGTAATCTTGAAATTAATCATCGCGATTTAACTTCTAAAGAGGTCGTTTTATTAAGGCAAAAAACATTAGAAGTAGGATATATTGAAGGTTATGCGCCTATTTCATACACTAATGAAGATGGTCAAGCTGCAGGTGCAATGATTGATACATTGGATTATTTAGCAGAACAATATAAATTTAACGTGAACTATACTCCGTATAGTATTTACGATGATCCTGAATTACTCACTAATTTTGACGTACTTGTTGCTTTGTACGGTGATGGAGAATCTAATTATAAGTATTATTCACCTACTGAATCATATTTTTCTATGCCTATGATTGCTCAAATCAATCCTGATATGTACGATAGTTCAAATATTGAAAAACTATTTGAGCAAAATCTTAAAATAGGTTCCTTAAAATATCAAACCATAGATTATTTTCACTTTCTAAATGCTTATCCAGATTCAGAATTTATATTTTATGATGATTGGCATGAATTACTCGATTCTTTTGAAAATAATGAGATAGGAATGTTTATTTCATCAGAAACTGCTGCAACTTATGCAGAAATTTATTTGCAAAAAGAAAATATTGTAATGCTACACACAGATATTAACACACCTATAAATTTTTTGATTAATAAAAATATTGAAGATGAATATATGAAGATATTTAATGTTATGCTTGACAGAATATCTGAAACTGAATATAGAGCAATTATAGAAAGAAATGCAAATGAATTTTTGCCTGAACAGGATGTATCACTTTTAGAATTTTTAAGAAACAGATGGTATTTGGCTGTTATAGGTGTATTAAGTCTGATTATTTGCTTTAGTGCATTAGTGGGATTAAGCAGAAGAGATAAATTGAAGGCATTAGAAAAAGCATATAATACAGATTCTTTGACAGGTCTTATGACTATGAATAAATTTAGAGACACTATAGAAAATATCTTATTAAGTGCAAATCCAAGTGAATATGAACTTATTTCATTAGATATAGATATGTTTAAGACAATAAACACACATTATAGTTCAGAAAGAGGAAATGCAGTACTCGTTGCAATTGCAGAAATATTAATTGAAAGATTCCAAAATACTTCTGCAATCATAAGCAGGAAATCGGCAGATCAGTTTGTGATATTCAGAAAAATCAACGATGGTGGTTTTATAAGACAAATCTACAGTGATAATATTTTGCCGGCAATACGCTCAGTTATCGGAAAAAAATATAACTTATCTATGTCTTTTGGAACTGTAATAATTAAAAAATGTGATGAAAGTGGAACTACACTTATAGGTCAAGCTGACAATGCTAGATTACGTGGTAAATCTGAACACAGAACTACATTTATTACTTTTGATGATAAAATGCAAAAATATTACGAGGACAAAATCAATATAACATTTCGTATGGAACAGGCTATGAAATCTAATGAATTCAAAGTCGAATATCAACCTAAAATCAACTTAAAAACTCTAAAAATGAGCGGTGCAGAAGCATTAGTACGATGGAATCCGAAATTTGGAGAAAAAATATTTCCTGATCAATTCATTCCAGTTTTTGAGGAAAATGGATTTATTTCATATTTAGATTTGCATGTGTTAGAGCTTGTATGTAAGTTTATTAAAACAAATAAATTCAAGTTAAATATACCTTGCATTTCTGTAAATTTATCATCACATACTGTGTTGACTGATAATATTGTAAGCAAAATATCAGATATCATATCAATATATGGAATTAGCTCAAATCAGATAGAACTAGAGTTGACAGAAAGTGCTATAGAGGCAAATCCGAAAAAGTTTTTAAGCACAGTTAAACAACTTAAGGATCTTGGTTTTTCAATAGCAATTGACGATTTTGGCGCAGGTGTATCATCGTTGAATAGGTTAAGTATGATAGAAGCGCATGTATTGAAATTAGATAAAGCATTTTTAGATGAAAATGAACGAATGGGTAAAAGCATGATTGTTGTATCAGATATGGTTAGAATGGCAAAAAGATTGACAATGAAAGTTGTTGCAGAAGGTGTAGAAACATTGTCTCAAACTCAATGGCTTAAAAATATCAATTGTGATTATGCTCAAGGGTATTTTTTCTCAAAGCCTTTGAATGAAGAACTTTTTAAGGAATTTATTTTAAGCGATAAACAGTTCTCAATTGAAGATAAAGGTTCAAAATCTATCGCATCTGATTAGAAATACTCTTAATAAAACATACTTTGAACAAACTATTACAGGCTACATAATACCTTAAGAATTGTGTAGCCTGTATTTGTTTCTAAAGCAATCATGTTAATTTGACTAAAATGTTATCAATAATATGATGAATATTTTTAAATATAATATGCTCATTTAGTTTTATTGGTATTATATTTTCGTGTAAACCGTTAAATGAATCAAATTTTTCTAAGCCAATATATTTATTATCTATAAAGATTATTATGCTTTCAGAGGCATCTTTATAAAAAGATACTGAAATATTGAGAGAAGCTGAAAGAGTATTTTTCTTGCAATTAAAATTAAATGAATCATGATTAATGACATGATCTATTTTGAAAGGGTAAATACTTTCAAATTTAATACTTATATTTTTTTGATTGACTTTAATAGTTGCATTTTCAACTTTTAACAGCCCTAAGTTTTGAGAATAATATGAATAGTCGTATTTACACAAAATATTGTCAAAAATTATTGGTAAATATGAGACGTCTTCAAAATTATGTTCTAAAATCAATTTCATGTATTTATCTTGTTTATTTCTCATATACAAATTGTATAATTCAACTACATCACTCCCTGAGAGTTGATCTTGTCTAAATATATCAAAATATTTTTCAACTGTTTTTAGTTTAACGTTTGGTATGTTTAACTTACGATTTAAAATTCGCATATCTTTATAGAGATCGATAGATATAAGATCATTTAAATTGTATGGCAAGCCATACTTACTCATAGAAGTATTTATAAAAGGAATATCAAAACTCTTTCCATTATAAGTGACAATATATTTTTTACTTTTAATTAGATTATAAAAATCTATCAAATCTTCACACTCTTTTTCTTCATTAGAGGAAAATGATTGATATATATAATATTTATCGTTTTCTCTTATTAAAATGGTTATAGATATTATATTGTTATATTGTGCAGAAAATCCGCTT
The DNA here is from genome assembly GCA_964371035.1 of uncultured Clostridia bacterium. Classification (GTDB taxonomy): domain Bacteria; phylum Bacillota; class Clostridia; order Tissierellales; family Sedimentibacteraceae; genus UBA1535. Next base: position 28,631 of record CAYJLG010000031.1, on the reverse strand, counting down.
GTTTCAATATCTACATAGGCAAGTTCACTAGCGATGTCTTCTAAAAATTTGTTTTTAAATTCATAATGTTGAAGCAATTTTTTATGTAACATAATTATCCTCTATTGCATTTTTATTCTCTTAATGGTATAATTGTTTTAAGGGGATGGGGCATGTATCATTTTATTATATTTTTTTTAGTTTATTGTTTTAGTATAATATTTCACGTGTATTTTGATGTTAAATATTTATTTTTGGCGGCTGTTTTTTATGCTGTCATTTATTATGTTATAAATAAAAAGATATTGATAAATATTATACTTATACTACTTATTTCCCTGGCAATTATTACAGTTAATTATAATTCAAAATCTGATTTAATTCAACATATTAATCATAATGCAAAGGTTATAGTGCATATAAAAAATTTGAGAACAAATAATGACGGTTCATATTATAGAGGTTATGATGCAGTAATTAAAGAAATAGATAATGTCATAACTAATGAAAAAACAATAGTGTATATCAAAAAAACTGAAGAAATTAATGAAAATTCATTGATTAGTTTTAATGGTGAAGTAGCGGGATTATCTGAATATAAAAATAGATTATTGTTTAGCTACAAGGAGTATTTAAGAAATAACAATATTTTTGCTACAGTTTTTTGCAAATCTGAATATGTATTATTATCTAATGACTATTCTTTTTTAGATAAAATTTTTAATAAGAGCAAAGACTTTATTGAAAAGTTATTTAAAAATCACATGAACGATGAAAATGCTAATTTAATTTTATCAATAATTCTTGGAGACAAAAAATATTTAGATGATGAATTTTATGTCAATATTCAAAAAACAGGACTCGCTCATTTGTTTGCAGTTTCTGGACTACACATAGCAATAATATACGGGGCATTAATCAAATTCTTTAAATTGCTTGGATTTGGAAGAAAAATAGGCTGGACAATTACATGGGGAATTTTATGGTTGTACGGATTTCTCATAGGGTTTCCAATATCAGTTTTTAGAAGTCTACTTATGTTTAATTTCTTGTTTGCCTCGCGATTGATGTATAGAAGGTATAATTCAATAAATTCGATTATTATTTCTGCATTAATAATGTTGATTTATAATCCATTTTTCCTTTTCGAAGTAGGATTTCAGCTATCTTATACTGCTGCTTTAAGCTTAGTTTTCTTTAATAGATTTGTCAAAACTAAAGTGTACATTAATATTCGTTTGTCCAACAGGAGGATAAATGATTTTATTAATACTATTTTTAATGCCTTTACGATGTACATTACTATTCAATTTTTTACATTTCCAATTTTGTCATATTATTTCAACTACATTTCTACTTCAGGTATGATTTTGAATTTGCTCGTTGTGCCGATTTTTAGTATTATTCTTGTCGTTTCTTTTGTTTTAATACCTATAGGGCTATTAAGTATTTACACTGCTGTATTGCCTCTTTTAATCCTAGATTATGTATTGACAATAGTTACTAATTTGATTGAATTTTCAAACAAAGTAAATTTCACAGGCATAGAGATCGGATCTATAAGTTTAAATCAAATTTTTTACTGGTATGTTCTTATTTTGTTAGTAATTTTTTTGAGAGAATATAGGAAAAACAGCATTTATCTGTACAAATATATTATGTTGTGTTATTCAATATTTTTCACAGTAAACTTCATAAGTTTGCCTATTGCATTTTCAGGAATGAGATTAGATATTATAGATGTTGGACAAGGTTCATTTGCTAATCTTAGGTATAAAGGAATTAATATGATTTTTGATGTTGGAAGTTTAGAAGACAACATAGGAAAATATGTAGCTGTGCCATTTTTTACGAAACGAGGCTTCAATGAAATAGATGCAATTTTTATTAGTCATTTACATGAAGACCACTATAATGGTTTGTTTGAATTATATAGTAATAAAAAAGTTCATAATGTTTTCTTAAATGAAATAGACATAGATAATATACTTAATAAAAAATTTACAGACAGTATTGATTATTCAATTTTGAAATCTGGTAACATAATAAATTTATCAGACAATTTTTCTGTTGAAGTTTTGTGGCCAGATAAAAATTATTCATCGAGCAATCTGAATAACATGTCTAATGTTTATCAAATTACAGTTGAAAACATTAAGATATTAATTTGCGGAGACATTGAAAAAGAAGCAGAAGAAAGATTGTTAAATAAATTAGAAGAAGTAGATATACTTTTGGTTCCTCATCATGGTAGTGGCTCATCTTCAACAGAAGAATTCGTTGAGAGGCTAAAACCTAAACTTGCAGTAATGAGCTATGGTGAAAATGACTTTGGGATTCCTTCAATGGATGTTGTTGAAAGATATAATAGAGTCAACTCTAACGTCTTGTCTACTTTTATTCATGGTGAAATAAATATACTAGAAATTAATGGCAATTTATATTATAATACTTATGTTGGGCAAGTTTCTGATAATATGTATAAATTATATTTGACTGAATTTTTGATAAACTTGTTTGCATTTATTTTGAATGTTTTTATCATTAATGTATTAAAAAATAATCAAACAATATTTTAAATTAGCTAATGTAGGTAGGTGTGATATGAACAACAAAGATTTCGCTAATTCTTTGAATAATGGTGACATAAACAACATAATAATAGTGCATGGAAACGAGTTGTTTCTAATAGATAATTTAGTAGAATCTGTTCTTAAAAAATATTTAACAGACGATTTTAAAGATATGAATTTTTTGAAATTTGAAAAATTAGATGATAATTTTGATAGTTTTTATGAAAATGTAATAACTTTTCCTTTTATGTCTGAAAAAAAAATAATACTAGTCGAAGATGCATCTTTTTTCGTTGCTAATGCAAAAGGTTTAGATGATAAATATCAAGAAAAACTAGAAGAATTAATTAATAGTGACTACGATCATTTTGTTATTATTTTCATTATAAAAAACAATAAACCTGATATGAGAAAAAAAATTGTAAAAACATTAAATAATAAGAAGGCAGTTATTGCAATAAATAGACTTGGTGAAGGAGAACTTTCTAGGCATATTATTAAAGAATTTGAAAAATTTAATATAAGAATATCTCCAACTAATGCATCTTATATTAGCTTAAATTGCGGGTATTTAGATTATGAAAGTATATTACCTTTATTTGATGTAAATAATGAAATACATAAAATTGCTAGTCATGAGTTAGGTAAAAAAGAAGTTAGTCGTGAAGCTATAGATTTATTATTAACAAAATCTTTAGGAAGTACAATTTTTAAATTGATTGATTTTATTTGTGAAGGAAAAAAAAGTCTAGCTTATAATATGTTGTTAGATATGCTTGAAAGTGGAACTGCCATTCAAGTAATTATTACTATGATTGCAAGGCAATATCGAATGCTTATTAAATATAAAGTATTAATTAAAAAGGGATATAGTCCTTCTGAGATAGAGAAGGATATGAAGATTAACAGTTATGCTATGAACAGTTTAAAGATTTTTTCAAAGAAGTTTTCAATGGATAGATGTGTGTGGGTTCTTAATGAATTACTCGAAATTGACACTAAAATAAAAAATGGGAATATAGATGAAAATGTTGGAATAGATGTAATTTGCAATTCACTATAGAAAAATACCTCCAATAAGATTATTTACAATAACAAAAGTATTGTAAACATTCTTTTTGGAGGTAATTAATTGTAATACAATTATTACGCTAGATTAGCATAGTTAATTAAGCTACTTTGTTTAATCTTGATCTTAATCTGCTAATTTTTCTTGCTGCTGCATTTTTGTGCATTGTGCTTTTTGCTGCTGCTCTATCAAGTTTAGATTCGATTTCTATAAGTAATGCTTTAGCGTTTTCTAATTCATTGTTGTTTATAGCTGTCTCAAACTTCTTAATATAAGTCTTTATTTCAGATTTTCTGCTCTTGTTTATTGCAGTCTTCTTGTTTATAACTAATATTCTTTTCTTTGCTGATTTAATATTTGCCATCCTGTTTCACCTCCTAAAACTGTTTGCTACCAGTATTTTAATGATTAAGATAATAATCAATAAATTTACTAATTAAATATAACGTTACAATTATACAAGATATCAAAACAAAAATCAATACTTTTTTTATTCTTTTTTATTTTTAAAATTGTAATCGGATTTTGTTCGCTTTTTAGTAGATTGTGTTGAACGATATGTTGTATTTTGCAATAATAAAAAGGCTAAATTCAAACGAATAATTCTCATTTTGTCGAAATTTGTCGAAATTTGTCGAATGAAAGTTGGGAGTGTCTTACAAAAAATGTTTGCACAAACGAATAATAGATGATAATATATAATAAATATACACAATTTGTTTTGCGAAAAAGATTTAATATGTATAAAAGGGGTAATGGGGAATAGAATGAAGGGGTTCGTTCAATTGGGAAGCAGGTTGTCGGAGGGAGATTTTTTGTGCAACAAAAGGATTATTAAAACATTTGGGAGGTTTAAATGAAGAAGATTACAAGCATAATTATTGTATTAATATTAATTATGAGTATGTCTGCGCACGCAGAGGAAGCAAGCTTAGTGGATATAAAGTCTACAGATTGGTTTTATTCAAATGTAAGTGAATTGATGGATTATGGTTTAATATCAGGGTATCCAGATAATACATTTAAACCTCAAAATCCTGTACAAATTGATGAATTCCTAAAAATGGTTATTGTTGGTGCAGGATATGAGCCCAAACTTGTTCCGGAAAGCACTTATTGGGCTGAAGGATATATATTAAAAGCAAAAGAGTTAGGGATTGTAGATGATACATTTATAGATGACTATAGATTTCATTTAACAAGAGAAAAAGCGGCAAGGATAATAGTAAACACTCTTTCTTTGAATGAGAGCAAGCCATCATCGGGATATGATAAGCATATAATAAATGCTATGTTTGATTATCATTTAATATCTGATTCATTTAAACAAGATATGCTAGATTGTTATGGCTTTGGAATAATGCAAGGAAATGAAAGAGTAGAGATGAGACCGCAAGAAACTATCACGAGGGCAGAAACTACTGCAGTTATTTTGCGCATGATGAATAAAGAAAAAAGATTAGCTGTTGAATTTGATGGTGTGAAGAGTATTGAAGTATATGATGGCAATGGAGGAACTTATATTGCGGTAGCACCTTTGCATAATGGCAAGGTGCTTAACGAACTGATAGAAGTTGCAAATCTCTTATATAGTAATGATTCAAAAGGCATAGAAAGTATAAGTGGAAATAATACACAAATAAGTGCACTTGCTTATGAAACAGAAGAAAGATCGAAAATTGTATATGAATCTACTTTGAGCGGATACATTTCTGATGAACTTTTCGATGAAGTAGTATTATGGTTTAACTGGTCATTTAACATAAACACTTTAGAGGTAGATGGAAAGTATAGTCCATATTCATTTAACACTGACAAAAGTGTAGACAGTATAGTAGACGAAAATTATCATCGCAAAACAGAACTTTGGGGTAAATTTTTTGAAGAATATTACGGCTCTACATTCCAAGAAATATTTAAAGTGTTGTTTGAAGATGAATATGAAATAGCATGGGAGTATTTTGAAACAGCTATTCATTCGCAAAGTTCTGCATCACAAAGGATAGAAGACGAAATTAATGATAGAAATTTTACAATTTCATATGGTAATGACGGTATGCAAATGTCTATTTCATTAAAGATGTATTAAGTGATTTAAAAGGGGTGGGGAAATTGAATAAAACGAGGTGTAGCATATGCTTTATGCTAATAATTTGTTTAGTATTAGCAGATATAGCATTTATAAATCTATACGAAGTTGAAGCAAATGCATATATAGGCTTGAGGGGGAAAGATGGTTTTTTATATGCTACTAAAGAGACACAATACCAATTAGATGAATTAAAAGACAATATTAATTGGCAAAATAGCGAGGGGCTTTCGCTGAATTTAGATTTATTTGTCGCTAAAAGCATTAGAGTTTATGGTAGTTGTTATGACATCGCTGATAACGATTTCAAAAATGGAACTGTAAAAGACGTACATTTATTAGACGGCGAAGTTAGCAGAAATGAAGGATTTTATCAGCTAGATGGAAAAAAGGGCGAATATCGTTATCATGGTTATGATGGAAGTGGTAACTTATATACAAACATAAATTTTCCGGTAGACGACCCCATGATTATGCCTGCGACTTCATATAATTGGGTCTATAGGATTTGGGACCATGAAAGTGATTATTATGATGAAGATCGATTAAGAGAAGCAAGTAGATGGTTCGATTTTGTAGATCGAATTAATAACCAAATGTATCTAAATAAACTCAAACAGCAAATTGAACTATTGGCCCCGTTTAATATGTCTGAGAGTAGGAGTACAAATGAAAATAAAGATATGTATAACTACGCACATGTTTTGTGGATGTCTACTAAAAATAAAACTGGAGAAATCAGATTAGACCATGTGGACAATGCAGGAAATTTATGGTACGTAAACTTTTCTACTCCTGCAATGAAAGTGCCGAAAGTTTCAGAAAATATTGTAGTAGCAGAATTTGATGAAGGCACTTTAAATATTGCAAATTTTGATAAATTAGAGAGTGGAGATGACGTTCAATTATCTATTAGATTAGATGCGGAATTGTTAGATGATATGCTATGGGATGATTCGAAAAATTATGAATTTGAAGATGAAGTAATGAGGCAAGTTATTAATAACCGTGAAGACATAGATTATTGGACTTTTTCTATATACGACGATGTAACTATGAAAACAAGATCATTTCCAGTTGACACATCTAATAGAATAGCATCATATATGTTTACAATTACATTGCCATATGAAGATATAAAAGACAGAATTGATGTAGAAACAAACAAGTTAAACATATATTTATTGGGCGAAGCACAAGTCAATTTTGATACCGGAGAAGATTTGAGCGACACGGACGAAATTAATGATTCGCTTACGTATACACAAAAAGAAGAAATTAAAGAGATAACACCTGAAGACTTAGAAGAACATGAAAAACCTTTGTATCCTGTAATTATTGATATTGTTGGGCCTACAGACATGTTAGATACAGAAAAATTTGGCTTGATAGATACAACTTTTGATAAAGCCGAAAATGTTAACAATACCGATTCAAGAATCACAATATTAGAGGGAAAAATCTTAGATGAAGATGAAGAAGATAAATTTCTAAATGGTGAATGGATATTTCCGTTAATAGCTAAGGATAAAATATATAATTACTCAATAATATATACTAACAAAAATGGAGTTGTAAATGAATATAAATCGTATGTTAAAGTCTATACTAGCAAACCCAAAATAGAAATAATAGTAGCAGGATTACAAAAGGAAAACAGATTATTAACAGCCAAAAGTGATATTGATAGCGTGAATTCTAGCTATTTGTTGTCACGTACAACTAGCAACATCAATGACATTAATGTATTAGGCGAAGCGATTTACTTTGGAGATAAAACAGATAAAGAATTAGAATTTATCAGCAAAAAACCATTTACCGATATTGAAGTTAGCTCTCATGTAGAGTTTAAAATTAATCCTAAATTTATCGAAAGAAATGATATTCCAAGTGACTATCACAAAAGTAGTGATTCATCAATATTGCATGTAGTAGAAGATTATGGACCAGCAGTTGTTTCAAATATTTGGAATTTTGTGCTTACAAGAAATGAAGCACTCAACATGACATACGAAGCAGTTTCTACAGATGGAGATTTAGTAGTAATAGACGAATATGAACTTTATTACGATGAAGACGGTGACAAAAAGGCAGAAAAATTAATAAAAACCGGAAATAGTAAAGATCTTAATGGATTTGTACCAGATAGATTAGGTATGTATACGATAAACTTTTATGTCGAAGAAATATTTGGAGATGATGAACAAACATTGCCAGAACATATTACTGAAAAAGACTTAAAAAATACTTCGTTAGCTAGAAATTTCTATGTAGATAATCTAGCACCTAATACTGAGATTTATATAGATGTTCCGATTTCATATCCAGAGGTTGATATAGTAGTTTTAAATGATGAATCTATTAATCGTGAGCTTAATAATGAAATAATATCTACAAGAGTAAATTTTCAAAATAATTTGATTAGAAGTTCTTTAAATCCTCAAGTACAAATATGGGATTTGCATACATATAAATATAATCAGTCGGCAAGTACAAGTTATAATTCGGGCAGTACATTGCCTACAGCTACTTTGGAGTATACTTCTAATGGATATAGTGGAATTTTAAGTTTGTATGATAGCAAAAATAATAGATATATGCAAGACTTAGGAAAATATGTCTATGTTACAAAATCTAAATATGTTACGGCCACAGGTGCTGGATCAGGTTGGAGTAAATATTTTGAAAATGTTATGATTGATTCAGGAGGTACAAGTCAACCAACAATAGAGTATGACAGCGGAGGATATAAGGGTACTCTATCAAAATTAAGTTTCAAGCAAACAGGAATTACCGATACAAGAGATGATACTGGCACTGGAGTAGTTACAAGGTATTATTCTGCTGAATATGGTGGTACTGTTAGCGGTAAAATTAGAGAATGGGATTCTGACTGGACTTGGTTTGACAACTATACAGGTTATTACTCTGGGACATTGTATAAATCTATAATACAAAATTTCATACCTTCGTACAGAGATAGTTCAAGCAAATATCTAGTTTATTTTACTAACGATAAAGTTAATAATTTAGTAGAATATCAGAATATCTTAGATAGATCTGATAGCAAAGTAATAGTCATAGGAAACGATGTAGTTAAAAATGATTCTAGAATTAAAGAAGATTTGTTTTTAGATGAATCTATGTCAATTGATGATATTTACAATAGAATTATTGAATTTATAATTGAAGACAATCCTCAAAAAAGAGGTGTAGTAGTGCTTACAGATCAAGAATTTGATATAAGATTTGTCGATATAGACACAGAGGGCGATGAAATCGGACAAAAAGAATTTCAAATAGTGCATGACCAGAATTATTTTGATAATCCTACAGGACAAGAAATTAATACGAATGAGGAATTTGACTATAATAATTTCAATATGAATGAATTACCAAAAAAACTTAGCAATTCTGGAGAGTATACTTTTTACAGGCAAATAAAAGATGCACCTTTAGAAAATCCAGACGAAGGTGAATTTTCAAATATTGCTGTAATAGATATATATGCACACAGAAAACCTATAGCTAACTGTAAACTTGACTGGGAGTTTAACATGCAAACAGGTGTATATGTTACAAGGTGGGAAGATTTATCGTTTGATTTAGATTTGCAATTTAAAGATCCTGAAGGTACAAGAGGTATAAGGGAAAGAAAAATTAAGTATAGAAAAATAGGATCTACAAATTGGATTTATGATATACCAGACAATTTATATCCAGGTGAATACGAACTTGAATATCTCGTTAAAGATAATTATGGGATTTGGAGTGATCCATTTGAAATGACTTTTAATTTACCGGTATTGCCTCCACCTAAAATAAGTGGAAAACTAAAGGCGGAGCTTCCTGTGTTTAGTCTTAATAGTATACCAGCAAGCGAGAATCTTGTCGCATATGATGTTTTAACAATATATCCATACGATGTAAGCTTAAATCTTGCGCTATATGACGGAAATACTAGAATTTCGCCAATTATTCAAAAAACTATGAATTCTAATCACGGAATTATTAACGATCAGTCGATGAGTTGGTACGATATTTCATACACGATTCCACCAACTTTGATGGATAAGCAGTACACAATGAAGATAAGTGCAATAGACACTGTGAATTCATCGTTGTACGCAGATTTAAATTTTGAGGTAATTGTAGATACACCTATTGATTTAACACCAAAAATGAGCACTACTTTAACTGCAAATCAAGATATAAACATAACAGCAAATACAAGCAAATATGTAAATAGTGCATATTTAGGCAGTGGAGTAAATGTTACATTATTTTATGGAACACCATATGCCGAAACATTAAATCTAAATGGGAATACAGAAAATTGGAATTTGATTACAAAACAATCAGAATCCATACCAGAAGGAGAGTATACTGCAAGATTTATTGCAACTTTACCTAGCGGTAAATATGAAGTAAAATCTTTAAATTATATGTACTCACATAATTCTCCTCCTTCTATAACAGATGTAAATGTTTATACAGGAGTTTCGGTAGCGACAAACTATATATATGAAAACGATGATGTGAAATTTTCTTTAGAGTTTAACGATACAGATTTATCAGAATTAGATGTATCAATAAAATTGTATAATATCAATGATTTATCTAATTCCATTAATTCGTTTTCAGAATCAGTAAATCCAAACAGCGAAGGAAAATATGATGCATATATAGTAGATTTAGTTGACAATATATTGCTAGGTGATTACAAAATAATTTCATCAGTTACAGATGACTATGGCGTAGAACACATTGTTGAAACATTTTTTACAGCACATGATTTATGGATAGATGCAAAAGTTGAACATACAGAAGAATGGGAAGAAAATCGGTTGGAATATAACGAAGATTATCCGTCTAAACATAGAGCGGAAAATGTTTATTGGAGTGGTGAAGCGTTTGTTACTAAGGCAAATACTACTGTAATCAATGAAAAAAGCAATGTAGAATGTACTAAAGTGTCTGTTGAAATAGTTAATTTAGATGATATAAGTAGTCAAGCATATACCGATTGGTTAAACCCTGTTAATACAAAAAAAGATAACTGGAATCTGAAATATTATCATAAAGATTGGGATAATAAATGGGGTAACTCTGAAACCCAAGAAATCATTTTAAGATTCAAAGCTCATTTTAACAATGGATGGGTAGAGGTAGACGATGTACCTATAAGCATTGATAATGTAGATCCATTTTGGGAACTGCACAGAGCGTGGTAATGTTGTATAGAAAAAAGAACGGGGCTGTATCACAATGAATTTGCGATATAGCTCTTTTTTATTACTATTCACAGTTAAATTCGATGAATGATGAATTTCAATATAGGGAACGGTCAAAACCGTGCCCTTGTTTTGCATATAAGCAAGCATGTATGTTTGCTTATATGCCTTTTCGGTGTGGTCAAGACCACACACTACACAAAATTTTGAATAATTCAAAAAATCGACTGTGAGTAGCAACACAATAAAGGGTTTAATTTTCATAAAAAGAAATTTATCTTGAAAAATATCGCTTTAAGCTTTATAATATTACAACAGGAAATAACAGGAGGAATGTTGTGGATAGAAAAAAATTTATAAGAAATTTTTCCATAATAGCTCATATAGATCATGGTAAGTCTACGTTAGCAGATAGACTTATACAAAATACAGGACTTTTGACTGCACGTGAAATGCAAGAACAAGTTTTGGATAATATGGATCTTGAAAGAGAAAGAGGAATAACTATAAAGCTTCAAACGATTAGATTGGTATATAAAGCAAAAGATGGTAATGAGTATATTTTGAACTTGATAGATACGCCTGGTCACGTCGATTTTAATTATGAAGTTTCAAGAAGTTTGGCAGCTTGTGAAGGTGCTGTATTAGTTGTAGATGCAGCTCAAGGTATCGAAGCTCAAACTTTAGCTAATTGTTACTTAGCTTTAGATTTAGATTTGGAAATAGTTCCAATCATAAATAAGATAGACTTGCCTAGTGCGAGACCTGATGAGATAAAAAAAGAAATTGAAGATGTTATTGGATTAGATTGCGAAGAAGCACCTTTAGTTTCAGCAAAAGAAAATTTGAACATAGATCAAGTTTTAGAAGCAATAGTAAAAAATGTGCCACCACCGACAGGCGACGAAAACGCAGCTCTAAGGGCGTTAGTTTTTGACTCTTATTATGATAGCTACAAAGGTGTAATCGCGTTTATAAGAGTAAAAGAAGGGCAAGTAAAAAAAGGCACAAAAATTAAAATGATGGCAAATGGCAAACAGTTTGAAGTTACTGAAGTAGGTATTATATCACCTAATCAAAAACCTGTTGATTGCTTATATGCAGGTGATGTTGGATATTTAGCTGCTAGTATCAAAGAAGTGAAAAATTGTAATGTAGGAGATACGATTACAGATGCAAATAATCCAGCAACAGAGCCGTTGCCAGGATATAAAAAAGTTACTTCAATGGTTTACTGTGGCATCTATCCTGCAGAAGGGGAAGATTTTAATGATGTAAGAGATGCTCTTGAAAAACTTCAAGTTAACGATGCTGCACTTACGTTTGAACCTGAAACTTCTATCGCCTTAGGATTTGGATACAGATGTGGATTTTTAGGTTTATTACATATGGAAATCATCCAACAAAGGCTAGAAAGAGAATTTGATTTAAACATGATTGCAACAACACCGAGTGTTATATATAAAATATTTAAAACAAACGGTGAATTATTAACTCTTCAAAATCCTACTAATATGCCTGATCCAAATGAAATAGATTATATGGAAGAACCTATAGTAGATGCTTCTATTATGACACCTACAGAATACGTTGGTGCTATAATGGAATTGTGCCAAAATAGACGTGGTGTATTTATTAACATGGAATATTTAGAATCTACAAGAGTTATAATGAAATATAAAATGCCTCTAAATGAAGTAATATATGACTTTTTTGATGCGCTTAAATCAAAGACCAGAGGATATGCTTCTCTTGATTATGATTTAGCTGGATATGAACGTTCTGAGTTAGTTAAAATGGATATACTGATTAACACAGATCTTGTAGATGCATTTTCTATTATAGTACATAAAGATAAGGCGTATGAAAGAGGTAGAGGAATAGTAGAAAAACTTAAAGACATTATCCCAAGACACCAATTTGCAGTGCCTTTACAAGCTTCGATAGGAACAAAGATAATTGCTAGAGAGACTGTCAGAGCACTTAGAAAAGACGTTTTGGCTAAATGTTATGGTGGAGATATAACTAGAAAGAAAAAACTTCTTGAAAAACAAAAAGAAGGTAAGAAACGTATGCGTCAAATTGGTAGCGTAGAAGTTCCTCAAGAGGCGTTCTTAGCAGTACTTAAATTTGATGAAGATAAATAATAAATCTAACGTTAAAGAGTGAAAAGTGAAAAATTCAAGTAAAAAATTAGGATTATATATACATGTTCCTTTTTGTGAAAAAAAATGTGATTACTGTGATTTCTATTCTATAGTAAACAAGGAAGATGCTGAAAATGTTTTTTTAGAAGCATTATTGACTGAAATTAGACAATACGAATCAAAACTAACAGATTATGAAATTGATTCAGTATTTATAGGAGGCGGTACTCCGTCTTCTATAAAAGCTGAGAGTATTGGGATAATTTTAGAAGAATTAAAAAAAAGATTTGATTTTTCTAAAGAATGTGAGATAACGATAGAAGCTAACCCAAACAGTATTGATGAGTCAAAAGTTGAAAAATACATATCTTATGGCATAAATAGGATGAGCCTTGGGATACAGTCATTAGATAATAATATTTTAGCAGAAATAGGAAGGCTTCACAATTCAAAAGAAGCTATTAATGCTATCAGAATTATAAAAAATAGTGGTATGAAAAATTTAAATGCTGATGTAATGTTCAATATCCCAAATCAAACAGTTCAAAATGTGGAAAACACACTTAAACTTTTAATAGATGAAGGTGTTGAACATATTTCTTTTTATTCATTAAAATTAGAAGAAGGAACTTTAATGAACGAAAGATATAATAATGAATTGTTTGATATGCCAGACGAAGATTTAGAACGAGAAACTTATTATAGTGGTAGAACTTTAATGAAAAAACATGGTTACAACCAATATGAAATTTCAAATTTTTCTAAATCAGGGTTTGAATGTAAGCATAATTTAAAATATTGGTCAGGAAATGAATATATTGGATTAGGGCCATTTTCACATTCTTTTTTTAGCAATGTCAGATATAGCAATATTAGTGATTTGAATAAATATAGTGAAAACATTAATAATACTGATAAATATCGAAGCATAAATGAGATACTAGACGATGAGGCAAAAAAATTTGAGCGAATTATTTTGAATTTGCGGCTAAATAGGGGACTTGATATCAGTGCATTTAATAAAGAGTTTAAAACAGATTTTTTTGAAAATTATGAGAATCAAATAAATAATTTAAGCAATAATGGATTAATATTTCTTGAAAATGGATATATTAAACTAACAGAACGTGGAATGGATATTTCTAATAGCGTATTTGAAGAATTTTTAGTTTAATAATATAGTTTAACATTTTATATTTTTAATAATTGATGGGAGATGGAGATTATGGAAGCTTTAATCTTAAAATCATTTATTTTCAATGGTAGTGGTGGTAATGGAGCAGGTGTAGTAATTTTAGATGATATACAACCCGATGAAGAAATGCTAAAGATTGCAGAAAAGGTAGGTTTATCAGAAACTGCATTTGTAAGAGTATTAGATGATGAAAATTTTGAAGTTAAATTTTTTACGCCTGTGTGCGAAGTTGATTTATGTGGACATGCAACGATTGCAGCTTTTTACTATGTAGGAGAAAAATTAATTACTGACAAATCTAAAACGTATGCAGCATTCCAACACACAAAGGCTGGAAAATTAAAAATAGAGATTGAATTCAAAGAAAACAGAGTTAGCAAAGTACTAATGGAGCAAGCACAGCCTGTTTTTTTTGGCACTGTTTCAAATTCAGAAAAAATAGAGATAGCAAAATCGCTGGGAATTGAACCAGAAAATATTGCGCTAAACAATTTTGATTTAGGGATAGAACTAGTATCTACCGGTTTAAAAGATATTCTTATTCCAGTTAAAAGTAGAGAAATTTTAAACAACTTAAAACCTGATTTTAAGTATATTTCAGATATATCTAATAGAAATAATGCATGCGGGTATCATATTTACACGTTGGAGAACGATCGTGTTTTCGCGAGGAATATGGCTCCGCTCGTCGGAATAGACGAAGAATGTGCAACAGGTACTGCAAATGGTGCATTAGGATCACTGCTTCATAAAAAAGGCATTAAGTCGGGTGCGTTCTCAGTTTTGCAAGGTGAAGCTATGAATGAAATGAGTGAAATATGTGTTTACGTAGACGACAATGAAGTTAATGTTGGCGGAACTGCGATAATTGTTTGATAAGTGTTGATATAAGTAAATAAAATGTTTATAATCAAAAACCTCCGAAGTTAAGTTTAAGTAACTCGGAGGTTTATTTTTTATCTATAAAATACTAAACAAATGAATTTAAAAATAGGCCAATAGTACTTGGGTTAATTGTGCTATAATTCCCAAATCTGTTGTAAATACTTAAAAATCCAAACGTATTAAACGAATCATTATTATTGTAAAGAGAATTACTACTAAAAATGCTATCGAGAGAATTGTCAACTAGGTTAATAGAAGATTCTCTCATGGAAGAAATAGAAGAACGTTCTACTTCAGAAAAAACATTTCCATACGCAGCAAACAAACTTTCTACTGAAAAATTTTCATTTTCCATTGCATCGCTTAAAACTTCTTTATCTAGAGTAAGTAAGTCATTAGAATTCTTTGAAATACCAAGTTCGTTTAGATTTTTTTCTTGGAATTGAGATATTTCTAGATTATCTATTTGCTTAGAGATACCTGATCCCTTGTTGAAGTTTTCATTTAAAAATTTCATCGTATCGTTATATGCAAAAACAAAATCTTCAACTGCGTCCATGACAGCTTCTTTATCTACATCGACATTGATTGCTGCTTGACCTTCATTTTTCAAAGTGGCAGAGACTTTATATCCATCAATATCAACATCATTCGATGAAGATAATCTATCTGTAAAAGTCGGAATTCCATTCTTTGAAACACTGTAAATTGCATTTTGAGCTACTTGCCTGACATCATTAAGGTTAGATTGATTCATAAATTCTTCAGAGCCACTAACTTCAAATTGCTCATTTTGACCTGTAGTATCACTTGTAAGTTTTAAAATACTTTTTTCATCAGCTTCTTCAACTGTTGCCGAAACACCAATATTTGATTTATTAATCTTATCTGCAAATTCAGTCAATGATTGTTTATTTGTTTTGCCCTCAGTATCAACATTAAAAGAATAATTTCTATTTTTAATACCAATATTTAGGTTGGACATGCCCATAGTAGACACATCGTTGCTGTTAAATTGCCTAGAAACATTTATTTGTTTATTAGCAATCTGAGTAACATTTACTAAATATGAAGATTTTTCTTTAGATTTAAAAAAACTGCTCGCAGACAAAACTCCTTTGTTTGAAGTGCTAACACTAAGATTGTTTAAAACACTATTTCTAGAATTACTCGAAAGTTTTGATGCAGTTTCTTTCAAACTAGCTAAAGAAGATGAATACTGATTAATAAACTCAGCATTATTCTTCGTATAAAGAGAATAAGTATTTAACTTGTTTGGAGAATTAGCTGTGCTTATTAAACTTGAAATTCTGTTAGTTGATGAAAAATTTGTCTTGTTTCTGACACGATTAATACTATAAAGATTATTATCCATAAAATTTTGATAACTGTTTACATTTTGAAACATTATCATTGACTCCTTTCTAATATAAATTTAGCTATATACCGATTAAAAATTATATCGACATAAATCTAAAAAAAATTAGAAAAACACATTATTTAGGCATACCATCATCTAATAATTCTATTTCTAGCTTATCAAAATCAACAGTATCTATAAAGTCGTGTTTGTAGAAGGTTACCATTTTAAATTCGCTAAAATTGTTATAATGATTAGATAACCAAACAGGAGAGCTTATATCTAAGCTGTTGAAAATTTTAGAAAAACATTTTGATTTCTTTTTTTCTATAGAGATATCGTCATCATTTGAAACATCTATAGAATTAATTATTTTATTGTTTTTTATTACTTTAGCCCATAATCTATACATATATTCACCTTAAAATAAATTATTGTTCGATATTTACTTTCAACTCATCATCAGAGCTAAATAGTTTTTGATAAATTAAATTGTTGTCTGATACTAGTTTTAAGATTTTATCTTTTTGTGAAATGTGAAATTTTGCACAGATACCACAACTCACACTAATAGACCTCGGAACTGGAATTAATTTAAATTCAACATTTTCTGTCTTCATTATTTTTTCAAATCTCATGGCATGTGCAACTGAAGCAAAAGTCATGAGAGAAGTAGTATATTCGTTCATAGTTATATTAAAGTCGGAACAAATTGTTCCTGTTTTTCTCCTTTGTTTCATGAGTGATAGATTGGATTATACCACAAATGAATTTTTTATACAAGAAATATAAGAACTAATTTCAGCAAAAATAGAGTAGCTTTAATATTTAATATATGCTACAATTATTTTATAATTCTAAGAATTTGAGGTGTAGAATGAACAAGAAATATGTTATAGCGTTAGACCAAGGAACTACGAGTTCACGAGCAGTAATTTTCAACAAAAATATTTCAATTATTGGACTTTCTCAAAAAGAATTTACTCAAATTTATCCAAAACCTGGATATGTAGAACATGATGCAAAAGAAATATTAGAAACACAGATCGAAGTTTTAAAAGATGTAGTTAAAACAAACAGAATTGCACCATCTGAAATCTCGGCTATAGGCATAACTAATCAAAGAGAAACGACTGTTGTTTGGGATAAATTAACGGGTGAACCTGTTTATAATGCTATAGTTTGGCAGTGTAGAAGAACAGCTGGAATTTGCGAAGAACTTGTAAAAAATGGCTATGAAGAATATATTAAAAATACAACAGGGCTAGTCATAGATGCATATTTTTCTGCTACAAAAATTAAGTGGATTTTAGAGAACGTTGAAGGTGCTAAAGAAAAAGCAATAAAAGGAGATCTTTTATTTGGCAATATAGACACTTGGTTGATATGGAATTTGACAAAGGGAGAACTTCATATTACTGATTATTCAAATGCCTCTAGAACAATGCTATATGATATAAACAATTTGTGTTGGGATGAAAAATTGTTAGAATTATTAGGCATCCCAAAATGTATGATGCCTGAAGTAGTTAATTCTTCACAAATATATGGCAATATGCATGCTTCGATATTAGGCGAAGAAGTTGTGATTTCTGGCATAGCAGGTGACCAACAGTCGGCTTTGTTTGGGCAAATGTGTTTTCACGCAGGCATGGTGAAAAACACGTATGGAACAGGTTGTTTTTTACTTATGAATACTGGTAAAAAACCTGTTTTTTCGAAAAATGGGCTACTTACTACTATAGCATGGGGAATTAACGGTGATATACAATACGCGCTTGAAGGATCTGTATTTATTGGCGGAGCAGCAGTTCAATGGTTAAGAGATGAGCTAAGAGTAATAAATGAATCGTCAGACAGTGAATTTTTTGCAAAAAAAGTAGATGATACTAACGGAGTTTATTTTGTACCTGCATTTTCTGGTTTGGGCGCACCGTATTGGGATATGTATGCTAGAGGATCATTAATGGGATTAACTAGAGGTGCAAATGTCAATCATATAATTCGTGCAACACTTGAATCTATCGCTTATCAAAGTAAAGACGTAATAGATGCAATGATTTCTGATTCAGGAATTAATCTAAATATGCTAAAAGTAGATGGTGGTGCAACAAAAAATGATTTTTTAATGCAATTCCAAGCAGATATTTTGCATGTAGATGTCGATAGACCTATTATAACAGAAACAACTGCTCTAGGTGCAGCATTTTTAGCGGGATTAGCTACTGGATTTTGGAAATCTAAAGGTGAAATAGCTCAAAATTGGACACTAGATAAAAAATTCAAACCCGAGGTTACTATAGACAAAAGTAAAAAATTGTATAATGGATGGCTTAAAGCTGTCGACAGATCAAAACATTGGATAGAGATAGAAGAATAGTTTCAAACTTGATTATAATTTGAACATTTTATATGTTTAGTTGGAATAAAAAAAATTTAACAATAATAAGGAGATTATCAATGAATCAAAAATTTTTTATTAACAACAGAAAGAAATTTGGCGAAAAAATGGAAGATTACTCTGTTTCTGTAATTTTTTCAGGAAAGGCACCTAGAAGAAGCTTAGATGCTATGCACAAGTTTAGCGTAGATAGAAATTTCTTTTACATGACAGGCATTGACAGAGAAAACATGGCACTTGTAATGACAAAATATAATGGAGAAGTTAGCGAAATTTTGTTTATTCCTCCTGTCGATGAAATGTTTGAAAAATGGAACGGTATATTGCTAAAGGAAGCTGAAGCAATAGAAATCTCAGGTGTTAAAACTATTAATAGCATAGAAATTTTTGAAAATCATATGGGAAGATTGTTTAGTTCAACAGATGGAATAGAAAATCTATACATTGTATCTTCACAAGCAACAATTGGAGAAATAGAAGATGATTATAAAGTATTTGCTAGAAAAGTAAGTAATCAATTTCCTACAGTAAACATTATAAGTTCTTTACAAATACTGATAGAATTAAGAACTCAAAAACAGCCAGAAGAAATTGAAGAAATGAAAAAAGCAGTTGAACTGACTAAAATAGGCTTAGAATCATTGATGAAAAACTTAAAGCCAGGTATGTTTGAGTATCAAGTAAGAGCATATTATGAGCATGAATTAAGTTTAAGAAATTCCGCACCAAGTTTTGAAACTATTGCAGCATCTGGAAAAAATGCAGTTATATTGCATTATACAGAACTTGTTAACAAGCTAAATGATGGTGACTTAATTCTTTGTGACTTAGGCGCATTGTCAAATAATTACGCTTCTGATATAACAAGAACATACCCTGTAAATGGTAAATTTACTCAGCGTCAAAAAGATTTATACAACATAGTGCTAGGCGCACAAGATGTGGCATTTGATATTATGAGACCAGGAGTGGCAGAAGCTGACGTAAACAAGGCTATAATCGATTATTATTCAAAAGAATTAAAAGCAATAAAGTTGATAAAAGATGAATCAGAAGTCTCAAAATATTATTATCACGGTCTAGGACATCCATTAGGACTTGATGTACATGACTTAAGATCTAGAAACCGATGCATCGCAAATGGAAATGTATATACTGTTGAGCCTGGTCTTTACATCGCTGAAGAAGGAATAGGAATCAGGATTGAAGACGATGTAATAGTTACTGAAAGTGGAATAATCAATCTATCAAAAGATATAATAAAGACTGTCGAAGATATTGAAAATTT
This sequence comes from uncultured Clostridia bacterium, assembly GCA_964371035.1. GTDB lineage: Bacteria > Bacillota > Clostridia > Tissierellales > Sedimentibacteraceae > UBA1535. The sequence continues at coordinate 8,411 of CAYJLG010000031.1, read as the reverse complement.
CATGAAATAGAATCAAATAAAAAAGGATGCAGTTTTCTTAGAGAATTTGCATCCTTTTAAATAATTATATTAATTTTCAAATTTTTTAACTTCAAAATCATCGGCAGTGTGTAAAGCATACCACACATAACCTTGACTTTCAAAATTGGAAAGTTGTTTTCCAAGTTTTTTTGCTTTTTCGTGCAAGGAAACCACATATCCAGAAGATCTCAGTTCGTTGGCTTTCTTCATTACGTCTGAAAAATCAGAATTCTTCTCATAGAGCACTACCATTTTTTCAGTTTCCTGGATAGAGTAATTCTCTTCAATCATCTGATTTACAAGTCTCTCAAATCCTATAGAAAATCCAATCGCAGGCACATCTTCGCCAATGAAATTTCCAATCATTTTGTCGTATCTACCACCGCCGCCAATTGAGTAGCCAAGTCCATCATACTCAATTTCAAAAATACTACCAGTATAATATCCCATTCCTCTAACTAGAGTAAAATCAAAATAAATATTTAAATTATTATCAATCGATTTTGATGAATCTAGTATGTAATTAACATTGTCAACAATTTCTTTTTCAACGCCATAAGACTCTAAACAAGCTGTTCCAGATTTATTTATATCTAATAATGCTTGCATTAATTTTTCAATATTTTCGATTTTATATTCTTTAGCTATTAACTCGTTTTTCACACCTTCTAAAGCGATTTTATCTAGTTTATCAACTATAATACAAACACTTTCAAACTCATCTTCGCTAAATCCACAAAACATGATTACATCTTTTAAAACTCTTCTATCATTTAATCTAATAGAAAACTTGTCAATATCAAGATTTCTTAAAGCTGTAGCAGTTACAGATATCAACTCTATTTCTGCATTAGGTGAACTATCGCCAATAATATCAATATCACACTGTTTAAAACTTCTAAATCTACCCTTTTGTGCTCTTTCAGCACGGAAGACATTGCCTGCTTGAATAGATTTAAATACTGATGGCAACTTTGCTTTATTGTTACAATAAAATCTGCTCAAAGGCACTGTTAAATCAAAACGCAAGCCTAAATCTGCAAGATCATTTTCTGTAGCACCTTGTAAATCTGATAATTTTTCACCACGTTTAAGAATTTTGAAAATTAGTTTTAGGTTTTCACCGCCATTACTATTAATCAAATTTTCAATATTTTCTACTACAGGTGTTTCAATATGTTCAAATCCAGATTTTATATATGTATCTACGATTTTTCCTTCAATATAATCTCTGATTTTCTTTTCGTTTGGCAAAAAATCTCTCATTCCTTTAGCAGGATTAGTATTTGTTTTCATAATTAAAAGCTCCTTTAACAGTTAGTATAGTACAATTTAATCATATTATATATCGATTATATCAAATGACATATTAAGCAAATCTATACTTAATAATTTGTTTTGCAAAATGTCACCTTTTTTTAATATAACTTTTAGCGCCTCACTTACTTCGATAGATGCGACTAAAGATGGCGTGAAAGCAGGGTTTCCAAGAGAAGTTGTAATATCTTCGTCAGTAGCGTTTCCATAAATCTTAGTAATCGTATTATCACCAGGCAATATAGTTGTAGCTTGTGCATACCACCCCGATATAGCAGCATGAATAAGAGGAATTTCTAAAGTGTTACAAGTTTTTTCCATAGCTAATCTAGTCGAAATATTATCACATGCATCTATAACGATATGATTTCCAGCTAATAAATCTAAAGCATTGTCATCAGTTAACTTTTCACAAATAGGAGTGAAAAAAACATCAGGATTAACTTGGAAGACTCTTTTTTTTGCTTCAAGCGCTTTTCTTTCACCTAAGTTGTTAGTCGTTGAAAACAACTGTCGATTTAAATTAGTTTCGTCAAAAATATCTTGATCGATACCAGTTATATTTAGAATGCCGACACGTGCAAGCATTTCTATGACATAACCTCCGATTCCACCACAACCTACAACGCAGACATTGATTGAATTAAGTATTCTACATTCATCTTCAGTAATACTGTTTACATTTCTTGAATATCGATTTTTCATCAAGCACCTCCATTGTATTATTTGATTATAAAGTAATATAAAAAAAAATGCAATATGAAAAGTTTGACATGGTTAATTAAAAAAATTTTAAATTTTGGGAACAATAATAAAACTTTAGCGTCTAAGAAGTATGTAATAAAAAAATAAAATGTTTTATAGAAAAGAAAGGAGTGTATTATTGTACTTGTTTTAGTACATAATACAAATTAAGAAAAAATGAAAAAAATAATAACACTAATAGCCGTATCGGTGATGACTGCTGTAATATTTGTAGGATGTAGCAACGATGATTCAAATGGATCAGATAATACAGATCAAGGTTCTCAAACAGAGGATCAAGTAACAGAAGAAGTTGTCGAAGGGTTAAAAGAAGGAACAACTTTAACCGATGTATTGACTAAAATACAAGAAGATATCGGAATTGCTATGGGCGCTGATATAGACGACACAATTTTAAATGATATCATAGGAATAAGCCCTGAAGATGTAGAGCAATATGCAGGACAAATTTCAATGGTTATGACTTCGGCTGACACATTCATTATATTAGAGGCAAAAGAAGGAAAAGTTGAAGACGTTAAAGCGGCATTAGAAACTAGAAAACAACAAATAATTGATAGCGCATATACGCCGTCAGAAATTGCAAAAGCAAATGCTGGTATAGTATATGAAAATGGAAATTACTTAGCGTTAATAGTAGTTGGAAACACAAATGTAGCTGAAGGTGAAGATTTTGACTCTGCAAAAGCAAAAGCTGAAGTAGAGAAAGCAGAAGAGATAGTAAATAGTTTTTTTAATTAATATTAAATATGAGTGACGATTGAGGCTTACTTGTCTCAGTCGTTTTTCATTTATGGCATAACAAAATCTTGTAATTTTATAGAAAATTTGATATGATAAGTGTCCAAAGTGTTAATTGAGAGGTAATTTAGATGGTTTTTAGTAGTATAGTATTTTTATTTAGGTTTTTACCTATAGTTTTAGCAATTTATTATTTTTTACCAGTAAAATTTAAAAACTTTTCGTTGTTAGTATTTAGTTTGCTGTTTTATTCGTGGGGCGAACCTAAATATTTTTTTATCATGATTGCTTCGATTGTCGTAGATTTTTTTGCTTCTTCGGCGATTGAAAAATATCGAGAAAAAAAATGGATTTGCAAAATTTCTCTTGGTATTTCAATCTTATTTAATTTAGGCATGCTGTTTTTCTTTAAGTACTACGACTTTTTCATTTCAAATGTAAATGCAATGTGGGGAACAGATATTGAACTGTTAAAACTCGTATTGCCGCTTGGGATAAGTTTTTACACGTTTCAAACTATGTCATATACTATAGATGTGTATCGAGGAAAAGTTGGAGCAGAAAAAAACATTATAAGATTTGGAACCTTTGTAACATTATTTCCACAACTAATTGCAGGCCCTATTGTAAGATATACAGACATAAATGTAGAGTTGAAAAACAGAAAAATAGTCTATTCACAAATACAAGATGGTATCGAGACATTCGTGCTTGGACTCGGTAGAAAAGTGTTAATAGCTAATAATGTAGGTATGTTATGGACAGAAGTTCAAAATATAGGATTTAACAATATATCTATGCCGCTTGCTTGGCTCGGAATAATTGCATATGCATTTCAAATCTATTATGACTTTAGCGGGTATTCTTTGATGGCAATAGGGATGGGTAAAATGCTAGGATTTAATTTTCCACAAAACTTTAATTATCCATATATTTCAAGGAGCATGACCGAATTTTGGAGAAGATGGCATATGACTTTAGGCTCATGGTTTAGAGAATATGTATATATACCACTAGGCGGAAATCGAGTTAATAATGTGAGGCTCTATTTTAACCTGTTTCTAGTTTGGTTTTTGACAGGATTTTGGCACGGTGCTGATTTTAACTTTATGCTTTGGGGACTTTTCTATGCTGTACTGTTAATTGTTGAAAAGGCAGGCTTCGGCAAAGTACTTGAAAAACATCGCTTTTTTTCACATACATACATGTTGTTTTTTACCTTGCTAGGGTGGGCGTTGTTTAGTATTACTGATTTAAGTCAACTAGGTGTTTTTTACACAAAACTATTCTCATTAGATTTTAGTATAGACGTATTGTACTATCTTAAAAATTATGTGATTATCTTAGTAGTTGCAGGAGTTTTGTCTAATCCTTTTATTAAAAATAAATATGATGAAATATCTAAAGATGCTATGTGGCTCAGAGTTTGCACTGTAATGTTGATTTTAATCGTATCAGTTGCATATTTAGTAGATTCAACATACAATCCGTTTTTATACTTTAGATTTTAAGATAAACACTAAAGCATCATAATTTGGAGGAAAAATGAAGAATTTTATTAAAAAATTAAAAAAAATAAAAAACTATCCTTTGTTAGTTTCATTCTTTGGATTCATATTTATATTTACAATAGTTGACATTATTATGCCTGATAAAACTTTTTCCGAGCTTGAAAATAAATATTTGCAGCTTAAACCTGAGTTCGATTTTGCTGAATTCGTGGACAATGAATTTGTGCCTGAGTATGAGCAATACGTAAACGAGCAATTTGTATTAAGAGATAGCTGGATAGATTTGAAATCACGAACAGAATACTACTTAGGCAAAGTAGAAAATAATGGCATTGTTTATGGTGATGATGGATATATGTTTGACAAAATTCAAACTATAGATGAAGAAAGGGCTAATAAAAACCTAAATAATATAGAAACTTTTATAAAGACATACAGTGATGCTAATATTAAATTTGCTCTTATTCCAAATTCATTTGAAGTGCTAGAAGAGAAACTTCCTATAGGTCTTGAATTATATGATCAAAAGAGTTTTATTGAAGATGCATATGAAAGATATTCTATTTATGATAATGTTGAAACTCTTGACTTGCTAGAAACTTTTAACTCTTATCAAGATGAATATATTTACTATAAAACTGATCATCATTGGACGACATTAGGGGCGTATTATGCATATTGTGAATTTATTGAAAGCATAGGTGAACAACCGACACAAATTGATGACTTAGATTTTGTAGATGTTGAATCATTTTACGGAACATATTTTTCTAAAGCAAAAAAACATAATGCATCATATGACACAATAAAGTATCTTTCTACAGAAATTGACAGTATGACTTTTTCTGATAAAGAATATACTGATTTATATGACTATGAAAAATTCGAAATACGAGATAAATATGCTGCTTTTTTATATGGCAACAATGACTTAACAGTCATAAAAAGTTCTAATGCGGCAGAAAATGAAGAAGAAAATTCTAAAGTGCTTTTAATTAAAGATTCATTTGGAAATTCATTCGCGCCGTATTTGACTTTAAATTATGATGAAGTTTACGTGCTTGATTTAAGATCTAATACTATGAAGGTAAGTGAAATTATGGAAACGTATAGTTTTGATGATGTTTTGATAATGTACAGTGTAGAAAATTTCATTAATGACGTGAATATCGTAAGAGCAACTTATTAATTAAAATAATAAGATAATATAGTTTGCAAAAAAAATAACAATCTCAACATAAAAAACTTGCTTAATTTCAAATTTACTGTTAAAATATTTTTATCATAAAAGAGGTGAATGAGATGAGTAAGAATAAAAAAATATCAGGTGCAGTTGTTAGGAGATTACCAAAATATTATAGATATTTGAAAGATTTCATGAAAAAAGGTATTTATAAAACATCATCAAAAGAACTTAGTCAAATCACAGGTTTTTCTGCGTCTCAGATCAGACAAGATTTAAATAACTTTGGAGGATTTGGGCAACAAGGTTTTGGATATGATGTTAATAACCTATGTAATGAAATAGGAAAGATTATTGGAACAGACAAATCATATAAAGTTGCAATAGTAGGAGCGGGAAATATCGGACAAGCTATAGCAAACTATACAGGATTTTATGAAAATGGATATGAAATCGTAGCAATTTTTGATAAAAATCCTAAACTTCTAGGCTTGAGCATGAGAGACGTCACCGTTCAAAACGTTGATGATATAGAGATTGTTTTAAAAGATCAAACGATAGATATTGGTGTAATTTGTACTCCAAAAGCAGTGGCACAAGCAACAGCAGACAAATTGATAAGGTGTGGAATTAAAGCTATTTGGAATTTTGCTCCTACAGATCTTAAAATTCCTGAAAATATTGCACTTGAAAATGTTCATTTAAATGAGAGTTTATTTTCTTTAACATATTACTTGAATTCTAATAAAGACGATTAAGAAATCGTCTTTATTTTTTAAAAATTAACTTAAATTTTACTTTACAAATATTTGCAATTATATTATAATCATTAAGCAAATTAAATTCTTTTTGCGAGCATGCTGGAATCGGCAGACAGGCACGTTTGAGGGGCGTGTGTTTTAGGACGTGTGGGTTCAAGTCCCACTGCTCGCACCATTTTATGAAAACACGTTGGAAACAACGTGTTTTTTGTATAAAGCGAGAGGGGGACTTGAAGCCTAAGAGGGTGAGAAACGTAAAGAAAACAGTCTGGGAGACTGTTTTTAGTTTCGAAATCCGAAGGCAGGAGGCCTGAGGATAGGAGACTTTGCAAAGCAAAGGCGAGTCCCACTGCTCGCACCATTTTATGAAAACACGTTGGAAACAACGTGTTTTTTGTATAAAGCGAGAGGGGGACTTGAAGCCTAAGAGGGTGAGAAACGTAAAGAAAACAGTCTGGGAGACTGTTTTTAGTTTCGAAATCCGAAGGCAGGAGGCCTGAGGATAGGAGACTTTGCAAAGCAAAGGCGAGTCCCACTGCTCGCACCATTTTATGAAAACACGTTGGAAACAACCTGTTTTTTGAAAGATAATCAAAAGTGGGTTTGTCTTATTTTATGCTTAAAACAGTCATTTTCAATACAGAAAAGTGTAAAAAAGGGAAATTTTTGTTGACATTTATACCTTGCCTGCTTGGTTGCATTCGAATTTAAAATCGGAGCATTTAAATCTGAGTATATCGGTAAGATAAACTTTTACCTTGAAGCACTGGATAGAGAAGTGAAAAAGGAAAATGAAAACCCGAGTGTGGGGATTATATTATGTGCAAGCAAAGATGACGAAGTGGTCGAGTTCGTTCTATCAAGAAGTTTATCACCAACGTTTGTATCTGAATATACCAAAAGGTTTATAGATAGGAATTTGCTAAAGCAAAAACTACAAGAGTTCATGCAAATAGCAGAAACCTCGGAAACTATGCCATTAGATGGTATGCTCGCTGAATAATTGGTGTAAGTTCAAATACACACTTTAAATTTAGCTCATATAGTATAAATTATCATTTTATAATATAGATGTTTTGTTTAATACCTTCTTCATCTATTATTGACTTAAGAAAAACCCCTCCATTTTTCTCAATAACCCTTATTGAAGGTGTATTAGTTGTATGGCAAGCTACATAAATGTCTGAAATACCAAATTCACGAAGTTTTGATATGGCAGCACTTAATAATCTTGTTCCATAGCCCTTTTTCCATTGTGAATAACGAACAGCATATGCAATATGCCCATAAATTTGAGCTTCTTGATTATTTAAAAATGGACGTATTTGTATCTCTCCAATAAAGACATCTTTTTCTACACACCAATATGTATATGTTCTTGGAAAACCTTCAGGAATATCTACGCCTTTTTCACAGTTATCGTATGCCTGTAATATATGCTCTTTCCAAACCTCATAATGGTCTAATTGAAATGGCATCCATTCCCTAATATTGTTTTCATGTGATTCTTTACACGCATTAAAATATTCTTGAAAAAATTTTTTTTGGGGTTTAAGTATTTCCATAACATCACTCCTCATCTCATAAAACAAATATCTATTTCTTGACTTCAGTAATACTATCATTAGTGAATATAATTGTAGCAATTCACAAACTTATTAAATTATAATAAAAATAATTGATGTGCAACGCTTCATCCTTTTTTCCTTTATGTTATATAAACAATCTTTAGCAAAGCATAACATAGATAAAATAACGCTTCAAACTAATATCAGAGCAAGCAGAGTAGGTGTGTGTATACGCCTAAAAACTCTACTAATGTCAAAATGGTTGTTTATAGGTAGTAACCTATTGTGAGCACCACTTTTTAAATGACTTTAAAAGTTTTAATGCGGGGCTGTGCCACTTAATTTTATTAGCTCTCCCACGCTTTACTCTCTTCAAATAAGTTAAGCAACTTTTTATCTAACTTGCCCTCATTCACCATAGCATACATTATTTCAAACACTTTTTTAATAGGCGTTGGCTCTTTATAGGGCCTATCTACCGCCGAGAGACCATCGAAAACGTCAATAATTGTAATAAGCCTTGTCATAGTGTCGAGCTCGCCGT
>CAYJLG010000030.1:0-33481 GCA_964371035.1 uncultured Clostridia bacterium | reverse complement strand
TTTTCTCTATCTTTTTATTCTTTTTTCAGGTTCTGTTTTGATACAGCCCCTTTTTTGAATTGCTTTACTATTTTTTTTCTATTGATATTATCTCTATAATTTTCTCAAATAAATCGTTTCTATTGTTTTTTTCTGGAAATTCCAATACATAATCTAAGAGTATATCAAAAATCTCGGTATATTGTTTACCTTTTTCAATTCTTAGCCTTTCTAAATCTCTACCATTTACAGCTAAGTCTTTTCTTGACAAAGGCTCTTTTCTTGACAGTATATCATCGACTTTTTTTCTTAACGAATTAACTTTTTCGTAATTGGCAGTGAAAGCTTTCCCTTTTATATCTGCAACATTTAGCTTAAACATATCATCTAACCTATGAATTCCGACATTGTTAATATATCTCTTTACACCTTTATCTTTCATATCCACAGATTTAAGTAGGTGATATCTAACAAGCGTCGTTACATTTTCAATCATAATATTTGAATAATGCAACCTTTGCATTATATCTCTACACATTTCTGCGGAAATTATGTGATGACCAAAAAAGTGTCCTCTTCCATCTTCACTTTGCGAAAAACAGCTTGGCTTGCCAATATCATGAAAAAAAGCAGCTAGTCGCAGTTCCAATTTTGATTCGACATTGTCTAACACTTCCATAGAATGTTCAAATACATCTTTATCATGATACGGATTGTGCTGTTCAAATCCAACAGTTTCTATGTATTCAGGTATGATGTGTGCCATGAGTCCAGTTTTAATCAATTTTCTAATGCCTATAGACGGTTTATCGCTCAAGATAAGTTTGTTTAACTCTTCTCTTATTCGTTCTCTACTCACATTTGCAATCAAATTACTGTTTTGAATTAGAGCTTTTTCAGTTTCATCTTCAATAGTAAATTCAAGTTGAGTCATAATTCTAACGCCTCTAATCATCCTGAGAGCATCTTCTTTAAATCTATCTTCGGCATTGCCAATTGCTCTGATAAGCTTGTTTTCAATGTCTTTTTTCCCATCTACTAAGTCAAGAATATTTTCGTCAACATCCATACACAAAGCATTGATAGTGAAATCTCTTCGCATTAAATCTTCGCTCAAACTATTTGAAAATTTTACTATATCAGGCCTTCTGCCATCTGAGTAATTTGTTTCACTTCTATATGTTGTAAGCTCATAGTTAATTTTATTTCGCCTAACAGTTATCGTTCCATATTTTTTTCCTGTCGGAATAGTTTTTTCAAAAATTCTTTCTATTTCATCAGGTAGTGCGTTAGTAGTTATGTCTGTATCTGTCAATGGAAGATTTAGCATGCTATTTCTGACTACTCCACCTACTATATATGCTTCAAAACCTTCATTTTTTAATGTTTTCAAAATAAATCTAATATTTTCATCTAACATAGTCGTACTCCAAACTATAATTCAACGGTGTTACAAAAAACGGTGCTTCCTTATACATATTTTACATCTTTTAAAAGATTTTTACAATATAAACTTATATTTAACTTTTAATTTTTGCTTTAATTTAAGCAAATTATATGATAAACTATTAATTATAATTAATTTTTTCGGTGTGTTCAAATCACACCCCACAAAAATGATGAGGTTGAGCAAATGAAAAAACAATATGCAAGTATTTTTAATGATGTTTTGGGTCCTGTAATGAGAGGACCTTCAAGTTCTCATACTGCAGCTTCTGCAAGAATTGGAAAAACAATGAGACAGCTAATAGATGGTGAAATTAAAGATTTCATCATAGAATTTGACCCGAATGGATCTTTAGCCACTACTTATCATACACATTTCTCTGATATTGGATTAGAAGGTGGTATTTTAGGTATGGAACCTAGTGATGAAAATATTGTAAACGCATGTGAAATAACTAAATCAAAAGGAATTAATGTAGAGTATAAAATAGTAAATTATTCTGCAACTCACCCTAACACATATAAAATGACAGTTTCAAATGTGCATGGAGATTCTATATGTGCTACTGCTCTTTCTACAGGTGGTGGAATGATTGAATTTGTTGAAATAGAAGGATTTAGCATATCGATTACAGGCGGATTTTATGAAACATTACTTTTTGTCGACAGACAAAACATGTCTAATGATGTATACGATGATTGTTTTCTTGAAAATTTATCAAATAAAGTAAAAGAAATTTCTGATTCGTTTCAACCTTGTGATATTTCTGTAATAAAAAATGATGCTAGGAAAAATGAATTCCTTATACAAACTAGGTTTGAAACATCTCCTAGCAATAAACTGCTAATTGCTTTAAAAGAAATGTCCTCTGTAAAAAAAGTAATCCACTTGAATCCATGTATGCCCATTGCATCACAATTAGAGCCTAAAGTACCTTTTAGTACTCCTGAGGATATGATAAGTTTTGCTGCAAAAAACAATTTTGATCCTTGGCAAGCTGCTTTGAGTTACGAAAGTGCTAGAGGAAGCATAAGCCATGAAGAAACTTATAAAAAAATGAGCGATTTAATAGACGTTATGGAAAATTCTGTAGAAAATGGACTGAATGGAACTATTTATGACAATAGACTGTTAGGAAGTCAATCTACTTATTTTAAAGATAATTTAAAATCATCTAGATTAATAGGTGATAGCTTAGTCAATGAAATTATTAGATATGTTAGTGCCATAATGGAAACTAAAAGTTCGATGGGAGTTATAGTTGCCGCTCCCACAGCAGGTTCATGTGGAGGGCTACCAGGCACTGTTTTAGCTGTCGCTCATCAATTAGGTTTACCAAAGGAAAAAATAATACAAGCTATGTTTGTAGCTGGAATAATAGGCGTGTTTATATCAGAAAAATCTACTTTTGCCGCAGAGGTTGCAGGGTGTCAAGCTGAATGTGGCGCAGGATCTGGACTCGCAGCAGGTGCCTTAGTACAATTGATGGGTGGAAATACAGAAGAAGCGTTAAATGCTGGTTCTATGGCCTTACAAAATATACTGGGAATGGTATGTGACCCTGTTGCTATGGGTGTCGAAGTGCCATGTCTTGGAAAAAATATAATGTGTGGACTCAATGCGCTATCATGTGCAAATATGATTTTAGTTGGATATGACCATGTTTTGCCTTTAAGTGAAACTATTGATGCATATGATGAAGTAGGAAGAAAGATTCCATATGAATTGAGATGTACTGGATATGGCGGCCTATCTATCACAAAAACAGGTAAAGAACTAGAGAAAAAATTGTTCGGATAATTTATAAATTTAATACTACAAAAAATAAATAAGAGCGCTTCTGCAATATGTTGAGAAACGCTCTTTTGTTATAATTGGTTAAATTTCTTTGTAAATATTACGACAGAGTCTAAAAAACGTTGACTAAATTAACCACAATAATACATGTCAAAGTTATATCAAACATTAATTCAACTTGTCTGTTTGTAGCTTTTTTAGATAAGAATTCTCCTAAAAATCCTCCTGCAATTCCCCCAAAAATCATATAAGGTAAAACAGTTAAATCATAAGCTCCAAAGCCGGTTGAAAGAAAAATCGTACCAATTGAAGCAAGCTGTGAAAAGAATATTGTAAAAACTGAGTATATTGCTGCTTCTTTTGCATCGCAAGAAAATAGCAAATATATAACGGCTACATTTAAAGGTCCTCCTCCGATGCCTAAAAATGATGCAACTACTCCCATCAAGGCTCCTGCAAAAAAACAAATTACCTTATTTTTCACTTCAAAAGTTTTAATTCTATGTTTATTTAAAACAAAGATTAGTATAAGTGTCATCAATACTGCTAACATTGCAGATTGAGACGATTTAACTATGGAAGCTTCAAATGAATTTAATAAAGCGTCAAATGCAAATTTACCTACTATTCCACCTGCTACTGAGCCCATAGACATTGACAACAGTTTTCCCATTTCAACTTTAAAACCTGAAATAAGTTTTTTGCCTAAAGAAACTATTGCCATAGCAAAAACAGTACATGAAGATAATACTCCAATCGTAGACAAATCATAATGACCAAACACATCTAAAATCGGTTTTATTATTATACCTCCACCAAGACCTGCCATAGCACCGATAGTTGTCGATCCTAAAGCTATCAATAAATAAATTAAACTCACTTCGCTTTCCTCCAAATCAAATCTTATTTTCCATTCAAATAATCGACTGCATATGCAACAGAAAAAGCTGCACCTATTTCAAGTGCGTCTTCATCTAAATTGAATTTTGAATTATGAACAGATACATCTATCCCTTTTTCTTTATTTCCTACACCTAAAAGGCAAAACACACCAGGTATTCTTTCTATATAATCAGAAAAATCTTCTCCACCCATAGTGATATCATGTTTTAAAGCAACTGAATCTCCAAATAAGTTTTTAAGCGTTGCTTGTGCTCTTAATGCTGATGATTCATGATTTATAGTAGGTCCTATGTTTAGCTGATGCTTAACTTCTGCACAAGCTCTATATGATGAAGCTGTCATTTCAGCTATTCTAACTAAAGATTCAATGATTTCTTCGCCTCTTTTTTTATCGAAACATCTTACAGTTCCTGTCATTTTTACTTCGCCTGAAATTACATTCCACCTTGTTCCGCCACTTATAGTTCCTACACTCAAAACTGCAGTCTCAAAAGGGTTTGTTTCTCTGCTGACTACAGACTGTAAATTCATGACTATAGCAGATGCTACAACTACTGCATCTACTGTAGTATTCGGCATAGCACCATGTCCTGATTTTCCTTTAACTGTAATTTCAAATTCATATGTTCCTGCAAAAGATGGACCAGGTGATGCGCATATTTCACCACATTGAAAAGCTGGCCACACATGCATACCAAAAATTTCATCAACTCCATCTAAAGCACCTTCTCTAATCATATAAGGAGCACCTTGTCCTTCTTTACTGCCTTCTTCAGCAGGTTGAAAAACAAGCCTAACATTTCCGTTTAACTCATTTTCGTTTTCTTTTAATATCTTTGCTGCAGTCAAAAGCATTGCAGTATGAGCATCATGTCCACAAGCATGCATATATCCTTCATGAGTAGATTTATATTCTAAATCATTTTCTTCAAATACTGTTAAAGCATCTATGTCAGCCCTTAATGCTATAGTTTTTCCGCCATTTTTACCTTTAATATCTGCTATTACACCAGTTTTACTGCACCTTTTATAACTAATACCCATCTCATCTAATTCTTTACAGATTTTTTCTGTAGTTTTAAATTCCTTAAATCCTTCTTCCGGTATCGAATGTAAATAGCGTCTCGTCTTTATTGCATAATCTTTATAATTTTTTGCTGATTGCAAAATGTTCATAAACTTACCTCCATTTGAATTTGATTTAATTTTAGTATAAAAACATTACTTTCTCATATTGTTTAGATCTTCGTAATCATCTTCTCTTTTTCTATTTCCCCCCAAGAAAATGGCAAATACAACAGATATAGCTATCATTCCTATAGCAAAAATAATTGTAGTAGTTTTCCGATCTTCTGATTCATTTAATAATTCTTGTAGGCGTTGTTTTTCTTTTTCAATTTTTTCTAATTCAAGTCTTTCTTGCTCAGCCTTTTCCTCGTCAAGCCTCTCTTGTTCTGCTTTCTCAAGTCGCTCTTGCTCAGCTTTTTCAGCAGCTAATTTCTCAGCTTCTATTCTATCTTGCTCTTGATATGTGACTATATTTTCAAGCATATCATTTCCTGTATCAACTCCAACAGTAGTGTATGCTAATCCATATTTTTGTAAGCTGTAAAACCCTGATTTAGATACTTGAAAATATGTAGATTGAGAAACGTGATGAGCAAATGCATCTTCTGCTACTTCAAATGCTGATCTACCATCATAATTGTTTAAAATAGCATCTACATCTAAGACTATTTCATTTTCTGCATATAGATGAAGATACATTTTTTTGGGAAATTCCTCTGAAACTTCTACTGCTTTTAAGAGCAAATGTGCATTAAGTATATGTGCTCCATGTCCATATTCTCCATCGATATCATGTCCAACTATTACTTGAGGCTTAAATGTATCAATTAAACCAAGTGTATAATCAAGTACATCTTCTTCTGAATAAACAGTTTTAGCATGTTCAAGGCTGTCACTATATATATCTGGAAACTCAGGTACAATCGGATAATTTCTAATGCCTGATTCCCAAAGTCCATTCAATAGTTCTTGCTGCCGATACGGTTCTGTAGAATGATTAACCATGTATGCAATCTGTATTGTCACATCTCCTCTATCGAGATACATAGGCATTACCGCACCCATAAAAAGATGTTCATCGTCTGCATGTGTTGGAAATACAAGTATATCTGCTTTTTCTAAAGGAGACTGCCAATTATGTACATTTTCAGGCAATATACCGCTAGAAATAGCAAAAATATCACAAAGTTTGCCTTCTCCATTAACAGAAATAGTGATTTCACTTGAAGAAAATTCATGTAAATCTATATAGTCTTGAAAATAACCTGTATTAAGATTTATCTCTTGTGCATCTGATGTGATTGTTATTCCACCTGTAGGATAAACGTCCCAAATCAAGTATAACCCATGAATTTCATCACTAGAAGTTATCTTTGCAGTTTCATTGTTAAACCATAGATTAGTTGCTCTTGTACCGTCTTTAAGTGTATTCAAATTATTGCCTAAAGCATCAACTACATCAATATCAATATAATCAGCTAACAAATCAGTTTCATCACCATATGCAGTTAAGTCATATGAAATTATTGGCAAAGTAACTATAGTCATAAAAAACATTAAAAATTTCAAGTGATTTTTCATGTCAATCACCTCCATATTATCGGTAAAACATTTTAATTATCAAAGTATCAATTATCTTATATTGATATCTCCAATAATCCACTCTTCACCGTCTTTGTAATAAAACAATGTTAGCTTTGTTTCAAAATGATGATCAGTGTTTGTCTTGTCAACTCCATAAACAGAATATAAATAGTCTATATCTGCAGAAAATAATTCTGGATTGTAACTAACTATATTGCTAACTACAGGTTCAGAAAACTGAACGCTTCTATGATCAATGTACCAATATACTTCCATGCCTCTTAGGTCTCTATATATTTTGCTTTCTGAATTTAATCTTTCTGCTAAATTGTAAAAACTTGTATCTAATGAAATATAATTAGAATATATTTCTGCATCTCTAATAACCATGGATTCAATATCTTCAAGATTTTCTTTTAGAATAGTCTCAGACGAATCTACAAAGAATATTTTTTGAGTGGCAGTTTCATTTACCGTAAACTCATCCGTCAATTCTGATTGAAGTTCATTTCCGTATTGGTCTACAACTTTAATGTCTGGAGCCGAAGTTAAACTATCGACAACATATCGTACTTTAAATGGTCGTGTAACATTTTCAGGTAATCTATCTAGTTCTTCATACGCAATATTTGTTTCTGTCATATAATTTTCATCAACTTCTTTATCATTTATAAATAAAGTTGCTGAGTCAGGAATAATAATTTCTATTCCACCCCAAGTTGGCACATTATATGTAATTTCTTGAGTTGTCCAACTGCCAAATCTATCGTCATCTTCAAAGGACAACATAATTTCTCCAACTACTTCTCCATCAGTTCTAATTCCGTAGTATAATACATCGTCAGTAGATTTTTTAACATTCTTTACATACTCTGGAACATCAGTGCCTACATTGTTTTTTATTATAGGAAGAATCATCGTTTTATCTTCAAAATAGTTAATTTCATAATTATTTAGACTCATCAATGTGTCATAATCTTCTGCTAAAATTATTTCATCTACACTGCTAAGAGTATGCTCTGGTGTACCTAATTCGTAAGCTTCCAGCATATCCCAAAGATATACTAGCACGCCTGATATCAATCCAAGCGCTAATATTACAGTTATAAAATAAATTATCCAAAACTTTTTACTAAGTTTTGCTTTAGTTTTTTTCATCACATTTTGTTGTTCCATTTAGCCACCTCTTATTCGACATCGCTGTCATTATCGTCTTCATTTGCTATTACTATAGCAGTCGGTAAATCTCTTGAACCATAAAGAGATGCACATACATTAATCAATTCACCTTCATAATACATTACAGTAGATGATCCACCATCTAAGTTTGCAGCGTTTATAGCACCATAATCAAGCATAATTTCTATCAAGTCAGACATACTTGCACCCAAACTGCTAGATTGTCTACCATCTATAGTTAGCAATAACACTGTTCCATCGGCAGTTTGTCCAATCGCAGTTCTTGGATTTAGCCCGCTACCCATACCTTTGACTTCTAATACTTCTCCATTAACTATCAAGTTAGGACCGAAGCTAACAGCATCCCTGATATTTCTATCTAATGCTTCTTGCGCTGTCATTTTGCCTAGTACAAGTTTATCGTCTTCATCAAAGCCTATAATATCATAAGTATAATTTAACCCACCAAACATGTGCTTACCATTGCTTATTACTATTCCTAGAGGCATACTGCCATCACCAACACCGCCTACATCTTCAAACATTCCTGCATTAGTTCCTGCAATAGCATCATATCTATCTATAATTTCATCTACTCTTAATCCTCTGATGCTCGGACTGAAATTGTCTGTTGAAGTGCCTACAAAAACTCTACTAGGATCTTTGACTATAAACATTTTTCCAGAATATGTACTACCATCAATTTCTTCTATGATTAAGCCTTCACCATCTGAATTATCTATATCATCAGGAATAGTGATCAAACTTGTATCTGTAATTTCATCTAATTCAACTATCGAATTACTATCTAATATAGCTTGTATCTCTTCTTCTTCAAAATACATTCTAGCTAAAAATTTTGCTGCACTAGTTTCCATAACAGATGTCACAAAAAGATTTTTAGCAGCTACTGATGGTCCATAACTGATTACCGTAGTTGCCCCAAAAAACAAAATACAAATCAACAATAGTAGTGTAAAAAATATAATTGCAAATTTCTTAAAAAACAACTTAGTTTTTGGTTTTTTTTCTATTTCTCTCTCAATATTTTCATTCATCACAATCTTTACCTCTCAAAATAAAATCTAATAATTTCTTATTAAAATCTCTAATTTTTACTAATTTTAGTTTTATTGCCAAAAACCCATCTCTTTTGGATTTTATAGCTAATAAAAAACAAACAAACATCTACAACTATTTTAATAATAGTTTCTCCAATTTTTGTAGCCGAAAAAAGATTAGATACTCCATATACTAATCCAAATGATGTCATCGTCTGGACTACACACAACGCAGTATATTTCACCATAGCTTTGCTATGTGGTTCGCTTGAATTAAACACTTTACTATGATTGATATAATAATTGAAGAGTGCTGAAACTACTCTAGCTATTATAGTAGCAATTAAAATACGTTGGGCTTTATCCATTGAGCTTGGTAAAATAATATTTAAAACTGTAAATAATCCAATATCAATTCCAGAAGAACATGCTGAATTTACAGCAAATTTAAAAATCGCTCCATAAATTTTTAGTGAATCAGCAAGCGGGTTAAAGTGTGATGAACTATTTTCGTCTATATAGACTGTTGAGATTATGACTTCTTTAAAATTGATTTTTCTTTTATTCATATAAAGAATCATATTGGTTTCGTATTCGTATCTCTCACCATCAACATTACAAAATTCTTCCAAAAATTTACTTGGGATTCCTCTTAGTCCCGTCTGAGTATCAGTTATTTTCATCCCTAACAGCATTTGAAAAGTTAAAGCTGTGACTTTATTTCCGAGCATACTTCTAAAAGGGATTTTTGCAGAAGAAAAATCCCTTGTTCCAAATATTATCGTTGAATCATCTTTTAATAATTCATTTGCACATTTTAATATATCCTTTGGTAAATGTTGACCATCGCCATCTACCGTTATTATTCCTTTAGAATTCGGCCTATTTTCACGCACATAATTAAATGCAGTTTTTAACGCTCTCCCTTTACCTTTATTAACTTCATGAGTCAACAAGTAACATCCATATTTCTTTTCAGCTTCTAAAAATGGATGTAAATGATTTTTATCGCTACCGTCATTTACCATTACAATGTCATTAAACCCGATTTCTTTCAAAGATTTTATCAACTCTACCATCTTTTCATCTGGGTTTAATGAAGGTAATATTATTGTTATATTATTCAATTTTTCATCTCATCTTTCAGATTGATACGAAGATTATATCTAAAAAATATAAAAAAAGCAAGTTAATTTAAATTTTAAACGCTAAAAAATAGTTACTATTGTTACTATTCACAGTGATATAAGTGTACAAAGGAAAAAATAATAGAATATGGAAGCCTTATGGATATTGGAACAAGTTGTGTGAAGTTTTGTGAGAGTTTTATCAAAACCTAACCTCATTTTCGCAAGAAAATGATTGGTAGGTCTTATACAAAGAGAAGCAAATCTTTATGAACGTAGTGAATAAAAAGATTTGTGGTTCTCGACTGTGACCCATCGTGGGTATGACCCTTTATAATTTTCTTCTTATGGGCTTTTCGAATAAAAGTGAACAATACAACTTCCCAATTGGAGTACTCGGCGACAAATTTTATTATTTTTTTCCGTTGAAGTTTCATTTAACCGTGAATAGTAACTTACTGTTCACAGCTAACATATGTATCCCAATGGAAAAAATAATAATTCACTGTGAATATTAACAAAAATATAGGATACAGAAATTATTCTATATCCTAATATTATATACAAATCAATTAATTGTAAAAACTATCCTAATACTTTATACCCACAACACTTCTCTTTTAAATATTTTTTCAGATTTTTTAACTTCTCTTCCTCCATAGGCAAAATATCAGTTAACGGATATTTAATGTTTAACTCTTTATACTTCTGAACGCCTAGAGTGTGATATGGTAAAAGCTCAATCTTTTCTATAAGTTCAGAATTATAATCTTTTATTTCATTAGCCAATTGATCCATATGCGAAAATGTGTCATTTATACCAGGTATAATTACTTGTTTTAACCAAATATTATTTTTGTTGCAAATTACAGATTCTTTAAATTTAAGATAGTTATCTATTTCCACACCTGTCATTTCTTTATGAGATTTTTTATCGATTCCTTTAATATCTAAAATCACGAGGTCCGTATATTGCAATATTTCTACATAGTCGCCTTTCCCATAGCCTGAAGTATCAACAGCAGTATGAAACCCTTCTTTTTTAAAATTTTTGAGACACTCAATCAAAAATTCTTCTTGGAATAGTGGTTCGCCACCTGAAAAAGTAATCCCGCCATTTTTGTAGTAATTTTTATATTTTACTGCCTTATTTAACAGTTCCACAGGTGTAATCTTTTCACCTTGATTAAATTTCCATGTGTCAGGGTTGTGGCAAAACTTACATCTAAGCGGACAACCTTGCAAAAAAACTACCATCCGTATACCTGGTCCATCTAAAGTGCCAAAAGTTTCAATAGAATGTATAAAGCCTTCCATAGTTATATTTTCCCATAAAAAGTTCTGCTGATTACTTCTAACTGCTGTTCTTTAGTAAGTCTGTTAAATTTAACTGCATATCCAGAAACTCTAACTGTCAAATTAGGATAATTTTCAGGCTTTTCCATAGCATCATATAATGTTTCTCTATCTAATACATTTACGTTTATATGATGACCATTTTGCGTGAAATATGCGTCTAACACCTGTACTAAGTTGTCTATTCTATGTCTCTCTAGTTTCCCTAGCGTCTGAGGAACTACTGTAAACGTATAAGAAATACCGTCTTCACAAACGTCCTCATATTTTAGCTTTGCTATCGAATTCATTGCTGCCAAAGCACCATTAGTATCTCTTCCATGCATTGGGTTAGCACCTGGAGCAAATGCAGCCCCTGCCTTTCTTCCATCTGGAGTTGCACCAGTCTTCTTCCCATAAACAACATTAGAAGTTATTGTTAATACAGATAATGTATGCTTTGCATTTCTGTATGTCTGATGTTTTTTTAACTCTGCGCTAAAGAATTCGAGTATATCTTCTGCAATTACATCTACTCTATCATCATCGTTTCCGTACATAGGATAATTCTCATCCAATTTAAAATCTGTAGCGATACCTTTTTCGTTTCTGATTGCCTCAACTTTACCATATTTGATAGCACTTAAAGAATCTGCAACTATAGATAATCCTGCTACTCCAAATGCCATAAGTCTTCTTACATCATAGTCATGTAAAGCCATTAATCCAGCTTCATACGCGTATTTATCATGCATATAATGGATGATATTCATAGTATTAACATACAATTTTGCAGTATATTCCAATACTTTTTGATAGTTTTTTAACACTTCATCATACTCTAGCACATTTGAGCTTAGGCCTTCTATTCCATCAATCACTTTTTCAGAGCTTATTTCGTCAAAACCATTATTGATTGCTAGTAATAATGATTTTGCTAGATTGCATCTAGCTCCGAAAAATTGCATGTCTTTTCCCACTCTCATTGCTGAAACACAGCATGCAATAGCATAATCATCTCCATACATAGGTCTCATCAAATCATCATTTTCGTATTGAATCGACGAAGTATCTACAGACATTTTTGCACAATATTTTTTGAAAGCTTCAGGTAATTGTGTGGACCATAATATTGTCATATTAGGTTCTGGTGATGCTGATAAGTTAGTTAAAGTATGTATAAATCTAAAAGTAGTTTTTGTTACTAACGTCCTTCCATCTTCTCCCATTCCGCCTAATACTTCAGTCACCCAATTTGGATCGCCTGCAAATAAATCATTATATTCTGGTGTGCGTAGATGTCTTACGAGTCTCAATTTAATTACCATTTGATCTATCAATTCTTGAGCCTTATCTTCAGTCAAAACACCTTCATCTAAATCCTTTTGTATATAAACGTCTAAAAAAGAACTAATTCTTCCAAGAGACATTGCTGCTCCATTGTTCTCTTTAACTCCTGCTAAATATCCTAAGTATACAAATTGAACTGCTTCTGTAGCATTTTTTGCAGGATATGACAAATCTATATCATACTTAGATGCCATATTTTTCATTTTTTTCAGAGCTTTAATTTGCTCTTGTATTTCTTCTCTAGCTCTTATAGTTTCATCTGACATAGGCATAGATTTTTCGTTGTATTCTTCTTCTTTTTTTTCTATTAAAAAATTGATACCATATAATGCGATTCTTCTAAAATCTCCTATTATTCTTCCTCTGCCATATGCATCTGGTAGTCCAGTCAACAACCCTATTGATCTTGCTGTTTTAATTTCAGGAGTATACGCGTCAAAAACACCTTCATTATGCGTTTTTCTATATTTGTTAAACATCTCGTTAATTTTAGGGTCCATTTTATATCCATAGGCCTCTAAAGAGCTTTCAACCATTCTTATTCCGCCAAAAGGATTCATCATTCTTTTTAATGGCCCATCTGCTTGCAAACCAACTATAACTTCGTTTTCTTTGTCAATAAACCCAGCCTCAAAATTATCTATGCCTGAAATATTGTTAGTATCAACATCTAGTACGCCTCTTTCTAATTCTGTTTTCAGCAATTTTTCAACCTTGCACAATATGTCAGTCGTCTTTTGCGTTTTATCGCATAAAAAACTTTCATCACCCTCATACGGCAAATAGTTATGTTGAATAAAACCTCTAACATCAATTTCTTTTTTCCAATTATCACCTTTAAAATTACTCCATTGTTCAAAATTCATTTCAAACCTCCGAATTATAAATTTGTTAGGCACAGTTTGTCGTAAAATACAAAAAAACCACCTGTGCATTTAATATGCCCAGGCGGTCGACTCTAATCTTGTTAGTAATGTTGTGCTCCCTGTGGTAATCTCCACTTCCGCCAGTTACACAACTAATTATAATATAACCTCATAACATACGTTTGTCAATAATTATTTTTTCAAATTTGTCATAATTCTGAACGATTAATTAGGTGTTATAAAATAATTAAACTTGCATTTTTTTAATCTTTATTGTATGATTAATACAATTCTAACAGGAGAATATCAATAAAATGAAAAATAAATTTTCTACTTTGAATTTGATGATATTTGGGATAATATTGTTAATTATCATAGCTACTAGCACTTATTTTTATGGTGAAAGTATAGTTAAACAATTGTCTTTATCTACAAACTCTACTATAAATGAAATTTCTCAACTTAATGAACATGTTTTCAACTTGGAACTTGAATCAGAAATTGATTTTTTGCATGATGTTTCAAGGTCTTTGGCTGTCTTCAAATCTGATTTTAATATATTGACGAGCTATATTAGCTCTTTAGTGCATTCGAACGACTTTAATAATTTATATGTTGTCGATACAGCTGGCGAAGGAATAAATACATACGGTATTCCTGTCAACGTTGCTGATTACGATTTTTTTAAAAAATCACTTTTAGGTAATGCTATGTTAACTCACCTTGTCGACTCTCCTTTAGCAGATGAAATGGTTAACATCTTTTCTATTCCTTTAATTATTGATTCTGAAATCGTAGGTGTAATTGCTTTAGAATATGAAAAAAAACACTTCAATAAGTATTTAAACAATACATTTAACGATAGTGGATATTCCTTCATTATTAATAGTAAAGGCAATATAATAGCTTCATCGGATAACAAATTGTCTTCAGATACCGACACTATATTTACAGTGTTTGAAAATGCAACATTTAGAGATAATAACAATTTAGATAAAATTTTATCTGATATTTCAAACAAAATTCCTGGAAACGTAAATTACAGCATTAATTCAAATAACAAATTGGCAGCGTATAGCCCTTTAACCTATGGTGATTGGTCAATAATTACTATTATTCCTCATGATATAGTTGCATATAATGCAAATAACATTATTAACGATATGAATGTTTTAATAATAATAATATTAATCGGCTGTATTTCCTTTTTTATAACTGTAATTAACCTTAGAGATAAATCTATAAAAGAAATAGAGAACGCTGCTTATTACGATTATTTAACTGGTTTGCCAAATGTCAATAAATTTAAAATTTCTGTTAATGAAATTTTAGAAAAAAACAAGAGTGAAAATTTTTCTATAGTCAAAATTGATATAGTTAACTTCAAAGCTATCAATGAAGTACATAATTTTGAAATTGGTAATGATGTAATTTGTGCCGTTTCAAAAGTTGGATTTCTCATTGATGAAAAACCATTTATAATGTCTAGAGTTGGTACAGACGAATTTTTAGTTTTTACAACAGCCAATCTAGCAAGAAAAATCGAGGAAAACAGAGCAAATTATCACAAGATGTTTGTTGATTTCTTGCCTGCTATTATTTCAAAACAGAAAATAGATTTCAGATATGGACGTTATTTTTTGGAATCTCAAGAAAAAAATATTAATGCTATGATAGATAAAGTTATGTTGGCACACAGTCATACAAAAAATATCGACAACATGTCTATATGTGATTATGACAGTAATTTCAAACAACGATTAATCAATTATACACTCGTATCGAATAAGATGGAAGACGCACTAAAAAATAAAGAATTTAAAGTTTTTTTACAACCAAAATATCATACTGAATCTCACAAATTATCAGGATTTGAAGCTCTAGTTAGGTGGATAGATAATGGAAAAATCATTCCACCATCAGATTTTATAAGAATTTTCGAACAAAACGGATTCATCTGTGAACTTGATAAATACATGTTAGAAGAAACTTGTAAACTTTTAAAATCCTGGATGAACGAAGGTTTTTCTTGTGTGCCAATATCAGTAAATTATTCTAGAATTCACATATTAAGCGACAACTTTTTAAATGATATTGAAAACATTGTAAAAAAATATAATATCCCTCCTAAACTTATTGAAATTGAGTTTACAGAAAGTACCATTTTTGAAAATGAAGATGCACTTGAAACAATTATTTCAAAGCTACATGAGAAAGGATTTACAATTTCTATGGATGATTTTGGTTCAGGATACTCCTCTTTAGGCTTGCTACGAACTTTCCCTGTAGATATAATTAAGTTAGACAAAAGTTTTGTTGATGGAGAAAACAATAAGCTTCGTGGTGAAATCATTATAGAAGCTATTATTCAGATGGCTGAAAAACTAAATATTTCAACAGTAGCTGAAGGTGTAGAGACTGAACTTCAAATGCAGTTTTTAAAAAAAGTCGGTTGCAACATGATACAAGGGTATTATTTTTCTAAACCAATGCCAGCAGAAGAAGTCAAAGGATTGCTTTACGACCATCAAACTTAATGATTATACACTTTCTTTTATTATTGTTTAACGCATAAAACCCATCTGTAGTGCTAGATGGGTTTTATTAGTATATTTATAAAATAATTTAAGTTACTACAGAATCAACGACATTAGATATATTACAATAGCAGCAACAGCAACAAATCCAAAAGCTACAGGAATAATAATTTCCGCCAAAGCAATAATAAATGCAAGTATATCAACTTTATCTATTATGATATTTTCAGATTGTAAATTTGGAAGTTCTTCAAACACATCATTGTCGAATTTGTCCATAGGAGCAATTTTATTTTCAATTGCATTTTCTGACTTATCAATTTTATCTGACTTGATTTCATTTGGATTAATCGAATCGCTCATTATACCTCCTCAAGCATGCTGTTTTACCATATATGTTAGTATAAATGACAAGCAACAAAATGATTTCCACCTACATCTTTAAATTCTGGTATGCTTTCTTTACAAACACTTTTTGCATGAATACATCTAGTATGAAATTTACATCCCAAAGGTGGATTAGCAGGACTTGGAATATCTCCTGTTATCAATACTTTTTTCAGTTTCACAGTAGGATCTGGTATAGGAATAGATGACAATAAAGACTGTGTATATGGGTGTAGTGGATTCTTAAACATTTCTTCTTTATCTGCAATCTCTGCCATACTACCCAAATAAATTACTCCTATTCTATCGCTAATATGCTTAACTACTCCCAAATCATGAGAGATAAACAAATATGTAAGTTTATTTTCGCTTTGTAAATCCATTAAAAGATTTATTACTTGCGCCTGTACAGATACGTCCAATGCTGATACTGCCTCGTCACATACTATAAATCTAGGATTTAAAGCTAACGCTCTAGCTATTCCTATCCTTTGTCTTTGTCCACCGCTGAATTCGTGAGGATATCTTTTGATATAATGTTTGCTTAGCCCACATTTTTGCATCAAATCCTCGACTCTTTCCTTAATTTCTGAAGTAGGACAAAGTTTATGTTCCTTCATTGCACTTCCAACTAAATCTAAAACAGTCATCTTTGGATTCAAAGAACTATAAGGATCTTGAAAAATAATCTGCATTTCTTTTCTCATAGCCTTAAACTGTGCTTTATCATAGTTAAATATATTTTCGCCTTTATAATAGACATTACCTTCTGTAGCTAGTTATTGTCTTCACAGTTTTTACAATATGTATCTCTTCTCATCAATGTGTATATTATGCTTGATTATATGCATCAAACGGCCTAGTATGTCCATTTAAATTCAATGTCACTCTCCAAACTGCAAAATACTAGCAAAATCATTTGTATAACGGTTTTTGTCTTCTGGAGACAAAGCTAAGAATCTCTCTAAAATTTCAAGGCTAACTCTTCCTGCATCAAACAAATATCTTGTATATTCATCAACTTCAAAACCAAATTTTCTTTCTAAGTCTTCAATTTTTTTCATGCCATAATAATAGCAGTTGAAATACCCTTGCATACTTTCTTGAGCCAAAACTTGTCCTCTTGCAGTTTTTCTATCAAATCCTAATTCTGACACATACAAATCAACAACTTCTTTTATAGGTTTTCCATAATATCTAAGCCACAATTCAGCTTTTATTCTGACAGATGTATGGTGTCTTCTATATGCAACAAAAAGAGGATAAAACTGATCTTCTTTAAACACATACTCGAAAATTCTTTCTGTGCGATGTGCAGTGCCTTCAGTTATTGGTACACTTCTAGCTCCTATTTTTATTACTTCAGGCAACCTATCTAGTACACTTCTTACAAACTGCACATGGTGTCCTGGGTAAGCCTCATGTAATGCCATCATTTTTATCCAACCATCTGTAACAGCACTATAATTAAATTCATTCACACAATAGTTTCCAACGAGTGGCCTTGCTTCCGAATGCCCACGGCTATACGCTCCCCAAGGATATGAATATTTTATGCTCTCAGGAACAGGTACAACTATACATGTTTCATCGTGCAAAGGCATTACCTTAACAGTAGCTTGCCTCGCTCTTTCAAGATACTCTTCGGCTTTTCTCATAAGCTCTTTAGGGTCATCATATGCACCTGCATACCTATTTAAAATATTATTAACTTCTTGCATCGTTGTAGGTTTTTCATCAGGAATATCTAAGCTATGGGCTATCACAAATACTTCTTTTCTCGTTTTTTCAACTTCTTCTTCATGCCAGCTAATTATTTCGTCTAAGTTTACACCTAATTCATTTTCAAGAAGGTTTCTATAATAATCTTCCTCAAATTTAATTATGTCTTCCTCAGAAGATTGTCCTTGAGGAACTACGCCTCTCAAAGTTAGTTCGTTTTGGAAAGTGTTTTTCCATAAATCACTTTTTGAGATGATGGCTTTAAGTTCTTCATTCAAAACAGACATCTTTTCCTGTTCTAAGCCTGAAAATAATTCTTCTGTTCTTTTGAGTTCATAATTAAAAGTGCGTTGCATATTATCTATACCCGATATAAATTCTTGAATATACAAGGTAGATACATTTTTTAGCATTGCTTCTATGCTTTTCCATAAATCACCAGTACACGAAAATTTAGCTAGCAAAACATCCGCTCTTTCTTCGGCTATTCTCGGGCATTTTTCTGCATAATCCGAATATTTGTACATTATATTGCCTATATACAAATATGGTCTTTCAAACATGTTTTTGATTCTTAATTTGAGTGCTCCAATAAAATTATGCATCTGTTCTTTCATGATTGAGTAGACTTCATCTGGAATTTCTAGTTCATCTAACCTTTTACAAAGGTCATCAAGTTGCTCATATACCTCTTTCTTGCTTTTTTCATCGGGAATAAATAGAGTTCTTTCAAAACTTCTTTCTCCGCCTAATCTGTCGTGTAACATTGCAATATCTCTATCTAACACTCGATATCGCTGAGTAAGCTGTTTCATGTGGTTTCCTCTCTTTTTTTAGTTTTTCGTTATTACAGCTATACTATTTCCATTTTCGTCAACAGAGTATTCTATCGTATATCCTAATTTTTCAAAATCTCTGACTTTGACAAAAGTGCTGCCTTCTTGAATTTTTCCTGTCATATCTACAGTAGTATTCTCTCTAATTACACCTGCTTTTTTGTTTTGATTGTCCCAAGTAACCTCTTCTCCAAACATCTCAGCTATCTGTCTAAGTGGTAAATAAATTCTATTTTCAGATATGACATAACTTGACAAATCATAATTCATCTTCCCATTTTTTCTTTTAATTTCCATTTGAGAAGTATCAGCAGCATTGTTCCAAATTAGAGTAACTGATTCAACAGGGTTTAGATCATTTTCTATTGTTTCTGAAATTTCAACAAATTCATTATATTGCATCACTCCGTCTTCATCTATCAATTTTGGAGTCGGGTTTTTACTTAATTTATTAATCTTTGACTCAGATTTCATTGTAAACATTTCTACAAACCCATCTTCATTTTCTTCAAATATAGCTAACTCTTCCGCATTTAATTCATCTTTCATCAAATTAGTAATTTCATCAGCACTTACTACTAGTTTTATATCTACATTTTGGCTATATCCATTGCTTATTTCAGAAATTTCTGATTTCAAATATGAACCCTCAAACATTTTACTTAATTCGCCTGTTTTCAGTAACTCTATTTGAGTATACAATTTGTCTATTTCTAATAAGAAAGAACTCTTTGCAGCTCTTAACGTAAATTCTAGCACGCTTTTTGAAGGTAAATCAATGTCTCCAGGTAATAATGGGACAAATAGTTCATATAGGCTTAGTAAAAAAGTTACAGTTTCATCATAAACTAAATCTTTATTTTCATAAATATAAATAATAAACTGTATAGCAAACTCTTCAGCATTTTCTGGAGTCACTTCAAATACATATGAACTTCTCTCTTTTGATATAAAGCCTGAATCAAATTCTACAAAAGCTACTTTTAAATATTCTAAAAAAGTATTAGTAATATCTTTAGATAAGCTGTTAAGTTCTTCAATAGAAAGGTTATCGTAAATATTTATCATATCAAAATCTAAATCCATTTTTGTAGCTTCATTCAAAGAGTATGCTATATATTCGTATCCCTCAAGTTCATCTTCCATTTTTTCATCTACCAGCTTTGCATCAAATTCAGCATTTTCAATTGTGTTTTTTAGTAATACATCATTAGCTAATGACATGCTTCCAAGCAAAAGATCTTTATCAATGTAAACAGTATCTTCATTCAATATAAAATTTAGAGGTTTTTCAAATTCAAAATCGTCTACATCTAAACTCATATCTATCTCTGCATAACCTGTTGAATTAACAACATCCATTTCATAAGTTGAGTTGATATTAGTAATTCCTGCTTCTTGTTCTAGCATACCTCCAAAAGAAATATCAAAGCTACCTTCAACATTATAAGCATCCAATTCTGATAATTCTTGCATTAAATCAACATACCCCAACTCTTCTACACTACATCCTACAAAAACATTTAGTGACAATGTTACTAATAAAATAATCGATACTAATTTTTTCACAATACGTTCTCCTTCTTATTTTTTACTATAAATTTTCAAATTTAACCAATTTTTTTGAGGTTAAACTTGAATATCTGTTTTTTTATATATTAAAATTATACATTAAAAATTTTAAAAAATCAATCTTATTTGCTTGATAAATATTCATGTTGTTGTTATAATAAAATCAATCGTAGCATAATTTTATCAATTTATCTTTCATAATTAAACTATGGTAAAATTTTAGCTTTTTAATTGAGGTATTATGGAAAAACTTAAAAATAGAATCAGACAACTTTTAGAGGGCGGTATTTGCATCGCCTTTTCTGGTGGGGTTGATAGCAGTTTATTGTTAAAAATTGCATGTGAAGAAGCAATAAATTTTCCTGTGCACGCTGTGACTTTTGAAACAAAACTTCATCCTTCGACCGATTTAGGCATTGCAAAAAAAATAGCTGATGAAGTTGGTGCTATCCACCATGTTATTGAATTAAATGAATTTGAAAATGAAAAAATATTACAAAATCCTATAGATAGATGCTATCTATGCAAAAAAGATTTATTTGTTGAACTTAGAAAATACGCTGATTCTTTAGGTTTAAACAATATAGTAGATGGTACTAATTATGACGATCTTAATGCATATAGACCAGGAATACGAGCACTAAAAGAGCTCAACATAATTAGCCCTTTGGCAGAATTAAAAATAGATAAATCACAAGTGCGTGAATTTGCAAGAAAACTTGGTCTATCTGTCTCAAATAGACCTTCTGCTCCTTGTCTAGCAACTAGATTGCCGTATGGCACAAGACTAGATCCTAAAATTCTAGAGATGATAGATAGTGGTGAATTGTTTTTAAAATCACTAGGATTTAATGAAAATAGAATACGGTTACATAATGACATAGCTAGAATTGAATTGCCGGTAACTGATTTTGACTCATTTATTAAAAATCAAAAAATTATTACTGCTAAGCTTAAAGAACTTGGATTTATTTACATCACCTTAGATGTAGAAGGTTTTAGAAGCGGAAGTATGGATATTTACATAAATACAGATTGATACAAAAATGGAGGAATTTATGGATATTAAACAGATGCTTGAACAAGTAAAATCAGGTCAAATCGATATATCTGAGGCTGAAAACTTACTAAAAAAACTACCTTATGAAGATTTAGATTTTGCTAAAATTGATCACCACAGAAAGTTGCGAAGCGGATTTGGCGAAGTAATTTTTTGCAGTGGCAAGGCTACTTCGCATTTAATAGAAATTTATAAGAGTTTTTATGAAAAAAATATTGATGTTCTCGGAACTAGAGCAAGTGTTGAACAATTTGAAGCAGTAAAAAAACACGTTCCAATTGTTGAGTTTGATGAAATGGCTAAAACACTTATGATTAAGCGAAATATTAGTGAGAAAACAGGGTGTGTTGCAATATGTACTGGTGGCACATCTGACATCCCTGTAGCAGAGGAAGCTGCCAAAACGGCAGAATTTTTTGGTAGTAACGTCATTAGAGTTTTTGATGTCGGAGTTGCAGGGATACATAGGTTATTTGATAAAATTGAATTGATAAGACAAGCAAATTGTATAGTTGCAGTTGCAGGTATGGAAGGTGCTTTACCTGGAGTGCTCGCTGGACTTGTAGATAAGCCTGTAATAGCAGTGCCAACATCTATTGGATATGGTGCAAACTTTGGTGGTCTGTCAGCCTTACTAACTATGTTGAATTCATGTGCTGAAGGTATAGCAGTAGTAAATATTGACAACGGCTTTGGCGCTGGCTATATGGCTACACAAATAAACAGATTAGGGAGATAATAACATGAGTATGATTAAACAATCGTCAAATGATAAAACTTTATATTTAGAATGCTTTAGTGGAATAAGCGGTGACATGACTGTCGCTGCATTACTTGATTTAGGTG
The DNA here is from genome assembly GCA_964371035.1 of uncultured Clostridia bacterium. Taxonomy (GTDB): domain Bacteria; phylum Bacillota; class Clostridia; order Tissierellales; family Sedimentibacteraceae; genus UBA1535. The sequence goes on along the minus strand of CAYJLG010000030.1, from coordinate 10,825 downwards.
CTGATGAACAAGTGCTAAGAGATGGTTTAAAAAGCCTAAATCTAGATGGATACGACATCCAAATCTCTAGAACTATGAAGTGTGGAATTGAAGGATGTAAATTCGATGTAATCTTGCATGAAGATAGCCACGGACATCAACACGATCACGAGTGTTGTGGATGTCACGAACATCCGCATGAACATAAGCATTGTGGAGGTCACGAACATCCGCATGAGCATAAGCATCATCACGAGCATCAACATAATCACAATCATGATCATCAACATGGCCACAGCCATCATCACAGAAACGTTATAGATATCAACAACATTATAAAAGAATCCACAATCAGCGAAAATGCAAAAAATATTGCTTATAAAATTTTTGATTACGTAGCAAAAGCTGAATCAAAAGCACACGGATTACCAGTTGAAGAGGTACATTTCCATGAAGTAGGTGCAATAGATTCAATTGTCGATATAGTTGCAACAGCAATATGTTTTGACAATTTAAATATTAAAAATGTGTGCGTTTCTACAATTTACGAAGGTCAAGGATATATTAAATGCCAACATGGCGTTATGCCTGTACCTGCACCTGCAGTATTAAATATTGCAAAGGATGCAAAACTTAGTTTAAGAATTACTAATAATTTTAATGAAATGATTACCCCTACTGGTATTGCAATCGCAGCAGCACTTAAAAACGCAGAAAAATTACCTGTTGAATTTTTCATAGATAAAGTTGGAATAGGTGCAGGAACTAAAGATTTTGACAATGCAAATGTATTAAGAGCTATGATTATTGATACTTCTTCTAACGAAAAAAAAAACTAAATTCTGATTCAGACGAAATTTTTGTACTAGAAACTAATATTGATGATAGCACTCCAGAAGCTTTATCCTTTACCATGGAAAAATTGTTCAAAAAAGGCGCTAAAGATGTTTTTTTTACTCCTATTTATATGAAAAAAAACAGACCTGCTACCAAATTGACTGTTTTGACAAGTGAAAAACTAATAAAAGAAATGGAGTATGTTATTTTCTCAAATCTATCAACTATTGGCATAAGAAAGTACGTTTGTGAAAGATCCATTTTAAAAAGAGAAGAAGTCGTTTTAGATACTAGTTTTGGAGAGTGCAAGTTTAAGGTTTGTACGTTTGAAGATAATATTTTTATCTATCCTGAATATGAAAGTGCTAAGGAAATTGCTAACGAACTCAACTTAGGTTTTGATACTTTATTTGCAGAACTAAAACTACAAGGCAATAAGTTTTTTGCGCCTAAAGTTAATTAAATAAGATTATTGCTGAAAAAAATTAATTTTTTAAATTAATTATCTATACTTTTTGCTTTTTTTAGTTTATTATAATTATATATTAAAAATATTTGAAAAATAACTTTAATAAGAGGTGATACTTTGAACAAGACAAACATTTATGTAGTTTCAGACTCTTTAGGAGAAACTGGTGAGCTTCTAGCGAAAGCTGCGGCTATTCAATTCAATTCGTCTATTGGTGATATTTACAAATATCCTTTCACTTTTGATAAAGTACAGATCGATAATCTAGTTTTTCGAGCTGCCAAGGAAGGTGGATTGATTGTTCACACACTTGTATTCCCTGAATTAAGAGCATATTTAGCAGAAAAAGCATCTGAATATAATTTGATAACTATAGATGCACTTGGTCCAATAATGCAAGCTCTTATCCAACTAACAGGTCGTGAACCAAAAAGAGAAATGGGTCTTAATAGGCGCTTAAATGAAGAATATTTTGATAAGGTAGAGGCAGTAGAGTTTGCAGTAAAATATGACGATGGAAAAGATCCACGAGGCATACTAAAGGCTGATATAGTATTAGTAGGTATATCTAGAACTTCGAAAACACCTTTAAGCATGTATCTCGCTTATAAGAATTATAAAGTAGCGAACTATCCTTTAGTTCCCGAAGTAAATCCTCCGAGTGAATTATTTGAAATTTCTCCGAGGAAAATAATAGGATTGACTAACGACCCGGATAGACTTAATAGTATTAGATTAGAAAGACTTAAAGATATGGGTGTAAAATCCTCATCTTCTTATGCACAACCTGAAAGAATTTTAAAAGAATTAGAATTTGCCGATGAACTTTTTGCAAAATTAAAGTGCCCGGTAATAAATGTATCATCAAAAGCTATCGAAGAAACAGCAAGTATAATTTTATCTATAATTTAATTTCGGAGGATGTTATGAGCAAAAAATGGGTTTATTTATTTAAAGAAGGTAACGCTAAAGAAAAATATTTATTAGGTGGAAAAGGTGCAAATTTAGCCGAAATGACTAATATTGGTTTGCCTGTCCCTGATGGTATCACTGTAACTACTGAGGCTTGTATTGATTTTTATAATCAAAACAAAACTCTATCGAATGAAATTATTGAACAAATAAATTTGTATATTAAAAAACTAGAAGATTCTACATCAAAAATATTTGGTGACATTAACAATCCTTTATTAGTTTCTGTTCGTTCTGGCGCGGCAGTATCTATGCCGGGCATGATGGATACTATATTAAATCTTGGGCTAAACGATAAGGCTGTAGTAGGATTAGCTAATAAAACCGAAAACGAAAGATTCGCATTTGATAGCTATAGACGTTTTATTCAAATGTTTGGAGATGTAGTATTAGATATTCCAAAATACAAGTTTGAACGTGCACTAGATGACATTAAAGAAAAAAACAATGTTAAAAATGACACTGAACTTACTGCAGAAAATCTAAAAGAGTTAGTAGAAACATATAAATTGATATATTTGGAATCTACTAGAGAGCATTTTCCTCAAGAGCCTAATACTCAACTTTTAATGGCTATAGAGGCAGTATTTAGATCTTGGAACAACCCACGTGCTATAACTTATAGAAATTTATACGATATCCCTCATGATATCGGTACTGCAGTAAATGTACAATCAATGGTATTCGGAAACATGGGAGAAACTTCAGGCACAGGAGTTGCTTTTACTAGAAATCCTTCTACAGGCGAAAAAAATATATTTGGTGAATTTTTAATGAACGCACAAGGTGAAGATGTCGTTGCAGGCATTAGAACTCCATTAGAAATAAAAGAATTAAAAAACGTAATGCCAAAAGTTTATGATGAGTTTATTAGCATCTCAAATAGACTTGAAAACCACTACAAAGACATGCAAGATATAGAATTTACAATTGAGCAAGGCAAACTATATTTCTTGCAGACTAGAAGTGGAAAAAGAACTGCTGAAGCTGCTCTAAGAGCTGCTGTTGAAATGGTTAGTGAAGGACTAATTTCAAAAGAAGAAGCTATAATGAGGATAGATCCAAAATCATTAGATCAGTTGCTACACCCTACTTTTGATCCTGAAACAAAAAAATCTGCTGTTCCTATTGCTAAAGGACTTCCAGCATCTCCAGGTGCTGCGACAGGTAAAATATATTTTACAGCTGAAGAAGCAGTTGAAGCTGCTAAAAAAGGTGAAAAAGTAATACTTGTTAGAAAAGAAACTTCACCTGAAGATATTGAAGGAATGACTAAATCTCAAGGTATTCTTACTTCAAGAGGTGGTATGACTTCTCATGCAGCTGTTGTTGCAAGAGGAATGGGAAAATGCTGTGTAGCAGGATGTGAAGATATTCACGTAGATGAAGAATTAAAAATATTCTCAGTCGGAGATGAAAAATTTACTGAAGGAGATTACATCTCTCTTGATGGAAGTACTGGAAAAGTATATATAGGCTCAATAAAAACTATTGAACCTGCGATATCAGGCAATTTTGATACGCTTATGACTTGGGCAGATGAATCTAGGGTACTTGGCATCAGAACTAATGCCGACACTCCTGCCGACTCCCAAACAGCAATCAAATTTGGAGCAGAAGGAATTGGACTTTGCAGAACAGAGCACATGTTTTTTGAAGAATCAAGAATTTTTTCTGTTAGAAAGATGATTGTTGCAGACAATTTAGAGCAACGTGAGCGAGCTTTAGATGAAATTTTACCTGTTCAAAAAAATGACTTTAAAGAAATTTTCAAGATTATGGGAGTTAGACCTGTAACTATAAGATTGCTGGATCCTCCACTACACGAATTTTTACCTCAGCACGATGAAGATATTGAAGAATTAGCAAAATCTGTAAATATGAGCTTCCATGCACTTAAAGAAATTGTAAACAATCTACATGAATTTAACCCTATGCTCGGACATAGAGGTTGTAGACTTGCAATTACTTATCCGGAAATTGCAAGGATGCAAGCAAGAGCTATTATTGAAGCTGCAATTGAAGTGTCTTTAGAAGAAGGAATTAACGTCGTACCTGAGATCATGATTCCACTTATTGGAACAGAAAATGAATTAAATATTGTAAAGAAAGTAATTGATGAAACTGCAACGCAAGTTAAAAATGAAAAATCTCATGACTTGAAATACTTAGTTGGTACTATGATTGAAATTCCAAGAGCTTGTTTAGTTTCAGACAAAATCGCTGAAACTGCAGAATTTTTCTCATTTGGAACAAATGATTTGACTCAAATGACTTATGGATATTCTAGAGATGATGCAGGCAAATTTATTAACGAATATAAATCTCAAGGCATTTTAGAAAACGACCCATTCCAGTCAATTGATAAAACTGGAGTTGGCAAACTTGTGGAAATGAGTGTTAAGTTAGGAAAATCAACAAATCCTACTATTAAGTTAGGAGTTTGTGGTGAACATGGTGGAGATCCTTCTTCTGTTGAATTTTTCCACAATATCGGACTTAATTATGTATCTTGCTCACCGTTTAGAGTTCCTGTTGCGAGACTATCTGCTGCGCAAGTTGCTATAAAAGAAAAAATTTAAACAACTAAAATTTTAAAAAGAGGGTTAATTGTACCGACCTCCCATTCGTTAGATTTTTAGGTCTAACTTTTGGGGGGTCGGTACATTTAGCGTCCTTATTCTTTCTTAGCATAAAAACTTCTTTCCCACTCAATTAAGTAATCATCATAAACCTCTAAAATTTTTCAATTTACTTAATAGTTATACTATAAGCCTCTACCACCACATATATCTTAAATATTTCCGCATCAAAATATTTAGTGGCAGGGTCAATAGGCTCATCTATAATGGCTGCTCGAATCATAGAACCAAGCTTACCTTTTTCCTTATCTGTTTTTACTCCAAACATCGTACATCTGTTGCTTCTTATTGCTTCTCTATTTAGCCATTCTACCGACTTAAAATCCACTTGTCTATCAAGGTAACTTTCATATTCTACACATAACAGTCTTTTATCAGATGGACACACCTGTGAGATTTGCTTTTGTGTATCACTTTTAATTTTCGAGAGCTCTTCTTCGGAAAAGCCATCCTTATATCTTGGGTCATCAAATTTTTTCATAGTTTCATATAATTTATCTTCGGTAGTAAACTCTTTACCGATTATTTTAATATCTTTAACCATGTTATATTGTTTTAATAGTTGATTTAGTTTCATATTTACCTCTCATTTACTTCTGTACTTATCACTTCATCAAGCAGATATAACCTCTCGCTTAAATCAACATAACCGTGATATCTAAGATAAAACACTTGATTATCCTCTAACACAAATAGATGTTTCATATAGCCATCTTCAGCAATAACAGTACGCTCGAACGAGTCATACTCTGTAATTACATATTGCTCGTAATCTTCCCATAAATGAATATCCATAAGTTCATCAAATAAAAGTGGTGCAAAAAACGGTATGCTTAGATGATAATACTCTGTACTTGCACTTGGTGAATAGTATCCGCTTCCGTCTGGCCATTTATGGTTTTGGTCGCCACCAGATTGATAGATGTCATAATGCTCCGGTACAAAAAGCGTCCACGAATAATCCGCATAGTTTGTATAATCAATGCCATCATTATTAAAATAAAATGGATCATTCCACACAAAATTTTCGCTCTGCTCTATTAGATCAAGTGCTATATATGGCAAGTTTTCTTCTATATCCACTATGTTTTTTCGCAGTATTCGATTAGGTGATTTCTGTCATAAGCTACAATGAGAAAATTTTGCATTAGAACTTCAACAAAATAGGTAGACTTCAAAAATGACGGTGGCAAGATTATCCCGAAACAATGGAATAAGGCGGGTGAAAATTTGAAAAGAGATATTTCATATTTTATACATTGCTCTTTGCGTTTTCTATATGGTATAATTATCGGATTAAGCATTCACACGATATAAAAATTATTTATTTGGAGGACGAAAAGTTGAAATTAAATCGGAAAATTATGTTGATAGTGAGTTTGTGTATGGCTTTTGCCATAACAGCTTGCACTACTACACCAAGTGATAGTGGTGTATCACTTTCAGACAGAGGACTTACCTTGATAAACGAAGTTGACACCCTTGCCGAAAGCGAAGATTATATATCCGTTTTAATCGGTGGTAACAGTGAGCTTACTGACATTATAGATGATATTTCAGCACAGGATTACAAAGAACCAAACGCTGTACTTATCATAAACAATGCAGACGAAATGATGTTACAGAATATAACACTATCGCTTGATAATCCTTTGCCCGAAGATATACAAGCTATGGTACAGGGCAGATTTGCAAGTGCTCTCCCATCGCAAATTACCGCTATGACAGGTGGAGTAACGGCAATAGGGGCAACCTCTGTGCTTACTCACACTGACAGCTTTATTCACGAGGGGCTTGAAAAAGTCGAAACATACCTTTACACATTCGGCAATGGTTATAGCTTTATGGTGACATTTGTACCCGATGATGAAAGTATTGTTGGGGCAACAACAGGAATAGTCGTCGATGAAAAATTGTCAAATTGTTCTACTGCCGAAGAGGTGACAGAATATTTCAAAACAGAAATAGGATTTGAAAACATATCTGTTTCATCTCCTGTAGAAGAATAAAAGCACAATGAAAAATATGCAGTGGCTGTTAAATTGTAGGGTTATAAACAAGGGATGTGACGAAAAAATTCGTCACATCCCTTTCTTACGATTTTATTACAAATAATTAGCTACTAAGCTTTCAATTTATCAAAAAGTTCTTCTATCAACAATTTAACTTCTTTTGCTACATCTGATACAGGTACTTTTTTTACTATTGTTTTATCTCTAGTCACAATTTCGCATACATTTTCTTTTAGATTCCTTGGGCTCACAATCACTCTTACTGGAACACCAAGCAAATCAGCGTCCGAAAACATTACTCCTGCTGTTACTGCTCTATCATCATAAATTACTTCAACTCTATCATTTTTCAACGTTTCGTACAACATATCTGCAGTTTCTCTAACTTCTAAATCATCTACACGCATAGCACATATGTGAACATGCCAAGGAGCTATAGAAATAGGCCAGATAGGGCCTGAAGCATCGTTGCTAGCTTCACAAACAGAAGCCGCCAATCTTCCTACACCTATACCATAACATCCCATTATAGGATGGTGGCTCTCACCCTTTTCATCTAAATAAGTCATGTTCATAGATTTAGTATATTTGTCACCTAATTGGAAAATATTGCCTACTTCAATACCTCTTTTTATAGTGATAGAATCTTTACCACAAATTGGACAAGTTCCGCCCTCTTTTATCTTTGCCACATCGTGAAATTCTATTTCTCCTAAATCTCTATCAAAATCTATGCCTATATAATGATAATCTTTTTTGTTACCACCACAAGAAATATTGTTTGCACCTTTTAATGAACTATCAAAAATCACAGTATGGTTTTTCAAGTTATCAGAATCAAAAGGACCTGTAAATCCCGCAATTATACCACTTTCTTCACTAACAACTGCAGGAAAAATATCTGAACCTACCACGGCCTTTAATTTAGCTTCATTAACCTCAAAATCACCTCTAATGAAAAGCACTAAATATTTACCATCTTTTTCTTTTGTATAAATAACTGCCTTACATGATTTATCAGTTGGCATACCTAAAAATTTACAGACATCTTCAATAGTTTGACAATTTGGAGTATGCACTAATTCAGGTTGTTTTGAATTTTCATCTTTAGAGTTTGTGACAATATTTTGTGCAGCTTCCATATTTGCTTTATAATCGCATTTTTCACATATTACTATAGTATCTTCTCCTACTGGCGTTAATAGCATAAATTCATGTGAGATTTTTCCACCCATCATACCTGAATCTGATGCTACAGATACAACATCAGGTATTCCTGCACGTCTAAATATGTTTTCATACGCTTTATGGCATCTTTCATAATATTTTTCTAAATCTTCTTGTGAAGTGTGATAAGAATATCCATCTTTCATAGTAAATTCTCTTACTCTAATCAAACCCGCTCTAGGTCTAGCCTCATCCCTGAATTTAGTTTGTATTTGATAAATCATAAATGGGTATTTTGAATAACTCTTACCATATTCTCTAACCATTTGAACCGCAGGTTCTTCGTGTGTCATTCCAAGTAAGTGTTTACTTCCATTTCTATCTTCAAATCTTAACAGTTCCGCCCCAACACTCTCATATCTACCAGATTCTTCCCATAATGAAGCTGGTATAACTACTGGAAACAAAACTTCCTGCCCATCGATAGCGTCCATTTCTTCTCTAATAATCTCTTCTATTTTTCTTGAAATTCTTTTTTGTGTATTAAATAAAGAAAAAATTCCGTTACCAACATGCTTTATATATGCGCCTCTTACCATTAAAGCATGACTGTCTATTACACAGTCTGAAGGTCTTTCCTTAAATCTCTCTCCAACTAAATTAGCTAACTTCATAATTTAATCCTCCAAAATGATATGTATATAAATTTCAACAATTATTTTTTAATCAAGTGAGATTATAACAAAAATATTCAAAAAAAGCAACTATATATTGATTTTTTATTAATTAATTGATACTATATGGTTACTATTCATTCATTCTATTTAATTTCATGCATTATAAATAATAAAAATCAACATTTTTGTTTGCATACCAATAATAAAGGGTATATAATATAAGTAACACAATAAAAATTTTGTTATCCTACTTAGCAGTTTGGTTTTAGTTTAATAAAATTTCCTTAGATCAATTGAAGGAGTATAAATGTTAGAATATAACTTATTAGCAGAATTTACCTCGCTGTTTATTTTAACAGCTATAATAATTAGCTTTAGACGAGATTATGAAGCTAGAAATCTAAAATATAAATTATTAAAGGCTATGTATTATTCAGCCTTTATTAGTGCTGTCTTAACTATTTCATCTATTCTAACCACAACTACTCTTGTAGATTATTCAAATTTTTTGTTATCCTATACGTTAATGCTTTTATACTTTATATTTTTACCATTATTGCCTGTTATGTTCATACTCTATTCAATTACATTGACTGATTTTAATTCAAGTGAAAAAGATCATTTTAATAAACTATTATTTTATTGCATTCCTTATTTTATGTATATATTAATAGTGATATCTAACATATTTACCGATAAAATCTTTACAATCGATGAAAATCTTTATTATATTAGAGGTGACTGGTATCAATCGCCTTTTGTCGTGTGTGCCTTTTATATACTAATGTTGCTATATCTATCTTTTAAGAATTTCAAAACAGTTTATAGAGAAGTAATGCAAGTCCTTAGTTTTACTTTTATTTTTTCTTCAAGTATAACTTTAGTACAATTTTTTATGGACGATGTTATACTCACTGGTACAATTTACACATCTAGCATTTTAATAGTTCATCTATATATTCAAAACGTTAGAAAATCTGCCGATCATTTAACAGGTGTAAACAATAGGATTGCATTAACTCATAAAATAAATGAACGTATAAGAAATCATGATGATTTTTCATTATACATAATAAGTTTGCGTAATTTTAAAAGTGTGAATGAAAGATATGGACTTGAAACTGGAGATAAATTATTAAGATTAGTCTCTGAAAATCTATTAAAGAAATTTTCAATAAGTACTATATTTAGATATAGCGGAGACGAATTTGCTATTCTTTCAAAAGATTTGAGTGATAGTTTTTTTAATGAGGTAAATACAATTATAGATTCTTTTAATCATCCTATTTCTATAGATGGTTTTGTTGTGATATTAGATATAATTTTTGTTAGAGTTGACTTCCCAACTTTTTCTAAAAATTCAAAAGATTTAATTTCTGCAGCCGATTACTCTGTTCGTACTTTAAAAGAAAAAACTGATGGTGACAAATATTTATATGATATTTCTATTATGCATGTTATGTCTGAGAAAAATTTAATGACACAAAAAATTAAAGAAGCTCTTAGTAACGATTACTTTATAGTTCATTATCAGCCAATCTACTCTATTGATAAAGACACTTTCTCACAAACAGAAGCCTTAGTAAGAATGTTTGATGGCGATAAAATATTATATCCAAATAGTTTTATAGATATAGCCGAAAAAACTGGACTCATAACAAAAATCACTTATAAAGTTTTAGAAATAGTATGTAAAGATTTGAGATATTTATTAGACAGCAATCAATTAGATCCACAATTTGAATCTGTTTCAGTTAATTTTCCATACTATCAATTCACTTTGCCAAATATGCTTGAAGATGTTATGTCAATTCTATCGAAATACAATATACCGCCTTCTATGATAAAAATTGAAGTTACTGAAAGAGTTCTTATTTCAGATAGTTTCAATATGAAAAATGTTATGAAAAAAATGCAAGAACGAGGCTTTGTTTTTGAACTTGATGATTTTGGAGTTGAATATTCAAATATAAGTGTATTTTTAGATTTACCGCTTGATATAATTAAAATTGATAGAAGCCTTTTACTTTCTGCCATTAAATCCCAAGAAAATAGGAAGTTTTTCGAACA
>CAYJLG010000029.1:0-33978 GCA_964371035.1 uncultured Clostridia bacterium | reverse complement strand
ACCGGTGTTCCTCCTAATATCTACGCATTTCACCGCTACACTAGGAATTCCACTTACCTCTCCTGCACTCAAGTTACGCAGTTTCAGGTGCTTACGAAGGTTGAGCCCTCGCCTTTGACACCTGACACACGTTACCGCCTACTCACCCTTTACGCCCAGTAAATCCGGACAACGCTCGCCCCCTACGTATTACCGCGGCTGCTGGCACGTAGTTAGCCGGGGCTTTCTTCTTGGGTACCGTCATTATTCTTCCCCAAGGACAGAACTTTACGACCCGAAGGCCTTCATCGTTCACGCGGCGTCGCTGCATCAGGCTTGCGCCCATTGTGCAATATTCCCCACTGCTGCCTCCCGTAGGAGTCTGGACCGTGTCTCAGTTCCAGTGTGGCCGTTCACCCTCTCAGGCCGGCTACTGATCGTCGCCTTGGTAGGCCTTTACCCCACCAACTAGCTAATCAGACGCGAGCTCATCTTGCACCGATAAATCTTTGACTTCCTCATCATGCGATGAAAAAGTTTTATGCGGTATTAATCACCGTTTCCAGTGGCTATTCCCCTGTGCAAGGCAGATTGCTCACGCTTTACTCACCCGTCCGCCGCTAATCAGGTTACTTCACTAACTACTCAACCCCCCGTGTTGGCACTTGGGATATTCCGTCCCCTTGTGTTGGCACTTGGGATAACGCGTAAAGCCGAAATTTTCTTGTCATACGTCACAAGCCTATTTCGGCTTGCCGCTGTCTCTTTCTTCTTTACTCTTTGTTGAATCTTTAGTGAAGTAACCTTCTTCGCTCGACTTGCATGTGTTAGGCACGCCGCCAGCGTTCGTCCTGAGCCAGGATCAAACTCTCGTTTAAATGTATTTATGTCTTTCGACATTAAATTCTATCCTGACACAAGCTCTCGCTTGGTCTTTTGCTTTTCGCGTTGTAGTATCTCTACTACATGTCTATTCTTTCGAATCTACTTTGTTTTAAATTGAAACTTAAAGGTTATTGATTATTTATCAATCACTTATGCTGTTTTATTGTCAAGGTTCTTTCTTCGAAGCTCGTTCACATCTTTTAAATATTCTCTTGCTTCTTTTTTTAAATTTTAAATGCTGTCGTATTTCATATCCCTATGTACTTCTGATTTAAAATTCATTCTCGTCGTCGAAGCGACAACTTTTATAGTTTAACACAAACAGTTTCGTTTGTCAACTACATTTTTTATTTTTTTATTTTTTCCAACTCAGCTCGAAAGAGTGAGCTTTATTAGTATATCACTACTAGGTTTCCATGTCAATACTTTTTTTATTAACTTTAGAAGTCTCTCGCGACAACTTTGTAATACTAACATACATCTGAATACTTGTCAACATTTAATTTTATTATTTTTAAACAAGCATATATAGTATTAATAAATGCATTGGATAGAAGGCATAAAAAACGTATTTGTTTATACTTCTTCCTCTATTTCCATTATAAAAATATATTGCAATAAAAGAAAGTAAAATACCTACAATGAAATAAGTATTTAGCTGTGTCATCTGAGTCAAGAACACAACGCACGCCGCTGTGCATTGTAATTCCCTCTTATAATTAAACAAATATAAGGTTAGTATTAATATTATGCCTGTTGCTGCATAATCTGTTTTTAAAATTTCAACTATCATTATGGATGAGAAAAAAATCAAAACACTATAAATCATTCTCTTTGTTTGTGGCATTTTACCATAACTATCTATGCTCCAAATCATTATTAATCCTATGAACAATGTAAAAAATACATTTTGAAATTCGCTCTCGAAAACTTTTCCATAAAATGCTAAGTCAAAAGGTATTTCCGAAATAAGTGCAAATAAAAATAATCTAAATGCATATTTTTTTACATTATGAGTGTTTAAAAATCCTTGAACTAGCAAAAATGAAAAAATAGGAAATGCAATTCTACCTATTCCTCTCGAAACATTATATAATAAAAATAAACTTTCATTACTTTGGTCTGCTAAATAAAACCCAAGTATAATAGTAGCTCCAATATGATCTATCAACATAGTGACTATTGCTATGATTTTTAAAATATTTGAACTCATAAATTTTCTCCTTTAAAACTTTTTTCTACCTATTATATATATATGTGCGAATAAACTAAAATTCTAACATTAATATAGTACTCAATATTTCTCTGTTTTGTCAATTATTATTTATATTAATAATTGATACTATGATTGAACACAAGTTCTGTGAAATGTTACAATTCACAATCTGCATAAGGAAAAATAATAAATCTGGAAGCATTGATATCGAATATATTTTATGCTATAATGCTAATATGTAGAAAATTCAAATTAATAAGGAGATAATTAATGCTAAACAAGTCAATTGTAGAAGATGTTTTGAATGCAGCTCTTTCGACAGGCGGAGATTTTGCTGAAATTTTTGTTGAAGACAGAACTAACAGCTCTATAGCAATGATAGGCGGTAAAGTAGAATCGACCATTTCTGGAAGAGATTACGGCATTGGCATCAGAATTTTTAAAGGTTTTAACAGTGTGTATGCATACACAAACAAATCTGACAAAGACTCATTGATTACGACTGCAAAAAAGGCAGCACAAGCTATGACTGGAAATAAAAACAATATAGTTATCAATTTGACTCAAACTGATATAATCAACAATCACAAAATATCGATGTATCCGAACGAAGTAGCTAAATCAAAAAAAATCGAAGCAATGTTAAGATTAAACAATTCAGCGCAAAATTACGACAGTTTGATTTCTCAGGTTAAAGTAAATTTTATTGATCATACTCAAAATATTTTAGTTGCAAACTCGGAAGGAATTTTCAAAGAAGATGAGAGAGTCAGAACTAGAATTGTTGTTGCAGCAATAGCTTCAAAGGATGGAGAGATGCAAGTAGGTTCAAGTTCCCCAGGATCTATGAGAGGCTTTGAACATATAGAGTCGCTTGATTTAGAAAACATTGCCAAAGAAGCTGCCAAAACTGCCGTAACAATGGTTAATGCAAAGTATTGTCCAAGCGGAAAATTTCCTGTAATCATAGACAACGGTTTTGGCGGTGTAATATTCCACGAAGCTTGCGGACATGGTTTAGAGGCTACATCTGTTGCAAAAGGTGCTTCTGTTTTTTGTGACAAACTGGGTCAAAAAGTTGCTTCAAATGTTGTCACCGCCATCGATGATGGAACTATACCAAACGAGTGGGGATCAATAAACATAGATGATGAAGGCACTCCTTCTCAAAAGAATATTCTAATTGAAAATGGTATTTTAAAAGGATATATGATTGACAAGCTTAATTCTAGGAGAATGAAAATGGATCCAACGGGCTCAGGAAGACGTGAGTCATATAAATACGCACCAACTTCAAGAATGACAAACACTTATATAGCAGCAGGCACTTCAAAAATTGAAGATATTTTTGCAAGTACCGAATATGGAGTTTATGCAAAGAAAATGGGTGGAGGTTCTGTTAATCCTAGCACAGGTGAATTTAACTTCGCAGTTACAGAAGGCTACTTAATAGAAAAAGGAAAAATTACTACACCTGTGAGAGGTGCCACCCTAATAGGCAAAGGTATCGACGTTCTTAACAAAATAGATATGGTTTCTGACAATATGACTATGGAACAAGGTATGTGTGGTTCTGCTAGTGGAAGCATACCTACGAATGTTGGACAACCACTTTTAAGGGTTTCAGAAATTACTGTAGGAGGTAGAGACTAACCATGAGTAAAAAAATACTAATTGACAAACTGTTTGAATTTGGAAAAAAATCAGGATTACAAGACATGCAAGTTTCGTATAGTAATGGTACTTCATTTTCTGTTGACATTTTCAAAAGTGAAATAGATGGCTACAGTCTGTCTGAAACAGATATTTTAAAATTCAAAGGTATTTATAATGGGAAAATGGGAACATCTTATACCGAAAAAGTTGATGAAACATCAATAGAGTTACTGGTCAATGAGGCAATAGAAAATGCAAAAATTATAGATTCTGATGATGAAGTAGAAATCTTTGCAGGATCTGAAGAATACAAAACAGTTAATGCATATAATGTAGAACTTGAAAAAGTTACCGAAGCTGACAAGATAAACTTTGCAAAAAAAGCAGAACAAATCGCTTACAGTTTAGACAAAAGAGTTGATAATGTAATGTGTGAATGTGGAGATTCATCTTCGACATCTATTTTAGCTAACACAAAAGGTCTTGATTTAAGTAAAAAATCCAACATGATTTATGCATACATAAATGTAATAGCAAAAAATAAAGATGAAATAAAATCTATTTTTAAGATTGTTGCTGGTAGAGATTTTTCGAAATTTGATGCTGAAAAACTAGCTACAGAAGCCGTTACTGAAGCTTTATCATTATTCGGTGCATCTTCGGTTAAATCAGATAATTATCCTGTAATTCTGAGAAACGATTCTATGACAAACTTATTGTCTGCACTTACTGGAACTTTTTCTGCTGAAAACGTGCAAAAAGGTTTATCCCTTTTCAAAGATAAACTTGGTACTGAAGTAGCGAGCCCTCTACTTACGTTAATAGATGATCCTTTCATGGAAGATGGCCTTGCTTCATCCGCATATGACCACGAAGGAGTAGCTACTACTTGCAAAAATGTAATAGAAAATGGAATTTTGAAGACTTACCTTTATAATCTCAAAACAGCAAAAAAAGATGGTGTTTCATCTACAGGAAACTCTATAGGCGGCCAAAACATTGCACCTACTAATTTTTACATTAAACCTGGTACCAAAACCTTAGACGAAATGATTTCTGAAATGGAAAAAGGCGTTTTAATAACAAGATTAGATGGACTTCACTCTGGATTGAATCCTATTTCAGGAGATTTTTCTCTATCTGCTTCTGGATACGAAATAGAGTCAGGGAAAATAAAAAAACCTGTTGAACAGATAACTGTTGCAGGAAATTTCTTCGAAATGATTAAGAACATAGAAGTTATTGGAAATGATCTTAAGTTTGGAATACCAAGCAGTTCTTATATTGGAGCTCCATCAATCAAATTCTCAAATTTAGCTATAGCTGGAGAATAAACATATACTATTATTTATAACAAAAGGTGCGGACAAATTTGCTCGCACCTTTAACATCATAAAATACACTCTAAATTGTAATACTATCAATCTTTAGCAAGTTCATCTAACGGCTTTGAAGTAATTTTACTCCTATCCAAATCTAGCAAAGTTATTGCTTTTTCTAAATCTTCCTTACACTTTACTTCTATCTCCAAATATGGTTTTGGATAAATAGTAGGGTCCCATTCATCTATTTCAAATAAAATACCTTCATATTCAAAAGATTTTCTTTGTTTTTTCCCTGGTTTACTTCTTTTAAATCCTAAGTTTTCTATTATAGAAATCATCGCTTCAGGGTCAGATACAAATGTTTCTGTTTCTTCATTTATGCGGATTTCACTTCTTGAAATGTTTTTTTTGAAAGTTAGAATGCTATTCACTTCGCCTGTAATATTATTTGTTACAGTTCGTACTCTCAAATAAGCGTTCTTAGTTTTTTTAATCATTTTGTCTTCAGTATCAAACCTTAAATTATATTGAAATTCATCTTTAACAAGTGTAGCACCAATCTCACGTAATTTTTTCTCTATTTCATTTTTATCGATATCTAAAACTTTTACTTCCATCTCATTCATGCAATCACCTCTTAATGTTTTTATTTAAATTTCACCAGTTGACTATTTTATTCTAGCAATTCATTAAACTTTCAATTTCTTCAATAGTTCTAGGTATATCTTTTGACAAATTCTCACAACCTGTATCAGTTACAAGACAATTATCTTCTACTCTAAATCCAATTCCCCACTCTTCTACGTAAATTCCCACATCTACACAAAATACCATGCCTGCTTCTATTTCACCAGTTACATCTACTTGATCATGTACATCATAACCTACGTGGTGTGCTCCACCATGCCAAATATACTTACCTATGTCTTCAAATTTTTCTAAAAGACCTATTTTCTTGAGTTCTTCAAAACAATATTTTTTGACTGTCAAATCAACATCACTCATTAACATTCCAGGTTTTATAATGCTAAACATATATTCAGAAGTATTATATGCACACGTGTACAGCGCCTTTTGCTTTTCGCTAAACTTCCCATTACAAGGCCACCCTCTTGATACATCTGTACAAATATTATCCCACACTGCTCCAACATCGTTCAAAATCATATCTCCATCTTTTGACTGTCCAAAGTAACCATTATAATGAATATAAAAATTATTTGTTCCTGTTGAAATTATAGGATGAAATCCAGGAGCCAACACTCCATTAGAAGTTAATGCGTGATCAAACTCAGCTTTATATTCATACTCAAACATACCAGGTTTCGAAGCCTTCATCATATTTTCAATCCCTTGTTTTGTAATATCAAGAGCTTTTCTCATTGCCTCAATTTCGCAATCTTTTTTTATAGTACGTTGTTTTCTTAACTGTAAATGATAGTTATGCAAGTTTATAGATGGATAATTATTATTTAAATCGTGAGCAAACTTTAAGGCTTCAGTATCTGCATCCTTAACAGAGTTTTTCCAAAGATCTAATGCAACTGTCTCAATTTTGCATGAATTAATGAGTCTATTAACTATAGTTTCAAACCCGTCTAGAAAAAATACATTTTCTATGCCACTCATCTCTTTAACTTCATCTATTTTCAATCGTCTTCCATTCCATCTCTCAAGCATCACATCAGGTGCCAAAATAAATATTTTCTCTTCGACGCAATCATCTTTTTTATGCGCCATCAGTATTAACTGTGCTGATTCTGGTCCAGATATGCCCGTTAAATACACAAAATTACGATTTGTAAAAAAATCAAAATATGCATCAGCTGAGTAATGCTTTGCCTCACCTGCAAAGCAAAGCATTAATGTGTTATTTTTTAAAGTGTCGTACAAAGTCTTTCTGTTGCCAATGTGAAAATTCTTATCCATGTTTTCCTCCGTAAATTTATAATTTTTATGTTTCTTGTCTATAATTAATTTGATAAAGATAACATTAACAAATAAATCTATTATACTCAATTTGACATAAATGAGCACATTTGTCAAGAGATTTTAATATGAATTGTAACCCAACAACTATCTATTTGTTACTATTCACAGTTAATTGCAACACAAACGGAAAAAAATAATGAACTATGGCGCCGAGTACTCCGATTGGGAAGTTGTATGGTTCAGTTTTATTCGCAAAGTCATAACGCAGTATATTTGGGGGGCTAAGCCAAAGATGACTAAAACGCTCATAAAACTTACACACAACTTAATCCAATCTCCATAAGGCTTCCATATTTTATTATTTTTTCCTTATTAACACCATAATTCGACTGTGAGTAGTAACATCTATTTTAAAATTTAGTCTCTATTTATTATTTTAATCTCTAAGATTTAGTTTGTTAAAATCTAATTCCTCTATTAGATAGTCATCAAAATTCATATGATTACAGCTGTTAATCAAAGAATAGAGTTGAAATCTACTCAAAAATATGATATGCTAAAACAGTAATTTAAATAAAGCACAATGGAGAATTTATCATGTTTAAAGCAGTAGAGGAAAACGAACAAATATATAAAAAAGCAATGTTGCAAATCCAAAATTTAATCATGAATAATGAATTAAAAGTTGGAGAAAAACTCCCGCCCGAGAGACAACTTGCAGAGATGCTAAATGTGAGTAGACCTGCACTTAAACAAGCTATTAGCGCACTTTCTGCGATTGGTCTTATTCATAGTAGGCAAGGTGATGGTAATTATGTGGTTTCTAATACTGGTGAGATTTTCAATCCACTTGCCTTGAATTTTTATTTAAATAAAGGTGAGGAAAACAATATTTTAGAATTCAGATATATATTAGAAGTTAATTTGGTCGGATTAGCAGCTTTAAAAGCAACAGAAGAACAAATAGAAGAATTATATAACATTGTAGAAAAAATGAATAATACGTTAACGAGCGAAGAACGCTTAAGTTTAAACAATGATTTTCATAGGCAAATAATATCGCTTAGTGGAAATTCATTGATATTGACAATTTATGATAGCATCTCAAATATAATAAACCACCAACTTCGTTCTACAGACGGTGTGAATTTTTATAAAAGTCACTATAAAATTTATAAAGCAATTAAAGATAGAGATCCTCAAAAAGCTCATTATTACATGGCAAATCATTTTATAGAAAAATTTCCAAACTATGATTATTATGGGATGATGAGTAGTAATTTTAAAAAATAGATTTCGGAAATTTTTACTATCAAAAATGCTTTTTTTATTTATTTCAAAAGAATTGGTTATGCACTCATTTTGATAGCATAACCAATTCTTAACTTAATTCAATTTTATGCCAGCAGATTGTATCTATCAACATTTCAGCTTGTTAATATTATTTTAAAGCTTTACATATATATACCTACTCCTGGTCCAAGCGGTAATCCTAATACCATCCAAATTACTAGCAATATCGACCATGCGATTAAAAAGCTTATCGAATATGGTAACATTGTAGATACCATGGTTCCTATACCTGAATTTTTATCGTATCTTTTAGCAAATGCAAGTATTAGAGGGAAGTAATCCATCAATGGACTTATAATATTGGTACTTGAATCTCCTATCCTAAATGCAGCCTGCGTCATTTCAGGTGAAATGTTTAGTCCCATAAACATTGGAATGAACACTGGCGCCATTATTACCCATTTAGCAGAAGCCGATCCCATAAACAAGTTCAAAAATCCTGTTAGAAGTACAAATATTACCATTAAAAGAGGTTCCCACATACCTATATCTTGCAGTATATTAGCACCGTGAATAGCAATTATCAAACCAATATTAGTTTTTGTAAAGTATGCAATAAACTGTGATGCTACAAATGCTAGCGCTATATATCCACCCATACTTGACATGCTCTTGCCCATTTGACTAGCTATATCCTTTTCCGTCTTAAAAATACCTGTCATTTTCCCGTATATTACAGAAGGCACAAAGAAAATTATTGTAATTATAGGTATTATTCCGCTCATTAGAGGTGAACCGCTCGTCAAACTACCAGATGTTTGATTTCTTAGAAACGATGTTTCGGGAATACATAATAAAAACAATCCAACTAGCATAGATAGAATAACTATATTAGATACAAGTAAAGCTTTACCCTCTTTGCCGGACAATTCTTTTGTTGCCAGCTCATCTTGGATACTGGACTCCATGTTGCTTTTATCATATTTTCCTAATCTTGGCTCTACTATTTTTTCGGTGATCACAGTTCCTATAATTGTGATAATTATTGTTGATGCCATCATAAAATACCAATTTCCGGTAGGATCAACTACATAGCTCGGATCTAAAATTCTTGCTCCTTCTGTGCTTATTCCCGCAAGAAGAGGATCTATTGCTCCGATAAGTAAATTAGCTGAAAACCCTCCTGATGCACCTGCAAAAGCGGCCGCCATACCTGCTAAAGGATGTTTATTATAGGACATAAATATGATTCCACCCAATGGCACTAAAACTACATATCCTACAACAGATGCCACATTCGACATTATCCCTAAAAACACGACTACAGGAACAATAAGTTTTGCAGGAGTTACTGAAACTGTTTTTTTAACAAGAGCAGCTATGTATCCACTTCCTTCTGCCATTCCAATACCAAAAGTTACTACCAAAACTACGCCCAATGGCGCAAATGATGTAAAGTTTGACATCATACTCGTTAAAATATACACCAATCCATCTGTATTTAATAAATTAGTTACTGTAATGGTCTGTTCTTCAACTACACCAGCTGTTCTATTCAATACTTCTCCTGTTGCCGACCATCCAAACGCCGAGCCTATTGCCGATAGTATCAGTACAAAAATTGCTAAACCAAAAAACATTGTTACTGGATGTGGCAATTTATTTCCTGCCACTTCTATTTTATCTAACATTTTTCCGAAAAATTTCATTTTTTCTTATCCTTTCTAACAATTTTATTATATTTCCAACAATTCCTCTTTTGGTGCACTCGTTAAATTTCTTCCGCCTTTTTCTTTTCCTACTATGAGTATATCCTCTATTCTTATTCCGCCCCATCCTTCTATGTATATACCGGGCTCTACGCTCATTGCTGTATTTTCAAGCATAATGTATTCGTTGTTTGGGTGAAAGCGTGGTTTTTCATGTACTTTCATGCCTATTCCATGTCCTAGTCCATAGTCAAAGCAACCTTCATTTAGCACAGCTGTTATTACATCCCTTGCATATGCGTCTGCTTGTCTTGCGGTTATTCCGGCCTTAATGTTTTCAAGTGCATTTTTTTGTGCTTTTAGCACTAATTCATACATCTGTTTTTGTCTTTCGTCGGCAGATCCCATTACTACAGCTCTTGTTGTATCTGAACAGTACCCGTTTAATACAATACCGAAATCCATAAGCACCAAGTCGCCTTTTTCGATAATTTTGTCTGTAGGTGCGCTATGAGGCAAAAATGTGCGACTGCCTGATGATAATAGTGTCGGAAAACTGAATTCATCAGCTCCAAATTGCATGAGTATACTGTCAAACTTTGCACGCGCTTGCTTTTCTGTTATTCCTATTTTCAAGTGATTTAAGAATTCAACATATGCTTTGTCTGACAAAGATGTCGCCTCTTGCAATAATTTTATTTCACTTTCTGTCTTTGAAACTCTTATGTCTTCAATGAAATGACCTCCCTCCATAAATTCTGATTCATTAAACATCAATTTCATATCATCATATGTAGATTTTGCAACTGAAAAGTTTTCATAGCCGATTTTTTTTATGTTTTTTTCTTTAGCAATTTCAGACAATTCAACTAGCCCACCCTTTATAACTGTATATTCTTCATACAACTCTTTGAAATGCCTAATATTTCTTGATGGTGTAGCTAAAAACACTTCGTCTTTTGTTATTAACATTATTCCTGGCAAGAAATAGTTTCCTTTATTGCATAAAAAATTTCTGTTTGCTTCATCTTGAATCAAAAATGCATCAAAATCGCTTGCTTTAAGTTTTTCTATCACTCTTAAATACATAAAATCCTCCTTAGCACAATTTTATTTTTATAGATTTTATACTACTCCAAAAATAATATTTACTATCTGATTATTCATCTATGGATATGCCCATTACATCCGTCATTTTCTTGTATTCTTCACTTAATTTTACTGTTAAAGAACCCGGTAAAACTTGTCCGATTTTTCTTCCATCAATCATTTTTACGGGGACTAGTTCTGCAACTGTGCCACATATAAATACTTCGTCTGCATTATAAAATTCATGAACAGATATATTTCTTTCTTCTACCGGTATTCCTAAATTTTCTGCAATCTTAATTAATGTTTTTCTGGTTACACCCGGAAGTTGAGAATCTACAGTAGGCAAGATAAATACTCCGTCTTTTACCATCTGTAAACTTGTTGAATTTGTTTCAGATACATATCCGTTTTGATCAAGCATTATCGCTTCATCAGCTCCTTGTCTCATAGCTTCACATACTGCCATGATTTGATTCAATTGATTACAGCAGTGAATTTTAGGATCCATATATTGTGGATTGTAGCGCTTTAGCCATGTAGTTATAAGGGTGATTCCCTCTTTATTGAAAATCGGCGGTTTTTCATCTACACATATAACAATTGATGAAGTGGTAACATTTAGATTCGGATGCATTCCAGTTTGAATTTTAAATCCTCTAGTCACTTGCAATCTCATGTGTATGTCATTTACACCGATTTCTATGTTTCTACGAACAAGCTCTTTAACAATTTCTTTCATTTCATCTTGCGATATTCCAATATTTATCTCTAGCGTATAGCATGATTCATATAATCTTTTAATGTGTTCATCTAGCTTGTAAACTCTGCGGTCATATGCTCTAATACCTTCATATACACCATCGCCATGTTGAAATCCACTATCATATACAGATATAACAGCTTCTGATTTTTTTACATATTTTCCATTAACATATAAAATAGTGTCTGTTATTTTATTACCATTAAATTCCATCTGATTATTATCGAATGCATCACCTAGTTTTATCATAATAGTTTTCCTCCTATAACAGTAATTGGTAATACCAATTTATCATATGTTGGTTTTTTTGTCAAGCTTTTTTATATTTATAAAAAAAAATTTCATAATCCTAAATTAACAATGCTGGTTATAATCTTATAAGAAATAAAATATACATTTTCAAAACAATATGACTATTTTTGTATTTTTTCGCACTAATTTGCAAATAATAGTGTTGAATGTAGATTGAAAATATGATATAGTATATGCAACTAAATCAAATACACGTAAACCAAAATATTCAAGAACAAATACTCATATTTTGATTACTAATATTGAATTATGATTATATGGAGCTATATAATGAATAAAGATAAAAAAATAATGATTGTCGATGATAATGTGACAAATTTAAGTATTGCTAGAAAAGCATTATGTGATGATTATAACGTTATTCTTATTAAAGATGGCAGCATGGCGCTTGCTGAAATACCAAATACAAAGCCTGACTTAATTTTGCTTGATGTTGAAATGCCTGGATTAAGTGGTTTTGACGTTATAGAAAAAATCAAAAATGAATTTAACGAACCTTACAGGAGCATTCCTGTTATTTTTCTTACTGCAAAAGATGATGGTAGCAGTGAATATCAAGGTCTTAATTTAGGAGCTGTAGATTATGTACGAAAACCTTTTTCTTCTGCACTTCTTAAGAAAAGAGTAGAGTTGCACTTAAAACTTCATAGCTACAATACAAGCCTTGAAAAAATGGTAAAAGAACAAATTGCACATATCGAAGAATTGCAGTATGCAGTTGTTTATTCTATGTCAGAAATGGTAGAAAGAAGAGATCATACTACAGGTGGTCATATTTTACGTACTAGCCAATATATAAAAGCACTTTTACTCAAATTGATGAATGATTCACCTTATTCTAGTGAATTGGCAGATATTGATGTAAATATGTTTTGTCATGCAGCCCAAATGCATGATGTTGGTAAAATATGTATATCTGATCAAATATTGTTAAAAGATGGTAAGCTTACAGATGAAGAATATGAAATTATGAAAAAACATACAACTTTGGGGTCAGATATAATCGTATCTTCTGTTAAAGACGTCAAAAACTACGATTTTCTTGAAATTGCAGCTATGTTTGCACTTTCACATCACGAAAAATGGAATGGTACAGGCTATCCTAGTGGGTTAAAAGGACAAGAAATTCCAATAGGTGGTAGAATGATGGCCATTGCAGATGCATATGATGCAATCATTTCAAAACGACCATATAAACCTGCACGACTGCATTCGGAAGCAGTTGAAATAATAACAAAAGATAGTGGCACTCATTTTGATCCGATTATGGTAGATGCTTTTTTATCTGTGTCAGATGAATTTTTACGAATTTCACAAATAAACACAGATTTGATTTGATTTGATTAATTTTAATAAAGTGCTTGTTTAATACAAGCGTTTTCGTAACAGAATGGAGAATTTTATGTCATTTGATAACAATATGCTTACAGTTGAACATTTAACTGAAACTATTTCAATAACAAAAGTAGGAGTTTTTATTTGGAACTTAGAAACAGACCATGTTATTTACAGCAAAGAATGGGCTGAAATAGTGGGATATGAACTTGAAGAACTTACTCCTCATGTATCAACATGGGAATCTATGCTATTCCCAAGTGATTTACAAATAGCTGAAGACAATCTAAATAAATATCTGAGCGGAGAAGTAGCGCTATATGAGGCTGAATTTAGATTGGTAAAGAAAGACGGCTCTATTATTTGGGGACATGATAAAGGCAAAGTGACAAAATATACAGAAGATGGCAAACCGCTTATTCTTTGTGGTGTTTTGCAAGACATAACAAATATTAAAATCACAGAGCAATTATTAAGAGAAAGCACCAATATATTAAATTTAGCAATAGAAGTTGCTGAATTTGGTACATGGGACTGGGATTTGGAAAAAGATATTATAGCCTACAACGATGAATATTTAAGTATGCTTGGTTATACGCAAGACGAGATCAACGGCTCATTATCTGAATGGGAAAATATGAATCATCCGGAAGACCTAGTCGTTGTTTCAAAAATGTTGGATGAATTTGTGGATGGTCGTAGAGAAACCTACGAATGCGAAATACGCATGCGTCACAAAGATGGACATTACATCTGGACCAAAGATGTTGGTAAAATAGTATCTAGAGATGAAAATGGAATCGCAACAAGAGTTATAGGCGGGCACTTAAACATAGATAGTTTGAAAACGTCACAATTTCAACTTAAAAAAACTCTAAACGAACTTGAGAACCATCAAATTCACTTAGAAAAAGAAATTGAATTAAGAACAAAAACATTGATTGAGCAAGATCAATTACTTATTGCCGTAAATAATGTGTCACAAAAGCTGTTAGCAGTAGAAGAAAATAGTAATTTTGATGAAGTGCTTACAGATTGCCTAGAGAGCTTAACACATGCATTTAACACATCTGAGTTTTCTCTATGGAGATACTTAAAAATCAATGACAACGAATTTTTCTACATGAGTCATTTTTACAATAAAGATTACAATACAAAACAAATCTTTGACATAAAAAACATGAAGGATTACATAGTTTCTCTGCTAAATGAAAATTCAGATTTTGAAGTTCATGTAACAAAAGATAGTAATCTTATCATAAATTACAGCATACTCTCTAAAGATTTGCGCAATAAGTTTGAAAACGAAAGAACTGTAAGAGATTTTGCAACTAAGTTAAGAAAACAATGGCGAGCTTCTATGAACATAGATATAGAAGATATTAACAGTGATATTATTTCGTCTATTTACTTGTATAATGAACTTTTCGGCTTTATTGCAACAGGAACTTATTCAGCTAACACTAATTATTCAGAAGCTCATGAAAGCATGTTGGATATAAGTGGTAAACTCTTTGCAAATGCACAAAACAAGCATGAAATGGATGAAAAACTACGTTCTGCACACGAAGAAGCTTTGCTAAGTTCTCAAGCAAAAAGTAATTTTTTGGCTAATATGAGCCATGAAATAAGAACTCCATTAAATGCGATTTTGGGTATGTCTGAAATTGTACTTAGAGAGAGTAAAGGCAGAAATACTGAAGAATATGCAGCTGAAATTAAAAGGGCTAGTGAAAGTTTGTTAGTAATTATAAACGACATACTTGATATTTCAAAAATAGAATCTGGTAAACTTTCAATCATTGATGTTGAATACAATATAGCCTCTCTTTTAAATGATGTTATCAATCTATCAAAAATGCGTCTCGAAGACAAACCTGTTATATTGACTTCGTTTATCCAATCTGATATTCCAAACACTTTGTTTGGTGATGAAATTAGAATAAAACAAGTATTAATAAATTTAATTAGTAACGCTATAAAATTTACAAAACAAGGCAATATTAATATAGATGTTAAATATGAAATGCAAAATGATAATGTTGAATTGATTTTTGAAGTTTCTGATACAGGTATGGGAATCAGACAAGACGAAATGCACCGCTTATTCATGCAATTTGAGCGAGTCGATACAAAAAAGAATCGAAACATAGAGGGAACAGGTTTAGGCCTTGCAATTACTAAACAGTTGTGTGAAATGATGGATGGATCAGTATCAGTTCATAGCGAGTTAGAAGTAGGTTCGGTATTTACAGTTCGAATTCCTCAAAAATTTGTAGAATTAACACCTATCACATACAAGTTTTCTAACACTAAGATATTGCTTTATGAAGCACGCGAGCTGTATGCGAAATCTATAAAACAGACAATAGACGATTTAGGTGCAAATTGTACAATATGCACAAATCAATCCGAACTTTCACAGTCTCTTGCAGAAGAAGTTTTTGATTATTTATTCACTCCAGTCGTGCATGTTGATAAAATAAAAAACTTATGTGCTAAAAGAAATGCATCTGCAAACATAGTATTAATGACAGATCCAGGCGATTTAACGATTTATGCTGACGAAAACGCAGTTAATTTGCCAATTAGTTGCATTCAAATGGCGCAAATATTAGGTAATTCTGGTCTTAATATGCGTAAAAAGAAAAAAATCAGTGCATTCATAGCGCCTACTGCAAATATATTAGTTGTAGATGATAATAAAACTAATTTAAAAGTAGCTATAGGATTATTAGCTCCATATAAAATAAATATTGATACAGCTATTAATGGGCTTTTGGCAGTTGAAATGATTAAGAAAAATAAATATGATCTTGTATTTATGGATCATATGATGCCTGTAATGGATGGAATAGACGCAACTAATGAAATTAGAAAGATGGAGGATGTTTATTTCAAAGATTTACCTATAGTTGCACTTACTGCTAATGCAATTGTCGGAGCAAAAGAGCTTTTTGTAAACGAAGGTATGAATGATTTTTTAGCAAAACCAATTGAAGTAAAAAAACTAAATGGCATATTGCAAAAATGGTTGCCTGAGGATAAAAAAGAAACGGCAATTGAACAGGTAAAAAATGTAGAAACTGTAGAAACTGTAGAAATAACAATTGATGGAGTCAATACTAGCTATGGTATCAATATGATAGGTGGAAAGCTAGATGACTATTATGATGTGCTAAACACTTTTTATTATGATGGATTGAACAGAATCGAAAATCTGAGAAAAGCAAACGAAAATCAAGATCTTGACGAATATAGGATTGAAATTCATGCTTTAAAAAGTGCTGCTGGTTCCATAGGGGCTTTCAATGTTTCAAACGAAGCTAAAACATTAGAAGAAGCTGCAATGAAACGCGAAAGAAGTTATATATCTGTACATACAGAAGCTTTTATTAACTTATTTAACAAATTACTTTCATCTATTGAAGTACATGTAACAGTTAATGCTAAAGATTCATCTGAAAAATTGGAAAATGGAAATATTGTTTTACTTGAAAACAGTATAAATGAAATCGAAATAGCACTAACAACATTTGATATTGATGTGTTAGAGCAAACAATACATGAATGTATGACATACGTTTGGAAAGGTCAAATTAATGAAATGTTAATAAATTTAAAACAGCTTATTGACTCTTTTGAATATTATAATGCTCGACCAATAGTTGAAGATTTAAAAAAAGAAATGGTGTTATATTATGATTTAAATAGTTAAACTATATAATAAAAAAATTATTTTAAAAGGAGAAAATCTAATGGTACAAAAATTTGAAGTAAACGGTATGACTTGTGGAGGTTGTTCTGCAACAGTAAGTAAAGTAGTAAATAAATTGGAAGGCATTAATAGTGTCGATGTAAACCTTGAAGGTAAATGCATGACTGTCGATTTTGATGAAACAAAATTAGATAATGAAGCTATAATCAAAGCTGTTTACAATGCAGGATTTGATGCAAAACTATCATAAAATTTGGGGCGATTTTAATCGTCCTAATGTTTTTTGTAACAATATTATACGCTAACTATTTTCTAACTGAAAGGATTGTATAAATTATGAAACAAAAATTTGATATTGTCGGGATGTCTTGCTCTGCTTGTTCTGCTAATATAGAACGTGTACTTAATAGACTTGAAGGTTTGGAAAGCGTATCTGTCAACCTTCTAAACAACAACATGATCGTAGATTATGATGAAAACGTACTCTCTGAATCCGATATAATCACAGCAGTTGATAATGCAGGATTTGAGGCATATCCCGTAAAGAGTGAAGATAAAAATGTCTCAAAAGAGGACAAAAAAGACCCTGTAAAAGATGAACTTGTCGAAATGAAAAAAAGACTCATTATTTCTTTGATTTTTTCAATTCCTCTGTTTTATATTTCTATGGGTCATATGATGAAATGGCCTTTACCTGATTTTTTTCATGGCACTAAAAATGCCATAACATTTGCTTTTACTCAGTTTTTGCTCGCACTTCCTGTAGTTTTTGTCAACAGAAAATTTTATGTGGTTGGTTTTAAGGCACTTTATAAAAAACATCCAAACATGGATTCTTTGATTGCTATAGGCACATCTGCTGCAATGCTATATGGAATATTCGCAATCTATAGAATAGGTATAGGCTTAGGATATGGTGATTTAGAAATAGTAAAGCAATATTCTATGGATCTATACTTTGAATCTGCGGCAGTAGTGTTGGCGCTTATAACATTAGGAAAATTTTTGGAAACAAGAGCAAAAAGCAAAACTTCAGAAGCTATTAAAAAACTTGTTGATTTAGCACCTAAAACCGCACTCGTCATCAGAGATAACATAGAGGTTGAAGTAGCAGTTGAAGATTTGAGATTAAAAGATATTGTAATCGTAAAACCAGGCCAAAGTATACCTACAGATGGTGTTATAGTCAAAGGTAAGACTTCTATAGACGAATCTATGCTCACAGGCGAAAGTCTACCTGTCGAGAAAAGTCAAGGCGATAAAGTCATAGGTGCAAGCATAAACAAATCAGGATATTTTGAGTTTGAAGTTTCAAAATTAGGTGATGATACAGTGCTTTCTCAGATCATTCAACTTGTAGAGGAAGCAAGCTCTTCTAAAGCTCCTATTGCAAAATTGGCTGATAAGATAAGTAGCGTATTTGTGCCTGTTGTAATTGCTATAGCAGTGATTGCAACATCTATATGGCTATTTTTGGGACATTCTTTTGAATTTTCTCTCTCAATAGGCATATCAGTCTTAGTTATTTCTTGCCCTTGTGCACTGGGTCTTGCTACACCTACTGCAATCATGGTAGGCACGGGCAAAGGTGCTGAAAACGGCATATTGATCAAATCTGCGGAAGCTTTGGAGATTGCTCATACAATAGACACTGTAGTAATGGACAAAACAGGAACTATCACAGAAGGCAAACCACAAGTTACGGATTTGATAGTGTCAACTAAGATTTCAAAAGAAAAAATGTTGCAATTATCTGCTTCAATCGAGAAAAATTCCGAACATCCTTTGGCAGAAGCCATAGTCAAAAAATCAGAGGAGGCATCTTTAGATATTTTGCCTATAAGCGATTTTGAAGCTTTGCATGGTTTGGGCATAAGAGCCTTAATAGATGGCGACACCATATTTATCGGAAATAAAAAACTCATGGAACAAAAGAGCATCAATTTATCCGATTTCACTGATAAAGCTCAAAATTTAGCAGACGAAGGCAAGACTCCTATGTATTTTGCAAATGAGAAAGAAGTTCTCGGTATAATAGCTGTAGCAGATGTGGTTAAACCTACGAGTCAAAAAGCTATTGAAGATTTTAAAAGAATGGGCATCGATGTAATCATGTTGACAGGCGACAACAAGAGAACAGCGGAGGCTATTGGTAAAAAATTGAATGTGAGCAAGATAATAGCTGAAGTATTGCCTCAGGATAAAGAAAAAGAAGTCAGAACTCTCATGGAATCAGGCAAGAAAGTTGCCATGATAGGAGATGGAATAAATGATGCACCTGCACTTGTTCGTGCCGATGTCGGAATTGCAATAGGAGCAGGAACTGATGTGGCGATTGAATCAGCCGATATCGTTTTGGTTAAAAATGATCTTTTGGACGGTGTAACAGCAGTCAGATTAAGCAAATCTGTAATTAAAAACATAAAGCAAAATCTATTTTGGGCTTTTATTTACAATGTAATAGGTATTCCATTGGCTGCAGGTGTGTTTTACGGCGTATTAGGATGGAAATTAAATCCTATGTTTGCCGGAGCTGCTATGAGTTTGAGCAGTGTGTCGGTAGTTTCTAACGCTTTAAGACTTAAATTTTTTAAGATAATATAGCTTAACTGGTTAACCTTGCTTAATTTTTAGAATTAAAAATATTTTTGTATGTTATCTAAGAGATACATGTTATAATAATACTAACAAATAAATTTTTGAGGTTGCTATGTTTCAAGATGTTATAATTTCAATATTGATGAGCATGTCATCAGGATATTTAACAAGTGAATATATATTAGACATGCTCTTTAATAAAAGAGTACTCTTTAGCAAGTTCAATTATGGTGGCATAATTTCTGACAACAAAAACGAATTTATTAAGTCGATTAGCTCCCTCTTAGAAAAAAATATAGTTAACGAAAATAGTATTTATGAAAAATTGACAGAAGAAAATACGGATAAATTATTTGAAAAATTTGCTTATGACTTCTTCACTGAACACTCTCTCAAAAACGTTAGAAATATGAGACTAAAAGACATCACAGTATATAAAGATTTTAGTTTAGATATAAAAGAAGTTTTTTTTGAATTATATCATGATAACATAGATAGCATGTTTGAAATAATTTCGAAAAACGGTAGACTTGAAGATTTGATAACGGATAAACAGTTGGATTATATTTCTAATAAAATATCTCAAAACTTAATAGTTACCTTGCAACACACAGATGCTATTAGGGCTATAATATCTGAAATTTATGACGCTTTTTCAAACGTTAAAACATCAGATATTATACCTAAAAGTTTAATGAACAAACTTAAAGATATTATAGAATCAGAATCATACAATTTCATTTCGATAATTAAAGATAATTTAGATGATGAGATAACTTTGTTGTGTGATGAAATTATGAAAAATCTAAAACTTTATGATATAATAGATGACATAAGTTTAGAGATTTCTAAACGTCCCGTTTCTGAGTTGATCGACTTGTCTACTGATGACGTAAGAAATTCTATTACTCAAAATATTCACTCTTTTGTTGAGTCACCAAAAGGTCAAAAAATATTTGAGGATATGTATTATGAAATTACTGATCATTTAAGAAATAGTGACTTCTCTTTTCTAGATATATGCAACAACGATTACCAAGATTTATTAGATAAATACATATTAAGTAAATCGGATGATATAGCGTATGTAATATCTCAGTGGATTACAGGAATTCGCCCGCAATTTAAAGGCATAATCAAACAAACTATAGACGATGTAATTATAGATGAACCTGCTTTAAAATCTAAAATTACTAATGCATTTATTGATTATTTTAGCAGTTCACTTTCAGATTCAGATGCTATTTTGAAATTTATTTTGGAAATAGTAAACGATTTAGATAATCTGCCAAATATTTCAAAACACGTGACAAATGAATTAAACCTGTTTTTTGCGTCTACATCAGCACGAGAAATTATTGGGACTTTAGAAGATAGAAGATTGATAAGCGCAGATATTTTTGTTAAAAGTGTATCTGATTTCTTTCAAAGTAAAAATAAAGTTGTATTAAATAAAATTATAGACGATATTGTCAGCAAACCTTTAAAAGATATACTCTACTTAGACGTGAAAAAGATTTTTGAAGATAGAATACGATATTCTTTTGATGATTTTATAAAGGAAAATATTTTTTACAATAAATCTCTACATGAAAGTATAGCGAGGGAAGTTTGTGACTCTGCACTTAAGCAATTTGACAAAACTAAATTGAGCGAAGTAATAAATTATGATTATATTATAGCAAATATTGATAAAATTAAACTTTCAATTTCAAAAACAGCATCTGACAATAGACAATTAATATCAGATGCAATAAAAACTGAACTCAAATCACTTATATCAAGTGGCACAATTATTGGAGCATTAAAAAAACTTACTGAATCTAATCAAGTTTTAAGCGTACAAAACTCAGAAAAACTGTCTAATTTTTTTGACATGCAAATAAGCGAACTATCTGATAAGTTTGGTGAAATCACTATCGATAAGTTACTATGTTCAATTATAGCTGATAATGACTCATTAAAACAGTTTTCTGTTTTTTTCAAAGGCTTAGTATCTGAATCTATTTCTTCTATCTCTAGTGGTTTTATTTTTGAAACAGTTGAAGACTATTTTAACAATCTTTCAGATAAAGATTTTGTAAAAGGCGTGAAAGATATTTCAAACATGCATACAACTAAATTGCATGTTGCTAATACATTGGTAGGCGGAACGTTCGGGGCCTTAGTGTCTGTGTCCTCAAACCATTTTTTAAGTAGCCCTATTTTTTCAAATACTTTTTCTTGGCAAGGCATTTTGACTTGTTCTTTAGTAGGTATTTCTTCAACTTTTATTGCTACATCTGGGTTTTCTCAGTTAGAAATAAGCTCAAAAACGATTGGGAAATTGCCTCTTTTATCTAAATTGCCTGAACGTTATGTGCGTAGAAAAAAACAAGTTATGAGCGAAATTTTTTCTGATTTAATTGAAGAAAATCTATTTAACAAAGATACTGCGATAAAATTGTTACAAGTTCGTAGCAATCTAATTTCTCAAAATGTAGTCGATATGCTTAAAAGTGAAAATAATAAAAGAATTTCTTCACTCTCTAATTCACTGAATAGTGTTTTTTCACGAAAAATATCAGATTATTCAAATACTGCATTGATTGATTCTATTGATATTGTCGCGCATAGTGTCTCTAGAAACATAAGAGAAACATCTTTAAAACAAGTTCTAAACAGGACTACAATGGACGGCATAGCAGATGTGTTTTATGACAAAAAAAATTTTTTAATTAAAGAATTTTTCACACTAATAAATAACAACTCAAAAGATACAAATTTATTAGATTGCCTTTCACCTGATTTTTTAGAAGAGATAAGCGATTCTATTGTTTTATCGATAGATTCTTCATTTACTAATTTAACCGAATTTATAAAAGATACTAGAGCGCTAAAACTTTTTTTTAGTAGGTATGAAGATGCGTATATATCTTACATTGATAAACCTTTATCGGATATTTTTTCTAACAATACAATTGAATCAATTGCATTCGAAATGTTTAATGGTATATACAATAATTTTTTTACAGAAAAAAGAATAAACCATATTTCAAAACGAGCATTCGATGTTATCGCTAAAAACTTTGATGTGAATAGTTCTTTGACTAAAATTATGAGTGCCCGTAGTAAAATTATACTAAACGGATTTGTTTATAAGTTTTTTAAAGATATAACATCATCAATTCAAGCTACGATTTCTGATGTTCGTTATGATGTTATAAAAACGCAGATTGTTTCAAACTTGTCAAATTCTCTAAATTCTGATGAAAAATTAGCATTTTCATCAATAAATGGAGATAGAGCAATAATTGAAATAATCGACAGACTTACATTAAACAAGCTGCCTACATTATTTACAGAAAAGATAGATCTACTCTATGAATCATCTAAAAATTTATCAAATTCAATGTTAGATACAACCCTAGATGATTTGCAAATTCATTTGAGCGACTCTAGATTAGAAGATTTTCTGAGTGTATTTTTCTTAGATGTTCAAGATAAAAAATCATTAGTTAAAAGCAAATGCTCTTTCGCATTCAATTATTTAGTGAATGATTATAAATCTGCACACCTAATTAATTTTGCAAAACATTTTAATCTTGGTAGCATAAAAGACATATTAAATCATTATGATTATTACATTACTAACGGATTGAAGCAATTATACTCAAATTCAAAAAGAAGCAAAACCGCTATAATCAGAGACTCCGAAACTACTATACAAAACATCACAAATTACTTATCTGGCACAATGCTAATAAATCAGTTTGCAACTAATTTACAAAAAGAAGATATAAGCTTCATTTATGATGCTATTGCTTACATTGTAGAAAAAGAAGATCTTATACACTTAAGTTCAAATGCGCTTATAAACAGTTTTTATCTATACCTAGATGAGCTAGATATGTTAGGCAGTTTCTTTAATGTGCGAGAATTAAATATTGGATTTCAAAAATTAATCTTAAATCTAACGAGTAATCAGAAATTTAAAGCAGATTTTGAAAAAAGTATTTTAGAAGCCTTGTCTGACAATTTGGTAGAAAAACTAGATGCTTCACTGAAAGATAATGTCAAAGATTTTCTTACATTTGTTCTTATTGATGGTCTTCAAACTACAATGCAAAACAATTTAGGAGAAATTTTTGAATTTGTCGACTTCAACGAAATATCAAAAAAACAAATAATGAATATATCACCAAAAGAATTTCAAGAAATTTTTAATGTTTTTGTGAAAAAATCAAAGAAAAGAAACTTTTTAATAGGTCTTTCTGGTGGATTGTTAGGATTAAACAAATTTTTAACACTAGGACTAGTAGGTCTTGATACTATTAAAAATGCTTTACTTAAAATATTGCCTACTAGAAAAAGCAATGATATAAATACTAATGATTAAAAAATGCACTAAGAGTATTTTAAACAGATACCTAGTGCATTTATTTTATTTTAATAGTCGCATGAAAGTACAGATAAATTTAATTTTTAGAAAAAAAAGATTTGATTTTTTCTAAAATAGTTTTTCTTTCAGTTTTTGCAACAACTTTCTTCAAATTAGCATAATAATCTAAGAAGAATTCTTGGCTATTTAGTTTCTCAATTTTTTCTACACGTGTATAATCGCCATTGTTCATGAGTTTTCTAGATTTTTCGCTATCAGCAAACTGGGTATCCATTATCATTCTAATACTCTGTTTTAAAGTTTCTTCTAAGATTGGACATGCGATTTCTACTCTACATTCAGTATTTCTCGTCATTAAATCAGCTGAAGAAATAAATATTTTTTCATTAGAACCTCTCCCGAAGCAATAAATTCTAGAATGTTCTAAAAATCTACCTACTATGCTAATTACCTCTACATTTTCAGTTGCACCATCAATCATAGGTAACAAACAACATATGCCTCTTACAATCAGCTGAACTTTTACGCCAGCTCTAGAAGCTTCGACTAATTTTTCCAAAAAATCTACATCTGTCAACGAATTGATTTTTATTCTAATCAAACCTTCACTACCTCGATTTATTTCTTCTTGAATTAAATTTAGCAAAGTAGTTTTCAAACCTTTTGGCGCAACTAACAAATGTGTGTAAACATTGCTTAAATCGCCTACTAACATATTTTTAAAAAATTTATCAGCATCTAAACTTAAATTTTTATTCGCAGTTATTAGGCATAAATCCGTGTATAACTTAGCCGTTTGCTCATTATAGTTACCAGTACCAACTTGAACTATGTTAAAAATATTTTCCTTATCTTTAAACGTGATAAGACAAATTTTAGAATGTGTTTTATATTCTTCAAATCCATAAACTACTTTACATCCTGAAGATTCTAATCGCTCTGACCAATCAATATTATTTTTTTCATCAAATCTTGCACGCAATTCCATGATGACTAACACTTCTTTTCCATTTTCTGCTGCCAAACAAAGATAATCTACTAACTTAGCATTTTTAGCAAGTCGATAAATAGTTATTTTAATCGATAACACTCTAGGATCGTAAGCAGATTCTTTAATCAAATTTAAAAAGACATCCATACTTTGAAAAGGATAATGCAACAATACGTCTCTTTCTAAAATTTGTGATATAATGCTATTGGACACATCAACATCTACAGAGGCCGCAGGTTTAATAGGTAAGTAGGCAATTTTATGTTTTTGTGAAATAGATAACTTTGCAAAAATATCAAAAACATACTCCATTTTCATAGAAGTTGGTGAAACGAAAACTTGTTTAGAAGCGATATTTAACTTAGTGCACAAGTAGTTTTCCATTCTATCTGACATTTCATAATTTGCTTCTAATCTAACAGCTTGCAATCGACCTCTTTTGTTAAGTAGCTTTTTCATTTTAGATCTAAAATCTTCTAAATCTTCTAACATAGGATCGTTAATAGTTATATCAGCATTTCTAGTGACGCAGATACAATTTTTTTCCAAAACTTCATAAGGTTCGAATAGTTCTTGCATATACGCTAAAAGTATATATTCTATCTTTAAAAAATTAATAGTAACTCCAGGTAAAAAAACTGTATCCTCTAGTATGCTTGGTATAGGCAAAACTCCAAATTTTTCACCATCTTTTCCTTTTAAAACAGCAACAATATAAATTTCTTTATTTATCATATGTGGAAACGGATGATGCGCGTCTACTATTTGAGGTGACAGCACCGGCTTGATCTTCTTTTTAAAGTAATCTCTAACAAATTTCAATTCATTATTTGTCAATTCATTGAACTTTAACGAATATATATCCTGATGCTCGAGCTCTTGTTTAACTTCTAAATAAATCTGTTTCTTTTTTTCATACAATAATTTTACATATTTGTAAATTAGATCCAGCTGTGATTCAGCAGTTAAGCCTGATCTAGAATCTTTCTTGCTTTTATTTATTTCCATAAGGTCAAACAAACTACCTACTCGTATCATAAAAAACTCATCTAAATTGCTAGTAAAAATAGATAAAAATTTAAGCCTTTCCAGTATAGGAACTGATGCATCCGATACTTCTTCTAAGATTCTCTCGTTAAACTTTAACCAAGACAATTCTCGATTTTGATAACAAAATATCTCATCATTTTCGTTGTTTATCATTATATCCTCCAGCTAAATTCAATTATGCTACTCTAGGACAAAAATAATTTTGAATACAAATATCCTTCCCTTATTCCATTATCACTAACTAAAATAGACTCTGAACAATACTTTTTCGAAATCATGTTAAGTATAATCATGCCAGGAATAATAGTATGAATCCTGTCAGGTGCGAACTTAATAATTTTTTGCACTGCTAATTTTCTGTCAGTTGTAAAATCTTCAAGCATTTTGTTTATATTAGATGTGCTGATAACCTTATTCTTATCGCTCAAGTCAAACATTTCGTTGTTTAATCTCTTAGCACTTCTAATAGTTCCGCCTATGCCGCAAATATTTTTGCAAGTATCTTGAAAATCTGCATTATCAAGCTCTGATTTTATTTTTTCTTCTATTTTTTGCAACTCTTTCGCCGTAGGGAAAATATCTTTAACAAAATTTGAATACAAGTTTAACGAGCCTATAGGCATCGAAAGTGCTTTTTTCACTTTTCCATCTGCATAAAAAACTAATTCTGTGCTTCCACCGCCTATATCAACTAACAATCCATCACTCAAATCCATAAAATGTGATGCCGCTACATAATCATACATCGCTTCTTGTTCGCCTGATATTATATCTACTTCATAGCCTGTTGCTTCGGTAACTGACCTTAGAATTTCCTTAGTGTTTTTTACATTTCTAAATGAGGCAGTCGCAAATATAAACACATCTTTGACCTCCAAATTGCTAAGTATTTCTTTGCTTACAGCCAACACTCTTATAGCTTTGTTTAGGCCTTTTTCAGATAATTCTCCGTCTTTAGTCACATAATTAGCAAGACCAGTCATATTTTTTTTATGAAGCATAGGCACAATACTGTTGTTTGTCTTTTTATAAAGAGATAGTCTAATAGTATTAGAACCAATATCAATAACTCCATACATATTACGTTCCTCCGATATTTTTGTTATATAGCTAGTATACGACAATTTTTAAAAAAATAAAACAATTTGTTTTAAAATAATTATATTTATACTATTCACAGTTAAATGAATTTTTAATAAAAAAACAAACTCCTAAGCAGTTTATTTCTACTGATTAGGAGTCCATCATGTTTAAAAATATTTTTTAATAAACTTCATCTTAAAATTTTTGATTAGTTTTTCCAAAGTCCGTGCAGATTACAATATGCAAATACATTTAAAACTTTATCTCCATCACATAGCATAAATTCAGCTTTAGGTACAGCTTGTAAAGTTTTTCTTTGATTGCCTTGCTCAGTTTCAATCGCTATCCAACCAATGAAGTGTTCCTCTGTCATAGGATGTTCAACACTACCTACGGTTACACAAACTTTATTACCTTCAACAGTCACTTCTGGTACGTGCTTTTCAGTAGAAGCATCTACTGAGCCTGGAACAATTTCTTCCATTTTCATACCACAGCACATCATTGGAACCCCTTTTTCTTCTACTAAGCCAACTAAATTTCCACATCGATCACATTTTAAAAACTTCATAATTACCCGCTCCTTTTTTATAAAATTAATGAACATGTATTAATTATACAATAACCGAATAATTATTTCAAGAATAATTTAAAATTTAACACACTTAGCAAGTGTTAACTAGTTGTTATTCACAGTCAATTGGAATTTTATAAGGAAAAAAATAATAAAATCTGTCGCCGAGTACTTATTCGTTGTCCTCTAGTCCGAAGCCTAAAATACTATCTGACAAAACCAGATATTTTAAATAACCATAGCCTTCATCCTCCATATCATCTAAATGGATAAATTTCAATGCAGCACTATTGATACAATATCTCAATCCACCCTCTTCTTTCGGTCCGTCATTAAAAACATGACCTAAATGAGTGTCTCCAGATCTACTTTTAACTTCTATTCTAGGAGTCCATAAAGTATTATCTTCAAACTCGTTAATTACGTTTTCTGTTATCGGTCTTGTAAAACTAGGCCATCCACTACCAGAATCATATTTGTCACTTGAAGAGAAAAGAGGTTCACCTGTTATGATATCGACGTAAATCCCTGGTTCTTTATTGTCGTTATATTCATTGTCGAAGGCTCGTTCAGTTCCTCCTTCTTGCGTCACCTTATATTGTAAGTCAGTAAGTTGTTCTTTTATTTCTTCCTCTGATGGAAGTTTATAATTATTTTCTAAAATCATTTCGTCTATTCCTCCTGCTATACTAAGATCAATATGGCAATACCCATTTGGATTTTTTTTCAAATAATCCTGATGATATTCTTCTGCTAAATAAAAATTATCTATAGGCTCAACTTCTACAACTATAGGTTCTACGTGTTCATCTTTCAATTTCTCAATAACTATTTCAATTGTTTCAACATCTTCTTCATCTTCATAATATATTCCAGATCGATATTGAGTACCTACGTCATTTCCTTGTTTATTTAAGCTTGTTGGATCTACTACTTTAAAAAACTTATTTAATAGATCTTCAAGTTTTACTTGCTCAGAGTCATACAAAACTCTGACTGTTTCAGCGTGGCCTGTGCCATCATATATTACTTCTTCATACGAAGGATTCTCGGTTTTGCCATTCGCATATCCTGATGTAGCGTCATATACTCCTGGAATTCTGTCCATGTATTCTTCAACACCCCAGAAACAACCTCCTGCTAGATATATAGTTTTTAAATTTAGTTCTGATTTCAATTTTTCATAATCTATTTTCTCCGAAGCATATACATTTTGCATTCTACTTCCTAGTTCTAAATCATTGTTTTGTTTCTTCACAAACATGAGTATACCTATTACTATTATCGAACATATTGAAAGAAAGACTACTAATTTTAACTTGTCTTTAAACATATTAAACCTCCCAAATTAATATAATTTTAGTATACTTTTAATATACCCAAGTTTTAATAGAGCTAACACAAAACCCTATTTCTTCTAAGAAAACATTAAGGAAAAAGCTAGAAATTTGCATAATAAAAACCCGATTCGTTGATGCAAGCTATACTTACACTTATGAATCGAGTTCTTATTTTTATTAACAACAATATACTTGAAAATTATTTCAAAGTTTTTTCGATAAATCTACGAGTATCCAACGCAAATGCTTTTGCACTTTCTTCGCCTAGATAAGCCATATGTCCAGAAGGATATTCATTGATTTCAACTCTTTCTTTTGGATATCCCCCATGTGAAGCTAAATATCTCGCTTGACCAATCTGGCAAGCCATATCATAATAACCTGTGGCAAACATAATTCTTAAACTTTGATTTCTTCTCATCGATGAAGCCAAGCATTCATGAGGCATGCTTTTGTGTTTGTAGTTCCACTCGAAGCCATCTCTTCTCGAAATAGCGTAATATTCTCTTTCGAAATCAATGTTTAAGCTATCTTTAATCGGACCACACATAGTTGCCATAAAAGCAGGTGTATATTGTGACAACGCCACACCTTCTTTTCCTGAGCGAGTTCCAAAAGGCATCGTATATCTTCCATCTAATCTGCCAATTTCGAGACCTTTATCTTCTAACAGCTGTTGCCATGAAAGAGCCATGTCTGGACGAAGGTTTTGTTTTAATATTTCTTTAACGCTTAATCCTGAATAATACGAAACTCTTTCTGCTATCTTTTGTTTTTCTTCTTCAGATATGTTGTTTCCTTTGTACAATGCTAATACATATTCTTTTTCGCAAAAATCATAACATTCATCGACGAAACTTTTAAGTTCACAATCAAAATCATTATGATACCAATTAGCCGCAGCCATTGTAGGAAGAGCTAACAATGCAGGTTCTGCATCAAACTTTAGTATTGGATCTATATTTCCAATAGCATTTCCCAATAAAATGATACCATCGATACCTACAGCACTCATCTCAGCACCTTGTCCACCTAATCGATCACTCAACATAGCAGCTCTAATTGTGCCATAACTTTCTCCTAAAATATATTTCGGAGAGAACCATCGTTTATGCCTATTCAACCACATATGAATTATTACTTTTAAGCTTTCAGCATCTTCTTCCATACCATAAAATCTACTTGCAGCTTCTTTATTTAATAATCTTCCCCAACCTGTACCAACAGGATCTACAAAAACTAAATCGCAAATATCTAACAAACATAAATCATTGTCAACCGCATGATACGGTGCAATTTGAGGAACATTAACTGCTTCTTGGTCTTCAAAAGTCATTCTTATTGGCCCAAACAATCCCGCGTGTAACCATAAAGATCCTGAACCTGGTCCTCCATTGAAGAAAAATACTACAGGGCGAGCAACAACATCTTCAACATCACTTCTGAAATATGAATAAGTAAATACAGATCCTGCATCTTCACCCATTTCATCTACTAATACGTTGTCTTGACAAACTGTATTGTATGGGATTTTTTTACCTCCAATAGTTACTTCTCCTGACGCTTTAAAAATTGAAGGTGTAAACTTAGAACTTTGCAATGACATAGCATGCCTCCTTTAATTTTCTAAATGTTTTAAAACAGATACTAGTTTTTCTCTAATAGGTAAATCATATGGACATTTTTCTTCACAAATCCCGCATTTAACGCATGCATCTGGTTTGATTTTGACTGTACTATATCTATCTTTAGCCCAGTCGTTCAAATTATATCTCGTATAATATCCTTCAAACAAAAACATGCTAGGAATATCTATTCCCGAAGGACATGGCAAGCAATATCCACATCTTCTACAAAAATCATTACCTAATTCTTTTCTTATTATTTCAATTTTTTCTAGATCTGACTCATTTAAATTAAAATCTTTTTTAGCTATTTCAGCGTTTTCTCTAACTTGTTCTACGCTATCCATTCCAGGTATCGCTACAGATAACAAACCTGATCCAAATATATACTTAAGTGCAAGATTAGTATCTTCTAATGCTCCTCCTGCCATAGGTTTCATACAGATAGTACCAACATTCTTTGAAATAGCCTTCTTAAATAGATCTGTACCATGTTGTTCCACAATGTTGTAAGGAAATTGAATAGTATCAAAAACCTCCAGATCTAAAAGTTTATCGAGCATACTTGCACTGTGACTAGTCACGCCTATATGTTTAATCAAACCTTTTTCCTTTGCTTCATATAGTGCCTTCATCGCCCCATTTTCAGAAAATACTGCTTCATACTGTTCAGGTTTGCTCAAATTATGAATTTGATAAATATCTATATAATCTACATCTAATTGTTTCAAACTTTGTTCTATATATGTTTTCATTGAATCATAGGTGTATCCCATTGCTTTAGTTGCAATATAAAAATTCTCTCTTCCTACTACTTTTAAAGCATTTCCGATATATGTCTCACTCACAGTATAACCAATTGCTGTGTCGATAAAGTTTATTCCTTGATTTTTCAACTCTACAATAATATCAGTAGCATCTTGCTGAGTCAGTCTTTGGATTGGAATACCACCAAAACCAAGACATGTAACATTAATACCTGTTTTTCCTAAAAGATTTTTTTTCACGTACTCATCCTCCTAAAGTGATTTTCTAACTAATTATAATATATTATGAAATAAAAATCAATAATTTGAATATGATTATGAAAAATATCTTGTTTAACTGTTACTATAAAAAATGCGATGAGATTATCCTCATCGCATTTTTTGTATTAACTTATTTGTGAGATTATTCTTATTTTGTAAATCTTGAAAGAATAGTTGCCATTTCAGCTCTTGTTAGGTAGCCTTTAGGATCTAAAGTATTTTCAGTTTTACCTGTGATAATTCCTTCTGCTACTGCCCATTCCATCGCAGATACTGCATATTCTGAAATTTCGCTTTCATCAGTAAACTGACCTAACAAGGTTTGCGTTGTTGCCATTTCTGGTGCTTCGTAGCGATATAGCATTGTTACAAATTGCTCACGAGTGATGTTTCCATTAGGGTCTGTTCCGTCTGAAACACCTTCATTTTTCGACCAATCTTGTGCTTTAGAATACCATTCTACGCCATCTATAACATCTTCACCAGCCATTCTTGCAAGCACTGTCCAAATCATTGCTCTTGTTGCTGTTTCCTGTGGCGCAAATGTATTTTCACTAACACCCGACATGATGCTATTATCATATACAAATTCTACAGCTTCTGTATACCACTGAGCGTCATTTACATCACTGAATTTTTCTGTTGGACTCATCGCTTCAGAATCTACCATATAGATTGAAAAACTCTTAGTTTCAAATGTAATTGTACCCGTTTCTTTATCATATGTAGCTTTTCTTCTATGTAGATTTCCATTATCATCTACATAGAACACTACTACTTTCTTGCCTATTTCTTCTTCTGTAGGAGTGTATGGAAGGGTAATCGTAGCTTTTCCACCTTCAAAGTTTCTAACAACTTCGCCATCTCTTGTGACAGTTAAATCGTAAACTGTT
This sequence comes from uncultured Clostridia bacterium, assembly GCA_964371035.1. GTDB lineage: Bacteria > Bacillota > Clostridia > Tissierellales > Sedimentibacteraceae > UBA1535. The sequence goes on along the minus strand of CAYJLG010000029.1, from coordinate 1,203 downwards.
CTATCTCCTACTCTCTCTTGTTGCTTTTTATTTAAGTCTGATACATCTGTCTTAGCTATCGTTATAACTATATCTCTAGCTATAGGAGTTTCATCTTCTTTTTCTCCTATTATCGTCTCAAGAGCTTTCACATCAAACTCTACTGTCCCTATGTCAGATTTAACAGTTAATTTAGCATCTTCGTTCTTTGCAAGCGTATCTAAGGCACCTGCTGGAAGTGTTATTTCAACTGACTCAGTTCTATCCGATGTTTCAATATTTATTTCAACTTTTGGAGTTGTCTGCGTGTCAGCAGCTGCAGTTATTACTCTGTCTACTATTTCTTCCATATCACTTTTCTTAATCTCAGCTTCCGTATTCTTGCCTGTGTCTGTTGGTTTTAAAGTTACTTCTATCTTTGTTTCTCCACTATTACTATCCATAGTCGTTTCAGGTGATATTACTGCATCTTCTTTAGAACTAGTGCGAGGAGACATATAGGCAATTAACCTATTTTCCGCCACATCTACCTTAGGTAAAAAAAGTGTTGTGTTTGAAGGATCTTCATTCAAAAATACAAAGTATTCCGCATCTGTTTCATTTGGTTTTACACCGTATCCGTAAGTTGCAATAGCAGAACCTGAAGTTGTTGCATTTGTCAACACTACATTAATATCCGCTTCTAAGTTTAGCGTGCCTATTTTAAAATTATTAGGTTCTACGCTGTTCATCATAATACCATAATTATTACCATTCGTTGTATCTACACCACCAATTTTTGGTGACCCTGAAACTATTATATTTGTATGCATAACAGTAGCTTCACTATCAAAACCGCCTCCATAGACAGAACTTCCTATATTAGCCGTGCCCATGATTGTTACAGTAGCGCCACCCTCTACAGCACCAAATAAACCGCCTCCATAGACAGAATGCACTATATTAGCCGTGCCCATGATTGTTACAGTAGCGCCACCCTCTACAGCACCAAATAAACCGCCTCCATAGACAGAATGCACTATATTAGCCGTGCCCATGATTGTTACAGTAGCGCCACCCTCTACAGCACCACTTAAACCGCCTCCATAGACATGACCTTCTATATTTGCATCTCCAGTGATTGTTACATTTGTACTCCCCGTAACAGCACCATTATCTCCTCCTCCATAGACAGAACCTTCTATCTTAGCCGTGCCCATGATTGTTACAGTAGCGCCACCCTCT
>CAYJLG010000028.1:0-36477 GCA_964371035.1 uncultured Clostridia bacterium | reverse complement strand
TATCGCGTCGGCGACAGTTTTTATATATTAACACAAATATTTTTCATTGTCAATATCAAATATCAATTTTTTTATATATAAGATTTAGTATTGATGAATTACTCTATTTCTAAACAAAAACATCACGTTATTTTATTATAAAATGATGTTTTATTCTTTCTAACAGCATTTTTTTCTCTCAGCTTAATAAAAAATTTTTGTAAAATAGATCTACATTCTTCTTCGCAAATTCCAAAAAAAATTTCTGTTTGATGATTTAGTTTGTCATTTTGTACAATATTAAAAACCGATCCACATGCTCCAGTTTTTTCATCTTTAACCCCTATAACTAATCTGTCTATGCGAGCATTAATTATTGCACCCGCACACATTGAACAAGGTTCAAGAGTAACATACATTGTGCAATTAGGAAGTCTCCAGCCACCTAAATGTTTACAAGCTTCTTTAATTGCTATCAACTCGCCATGCAGAGTAGCATCTTTTTTAGTTTCTTTTTGGTTGTATCCCCTTCCTACAATTTTACCATTTTGAACTAAAACTGCTCCAACGGGAACCTCAAATAAATTGAATGCTTTCTCTGCTTCTTTAATTGCTTCATTCATAAAAAATAAATCTTCATTCATTGCATCGCTCATGTTAACTATCCTTCTTAAACGTGTTTTCTAGATTTTTATACGCATTTTTCATGTTTCTCAGATCTTGTTGATCTATATCATCACTACTATACCTAGCTTTTCTATAAGTATTTTTAATAACCTCAAGATCATTACACATATCAAAATTTATATCCTTTGCTTTATTATGAATACTTTCACTCGTGTCAAAATTGTAAGTAACTATTCTATTTATATAAAGTAACCCTAAAAATTTTCTATACCTATGTCTAATTTTCTCTGAATTATTGTTATAATTGAAATTAAATTTTCCTTTCTTATCAGCGTCATCTTTTACAAAAGTAATTTTTTGCACAACACCTTCCGCCTCACCCTTTACTGTTACTTTTCCTTTTGACAACAACATTCTAAGTAAAACAATTGCCGATATTAAAAGAATTCCCCATCCTATAAAAGACATTATCGAAACATCTTGGCTGTATCCCGTTGATTCAAAAACAATTTCTGATTGTTCCAATATATAGTCAAAGCCTTGCGACATATCATCTAAATTCTGCTTCCTAGTCAACAATAATAGAAAATAATATATGCCTGAAAATGTAATGGCAATTATATAAGCAATTAATACTAATATATGATAGAAAGAATTTAAATATATAAATGAAAGTACTTGAAAAGTTAATTTAGAAATAATTTCAGATCCAAATAAAATGCAGACTAATATAGTTGCAATTAAAAACAATAAGTTAGTATACATAAATTTTCTATTAACAATTACTTCCTCACTATGTCTAGATGTCCTCATCAAATGAACACCTGACAGCAGAAATGTACAAACATAAATAAAATTAGAATTTAAATATCTATCAAGAGAAGTCGCTGCTATATAAATTGTCGAAAAAACAGCCATTGCTAATGACAATCTAAAAAATAAAAACTTAAATCCCTCATAGTCTATTTCAAACTCCTTGTTTTTAACGATGTAGTATAAAAGTAATATTGGAAATAATGATACAACAACACTACTTACTCCCGAAACAAAATAAATAGATAAAGGAAGTAATAAAGCAGATAACTTTATAAACTTATACCCAGAATTATTTTTACCTATATATAATAAGGAAGATGAAACAATGATTAGTAAAAATAGTATTCCAAAAAACTCAACATTAGTCTGTTCAAAAAATGATATTGCAAATATAAAATAATATGAAATAAAGCAGATAATTTTTGTCAAAAAAAGTAAAAGCATAGAATCACCACCTTCTAACAGTTTAATATGAAATATCTGAAGCAACTAAGATTAAGGGCGAAATACCTGTGGCAACTCTAAGAGCTTCAGCCCCTATTTTACACACTTCGTCTATTTCAGGAGTAATAATAATATATCCTTGACCGAATTCGGAATGCTTTTTAGATTTTTCTAAAATTTCCTGAAACGAACCTATATTATCATATGAAGCTCTTCCCAAGCACTCAAGTATGTTCATTAAATACATATTTCCACCACCCATGTAATGATTTTCCCATGTGTGTTTTATTCCTGGTATTAAAGCATTTGTAAAAAATTTATATTTAATATTCTTATTTTCTAAGTATTGACATGTAGTCCTGGCAATCGAAAAGCATTCTTCCGAAAGAGCAATATAACGTTCTTCGTCTTCACAAATATAATCCATATTTAATATGATTGCAACTGTTGGCTCCAAAGTATAGTCGAATTTTTTAACTGTCGTTTTGCCTGTCCTAGCCGTTTGTGTCCAAGAAATTGTTCTCAAAGGTTCTTGGCCTGTATAATCATTATATCCCACAGTCAATACAGGATCTTCAAATATAAATCTACTTGCAGACACTTCACCAATAAACCCTGCCAAATTAATATTTATTGTTGGTATGCTAGTTTCTTTCGGAATTGCTATAACTTCATTATATTTTCCATATGACTTTGAAGTTTTATGTATTCCTAAAAAATCTCCCTCACACAATGTCGTATCTAAAATAGTATATTTACCACGTTTTGGAGCTATTACCTTTATTTTTCGTTCTAGTTTTTGCAAAGGCACTAAAAAATGTGTTGAAAACAGTTGAACTGAATTAAATCTAAGTTCCGCGTTTTTTGACTTTAAAATTAATTTTTTTGAAAATTTTTCAGTAACACTTAAGTAATTGACATATCTTTTTGACTCATTTACTAACACTGAAACCAATTCAAATTCTTGACCTGGTTCAACTATATCCATAGTCGAATTTATTTCATAGTGGATGTTCTTCAGAGCATTTTTGATAGATGCTCTTTCGATCAACGAAATAATAATAATTATTATAACAAGGCTTAAAAAAATCATGATTTAATCACTTCTAATGGAATTTTTATATCTTTAATTATTTCACTTAAATATGCTGAAGTTTCTTGAAATCTTCGTCCAAGTCCCGAAACCATTCTATGGCATAACACAGGATGTGCCACTGTTATAACATCTTCTGGCAAGACATAATCTCTTCCATTTATACAAGCATACGCTTGTGATGCTTTGTATAAAGCAATCGCTCCTCTAGTGGAAACTCCTGTCAGCAATCTGTTGTCATTTCTTGTTTTTTCCACAATATCTAACATGAAATTTGAAACATCTTTGCTTACATATGCATTAGAATAATTTTCTTTAACATAAACAATATCTTCTGATGTAACTACTGCTTCAAGCTTTTCAACAATATCGATAGTAGATTTTCTTGAAATAACTTCTATCTCTTGATCTCTCTGCATATATCCAAGTGATAATCTCATGAAGAATCTATCTATTTGAGCTTCTGGTAATGGAAAAGTACCAGATGATTCTATAGGATTTTGTGTTGCCATTACCATAAAAGGATCACTTAACTGAAATGTATTTCCATCTACAGTTATCTGTTTTTCTTCCATAGCTTCTAATAAACTAGATTGAGTTCTTGGTGTTGCTCTATTAATTTCATCTGCAAGTACAATATTTGAAAACAACGGGCCTTTTCTAAAAATAAAATCAGCTTCTTTATGGTTGTAAAAATTTATACCTGTTAAATCAGAAGGCAAAATATCAGGAGTAAACTGAATCCTTTTAAAATCACCTCCAACCGATTTAGAAAAAGCTCGTAAAAGCATTGTTTTACCCGTTCCTGGAACATCTTCTAGCAAAACGTGCCCCGAACAAATAAAACTGGTTATAACAAAATCAATTATTTCTTCTTTTCCAACTATCACTTTTGAACAATTACCTGTAATTTTATTTTTAAAATCTAAAAAACGTTTAATTTCCATAGTAATCCTCTTATATTATATTATTTTCATTTTATTAATATCAATAAACATTCTCTGCTAAACCGAATTTGCTAAACTTTTATTTATCTATATCTCAAAAGTTCCCACATTTCATCTGTTCCAAATGACAATGCCCAAACACCAGCGCCTACTAAATCATATTTATCAATTATATCCATTCTGGCTTGCAAAGATGTCACGTCTTCATTCCACATTCGATATAATATCCCATCTTCAACAAATTCTCCATAATTCTGACCTGTGGCAGCGTCATATTCGAACTCCATATTATTTTCTTCAATGACTCGTTCAGCTGTAGGAATTCTAAGAGCAGTCGCTTTAACTTCCAATTCACCGTCTAACATATATTCTTCCCACAATCTAACATAAAACGGCACTGCCATTATCACTTTTCCGCTATTTACGCTTTCTAAAAGGTTTGACACTCCATACTCTATCCACGGCAGCGAAGCTACGGAACCAGCATTTCCACTAACATTTTCGTCATACGCCATAAGTATTACATAATCAGAATATTCTCCAATAGCTTGTCTATCTAAAAAAGCTGACCATGTTTCGGAATTAGATAACACTGCAACTGCAACTGACATTGTAATGTTTTCATCTTTTATTTTACAATATAATTCTTTGATAAACGCAGAATAAACATGTCTATCAACCATATATACGTTCTCAAAATCAATGTTTATGCCGTCAAATTTTTCCATTTTTGCAATTTCAATTATCCTATCAACAATTTCACTTCTACGAATTGGATTATTAAGAAGAAGGTTTGTCAAATCTGGATCAAAACTATTGTTAAAAGTTGCCCAAAGTTCTAATCCCGATTCTTGCACATAACTTGTATATGCGTGCGAAGATATGTCTAGAAAATAATTTTCAGCATCAATCAAATCATACCATGTTGGAGCTATTACATCTAGCACATCAGGTATTTCAAATTCTACAAAGTTATTAGTTCTATTTACAACTAAATCCCATGACATGTTAATATATTTTTGTCTTCTATCTTTAGATACTTCAAACAAATCACTAGTTTTAACGTGTTTTAATAAATCAGTATCAACAAAACCGAAGCCGAATTTTTCGCTATTGCATAATACATAATTATCGATTGAATAATCATAAATCGTTACTATTTCATCTGCATTTATTATGCTATCAGCTACAATTTCTTTTAAGTTTGGAGGTTTAAAGAATTTTGTATCTTCTGTCAACTTATATTCTCTGACAGTGTCTTCTATTATAAATATTTTGTTGTTTGAATCATATGTGATTCCGTCAATAAAATATTCGGATAAAAACTTTACATTGAAAAACAGTTCCTCCCCAGAAATGAAAATCACATCTTCGATATCTAAAATTTCGTTATTATAAAAAAGTTCATTAGAATTATAGTTTATTTTTTGATAATTAAAATCTTCAAAAATTGAAATTCTATTATACCTTCTATCCCAATAAGCATCTAATAAATCATATTCCGTTAAAAACGCAAGTGATACATATACTTCATCAGAAAAAATAATTTCATTTTCAAAAGTTAAATCTATATTCTCATTCAAATATTTATCGTCTATATAAACAATTTTTTTGTTATCTAGTAATGTCATCTCTTCGTTATCATTAAAAAGCAAAGCAAATATGATAAAAAAAGATGTGATAAACAAAAGAACAACTATACATGTAATAATTTTTTTCATTTCAAATCTCCTTTTAGCGTTGAAATGTCACTATTTAATCTAGTTGACCAACTTTTGTATTTCTAACGCTACTTCATCCGAAGGGTTAAGTTTCAATGCCGCTGCAACATCATTTTGAGCTTTTTTACTTTCACCTAAGTAATAATGTGCTACTGCTCTATTACAAAGAACTTCAGGATTTGCAGGATTTAACTGTAGTAATGCGTTAAAAACCTCCTTTGCTTCATCATATTTTTCCAAACATAATTTGCACAATCCTAACTCATTAAGTGCTTGTTCTTGAGTATTGTCTAATGTTAAGACATTTTCAAAATATCTCTCAGCTATTTTGTATTCGCCTAATGACCTATATGCTAACCCAACAAAAAATAACAAATTCCACCATTCACTATACTCTTCTACCATAGGCAATAATATATCTAAACCTTTTTCAGGTTCTGAATTCAGTACATGAGTATATCCTATTTCAAACCTAACAAAAATTTCAAGAGCCGCTATTTCTTTTTTTATTTCATCTATTCTTACGATATCAGTATCAAATTGTTGTTGCTTTTCCCAATATAATTTTGCTCTAACGTATTGTTTATTGTTTTTGTAATAATATCCCAATTTATAGTACGCTAGTGGAAATTCATCGTCATAATTCAGCGATTTTTCATAATGTGCAAATGCTTCATCCATAAAAATATTTGCTATATCAAGAACATCTTTATTCATCAAATCCACTGCTTTTTTTTCAAGGGCAGAAGCATATACAAATGTCGTTCTTTCATTTTCATTAGTATTAGTCAAACATCTCCCAAAAACTACACTTTCCTCTAATCTAGTTTCACCTAGCTGATTAATTAGATAAATTACATACGGCTCAATTTGCACATTTAAATTGTTCAACAATTTCATATAATCAGTTTTAAATTCAAATTCAGCATCTGTTCCAAGAGCAAAAAGAATTCCATCAACAATATTTTTCACACCAATACCATCATATTCATCTTGATTTTGAATATCTTTTACTAAATTATCAATCATTACGGGAACAGGTAATTCTTTATCAGTTACAAATTCATATTTTCCCATATTTATCTTTGCATTTTTTTTAAGCGTAATAAAAGACAATTCTTCTTTCATTTTTTCAAAAAAATCATTAAAAAACTTATCTGTTTTTCTCATATGTTTCTCTCCGTTTCTACGTTTAATATTTCGTTAGCCAATAAAGTAATATCATAAGATTTACACCTTGCAAACACGTTGGTTTTATCTTTAAAAACAAACAATGTAATAATATCATTTATCATAATTATTCTAAAATTATTTAACGCTCTATATTTATCATCTTCAAGTCCAAGGTATTTATATCTAAAATCACTATCTTTTGCTAGCGCACGTTTTATTAGCCTAAAGTCATCCTCTAAATTCTTATCAAAAATATTTAACAATTCTTCCTTTTCATTATTAAATACAAAATCATAAAGCAATTTAGAACTGAATTCATCATTACAGAATCCTTTAAATTCAGAAAATTCAAATAGAATTTTGTATAACTGTTTTCTACTATGAAGTGAGTCAAACAATCCCGATTTTTTCCAATAATCACTAAAATCTTCATAAAAATCAAATGCATTATTGCAATAAATTGTTTTAATAATATAATCAATACTATTTTCAAAATATTGTTCATTGTAGTATCTTTCAACTAATTCTTCGACATGTTTAAGTTTTAAAACGTCTTGATACGATAGAAATTCACTCCTAATAATCTCATATGGCGCTCTAAGATTATATTTTATATCATATTTAAAAGCATCACTATAAATTTCTGTTCCTTTTAAAACTTTCAAAAAACCAAGTTGCACTTTATGAGCTTTCAATTCGTGTATACTATTAAATGAATTTTTGAAAGTATCATAATCTTCAAAAGGCAATCCAGCAATTAAATCTAAATGAATATGCATATTATTATTGTTCAAAATTTTTGTAATCACATGTTTAAGTCTTTCTATATTTGTTTTCCTATTTATACTTTGCAATGTGTCATAATTCATGCTCTGTACACCTATTTCTAACTGAAACATGTTAACTGGCATTTTCTCCAAAAAATCTAAAAATTCATCATTCATAATATCTGCTGTAATCTCAAAATGAATCGAAGTGTTGTTTGAGTTATTAGCAACTATAAAATCCATAATTTGCATAGCTCTTTTATAGTCAGCATTAAAAGTTCTATCAACAAATTTTATTTGTTTCGGGTTTTTAGACAGTATCAATGTTAAATCATTTTTCACCCTATCCAAGCTGAAAAATCTAGTTGTTTTATCTATGGAGGACATACAAAACGAACACCTAAAAGGGCAACCTCTAGATGATTCAAAATAAACTATTTTGTTTTCTAAGTTGTCTGACTCTCTATATGGAGTTATCAATTCATTTAAATCACTAATCAACTCTCTATCTTTATTGATCTGTACAAAGAAATTTTCGTCGACATTATCCCTATATGCCAAACCATCAACGCTAGAAAAATCTCCATTTTCATTAAAAACATTAACAAATTCAGAAAAAGTATGCTCACCTTCTCCAAAAATAATAAAGTCAATCAAATCATTTTTTTCCATGCATGTTTTCATTTCAAAAGATACTTCAGGACCTCCTAGAAGAATTTTGAAGCTAGGTTTCGCAGTTTTTAAAATAAATATTATCTCTTCTATAAAATGAATATTCCAAATATAGCAAGAAAAACACAATAACTCTGCCTCTGTGCTCAAGATCTGATCTGTTATATATTCAGTATGTTGATTTATAGTAAATTCTTTTATATCTATATCTATATTGCTATCGCAGTTTGATTTAATATATTTTAATGCTAAATTTGAATGAACAAATTTTGAATTTATTGATATCAATAAAGTTTTCATATTTTTACCCTAATTGTTCCTGTCTTTGTTTTTACAATTGCGTGTTTATCATTCTTACTTAAAACCACACAATTTCCTAAAATTGGATGTTTGATTATTTCTTTTTCGATATATATTTTATAATCAGTTGAATTTGTGAATGTCATTTTAATCTTAGAAGGATCAACTATACCTTTTCTTAATTTTAATAAATACGAGCTGAAATTATTTAAATATTCTTTATTTTTTGCGGCAAGTTCATTGCTGCTGTTATTTGGATAATTAATATCAACTTTTGCATTTTCTAATTCGCTATCATTTTCCATCATATCTATCAAAAATTTATAGGTGACAAAGTTTTTCTCATTTTTTTCCATAGAATAAGTGTCTTGCATTAAAAACAAAATTCTTTCTTTTTCAAAATTTATCAAATAATTTTGTTTAATTTGAACGTCATAATTATTAGAAAAAAATTCTTTTATAGAAAATTCTATAATCCTTCTTTTAGTAATTTCTATTACTTCTGCAGAGTTAAAAGCTTCATTATTAAAAAATTCAAATATGAATGAAGAAACTACTATCGAATTTAAGATACTATCTTTGTTAAACGTATAAGTCAAAGTACACTTTAAGACTTCATTAATCAATATACACCAATCTGTGTTTGAAATGATGATAGGTAGCAGCTTATACTCTATTAATCTGTCCTCAGTTGTTAACGGCCTATTGTTATAAATACTATTTTTTATTATTGAATCTTCTTCATCAAAATAATATTCAAGCGTTTTTAATTCAGCTCGATATCTTGCTTCATCAAACATACACCCTATTTTGTTTTCAAAAGGAACTAAAGATCTAACAGACATGACAAATAATTTATAATTCAATTTTATTACTTCCGAATCTAAATCGCTTTTATAGAAATAATTAAGTATCTTGGCAATTTTTTCTTCCATTTTATCCTCCTTTTGAAAAAATATTATACTATTAATAGTAACTATTAATAAATCTAAGCATCAGCATTATAAAAAAATATAGCCGATTAGTTTCTCGGCTATATTATACACTTTATTAGTTGATTAGTCAATTTTTTCAAATTTTTCTTTAAATGATTCTGCTAATTCTAGAGTTTTCACTGAATAGCTACTCATCCAAGGTTCCTCATATACAGATTCACCCGAATAGATATAACTTTCTAGCCCTCCACTTCCTCTATTATATGCAGTAAGTGCCATATGAGCATCATCATATTTATCAAATAATACTTTCAAATGTTCTGTTGCTAAATCAATATTTCTGGTTACATCATAAGTCGATTCAACATCAAATTCATACCCTAAAACATCCGAATAATGCTTTGCAGTAGAACTCATTAGTTGGAATAATCCAATTTCCCCACTGTTACCAGTTACATTCGGGTCAAATCTACTTTCATTGTATGATATTGCCATTGCAATAAAAACATCTACATTTTTTCTCTCACATGTGTCAATAAAAAATTGACTTTCTTCTCTACTAAATCCAGTTTCTGACATTACAAATTCCAATAAATTTTGCTCATAGCTTTCAGTAAGCAACAACAAGTTTATGGCATTAACGCCGATTTTTTCGGCTACTACAACTTCAACTGTATTTGTATTATGCGTTTTTTGGACTGTTTCCGCTTCAACTGTTAAATTGAAATCAATTGCTATAATTGACATTACAATTACCGTAGTCATAACTACAACAATGCTCCAAAAGCGCATGTTTTCTTTGTTTTTCATTAATTCTCCTAATATCTCAAATTTTCATATAAAAGGTATTATATAAATGTACCTATATATTGTCAAGGATATTTTTCGAAAAAATGACCAATCTATAATCAAAACTCTAGAATTATTTAGGTAATCTAAAGAATATTTTTGCTAATTTAATATCAAAACTACATCTGTTCAGGTGCTTCCATAGTAAGTAACGATAGGCCTGTCTTTAGTACAGAATTAACTATTTTTACTAACAACAATCTAGCTTTTTTTACATCATTTTCTTCTGTAAGTATTGAATTATCATGGTAAAATCTATTAAATTCTTGAGCAAGTGATACAATATATCTAGTGACTATATGCGGTTCATACTTGTCATGTGCACTAATAACTGCATCTTTAAATTCGTTGATTTTTTTGATTACATTAAATGAAGCTTTATCTGTAAGCATATTGAAATCTACAGAATCGTCGATTTCAATATCTGCTTTTTTAAGCAAGCTACAAGTTCTCGCATAAGTATATTGCACATACGGACCTGTTTCGCCTTCAAAGCTCAGTGTTCTTTCCCAAGAAAATGTATAATCCTTAATCCTAGTGTTAAAAAGTTCTTGGAATACAACTGCACCGATTCCAACTTGTTTTGCAACTTCTTCTTTGTTTTCTAAATTAGGATTTCTTTCTTCAATTATTTCTTTAGTTTTTTCAACTGCTTTTTTCAAGACATCTTCTAAAAATACAACTCTACCACGTCTTGTAGAAAGTGTTCCTTCTTCAAGGCTTACTGTGCCAAACATAACGTGAATACAATCTTTTACCCAGTCATTTCCCATCAATTCAAGAATTTTTCTCCATTGATCAAAATGCAATTTTTGAGGTGCGCCTACTACGTAAATATTTTTATAAAAATCATATTCTTTTTTTCTATATGTTGCAGCTGCCATATCTCTAGTAATATAAAGTGTAGATCCATCTTTTTTCATAACTAATGCGTCAGTCATCCCATATTTTTCTAATGGTACTATTTTCGCACCCTGTGAATCTTCTAAAAGGTTTTTAGATATTAATCCATCAATTATTTCAGGCATTTTATCTGAATAAAAACTCTCACCTGCCAATGAATCAAATTTAATCCCAAACATATCATAAACTATATTGAACTCTTTTAAGCTAACTTCTCTTATCCATGACCATAACTCATAAGCTTCTTCATTATTGTTTTCTAATTCTTTAAACCAGTATCTAGCTTCATCTCTTAATGATTCATCCTTTTCTGCTTCTTCATTAAATCTAACATAAAGTTTTAATAACTCAGGTATCGGTGAAGCTTCTATCGCTTCTTTGTTTCCCCATTTTTTATATGCAGAAATCAACATTCCAAATTGAGTGCCATAATCACCTAAGTGGTTTATTGCAACAGTATCATATCCTAAAAATTTGTATATTTTATATATTGAATGACCTATAACAGTTGATCTGATATGTCCAATATGAAATGGTTTAGCTATGTTTGGAGAAGAAAATTCAACTATGACTTTTTTTCCTTCGCCAACATTATTACTACCATATTTATCATTTTCTTTATATGCTGATTTTAGCACTACTTCAGAAAACTTCACTTTATCTACAAAGAAGTTGACATAAGGTCCTAAGTTTTCAACTTTTTCAAATACATCAAATTTTTCAAGTTTTTCTATTTTTTCTTTAAGTTCAGCAGCTATAATTGGTGGAGCTTTTTTATATTTTTTAGCAAACTTAAAACATGGAAATGCATAATCCCCCATCTCTGGGTTAGGTGGTATTTCTACTACCTGAAGCGCATCATTAATATCTATATCTTCCTCTAATTCAGCAAAGATTTCAGCTACTCTTAATTTAAAATCCATAATATCCTCCGGTACTCTGTACTATTAATTCTATTTTTAAATCACTTTTTTTGCATATTGAAAATTATAGCATAAGTTTTTTTATATGAAAAGTATTATTTGGTAAATACCTTTAAACGAACTAACTAAATGATACTATCGTAACACCATTTCCACCTTCATTAAATCCTCCAATCCTAAAAGATTTAACAATTTTATTAGTTTTCAAATATTGTTTTATGCCATCCCTTAGTACGCCAGTGCCTTTTCCATGTATCAATGATACTTCATTTAACCCTGATAAGTACGCGTCATCCAAATATTTGTCTATCTCCGTAAATGCTTGATCTAGGTTTAATCCCCTCAAATCAATACTAGGTTTAACAGTTTTTGTTCTTAGTTTTACCATTTTTTCTGTTTTGACAACTACTGCTTTTTCTTCCTCTGATTTTATTTTTACAATATCATTAACTTTTGCTTTCATTTTCAGCAGACCAATTTCAACTGTCGCGTTTTGCGAGTTGTCAATTTCAATAACATAACCTTTTTGATTAATAGTTTTTACTAAAACATAATCTCCTTTTTTCAAAGGAACTGACTGTTCAACTTCATCTTCTTTTGATCGTAAACTATCAAACAAACTTCCATCTAAATCTCTCATCTTTTTGCTTAAAGAATCTCTTAGTTCGTAGGCCAATCTACTTTTATCGTTATCCAAATCAAGATTTAATTTTTTTAACTCTTTTATAATCTCTGCCGCTTCATTCTTAGCTTCTTCTATGATTTTTCTCGCTTGATAATTTGCGTCATTGACTGCATTATCATTTTTTTCTTTAATCTTTTTCTCTTTTTCAGCAAGAGATTTTGTCAATTTTTCTTGTTGCCACTTCAAATTATCAATCTCAGATTTTTTTTCTTCAATATAAATTCTATCCTTCTCAATCTTTGATAGAATGTCTTCAAATTTCACCGTTTCAGTCTCTATCAAATCTTTAGCTTTTGATATGATTTTATTAGATAATCCAATTTTTTTCGAAATTGCAAAAGCATTGGATTTACCTGGAATTCCTATCAATACTTTGTATGTTGGACTAAGTGTATCGACGTTAAATTCAACGCTTCCATTGCAAACACCAACATTTGAAAGCGCATAAAGTTTAAGTTCGCTGTAATGAGTAGTTGCTGCTGTAATAATATTTTTTTCTCTTAAAGTGTCTAAGATTGCCATAGCCAATGCAGCGCCTTCTTCTGGATCTGTACCAGCACCTAATTCATCAAATAAAACAAAACTTCTTTCTGTTACATCTTCCATTATCTTAACAATGTTTGTCATATGTGAAGAAAATGTACTTAAGCTTTGTTCAATACTTTGCTCGTCACCAATATCTGCATATACTGCATCAAAAGTAGATAAAATTGTTCCATAATCTGCCGGTACGTGTAATCCAGCCATAGCCATTAATGAAAATAGACCTAGCGTCTTCAATGTAACAGTTTTACCGCCTGTGTTTGGTCCAGTAATTATTAATTGTGAAAAATCTTCACCTACCCAAACATTAATTGGAACTATCACATTTTTATCTATGAGAGGATGTCTCCCATTTTTTATTCTAATTTTCCCTTCGTCGTTAATTTCAGGGTTTATAGCATTAATGCTTAAAGCGTACTCAGCTTTTGCAAACATGTAATCAAGTTCTTTTAGAATTTCCTTATTTACTTTTATTTGCTGTTCAATTTCGCCGATTAACCCGCTTAATTCATATAGTATTCTTTCAATTTCTTTTTTTTCTTCAATCCTTAATGTCGACAATATATTACTCATTTCAACCACAACCATAGGCTCAATAAACAAAGTTGCACCTGTAGATGATTGATCGTGCACAAGACCTTTAACCATAGACCTAAACTCTGCTTTTACAGGCAAAACATATCTATCATTTCTCATAGTTACTATGCTTTCTTGGAGATATTTGCCTGTTTCATTTGAATTTACCATGGAATTGATTTTATTTCTAATCGCAGAACTTTTAATTGCTATTTCTCGCCTAATCCTTTTTAGCTCAGGGCTTGCATCATCTGCTATATCTTCTTCTGAAATTATTACTCTATAGATTTCATCTTCTATATATTTGTCCGCATAAATATTTTCGCATGCAATTTCAATAATCTCATAGTTTATTCCATCTGATTTATTTAATAGTACATAATTTTTCAGAAGTCTCGCACCTCTTAAAGTATCTGCACATCTCAATAAGTTTATTGCTGAAATACAACCACCCAAAGATGCTCTTTTTGCATGCTCTGTTATATCATAAATGCCTCCTAACGGAGGCTTACCCTTTTCCATAATCATAGACAAGGCTTCTGCTGTTTCTGTTTGAAGTTTATCTACTAAGTATTTGCTACTTTCTGGAATAATTTTTCGGACTCGTGCTTTTCCTAGCTCAGTCTTAGCAAATGATTCTACTTCTTCCAATATTTTGTTAAATTCTAAAACATTTTTTGATTTTTCGTTCATGTTTCCCTCACAATATTTTAATTAGAAAAAATTAAAATGCATTCTAATCAAATTCTAATTCTCAACAATAATAATTCAAAATCAAAGTACAGATTTGAAAAAATGACCTCGAGTAAACTTGTTTTCGCCTGTAATTATTTTTACATCTTTTGAATTTGAGCTGTTTTCACAATTTCTTATTTCAAAATAAAGCGCATCTATAGCTGTTTTCACTTCTGCAGACCAAATGCTATCGATCATATAATAATCAATATCGTATTTCAAAAACTCATTAGTTTTACCTATTATACTCAAAGGTACGCTGTTATACATAAAAGAAGTTCCGTCTTCTCTTTTAATATTAAATTTAATTCCTAATCTATCTTTAAGTTTATACTTTGTTTTATACTTACAACCATCACAGTTAATCTGATTATTACATTTTTTCAATTCTGAAAAAGGACAATTTTTCATTGCCATTAATTGAGTAAAAGCATATGCAGTCACTTCAGTTGTCAACTTTGTGTTCTTGCAAATTGACTCTATATCTCTGATATTTACTTCTTGAGAAAAAGTAAATCCACTTGAACCTTTTTCTTCGATAAATTTTGCACTAAAACTATTTATTATATTAAATAGATTTCCACAATGTATATCAAGATTGAAGTTTTTACTAAAAAAATCAAACGAACCTACGTTATTTACACACACACCATTAAAGTTGTTTTCAATAAACTCCTTGTTTTTCAACAAAATTTCATAAGTGCTTTCACTTACTATATTGTTTAAATATATAAATTTTTCTTTGTCTTTTGCATACGTCAAATCTTCTTTATACAATGTAACGGGAACGTACAACCTATCTATTTTATCATCTACATAATTCAAATCATCTGTTGAGTTTATTTTTAAACTAATTTTAGGAATTGAAGCTTTTTTCTCTGAATTTTTGTCAAAAACTGAAAAAACTTCTCTATCAGAAAGGATTTCAACTTTTTCTCGATTATGAAAAATAGATCTCTTTTCATATAATTCATCTAGAACGTCTCTTCTTAGTTTGTTAAGAGTACTTTTTTTGACAAATGCATTGTCTGCACAATTAACATTTATTTCACCTAATTTGAAAATTGAATTACCAAATTTACTTAACTGCTCTATAATCATTTTCTCTGTGATTGGGTTATTTATACTGATATCTACAATTTCATCACTGTCAAAACAAGCAGTGTTCTTGTCATCGCTACCAACAAGTCTGATTTTTTCTCCAAGTTTAATATCTATGCTAAAATTCACTATAGATTTTGTATTTTCATAAAATGGTGACAATCTATCTTTTAAATTTTCTGATACATCTTTTGAACTATTGCTTTTAGATCCAGAAGATACGCCAGCAAACATCGTTTCTCTTGACTTTTTTATATATCCATTTGTAAAACCTCTACTAAAAACTTTTTGTACTTTTTCAGATAAGCCATCTACGTCAACTCGATTATTAACTAAATAACTATCGATAAGATTTCTATAATATTCTGTGACTATTGCAACATATTCAGAATCTTTCATTCTACCTTCAATTTTAAAGGTTGATACCCCAGCATCAATCAAGTTAAAAATATTAACTCCAACTTTAAAATCTTTCAAACTCAATAGAGGTTTTTCTGAAAAATTATTGCTCTCCACCGCTCCATTTTCATCAACAAAGCTATAATTTAATCTACATGGCTGAGCACATTTGCCTCTATTCCCACTTCTGCCACCTAAAAAACTGCTGAATAAGCACTGTCCTGAGTAGCTCATACAAAGTGCACCGTGAACAAATGTCTCTATATTTTTATCTGTATTATTTGTAATTTTTTTAATGTTTTCTAACGATAGTTCTCGAGCTAAAATATATTTGTCAACAGAAGATAAATCAAAAAAATTGACGCCATGTATATCATAAATTGAAGCCTGAGTGCTAATATTAGTTTTTAAATTTGGTAAAAATGTTGAAATCAAAAATAGCAATCCTAAATCTTGTATTATAACGCCATCTACATCTGCATTATACAAAAAGAAAGCATAATTTAAAGCTTTCTTTATCTCTGTATCTTTTAACAAAGTATTTATTGCAACATAAACTTTTACATTTTTGTTATGAGCATATTTTATAGCTTGCATTAATTCTTCATCATCAAAATTTTGAGAAAAATATCTTGCACTAAAATTCTTTCCTCCTACATATATTGCATTAGCTCCACTATTAACAGCAGCATAAAACGACTCTATGCTGCCTGCAGGAGAGAGTAATTCGGTTTTAACTTTCATGTGTAGTTGCCTCATCTAATATCTTCATCAATTCAGAATTTTCTTTTTTAAGTTCTTCAATATATATTGAGTTTTGAAATTTTTCTGATTCAACTCTATTTAACTTATCTGTAATTTCAGTAATCTTAAAATTGAAATTTTCGATTTGATTATTTGCTTGCAATAATTCTTCTAAGTATTTTTCTTTTTCATTATTAGCACGCTCGTATTTTTTATTGATCTCTTCTTTTAATATTTTTAGTTCTTCTATAAATTTATAATTTTGTCCTATAATGTCTTCTTTTTCTAATATAGCATTATTAGATTCATCTAGTTTTCTAGACATATTTTCTAGCATTTCTTCAACATCTTTAGAATGAGATGTTGATTTTTTAGCATTTTCATTCAAAACATTTATTTTGCCACTTAAATCTTCAATAATCTTTTTCTGATTTCTGATCGTTGAATCGTTTGAAGCGAGCATGTTATCTTTTTCGTTCAATGTAGCAAGCATCTTAGAAATTCTTGAATTCAGCTCATTTTTTTGTTGCTCTGAGTCGTTGAGTTCATTTAAAAATTTTTCTCTATCATCACTAAGCTCTAGACATTTTTCATTTAGACTATCAATTTGATTTCTCGTTTCTTCAAGTTCTAATTCTACTCGTACGAGTTTATTATCTTTTTCATTTATATTGTTTTCTAACGACGATAATTCTGTAGTTAAAGAGCTTTTATCACTTTCATTGCTTTCAATTTTTAATTCTAAAATCTCTTTTGCTTGTTCAGAAATTTTAAGTTCTTCTCGTAGATTTTCATTTTCTTCATAGAGCAATATAGTTTTTTCGCGCAGTTCTTTAGTTTTTTTCTCAGCAATTTCTTTGGTTTCTTCAATTTTATCTAAACTTTTTATGTATTTATCAGATACAATAAAAGAAGTTAACATATAACATTCCGAATCGTTATGTTTTTTTTGCAAAGCTAGCTGTACAAATTGCTCATTAACAACATTTTCTACTTTTTTAACATGCTCTTCGCTCTCGTTTGTTTTAACAGTAATTTTTTTACTACCCAAAGTGATTTCAATATTGTTCATCTTATCCCTCCGCATTTATATTTTTGATTTAGATGTTACTATTAAGTTTATAAATACTTCTGTTGTCTAATACCCAAATTTTATCTGAAAATTCTCCAGCATCTAGTTTTTTTAATACATTATCAAAATCGAAAACTCTAGCATCGATAATATCCAAATGATGTAGCAATTCCGCTTCTAAAGTCATCGGTTTTTTGGGGCTTCCAAATTCTGGCTCATAATGATGCGACAAAATCATATGTTGAAGCACAATACTTTTTTCCTTATCCATATCTATTTTTATACTTTCAGCATCTATCTCTTTGATACCTTGTATTATATGTCCTAAAAGTTTGCCTTCCATAGTATAGTCGGAAACTACACCACATTCATCTGATTCCATTTCTGTCGTTTTGCATATATCGTGTAAAATTACTCCTGCATATATATAGTCTGTATCTATACAGTCATATACTTCGCTTAATTTTTCGCCTGTTTGTAACATCCTTAATACATGATATAATAATCCACCTCTAAAAGAATGATGATTCTTTTTAGCTGCAGGATAATAAAGCAGTTTTTCTCTATATTTCTCAACTATGTTTAAAGTCAATTCTTTCACTTTTATATCTTTTATTTTATCAATAAAACTTAAAACTTCAATATACATCTGTGTAGGTTCTATCGGGGCAGACGGTACAAGTTCTGATAAATCTACATTTTCTGATGGCAATAGCGGCCTAATTTTATTTACCTTTAGCTGTAAAAAACCGGACCATTCTAACACTTCACCTCTGACTTTAACAATATTGTTGCTAGCTAATATTTCTTCATTTTCTTTTGCATTTTCCCAAATTTTTCCATTTATCTCGCCTGTTTTATCAACAAGATTTAAATCAACATATTGCTTTCCAGCAGTAGTTTTTTTCAAATCATAATTTTTTACTAATACATATACATCTATTTTGTCTCCAGATCTTAAATCTGAAATCGTCATTTTATTGCTTACAGTATTATTATCCATTTAATTTCTCCATTAATTAAGCTTTATTTATATTGTACATAATTTTTTTAAAAAAGTAAATAAAAAGAGCATATAATTATGCTCTTTTATAGATTTTTTTTGACTATTTATTTTTTTTCTTTAACTTCTTGCGCACAAATGTTAAAACTATCACTATTACCACTACTAACATCACTATAATAGGTGAATTAGCTATAAGAAACACTATAAAATCTTCCGCAGCTCTTATTATTCCGTTAATAGTATCAATAAACCCTTCTTTTGCTCTAGTCCACAAATCATCTGAGCCATAATTTATCTCGCCTTTTAAAACTTCTGAAACACTAAGAGTTAACACAGACATGTCGCTTCTATAGTCAATATCTTTCAAACTGATATTGTAATAGTCTATCTCTGTTCTAATTCTATTTAACTCTCTTTCTATTTCTAGTATTTCAGTAATTGTTTGAGCTTCATCATATAGTTCTCTTAAACGTTGTTCTTGCGCTTCTAAGTTCACAACTATGTTTTTCATGTCATAATAATGTTTAGTCACATCTTCTTCATTTATAGATTTGTTACTTACTTCCGATGAATTTTCTACAAACCCAACAAATTTTTCGAATTGTTCTTGAGGAACCCTTAACACTAAATCTGCAGATCTAATTTTTATATTATCATAACTATAGTGAGAGACATAAGTTTCGCTATGTTCAATGTATCCTTCGAAAAATTCTACTTGATTCTCTATATCTAACATAAAATTATCAAAATCCTCTGTTTCAACATTTAAACTTCCAGATTTTATAATTTTGCTCTCTATTTCAATCTCTTCAATAGAAGTTTCCATTTTTGTGCTTTGGATACCATCGTCTGAATTAGTTGTTGCAACATCAGCATAACCGTCTGTTTCCATATCATAATCCATTGACTCTATAGCTTTTTCTTCAAATGCAACATCGTATGTCGCTTGTGGCATTGCCCCACTATCTACTGACCTTAAGACACCTTCACTGCTTGTAGTCATGTCAAAACTCGCATCACTATCGTTTCGTAAAAATTCTCCTCCACCTACAAACAATGCCGAAGCAACTATCATAAAAGTAGCTGCAACACCTGCAAATTTGATATAAGTATTTCTCTTTTTCACCTTTAATTCTTTTTTAGCAATTTCAAGTTTTTCGTTTAATCTTTTACAATATCCATCTGGTAATTTTTCTTGTTTTAATTCTTTTACACTGTTTGTAATTGACAAAAACGAATTAAATTCAGTTTCACAACCAATACAACTATTTTTATGTTTTTCAAATTCAGCCTTTTGATTTTCATCTAATTCATCATCAATAAAATCAAAAATCAAATTTTTAAATTCCTTGCAATCCATAAACTCACTCCCTCTTTGAGTATTTAATCTAATTTCTCTGTTAACATAATTCTTAGCTTTTTTCTTGCTCTATTTATCCTTGATTTGACTGTACCTTCACTGCAAGATAGAATATTTGCAATTTCATTATAAGAAAGTCCTTGTATTTCTCTTAATACAATTACCGTTCTAAAATCATCATCAAGATTTTGTATGCACTCATTTAAAATCTCAGATTCAATTTTGTTCTGAAGGATAATATCAGGTCTACCTGTTTCATCAGCTATTTCTGTTGCTATTTCTCCGTTTTCACTTTCAATTGGTTTGTCTATAGAATATACAATAGTTTGATTTTTTCTTTTAAAATCTAAGCAAGTATTCATTACAATTCTATATAACCACACTTTAAAAGTCGATTGCATGTTAAAGTTCGCAATACTTTTAAAGACTTTAACTAAAGCTTCCTGTGAAACGTCTTCAGCATCTTCTTTGTTTTTTAAAACTCTAAAAGCGATATTATATGCAACCTTTTTATAATCTTTTATTAGCGTTTCAAATGCATCTATATCACCCTTTTGGCTTCTTTTAATAAGCAAAAGTTCATCGTTGTGCATAATTTCCACCTCACTCAATTTATTAGACGAACAATAAGAAAATTTGTTCCATATTTCTGAAATTATTTTAGTAAATTATAATATAAAAACAAATCATTGTCTATATCATTTATTATGTAGAGAATTTTGTTGAATAAATTATAAATTAGTGTTAAAATTATATAGTTAAAATATTTTAGTCTTGAAAAATAATATAAATTTGAGGACTTATCTTAATGATTACATCGAATATTATTGAGGATTAAGTATGAACGTTAAATATAGTGCAATACTTAATTACTAAATTATGTAAGAGGTTAATATGAATAAACTTTCGATTTTTGGCTTGATTGCAGTTACAGTATTTTGGGGTGCTGGTTTTCCGCTGTTAAAATTTGCTACAGAAGATTTCCCAACATTTTATCTATTAGCATTTAGATTTTTCTTAGCATCGCTAGTTCTCGCAATACCATTTTACAAAAAATTAAAATTGATAGACAAAAATTTATTAAAAAGTGGTTTTTTTCTTTCGATTCCTCTATTTTTGGTGTTTTTGTGTACTGTAGTTGGAATAAGATACACGTCTTCTACCAATTCATCATTTTATTGTTGTTTGGCTGTACTAATAGTTCCTTTTCTAGCAAAAGCAGTATTTAAAACCAAAATTGATCCTAAATCACTTTTATGTGGCGCAATTTGTTTTTTGGGGTTGTTTATGGTCTCTATGGCAGGAGTTACACCATTTAACATAGGCGACGTCATTTGTTTTATGGCGAGTATTTTCTTTGCAATCCAAATTATAATGACTGAACACTTTGTTAAAAATTGCGATACTGATTTACTCACTATATTAGAGATGTTTTTTGTTTCTGTATACGCATTGGTTTTAGCAGTTTTTTTCGAAGATTTTCCAGTAAATGTAACTCAAAAAGGATTGTACTCATTAATTTTCACAGCTGTCTTTTGTACTGCTTTTGCATTTTACATGCAAACAAAGTGTCAGAAGTTTCTGACAGGTACTCAAATCTCCGTAATACTTACACTTGAACCCGTTTTCGGAGTATTGATGTCTGCCTTAATACTAAAAGAAGTATTGACATTAGGCGCAATAGTAGGTGGCATGTTTATAGTTTTTGCATTACTAATTAGTCAAGTCAATATCTCAAAATTTAAACTAAAAAATAAAAGTATCTAATATTATCTCTACAAATAAAATAATAATAAATATAAGAATACTGCTACCAAAAACTAATTTTCTAGTTTATTGGTAACAGTATTCTTTTGCGATAATCACCGTATAAATTACATGATTTTGAGTTTTTCCCATCCGATACTTGTAAGATACACAAAATTGTTAATTTGCAGAGATTTAATCAATTCATGCATTTCATCAAACATGTATGCTATATGGATAGATTTATGAGCATCTGCATTTAACGTAATCGGTATATCTAATTTATTGCATTGTTCTAAAATCCATTTCGATGGGTATTGTTCTATTTCATGGCCTCTGGCACGTGCTCCTGTATTGATTTCTAACACAGATCCAGCAGATTTTATTTTCTCAAGACAACCAAAAACTGCTTTTCTATACCAGTCTTCATTTTCATCAAACAAAACATTATTCTTATTATTTTTTTTGATCAAATCTAAATGACCTACTATGTTGGGCCTGTATTTGATTACCATTTCACCAACAAATTTATAATAATCTTCAAAGGCTTTTTGTACGTTTTTATCATATGATTTTTCAATCCCATCTACAACAGCCTCTAAACTTGCATCAACTGCCCATGGTTCACCGCTTTCATATCTTCCTAAATAATGTACCGATCCTATCCAATAATCTAATCTATCAAATAGATCTGGGTCAACGTGTGAGAATTCTTCATCAAAAAAATAATCAAATTCCATGCCTAATAAAACTTGAATTTTTTCTTTATATTTTTCTTTTAACAAATTCACTTCTCTAATATAATCTTCTATTTTTTCTTTATCTATAGCATATTTAGCCCTGAAAGGCAATGGGCCATGAGTAGATATTCCTACTGTTTTTAAATTTTTCTCTATTGCAGCAATTACCATTTCTTCGGCAGAATTACTTCCATCGCAATAAGTTGTGTGATTATGTAAAGATGCATAATGCATACTATGTACTTCCCTTCAGTAAAATAAAAAATATACTAATATCATACTATTTCAAAATGAACTTGTCAACCTAGATAATTAATAAGATATTTGACAAAAAAACCTTGAACCAACAAGCTATTCATGATAAAATAAGATAAGTAAAATAAAATATAAATTTGATAAATTAGAGGTAATAATTGAGAGATTTTGCAATTTATGAGAGTAAAATTGGATATATATTTATTCAATATGAAGATGACGTGGCAACATATGTGAAGAAGTTGCTTGTGGAATCCGTCGAAAATTTTGGGAACAAAACACCTTTTACTGATTTTGTTTTCGAAGAATTGTCTGATTATTTTGATGGCAAACGAAAAGATTTCACTTTTAAATACATATTGGAAGGCACTGATTTTCAGGTGAAAGTTTGGAATGCCTTGTTAAAAATACCTTATGGCGAAACAAGAAGCTATAAAGACATAGCAATTACAATAGGTAATGAAAAAGCATGTCGTGCAGTAGGCATGGCAAACAATAGAAACCCTATCTCTTACGCGGTTCCATGACATAGAGTCATAGGGGCTTCGGGTAAGCTCGTAGGATATGGTGGTGGACTTGATGTTAAGGAATTTTTGCTTGATTTGGAAAAAAACTTGACTTAAAGTTGGATTTTATGTGTTTTTTTAGGTTAATAGCATTGATTTATGTATCAAAATGCTGTTTGAATCTGTTTTTGTTTTTTAATGTCTATTTTTGACAGGAGATTTTGATGAAAAAGAATTTAAGAATAACTATTTTTATAAGCACTTTGTTTCTAGTTGCTCTAATATATAGCATAAGTTTATTTATAGATACTGTTAATTACGAATTACATAACTCCATGAAAAAAACATTACATGATATGGCTGATCAGCAACAACTTTCATTTGAAAGACAGATTGGTTATATGACTAATGAATTGCAAAATATGGCTCAAACACTTACGATTATTGGTGTCAATGAAAGCAATATATTAGATTTTGTATTTAGTAAACAAGAAGAGCTCAATACAGAAACCATTTATATAAGTGATTCTTCTGGGAGAGCATTTTTATCTACACGAGAAGTTTTAGATGTTTCTGAAAGTGATTTTTTTAAAAAATCTATGAATGGTGAAACTTTTGCATCAGAACCGTACATTTCTCATGCAACTAACACTAACGTTATACTAGTTTCATGCCCTATTTATGTAAATGGTATAGCTGATGGAGTCTTAGCGGTAGAATATGATACAGAATACCTTAAATCGTTGTTAACAACTTTTACTGATGAAAGAGGACTTAATTTACTCATCAATCGTGATAGCGAAATAATGTTAAGTACAAATTCTTTTGTTATTTCTTTAGATAATTTTGTAAACGCTGAATTTGAAGACGGAGTGACTTTCGATGATGTTTTAAACGATTTTCGCGCAGGAAACAGCGGAAGCTTATCTTACAGTATAGGTGGAACTAAAAAACTTGCAGAATTCAGACCTGTAAGTTTAAACGATTGGATTTTGTATTTTGAAATATCTGAAGAAAGTCTGACCGAAAGTGCACAGAACATTTCTTCTTCGATGTTGTTTATCTCAATAGTAATTATAGGTTTTTCAATAAGTGCTCTTTTGTATATTGTTGTATCAAAAAACAAAAACGCACACCAATTAGAAAAAATTGCATACTATGATGAATTGACGGGTAGTCCTAATCTAGCGAAATTGAAATTGCACATGTCTGCTTTTTTAAATACTAATGACAATAATACTAAAAAAGATATGCTAGGGATAGTCAAATTTGACATAGCGAACTTCAAAGCTATAAATGAAATATATGGGTTTGAAATAGGAAATAAAGTTCTATGTGCTGTAGCCGATACAGGTAGAACGGTTACTGATAAAAATTTTATTCAAGCAAGAACTGGACCTGATGAATTTATGTTTTTTTCTTATGGAGACCATGTAACAAATTTAGTTAAAAACACAGCGCACTTTGAAAGTTATTTCAAATCGTTAGTTCCTGAATTAGCTGAGCATAATTTTTATTTTAGGTATGGCCGTTATCACATACAAAATAATAATGAAAATATAAATGAAATAATCAATAAAGTAACTATGGCACACTCTTTTGCAAAAAATAACAATTTAAAAGAAGTTTGTGACTATAATGAACAGTTTACTAAAAAAGTTTTAAGAGAAACAGATATAGTAAATAGAATGCATAAATCTTTAAGCAATAATGAGTTTAAAATGTTTTTACAACCTAAAGTCGAAATTCTTACAGGCAAACTCTCTGGAGCTGAAGCACTTGTGAGATGGATTGATTCTTCTGGTACAATTATTTACCCTGATGATTTTATTCCTCTCTTTGAGCAAAATGGGTTTATTATTGAACTTGACAATTATATGTTGAAAAATGCTTGTGAAATTCTAAAATCTTGGATGGATAGAGGAATAGAACTCATTCCTATTTCAGTAAATTTTTCAAGACTTCACCTGCATAATTTAAATTTCGTAGAAGAAATACTTGCTTTAGTAAAATCATACAATGTTGATCCATCGCTAATCGATATAGAGTTAACAGAAACACTTGTTACTGATAACGAAGATATGATAAAAACTGTATTTGCAAAACTAAAAGATTCTGGATTTAAAGTCTCTATAGACGATTTTGGTTCAGGGTACTCTTCGCTTGGGATGTTGAAAAACTTTAAGGCGGATACTCTCAAACTTGATAGAAGTTTTTTTATAGAACTTGAAGATGAAGATGAATACGAAAGAGGCAATCTTGTTGTAAAAAGCATAATAGACCTTGCCACAAAACTCGGTATGTATACTATAGCAGAAGGTATTGAATACAATACACAAATTCAATTTTTGAACGAAATTGGATGCAAGGCAGCTCAAGGATATTTCTATGCTAAACCTCTACCAGTCACTGAATTTGAACAATTCGTAGAAGATAAAATTAAATAGAATTAAAGGGATGTGATGATTTGATAGCGTCACATCCCTTGCAATTTCTTATACTTAAAACACAATATTATTTGATTTATGGAGGCATCATGATTTCAATAACTGTAGGGTATATTTTAGATTTATTACTTGGAGATCCTCAACATTCTTTTCATCCAATCAGACTAATTGGGAATTCCGTTTTGAAATTAGAACAATCACTTAGAATAAAGTGCAAAAACAAAGATGATGAATATCGTGCAGGTATTATTTTATGGATTTTAATAGTTGCTGTATCTTTTTTTATACCATTTTTTATTCTAATGATTGTATCAAAGATATCTATCGTCTTAGCCATCATTCTTGAAAGTATTTTGTGCTATTACGTACTTGCAACCAAATGTTTGGGTGATGAAGCAAAGAAAATTTATGAAAGCTTAAACAA
Source organism: uncultured Clostridia bacterium (assembly GCA_964371035.1). Taxonomy (GTDB): domain Bacteria; phylum Bacillota; class Clostridia; order Tissierellales; family Sedimentibacteraceae; genus UBA1535. Next base: position 9,989 of record CAYJLG010000028.1, on the reverse strand, counting down.
AGAAGATATCAATCAAACCAGAAAAAAATTATCATACATCGTAGGGAGAGATACAGAAAATTTAGATGAAAAATCAATAGTAAAAGCTACCATTGAAACAGTCGCCGAAAACACATCAGATGGAGTGATTGCCCCTCTATTCTATTTAATCATCGGCGGTGCACCACTAGGATTTGCTTACAAAGCTATCAACACACTAGATTCTATGATAGGATATAAAAATGAGAAGTACTTGTTTTTAGGTAGATTTTCTGCCAAAGCAGATGACGTTGCAAATTTTTTACCTGCACGTTTTGCTTCTTTTATTATGATGATTAGTGCTAAACTTCTTCAATTTGATTTTAACAACGCACTTAAAATATATAAACGAGATAAATATAATCATTTGAGTCCTAATTCAGCCCATACTGAAGCAGTATGCGCAGGAGCGTTAAGAATTGAACTCGGAGGCGGGAATTATTACAAAGGTAAATTTGTATCTAAACCTACTATAGGCGATGACTTAACTACAATCACTCCTGAGCATATTATTAAGTCAATTAGATTAATGTATATGACTTCTATTGTAAGCTTTGTAATTATGATGATGATTAGATTTTGTATTGTCTATCTGTTTTGATCATAACACTTAAAAATTAAATCTATAAAAAACTCACATTTTTAGCCAAAATAAAACCTCAAAATACGTTTTAATATCAACGTGCTTTAAGGTTTTGATTTGTATAAGTTTTAAATGTGAGATTAATTATAAGTAAAGTATCTTAACTACTATTTAGGTATTATCTCGTATCCATTTGCCTGCGCATATTCAAACGCATAACTATCTGGATTGCAACGAATTACAACTTCTAACTCGCTTGATATGCCACTAGTTACAGGATGTCCCTGTATTTCAGTCACACTGCTCGGAATATCTAAAATCAATTTGCCCTCTTTTGACGTTAATGAAATTGCTCCATCATGGATTACTTCTACGCCCTCAGGAAATACTATTTCATCATGTTTAAAGATTAAGAAAAGAGCATGATGAGCTACACGTTTAATGCCATTCGGAAGGTAAATTATATCTGCTTCATAAGTAGTGTAAAGCGATGCCAAAATGCTATCGCCAAAAACCCATTGATCTAACCCACCTATATAATTATCATAATACCATGCACAACCATCAAATGAATCTCTTGATGCAGTAATAAGAGTTGTCGGAATGTGCAATTCATGTAATTCTTCACAGCCAACAAACCCATCATTTCCTATGTGCAACATTCCCTCTGGTAACAATGCTGATTCTAAAGTTTCACAACCTTCAAAAACACTATTACCCATAATTTTTAAGTTTTCTGAAAATATTACATTCTTTAAACTTTTAGCATTATAAAACACTGCATCACCTATAAATTCAACGGTATTAGGCATTACCACAGTTTCAATTGCCTCATTATTGAAAAAAGCATACGAATCAATATTAGAAACACCGTCAGGAATAGTAATGTTTTTAGATGTTCCATTATATTTTACAAGTATATCTCCAAGTATTAAAAAACCATCTTCATCTATTCCATCTAAATATTCACTATAATCGAATGAAGCTTGATTAACTTTTATTCCTTCAGGTAAGCTATGAATTGTCCAGTTACTAAAAGCAAAGCTACCAACAATTTCCACAGAAGATGGAAGTTCTCCAAATTCAATACTTATATCATCTCCTGCTTCAAGAAAAGCACAGTCACCGACAAATTTCAAATTATTTGGTAGTTTAGCATATTCAAGATCATAACAATCGTAAAAAGCATATGAGCCAATACTCTCTAGTGATTCTGGAAAAACAACTGCCATTACTGGCAAATCAGCAAATGCATAATCTTCTATATGCTTAGTTCCTTCAGGTATAACTATGACGGCCGACGATGCACCTTGTGGTATTCCTACTGCCGTATCCCCTTCTACGATTGCTTCAGTTGGTATCATATGTGAAAACTTTAGTGGGATTTCCAGACTTGGCTTTTCCTCTACATGTTCAACTTCTATAGCTACAGATGTTTTTGCTGTTTCAAACAATTCACCATTAAACATTATTAAAGATAAGAGTACCATTATTAAAAGTAGAAAACTTATTCCTCTTCCTTTTGATGCAACACGTTTTTTACCATAACTATCGTTATCTTTGTTATTCACATTCTTATTTATAAATTGCTTTGTATCAACATTTTCTTTCTTTCGTTTCGTATAGTCAATAACAATATCATTATTTCCACCACAGTTTGGACACACTCCATCTGTTTCTCTCTCATTAAAATTCCTATCGCACCATTCGCATTTCATAATATTTCTCCAATTATAATCAAAATCTAAGATATCGTAGCATATTTTTCAATCTAAATCAAGTTATTATTCTTGGGATAGGCAAACCATAATGTTAACAAAAAATTTCCCAATTTGTTATCAATCTATACAATTCATTCAACGGCAATCCCATTACAGCATAAAAATCTCCGTTTAAAGATTTTATATATTTAGCTCCTATTCCTTGTATAGCATAGCTTCCTGCTTTGTCCATCGGCTCGCCTGTGTTTATGTATTCGTGTATTTCTTCTAATGACAATTCATCAAAAGTTACATTTGACGATGAACAAAACGTATTAATTTCATCTTTAAACATAACAGTTACGCCTGTATGTACGTTGTGTATTTTCCCAGATAATGCACTAAGTTGCCGAACAGAGTCTTCAAAATCCAATGGTTTTCCAAATATAACTCCGTCTAATTCTACAATAGTATCAGCAGCTATTATCATATCATCTTTTTGTTTTTCATATATTTCTTTCGCTTTTTCTTTCGAAAGATACATGACTGCCTCAGTCACTGATAGTCCATCTGGAATAGTTTCATCAAACTCAGGCACAACAATCTTAAAATCATCCGTAATCATAGAAAGAATCTCTTTTCTTCGCGGTGATGCTGATGCTAGTATTATCATTGTAATCTCCTTCAGTGTTAAATTTTTGACTATACTATAATTCTATTTAATCGCAAAATATGCGCATAGAATATTTTTTTCGTCTAAATTTTTATCTAAATATATTTCTTGTATCAACCTATATTCTCCTAAATTGATAAATGAATACTTAATAGTAGAATATGTATATTCAGAAATATCATATGGATTTGTGTATAGCAATATTGCTGTAAAATTAACTTCTCTGTTTTCTACATACCATTTATTATTAATTTTTCGTTCCAATACTACTTCGTCACCATACCATATTGTATCTTTAGTATTGTTTTCAATAGTATATTGTATCTCATTTTGTGAATTGTTATATTTAGCATCAATACTAATGTTGCTAATATCATTAAATTCTTCATCTACATATTTGGTAGGAGTGAAATTTAAATTAAAGAATGTTATTGAGCATATAATAATGATACTAATTAATATAAAGACTATTATAAGTATTTTTCTTTTCATTGCACACATGTAATCCTATTATCCTTTTTTGAAGATTTGGATTATTCTCCTTTCTCACAATTCATCTTATAACTGTTAATTTTATAATATTTTTAATTTCCTATGATTAATATCTTTTGTGCATTATCATCTATTTCTATAGTTAAAACCACGGCTTTGTCTTGATTCAAATATAGCGATAAAGCTTCTTCTGTTATTATAGCTTTTTTTATTTTATTGGTAGATAAGTCAACTCTATATAAAGAATCATATTCTTCACTTAGACAAGAAGCTAAAAAGTATACTTCATTATCTTTTATCAGTAACTGTCTAATACTATATTCATCGTTATTGCCTATGACAGATATCGTTTCACTCTTTAGATCGAATAAATATATTACTGATTTAGAGTTATCCTGTTTTCTCCAACATATTAAATTATCATATATGTAAATATCTTTACTAAGATTGTCTTCATAAATATCGTTAACTAAAACCGAATTTATCTCTTCTGTAAAAAAATCATATATGTTAAGATATATATCTTGATTTATATCAATTGTAAAAATGGCGACATAATCATCATTATAGGTGTATGAGATGATTTTTGCATCTTCAAACCAAAATTCATTCACAATCCCTGAAATATTGTTTTTTACTGATACCTTCTCACTTATTGCCTCGGGAATAACGCCTTTGTATCCTAACTCAACTAAATTAGTCTTTTGATATACAACTTCGTGTTCAGTAAAAGGTAACGGATCGTTTATGGTCACTTCTTCTGTTGATAAATTGACACTATAACGAGTATATCCATCTGGTCCTAAATGCATGACGATTAAGCAATTGTTTTCGATATATGATTTTGTTCCAAAATAATGTGTGCTAGTTTCAAGTATGATTTTTTCCTCATTTGAATTAATATCGCGAATTCGATATTCGGTTTTGTTAGGAAATTGAGAATTGCTTCCATCTTCAAGTTTATTATAATAAGATACAATGTAGATCAAAGTAGTTTCATCAACATAATATACTGACCCCACATTAAAATCCATTTCTATGTTCGATTCAGTGATTTTACCTGCTTCAAACGATAGAGTTGTAAAAGCATGTTCAAAACTTCCCGCATTTTCAAGGTTGATATCTATTACGTTTATTTCATTTGATTCTAAAGTTTTTTCATTTTCACCATCATTACTGATAAAATCAACAGTTTCATTGATGTTTTTATCTGCATCTACAATATTTTCTTTTGAAGTTTCCATATCATTTTCACTACTGCAAGAAGTACATATCAGTAAAATACAAATTATTAATAAATTTTTTCTTTTCATTGACAGCCTCCCCTTTCATAAATTGATAAATTCATTGTATATTTAGTATAATGTATTTTTTTACAAATTTCAATATGAAATACAATGTGAAAACATCAATATATCTGCAAAATAATTTGACATTATATCATTGCAATGATATAATGAATCTTGTGAATATAATTAATGTTTATCGTATTTTATTTAATTCGCAAGGGAGATGGTTTTATTGAGTGAAAAATTGACTATTTATCATGGTTCTGAACATATTATTGATTTGCCCATGTATAAAATTGGGAAACCTTACAATGATTATGGGCAGGGCTTTTATTGTACTAAAGAGATAGGAATGGCAAAGGAATGGGCTTGTAAAAACAACAAGAACGGATTTGTAAACAAATATGAGCTAAATTTGTCAAGATTAAATATTATAAACTTGTTAGATGAAAAATATAATATTTTAAACTGGATGGCGATTTTATTAAAAAACAGAACGTTTCGGACAGATAGTGAAATAGCTGTAGATGCACGAAAATATATCATTGATAATTTTTTTATTAATACTGATAACAGCGATGTGATTATAGGATATAGAGCTGATGACTCTTACTTTTCTTTTGCACAGCTTTTTTTGGAAAATGGATTATCTGTAGATAGATTGAATACTGCTTTGAGACTTGGAGATTTAGGAGAACAAATAGTTTTAGCTTCTGAAACCGCATTTAAAAACATTAAATTTTTAGGGTTTGAAGAGGTTTCTAAAGAAATATATTATGACAAATTTTTCTCTCGCGATTTTGATGCGAGGCAAAAATATAAAAATGAAATTAAAGCCAAATCCCCTTATTACAAAGATGATCTGTTTGTTCTTGATATCTTAAGAGAGGAGCTAAAGTCTGATGATGCGCGCATACAACGAATATTATCTAAGTGATGTAAAAAAATGTCTCGCAACTGTTTTTGATTTTGCAATAAATGACTGCGGGCTGTCGCCTAAGATGTTTTGTGATGTTTTTATCGTAAGTGGCTACGCCGATAGATTTGAAATCGGTGACCCGGGTATTTCGTCAGGAAAATCGGGAATTGAAGTTGTAAGAGAAATTTTATACGAAGTAAATCTTATGGACATGTTTAAAGAGCCTGTTTTCAAATTTGACAGAACTCCCGAATATTTTGCGGGATTTTATTTAGCTGAGTATCAGTGGTACAGTGCTAAAAGTTACAAAGATATTTTTTTTAAAATCAGTTTAGATGAAATAATAAGCATGTACCCTCTATATCATGAGATGGATGTCCTGCATTTCATACATGATTTAGAAGATAAATATAACAAGATTTCATCTCCTACCAAATTAAAACGACTGCGTGAAGCAAAAAATTTAACTCAAACTGAACTCTCACATATGTCAAATGTCAATTTAAGGTCGATTCAGATGTATGAGCAAAAAATCAATGACATAGACAAAGCACAAGTTCATACTATATATAAATTAGCTCGTGCTATGAGATGTAATGTTGAGGATTTACTAGAAAATCCGATGAATGTCATGTAGGAGGATTATAATATGGAGGAAAAATTAATATACCCTATAGAGGTTTCAGAATTTAGAAAATGTGTCAAAGTATTTTTTGAAAACATCAATGATGGATTTGAGCGATTTGATTATAATGTAATTGAAAATAAAACAGAAGATCAATGGATAGATTTTTTCAATACTGCACACGACGAAGAAGGATTTAATAATTTTTATATTGATTTACACTTAAACAATATAAATGATTCAAATGAACAGGCATTTTTAAGTATGCTCTTAGAGGCTGATAGAGAAATATATTTTAAGTTGAAACAGCAGTATGATAAAAGCACTATACATTACAAAATCAATAAAAGTATTATACCTTTTTTGACAAGACTTAACACTCGTGAAGTGCTATTTGTAACAATATTTTTAACAAAATCAAATAGAACCATTTGGGGAAACTATGATTTGAAATTTCCGATTTTTACAGAGAAAATGATTTAATTGTTTTGTGGCCTACCAATGACTATTCATCTAAAATCACAGTCGATGATAAGCAAGATATATTGAATTTTGATATTTTAAGTGATATACTGTTTATATTAATTTCAAGGAGGAAAGAGTGAAAAAATTTATTTTTCTTATTTTATCAGTTGCGGTTGTAGCGTTATTTGTTGCATGTGACAATTCAGAGGATGTAGCAAAAAATGATGATTCTCCTACAGTAAATATAACTGATAATAACAGCACGGATGAGAATACTGCAGATGATAATGTAAAAGATATTGATGACGAAAAAAGTGAAAATTTAGTTGAAGACAACAGGACAGATAATTCAGAGATAGATTATAGTCATTATTTAAAACTCGTTAATGCATACAACTCTATTTATGGAGAATTGACTACTGAGCAGATTCAAGAAGACGGTGGGGCTAATTCTGCGGGATTTTGTTATTCAAACCTTATAGACTTAGATAACAATGGTGTTTTAGAGCTTGTATTGATGGGAGTCCCCTATGACGAGAATACGCTTTGGGATACAGGGGCGTTAGATAGGTATTATGACATGCAAGGAAAGCTATTGCCACTTGTTAATGTTTATACTATTTCACAAGAAAATGAACTTGTAAAACTCGGTAATTTCGAGCCTGCATCTCATGGTAATGGTGGCGTTAGGTATGGTATAGAGTATTCTGCAAAAGATGATTTAGTATATTTATTAGAAAGTTTTCGAAGCGATGTTGAGCACGCTACTTATTATGGAATGAATAAAGATATGGAGTTAACAGAAATATTAAATTATGAGATAGTCTCTGATTTTGATACATCAGAAGTGGACGTAACACTAAATGGTGATGCCTATGATGGAGAGGAACTTATTAGTATGTTGCAAAATGATTATGGAGATGTTATTTTTCATCCTGTTAGTTGGTTATCCAATGAAGAACTTGGCGAATTAGTTAATAGAAATGCACAAACTTACTCATTTTTAAGTCAATATGACACTGTTTCTGAAGATATAAACAAACAGGAGATTGACTATAGTCCTTATTCTTTACTTATTAAAGCATATGAGCTTGATAACAATATTCAAAACACAAGCGAAAATACCTATCAAGTAATAGGTATGATGGCTACTAAATCAGCATATGTAGATTCTATAGATATGCAAGGTTTTTTCTATGCTAATCTTATTGACTTTGATAATAACGGAGTCTTAGAACTTGTTTTGTACAGTGATGTTGAAAAAGAATATTTAAGCGAAGCGAAAGTGTTTACTATTGTAGACAATAGTTCAGTTAAGTTTCTCGGAAGTATTCCGATTGTAAATATACAAATGCCTGTTTCTCAGAATTATGGAATTGAGTATACTGATTTTGACGGAAAAACATATATAATAAATGAACAACAGCTTGGTGTTATACAGTCTCAAACGACTGTTTATGGCTTAACTGACGGCCATTTTTCGGTTGAAATGTTCTTTTCAAATAATGAAGATGTATACAAGATAAACGGAGAAGTTTATTCATCAGAAGATTATTATGCAATTTTAGATAGTTACAGACAAGGAAAATATGCTCATCTTTTCTCTAATCTAAATGATATATATTTTCAGCAATTAGCAGATGTAAATATAGAAACATTCATGTTTTTAGAAGATTATGAAGTTGAAAATTTTGAATCTAATAACAGTGCTTACAACAATGGCCAATTTTATATAATGGAATATGCACCACAGGACATGTATCCTCCTGATTTGGTAATTAGAGATTACTTCAAGGCATTGACTATGCGAGACTATGAGGCTCTTGTCAATTTGAATATTGATACTTTGCAAATTGATCGTTTGAAGGAAAGTCACAACTCAGACGGATATCGACCTTATATCCCTGGTTATATAATATTAGGTATTGAACAGGTAACGCCTGACATGTTAGAACATTCTGATCATTCTAGTGATCTTGCATCATATTTAATGGAAATTTTCCCTGAGAAAAATGGCATAATAATGAAGTGCACAGTAAATGAAGTATTAGATCCGCATACCTCAAGCTTAGGCATGCAGATAGCAGGCGATACATATGAATATTATTTTGTAATGTCAAGCGATGATGCTGAGCAGGCTGAATGGAAAATTGAAGTAATATCAGATGATAAGTTTTATTGGTAACAGATTGAAATATAGTATAAATTAAGATCCTTTTTTCACATATTGTTCCGATTAAAATATCAAGAATCTTATACGATTTATGCGAAATAATTTGAATGGAAACTGAATAAGTATTACAAAATCACAGAGCCGCACATCTAATTTTTGGACAGATATGCGGCTCTATCCTTGTTTGAGAATGTAAGTACAAAAATTAGCCTATGGATATGGGTGATTTGAAAAAATTACTAGCTAAGTTTTCGCATCACGATAATAAAGAAGTGTATTATTATTTATTCTCAAAAAGTGGTTTCACAAAGGAGCTTAGGGATTTTTCTTTAAAAGAACAGTTAAAACTAATTGATTTGGCTGATGTTATTCTGTCATAACGATACAGCATTTGACAATCTATCATTACAACGATATAATAAATCTTAAGGAATTAGTTTAGATGAAATAATAAGCGTGAATCCTCTATATCATGAGATGTAATGTTGAGGATTTACTGGAAAATCCGATGAATATTATATAGGAGGATTACAATATGGAGGAAAAATTAATATACCCTATAGAGGTTTCAGAATTTAGAAAATGTGTCAAAGTATTTTTTGAAAACATCAATGATGGATTTGAGCGATTTGATTATAATGTAATTGAAAATAAAACAGAAGATCAATGGATAGATTTTTTCAATACTGCACACGACGAAGAAGGATTTAATAATTTTTATATTGATTTACACTTAAACAATATAAATGATTCAAATGAACAGGCATTTTTAAGTATGCTCTTAGAGGCTGATAGAGAAATATATTTTAAGTTGAAACAGCAGTATGATAAAAGCACTATACATTACAAAATCAATAAAAGTATTATACCTTTTTTGACAAGACTTAACACTCGTGAAGTGCTATTTGTAACAATATTTTTAACAAAATCAAATAGAACCATTTGGGGAAACTATGATTTGAAATTTCCGATTTTTACAGAGAAAACTACAAATTAGAGGGGCTGTATCAAAACAGAACCTGAAAAAAGAATAAAAAGATAGAGAAAACGAG
>CAYJLG010000027.1:14970-36964 GCA_964371035.1 uncultured Clostridia bacterium | reverse complement strand
ACACAACTTAATCCAATCTACATAAGGCTTCCATATTTTATTATTTTTTCCTTTGTACACTTATATCGACTGTAAATAGTCGCTAATACTTTAAAAAAAAATGCATATATTATATCTTTTTGTTGAAAAAAGTTGAATGTCGTATTATAATGATTAATATAGCAATAAATAATATCAATCATGAAACTTTTTTCGTAAGCCAAATAATTGTTATCTTAAATAATTGTTTGCAATTCTTGATTTGATCATGATAATAACCCTTGGAGGATTTATATGTTTTGCAGGCAATGTGGAACTAAATTAGAGGAAGATGCAAAATTTTGTGGTAAATGTGGTGCCAAGAACGATGATGGCACGCTTTTGGTTGCTGAAAAGAAATCAAAGTTTAAATTTTCTTTACCTTTTTTAAGTAAGGGCAAAGATAAGCCAAAGGCCCCAAAAAAGCCAAAAAAGCCTAAGGCCCCAAAAAAACCTAAAAAACCAAAAAAACCAAAGGCCCCAAAAAAGCCAAAGAAACCGCTCGGTAAAGGAGCTAAAATAGCTATTATTTCAGCTGTGTTAATAGCTTTAATTTCTGCTGTTGTATTTGTCTTTGTCCAATATGGCGACATAATTTTCTTGAATAGTAACATTACAAAAGCAGTTACCAGAACGCTAGATTCTATGACTGAGACAAACGAAGAAATTGATAAACTACCAGATTTATTGATAAGAAAAGACCCTGAAACCAAGATGTCAAACAAAGATATTTATTTAGAGATTGACGAAGCAAGCGGTGGTTTGCCTGGTGAAAATGTATATTCAGTTCTAAAAAACATGTCCATGAAATTTAGTGAAATGTATAATGAATCTGAATCTATTAATAGTACAAAATTGGCGCTTGACGATGGATTAGAAGGTCAAACTTATGGTGAAGTAGTTACTTCAAACGAACTTGCTACTTTTAGATTTCCTCACTTGTATGATAACGCTCTTGCAGTAAGTTATCTTATAGGAGTTGAAGAAACTGAAAATGGTGGTATTCCTGCTGACAGATTAGAAGATTACGTAAAATTTAGAGATTTCGACAGAATTCTATCAAACTATGAAGATGTTAGCGCTGCTGCAATTTCAAGTTTTTACGGCGAAATACAAGCTCTAGCAATCAACATGGTTAAAAGTTCTAAATTTAGCATACCTGAAAAACCAGAAACTACAAATGTAGCTGAGCAGAGCGATGACGGTTCGCAAGGACAATCAGACTCTGAAGATCAAGCACAGTCTGAAAGCGAAGAAGAGGTGATTGCAGCACCTGTTTATACGACTTATAACGCTGTATTAACTAGAGCTGATTTAGGAACTGCACTAACAAGTTTTGTTACTAACCTTCAATTAGATACTAATATTGAAGAATTACTTTCTTACTATGTATTCTTCGTTCAGCGAGAAAATGCTGAAGAATCTAAGCTAGCAATTGCAGATAGATTTACTGCGATTATTGATTTTTTAGCTACGCAAATAGCAATCGTAGATGAAGTTGAGGAAGAAGTAGTTGAAGCTCCAGCCGAAGGTGAAGAAGAACCCGCTGTTGAAGAAGACGCTGTTGAAGTTATACTAAACGATGTTAACTTTGAGGTAACATTGCTAAACGATGAATATCTAGATAGTATTAAAATATCTACACTTTATAATAAGTCTCATGTTTTTGCAGAAATAAAAGTAATAAGCAATGCCTCCGCGTTAGGATTTGAAGTAAGCATCCAAACTGTTGAATATGAAGAACTTGAAGAGGAAGAAGAAGTAATCGATGAATTTGATGATGATTTTGAAGTAATTGAACCTGAAATTATAGCTGAAAACAGCATAGAGTTTGATTTTTTAAGATCTAAAACAGGTGAAAGTCAAGTCACTACTTCTATAAACCTAGATTCGAACGTCAATAGTGAAGAAACTAAACTTTCATACAATAATGATTTCGATTGGACTTTAAATACATACGATAGTTTGGTTAATTTCACTTCAGACTATAAAAATATTTTGATTGACTATGATTTATCTGGCGAATATACATTAGAAGAAAACTTGGAAATCTTAAGATTTAATGAAATATTCTTAAATCTAGAATACGGAAATTATTCATTTCAAGGAGAGATAGACGGATACATAAAACAAGAAAATGGTGATTTAATTGACATTGTAAGCTTGAATAATTTAATTTTTGTAGAATCTATTTCAGGCGGTGAATTAGTAATGATCTTTGAAGAAATGAAAGAAAATGCATCTGAATTAATTGATAAATTTGCTTCAGGCGAATGGTAATACTATAATTTTTCAAGGAGTGTTATATGAATTTTTTTAATAAAAAAAGTGTTAACCCTATTGATATCACACAAAAAAAACCACCCGTAGTCTACAGCAATAGTGCTGAGGATAAATTAAACAACAAGATTGAAGAAGCACAGGCCGAAATTCTTTTAAAATATAGCGAGATCGGTCGCAGTTATTATGAAAACTGCAGAGATGACTCACAAGATGAATTAGCCTCACTTTGTGGGCAAGTAGACAGATCGGCAAAATTGATTGATTTGTGTGAAAGACAAATATTGATCATGAAAGATTTACGACTGTGTTCTGATTGTAAAAACCACGTCTCTATCGACTCTTTATTTTGCAATAAATGTGGCTCAAATATCGATACACAAGATTTCTACATCGATCCAGACAATTTAGATGGCTTTGATTCTGTTGAAGTAAATGAAAATGAATTAGATGATTTAGCTGACGAACTAGGTTTTGCATTAAAGTGTCCTCAATGTTCCGAAGCAATTTCAGAAGAAACTATTTTCTGTACTAATTGCGGATATAAACTTAAAAATGAATAATCAGTTTAATAATAAATGAACTCATGCAATTATATAGATTGCATGAGTTCATTTATAAATTTTTCTATGTTACTATCTTCTACCCCACTATAATTAACTGATATTAATACTTTTTCACAATCATGATTTATGATTTCGATTAAGATATTATTTTTTTTGCATTTTTTTAGAATTTTTTCGATGCTGTTTTTTGTTTTTATAGATAACACCAAATGAAACCCTGATGCAGAGTTAATAATATCAACAATCTCTCCATACTTATTTGTCAAATAATCTGTTATTGCATGATTTTTTTTCTTATATATCTTTCTAATCTTTCTTAGATGCTTTGTCATATACCCATCTTTTATAAAGCTAGCTAAAACAGTTTGATCTATTTTAGATGTCGATTGTGTATATTTGTATTCTATCTGCTTGTATAAATCTATCAAATTTCTAGGTATAATCATAAAACTAATTCTTAAAGATGGTAACAGAGTCTTCGAAAAAGAACCCAGATAAATTACTCTATCGTTAACATCTAATCCTTGTAAACAAGGTATAGGCATGCCATCATATCGTATGATACCATCATAGTCATCTTCTATTATTAATCCGCCATGACTGTTCGCCCAATTTAACAACTCTGTTCTTTTATTGATAGGCATCACATCGCCTAAAGGATATTGATGCGATGGGCTTGTATACAGTAGTTTTGCTTCTGAGTTGATTAGTTCTTCAATATTGAGTGAACGTTCTTTTACATCTAAATGAGTAATATCAAAGTTATAATCTTCAAAAATATATTCTGCCTTTTTATATCCTGGTGTTTCGATAGCTACTTTATCATGTTTTTCTCTTAGCATGCCAGCTAGAATACCTATCAGGTATTGTATTCCTGCACCGATTACTACTTGTTCAGCTAATGTTTTTCCACCGCGTAAGTTGTTTACAAATTGAGACACTTCATACCTTAATTCATATTCGCCTTGCAAAGTGCCACCCGTAAATATATCTGTCATTTCGTCGAGCAACACTTTATTGTACAACTTTTTCCAGATATTAATATCAAATGAATTTGGATCTACTCCGTTATTAACATAATAATGTTCTTCTTCTTTTTGCTTATCAATATCGAGAGTAAAATCTTTACTATATCGAAAATCACCAATTTCGTTTATAAAAAATCCCCTTTTAGGCATACTTTCTATGTATCCCTCTAAAATCAACTGATTATAGGTATTTTCTATTGTAGTTTTGCTAATTTTTAACAATGATGAAACTTCTCTAATAGATGGCAATTTGGAACCAGTTTTAAAATTATTATTTACTATTTCATTCTTTATATACTCATATAATTGAATATATAAAGGAACAGAACTTTTTTTATTTAAAAGAATAGTGAAATTAATCTTCTTATCCATTAGTATCAATCATTCTCCAATTTTATTATATTTTAACTATTATACCACTACAAAAATTTATTTTCTATGAAAAGTTTATTTTAGTTGACATGGCAGATTTTGGTGATAAAATAATTATATTAACTGCTTAATCAGAAAGGAGCGAGTTGAAATATGTTTATTTTCAGCTTGAACAAATAATGAAAACACTAATCAAGAGATATTTTTTGCTGATGCTTGGACTATTTACTTGTGCAATTGGCCAAAATTTATTTATATTTTGTGATTTAGGACTCAACGCGTGGAATGTTTTTCACCAAGGTTTGTCGTTACATCTACCTATTACTATTGGTCAAGCCTCTCAAATTACAGGCTTCATAATAATAGGAAGTTGCTTGTTTATAAAAATCTATCCAGGTATTGGTACTATACTTAATATGATTTTTATTGGCATGTTTACTGATTTGATACTAGAATCAGGGTTGATTTCTACGCCAGATACATTTGTTGCAAAACTGATTATGTGTGTTGCTGGAGTATGTGTTCTAGGTTTTGGAATTTTTCTTTATATGAACCAAGAATTAGGTGCCGGTCCAAGAGATGGACTTATGCTCGCACTTACTCAACGCACAAGATTTCAAGTAGGTACAATTAGAAATTTTATAGAAATAACTGTTCTGGTTATAGGTTTTTTCTTAGGTGGACAAGTTGGCGTAGGAACTATTGTTTCGAGTTTGGGAGCAGGCATTTCACTACAATTTGTCTTTAAACTATTTAAAAGAAATGCAAAAGAGTTAAAGCAAGAAAATTTGGCTAATTTTTTTCTTAAACTTAAAAATAATAAGGCTTAAACATCACTTTTGCCGTTGACACTCCGGTAGTATGTTTGAATAGTAACACACGAAATTGTTACTATTCACAGGCGATTAGATTGTTAACGAAAAAATAATGAAATATGAGATTGGATTAAGTTGTGTGAAGTTTTGTGAGCGTTTTAGTCATCTTTGGCTTAGCCCCCAAAATATACTGCGTTATGACTTTGCGAATAAAACTGATCATGCCCTAACCCCATTTTCTAAATATTATTTTTTCCTTTGGGGTACATATGTTAACTGTGAATAGCAACCGAAATTTCAACGGGAAAAAATATACTGCATAAAAAAGCTTGAAATTTTTTTTCATATCAATTATAATTAGAATATTAACTTTTCTACGTTATAAAGGTGCTGTTTTCTAACTATACACTTTTTTACTTAGAGCGAATTCGTAAAATGCTCAAGGAGTGATGATATTATGAAGAAAAACACAAACATAATAGAATTTCCAAAACAAAACATAAAAAAAGAACAGAAAAATAAATTTTCAAAAAGAAAAAGAAAAATTAACTTTCTAAATTTATTCTTCGTTGTTTTTTTGTTGTATTTTATTAATATATTCACTTCACAAAAATCAGATTTAAACGTGCTAAATAGCCAAATTGCTGAAAAAGAGTTAGAGCTTGAATCTGCAACTACAGAATCTAAAAAACTAGAAAGCTATACAACTCAAATTAATGATGAAGAATTCTATTTAGAAGTAGTAGAAGATATTGCGAGAACTAGATATAACATGGTTAAACATGATGAAATAATATATTTTGACAAATCAAAAACGGACAATAAGTTTATAGAAGGCATAGGATTTGATCAAAATGATAATGAGGATGAGTAAATCGTTAAAAACCACATTTAAACGTGTGGTTTTATTTATTGCAAATATTAAACACTCTGTCTATGGAGTGTTAATGATACTATTCACAGTTAAATGAAACTTCAACGGGGAAAAATAATAAACTCTGTCGCCGAGTACTACGATTGGGAAGTTGTATGGCTAATTTTTGTTCAAAATCCCCAAAAGATGATAATCAGGAAGGTCATACCCACATTGGGGATGGACCTTCACAAAAATTTCGCACAACTTAATCCAATCTCATATTTCATTATTTTTTCGTTAACAATCTAATCGACTGTGAATAGTAACCGTTTAATATAAACAATAACGAATTTTAATATATAATTAATTTATCTTTAATTATATGTCAATATACCAACTAAAAATTTAGTTAATACTGGAAAACAGGTGTCTATATATGATTTCTATAGTTGAAAACAACATTATAACTGAAAAATTAATAGAAAAAGGTGATAAAGTTTTAATAGCACTATCAGGAGGACCTGATTCTGTATTTCTACTTCACTCACTTAGATTGTTGAGCGTAAAGCTCGGTTTTGAAATTTATGCGGCTCACATAAACCATATGTATAGAGGTGAACTGGCTGATCGTGATCAAGCTTTTTCTGAAAAACTGTGCCAAGAATATGAAATTCCTTTTTTTGTGAAGAAAAAAAACACAACAGAATTAGCAAAAGAGTTCAAAATAACAGAAGAAGAAGCTGGTAGGAAACTAAGATATGATTTTTTTGATGAAATTTTGAAATTAATAGGTGGCAATAAAATTGCTGTTGCGCACAATTTGAATGATCAAAGCGAAACTGTACTTCAAAGAATATTGCGTGGAACTGGGATAGACGGTTTGGCCGCTATGAGTTTTAGACGAAAAAATATCATTAGACCTATTCTTAATATAGACAAAAAAAACATCCTTAAATATTTGACTGAAAATAATTTTGAGTTTTGCGAAGATCATACTAATTTTCTCCCAATTTATGGCAGAAATAAAATTAGATTAAATTTGATTCCATACCTAGAAGAAAATTTTAACCCAAACATCCAAAATGTATTGTTTAACATGGCTAATCTAATGACAAAAGATGGTGCTATCTTAAAAAAATATACGCGCACACAATTAGAATATATTCTAAAAAATAAATCTGAAACAGAAATGGTTTTAGATAGAGAGAAACTATTAGAACTAGATGCTGGTGAAATTGCAAGGGTTTTAAGATGTGCGATTGATGATTTCAAAGGAAATACTATAAACCTTGAAAGTAAGCATATCAATATGATTATTGATACATTATATAAAAATACTACTGGAAAAACATTAAACTTACCAGAGAGCTTGACAGCAATTTTTAGTTATAATGATTTAATTCTAAGAAAAACTATTGAAAAAATCTGTAAGTTTGAATATAATATAGATGTTAATGAAAAAACAAATATCAAAGAAGTAAACAAATCAATTTTTATCAGCGTTAAAAACCTTGAAAACAACTCGTCTTCGCATAGTAAAGAGAATTTGTTTTTTCTAGATTTTGACAAATTAAAAGGAAATTTAATAGTTAGAAACAGAAGAGATGGAGATACGATGACTCCACTTGGCATGAAGGGAAAGAAAAAGATTAAGGATATTTTATCTGATAATAAAATTCCGTTGCACCTTCGTGATAAATTATTGATTATCGAAGATGAAGAAAAAATTGTTTTTTTAGAAAACTATAGAATAAACGAAAACTATAAAGTCACAAAAGATACAAAACGTATTATGTCGATTATTATCTCGGAGGAAGAATATGAATAATGAATTAGAAAAAATATTAGTTGACGAAGATTCGCTTCAATTAAAAATTAGGGAATTAGGTAAAGCAATAACTAAAGATTATGAAGGAAAAGATTTGTTGGTTGTCTGTGTGCTAAAAGGCGCAGTAATGTTTGTTAGTGATTTAATAAAAAGGATTGATCTACCATTAGAAATAGACTTCATGGCAGTTTCTAGCTATGGAGATTCAACAGTTTCTTCGGGCGTAGTAAAAATCATTAAAGATTTAGACAAACAAATATGTGGAAAACATATTTTAATTGTAGAAGACATCATTGACTCTGGCTTAACTTTATCTTATTTGATTGAAAATTTAAAATCGAGAAATCCTGAATCAGTTAATATCTGCACTTTACTAGATAAACCAGAGAATAGAAAAGCTCATATCGAAATAGATTACACGGGATTTGTTATTCCAGATGAATTTGTTGTAGGCTACGGTCTTGATTATGCTGAGAAATACCGTAACTTACCTTATATAGGTATTCTTAAAAGAGAAATATATCAAAATAATTAACAAAAATAACATTTATATTGGAGGAAGAAATTGAAAGGTTTTGCAAAAAGTATAGCAATTTATGTATTGATTTTTGCCGTAATCGTTTTACTGATAAATGAATTTGTCGGTACTGACGAATTGGTAGAAACATTGACATATTCAGAGTTTATTGATGAAGTAGAGAACGATAATGTTAAGAGTATAACTTTTGTTGAAAATGATGTAACCGGTGAATTGCACAATGGCACGAAATTTGAGGCATTCATTCCAACGGTAATAATTTTATCGACAGATTTTTATGATACACATATCGCTCAAAAGGTAGAAGAAGGCATTATAGAGATGGTAGAAGGTGAACCTTTGCCTGAAACTTCAATTTTCATGCAGTTGATACCTACATTAGGTATGATTGCTGTTTTAGTAATATTTTGGTTTGTATTTATGCAACAGTCACAATCTGGAGGATCTGGCAAAGCTATGTCTTTTGGAAAGAGTCGTGCTAAATTAAACAAAGAAGATAATCCAGACAAGATTATTAAATTTCATGATGTTGCTGGACTTGAAGAAGAAAAAGAAGAATTAAAAGAAATAGTTGAATTTTTGAAAAGCCCTGCGAAATACACTAAGCTTGGAGCTAGAATTCCAAAAGGAGTTTTGATGGTAGGCCCTCCTGGAACAGGTAAGACATATTTATCAAAAGCTGTAGCTGGTGAAGCAGGTGTTCCATTTTTTAGTATAAGTGGTTCTGATTTTGTTGAAATGTTTGTTGGTGTCGGTGCATCTAGAGTTAGAGATTTGTTTGATCAAGCAAAGAAAAATGCACCTTGTATAGTATTTATCGATGAAATTGATGCTGTAGGAAGAAGACGTGGAGCTGGTCTTGGTGGTGGAAATGATGAAAGAGAACAAACTCTTAATCAACTTCTTGTTGAGATGGATGGATTTGGAGCTAATGAAGGCATAATTATCATTGCTGCAACTAACAGACCTGACGTTTTGGATCCTGCTCTTTTAAGACCGGGTAGATTTGATAGACAAGTTAGAGTTGGAGTGCCTGACCTTAAAGCTAGAGTAGAAATATTAAAAGTACATTCAAGAAAAAAACCATTAGCTGAAGATGTAGAACTTGAAACAGTTGCTAGAAGAATACCAGGATTTACGCCTGCGGACATCGAAAACTTGATGAACGAAGCTGCACTTTTGACAGCAAGACAAGATGAAGAATTGATTTCTATGAATACAGTAGAAGAAGCCATAACAAAAGTTATAGCAGGTCCTGAAAAGAAAAGTAAAGTTATTAGCGACAAAGAAAAGAAAATAACGGCATTTCATGAAGCTGGACATGCTGTTGTTTCAAAATTATCTTCAGATCAAGATCCTGTACATTTGATTACTATTATTCCTAGAGGTGGTGCAGGTGGATTTACTTGGTATTTACCAAATGAAGATAGAAGCTATGCCTCGAAAAATGAAATGCTCGATAGAATTGTTAGACTTTTAGGTGGTAGAGTTGCTGAATCACTTGTGCTTGAAGATATTTCGACAGGTGCATCAAACGATATTCAAAGAGCTACTGCTATTGCGAGAGACATGGTAACTGTATATGGTATGAGTGACGCACTAGGTACTGTTAATTATTCTTCGGGAGATGATGAAGTTTTCATCGGCAGAGATTTTAATAAAGTGAAAAACTACAGTGAAGAAGTCGCTGCTAAGATAGATGCTGAAGTAAAAGCTATTATCGATAACGCATATAATCAAGCTAAAGAAATTTTAGGTTCAAACATAGATAAATTAACTATTGTTGCTGAAGCGTTGCTTGAAAAAGAAACTATATCTGGCAAAGAATTTGATGAATTAATGGCAGAATAATATAAGCATATTTAGACGGATATATTCCGTCTAAATATGTATTTACAACTAAATTAGAAAATAACACTGTTAAGGAGAATTAAAGTAATGGATGATATCAAAATCGGATTGAAATATAAATTTGAAAAAACGGTTACAGAAAATGACACTGCCGACAAATTAGGCAGCGGAACTTTAGAAGTTTTTTCTACGCCTATGATGGTTGCTCTTATGGAGTTAGCTGCAAAAGATACCGTGTCTCCTTATTTACCTGAAGGGCACTCAACTGTTGGTACAGCACTAAATATTAAACATATTGCTGCTACTAAAGTAGGCAAAAAAGTATGGGCAATAGCAGAATTAATAGAAGTAGACAGGAAAAAATTAGTTTTTAATATTTTGGCATTTGATGAAGATAAACAAATAGGTGAAGGAACACATGAACGTTTTATAGTTGACAACAATAAATTTCTTTCAAAAATTTGATATAGATTATAACGTCAAATCAACTGGGCGTTATAAAATTTAATTTTTACAACGCAGGACTCGTATTAGATATTATCTGAATAGTAAATAAAGATTTAAACGATATTTTGACATTGATAATTAAACGTTGTTTTTTTTATTTTTCTGTGATAAAATTAATTTAGTAAGTTTTTTATAGATTGGAGTGACATTATGGGAGAAATCAAATCTGACATATTGTTAGAATCAGGAACAAACGAGATTCAGATTCTAGAATTTAGCATAGCAAATAACATTTATGGTATAAATGTGGCCAAAATTAGGGAGATAATGACATATCAACCCATTAATGATATGCAGAAATCTCATCCTGCTATTGAAGGTGTTTTTAAACCGAGAGAATCAATTATTACAGTGGTAAATTTACCTAAATATCTTGGGTTGCCAGAATCTGATAATTTAGAAAAAGATATATTTATTATTGCTGACTT
Organism: uncultured Clostridia bacterium; assembly: GCA_964371035.1. Classification (GTDB taxonomy): domain Bacteria; phylum Bacillota; class Clostridia; order Tissierellales; family Sedimentibacteraceae; genus UBA1535. The sequence goes on along the minus strand of CAYJLG010000027.1, from coordinate 25,877 downwards.
TAACAAGATTCAGATTGCATTTCATGTTAATTCAGTAATAGGAATAGATGTTATTTCATGGCAATCTATTTTGAAACCTGACAAAGCCATATATGGTGGTCAAGAAGGTATTGCCACTGGTATTGCAGAATTTGAAGGTAGGCTAATAACAATTTTAGATTTCGAAAAAATAGTTGCGGATATTTGTCCAGAAAATACTATTAAAGTTAGTGATATAGAGAAATTAGGTAAAAGAGAAAGAGTTAACTATCCAATATTAATAGCAGAAGATTCTGCTCTATTGTCTAAGCTAATAGTAGAGTCATTGAAAAAGGCTGGATATGAAAACTTAATCGTCACTAACAACGGAAAAGAAGCTTGGGACATACTGACAGATTTAAAAACTAGGAAAGTATTTCTTGAAAAAGTTAGTTGTGTCATTACTGATATTGAGATGCCTCAAATGGATGGACATAGATTATTAAAACTGATTAAAGACGATGAAGAATTAAGAAAATTGCCTGTTGTAATTTTTTCATCTTTAATTAATGAAGAAATGAAGCATAAAGGAAAATTATTAGGCGCAGATGGCCAAATATCAAAACCTGAAATATCTGAATTAGTAGGATTGTTGGATGGTTTAGTCGCAAATTAATTTTATTATAAGATTTTTTATTGACAAACTATTTTTTCTATGCTAATATTAAAAAAAAGTTAATAAACGACTGTGAAGAGAAGAGTAGTATTGCTAGATGTTTTCAGAGAGCCCTTATTTGGTGAAAGAGGGCAACATTGAACAATATGAAGATGGTCTCGGAGTTTTGTAGCTGAATGATTATTGTCATTAGGTTACGATGGGTTCGCCCATTAAAGCGATAGAGTATTATCGGTAAACGACGTACTCGAAGAGGCACTTTCTGTAAAGAATGTGCGAAGTTAGGTGGTACCACGTAGTTTTTTGAACTTACGTCCTAATAGTGATATTTTCACTATTAGGACTTTTTTTTTTCAAAAATACTTACTAGTTCATAATTTTATGCTTAGTTGGTGGAAAAATTTTCATTAATGCTTCAAATAAAATCTAGAGGTGACAAAATGATTGAATTAAGAAATATAAGCAAAACTTTTAACGCAACAAAAAATAAAGATGTAATAGCCGTTAAAAATGTGAGCTTAACTGTAGAAAAAGGTAAAATTTTTGGAATTATAGGATATTCGGGTGCAGGTAAATCTACTCTAATTAGATGTATAAACATGCTCGAACAACCTACTGCTGGCGAAGTCTATATAGATGATATAAATCTTACATCCCTATCATCAAAAGAATTGAGATTACAGCAAAAAAATATAGGCATGATTTTTCAACAATTCAATTTGCTAACTTCACGAACTGCAGGTCAAAACATTGATTTCGTGTTAAAAAAGAACGGTATAGATAAGATAGAAAGAAAGAAAAGAGTAAAGCAGTTGCTTACGCTCGTAGAATTATCAGACAAAGAAAATGCCTATCCTAGTCAATTATCTGGTGGACAAAAACAAAGAGTCGCTATAGCTAGAGCTTTAGCAAACAATCCAAAAGTATTGTTGTGTGATGAAGCTACTAGTGCTTTAGATCCTCGAACCACTAGCTCAATATTGACTTTACTAAAAAAACTAAATAAAGAACTAGGCATAACTATAGTGCTTATCACACATGAAATGGGAGTAGTAAAAGAAATATGTGATGAAATAGCAGTTATGGAAAACGGTGAAATAATTGAGCAAGGTGAAATATCACACGTATTTACATGGCCAAAATCTAAAACTACAAGAGATTTCATCAGGAGCACAGTAGGTATCGACAAGATTTATGACATGGTAAAAAAGAAACATCCAATCTTTGATTCAACAAAAAATTCTAAGACTATACTTTTAACATATAGCTCTGAAAATGCAGATGTTCCTTTGATTTCGCACATAGTCAAAGAATACAACATAGATGCAAATATTATATGTGGCAACATAGAGTTTTTAAACGGAAACCCGCTAGGGCAGCTAGTGTTACTAATTTCTGGTGACGAACAAAATATTACTGCTGCATTTGAGTATATAAAATCATGCAACGTGCAACTGGAGGTGATTTCAAATGACATTAATTAACATTATTTTTCCAAACTTGCAAAAACTTAGCGAAGAATTGTTGGAAAGTTTGATGCAAACTCTCCAGATGGTGTTTATCTCAGGTTTTATCGCTTTCTTTTTAGGCATAGCACTTGGAGTTTTGCTGATATTGACTACAGAAGATGGATTACTAGAAAACAAAATCATACATTTCACATTCAGCAAACTAATCGACATCATACGCTCTATACCTTTTCTTATTTTAATGATTTTACTAATTCCAGTCAGCAGAGCGTTAGTAGGAACAGGTTCAGGCGTAACAGGTTCTTATGTAGCTTTGATAGTTGGGACAGTACCATTTCTCGCTCGCCAAATAGAATCTGTATTAGCACAAGTAAACAAAGGCGTAATAGAAGCAGGACGTTCAATGGGGTTGTCGCCTATTGAAATAATTTTTAGCATATATTTACGTGAAAGCATACCAGGGATTACACGTGCTACTATGATCACATTTGTAAGTCTAATCGGTATTACAGCTATAGCAGGTACTATTGGAGCTGGAGGCCTCGGAGATTTTGCAATACGCTACGGTCATCACAACGCCTTGCGTGATATGATTTGGATTACAGTATTAATAATATTAGCATTAATAAGCATCATCCAAGCTATAGGGCACTTTATAATCAAGTTAACAGATCACAATTAAATCAAAAAAATAAAACTTAGGAGAAACCAAAATGAAAAATACAATTAAAAAATTATTATCACTAATCACAATTACTGCTTTAACACTAGCTTTAACTGCTTGTGGCTCAGATCAAACAGATGAATCAGGCGCGACTATAATCAAAGTCGGCGTAGTCGGAGAATACAACGCACAATGGGATACTATAAATGAATTGCTAGCAGATGATGGTATAGAAATAGAATTAGTTAAATTTTCTGATTACTCAGCACCAAATAGAGCTCTAAACGATGGAGAAATAGATATTAACGCTTTTCAACATAAAGAATTCTTAGCAAATGACATTAAAAACAATGGATACGAAATATCGTCTATTGGAGATACTATCATTGCACCTCTTGCTGTATTCAATAACAAAGACAAGATAAGTTCAATAGATGATATAAAAGATGGCGACATTATAGCTATACCTGGGGATTTGACTAACGGTGGACGTGCACTTAAGCTGTTAGAAAGTGCAGGACTTATAACTTGTGATCCATCAAAAGGAATTTTGCCAACTAAAGCAGATATAACAGAATATATAGTAGACATAGAAATAAGAGAAGCAGAATCTGCAACACTTGCAAGTATATTGCCTGATTGTACAGCAGCAATAATCAATGGTGGAAACGCATTTACTGCAGGACTAAATCCAACAGAAGACACTATATATACTGAAATAGTAGATCCTAGCATAAACGCGGCTGTACCTAAATATGTAAACATAATAGCAGCTCGTACAGAAGATGTTGAAAACCCAGAATATAAAGCAGTTGTAGATGCATACCAGAGCGCTGAAGTAAAAAACACTATTAATGAAGCTTACGACGGAGCATTTTTACCATCATGGGAATAGATAGCATTTTTCATAGCAAGATTAAGACATTAATTTAATAATATTAGCGGTAAATAGTGACACCTTGTCGTTACAACTCACAGTCGATTAGATTGTTAACGAAAAAATAATAAAATATGAAAGCCTTATGGAGATTGGATTAAGTTGTGTGAAATTTTTGTGAAGTCTCTGCCACAACGTGGGTATGACCTTCCTGACTATCATCTTTTGGGGATTCTGAACAAAAGTGAGCCATACAACTTTCCAATTGGAGTACTTGGCGACAGATTTTATTATTTTTTCCATTGGCATACCTATTTTGACTGTGAATAGTAACACATTATGCTAAAATATACTGCCAATTATATTTCTACATCTTGTTTTTTAATCAAAATTATGATAAAATATTAATTGTTTCATAGTGTTTTAGAAAACAAAGAATTAGAAGGAGAACAAGATGAAAAAAATATTTTTAATTACTTTAATAGTTTGTTGCATTTTTGCTTTGTCTGCTTGTGACAAAGAAGATACCTCTACACCAAAAGATGATGTGGCTCAAAACACAGAAGAACAAATAAAGACAAACACTTCAAACAACGAAGATGATACTACCACTACTACAACGCAGAACGAAGATAAGGATAAAGAAGATACTCCTAAGACTGACACAAACGACCAAAATATCGAGACAGTCAAAATTGGAGAAGGCGAAAACATCGCTACACTCTACGCAGTTCACAGCATGGGAGCAGTAGAAGGAACAGGAGCACTTATCGAAACATATGACTATTATTACGATGATTATTTGTCGATACATATGCTTGCAGACGCTCTTTCCGAATTAACAGGACTTGATTTTTTTCTGAGCGACGTCACAGAAGATTTTGAGACTTATACAGTGAGTTGGGCAGATAATTCCACACTAATAGCAAACCCTGTAGACATAGCACAAAAAGAAGAATTTTTCTTTTCTGATGCTGACAGTATGCGTTGGTTTATGATGGACAGCCTGTATAAAACTATAATGGAAAACATTGAAGCAATAGAAGTGTTCTATATGGCAGAAGGCGGACAAGAGCTATCTTTTGATGAATTATCACCTGTAAACGCCTTTGGAACTACAGTTCCGTATATGGGCAGTAGTTTTTACTATAACCATGCAGACGATGTATGGGAAGACGTGGTTATATATGACAACACGGCAGACCAATGGTCACAAGGAACATGGTTTTTAAACGGTGATATAAATTCAGACTATATCGTGTTAGATACTAACTCGAATTTTGTATCATGCTATGCTGACGGTACTGTGAAAAATGAAGGCAAGTTTGGATACTTTGCAGGCAGTGGAAGAACAACAAAATATGGAATAGTAGATGTAGATGAAAATATTATCGATACTTTTATCTACCGAAGTGCTATTACACTTCTTCTAGAAAACGAAAATTTAACTTATGAAAAATTACATCCAAACATTCCTGTGATTACAGGTGCTACCCATTTTACAGGGATGACAACAGAACAAATAGACAACAATCACAAAGGTGGTTATTATTACTCGGATTTAACAGAAGATGGTATGACTAAAATTATCAATACAGGCTATGCCTCAGATTTTCTTGACGAACCATTACTAGAAAGTCTAGAACTTCCACTGCTTGACGAAGAAGCTATGAATAAATATATAGAAGAACAAGCAAAAGATTTGACATTATATAACACGTATTATTTGTCTAGCAGTGACTCTACTCCTAAAAACTTGACGATCACAAAAGACGAATCACTAAATGTCTATTCACCTGCATATATTCTTTCGTGGGAAAGTGGCGAAGGAGAAGAAGCAAGAAAATGGGACGCACTATTCTTTGATACATATGACTATACATATTTCTATGCTTTTAATACTAAGGCAGAATTTGCAGACGATATGAAAGATGTTTGGCTTGAACAATTTGATAAATTAACGAGGCAAAATTATTTAGAGTAGTATAAATTCGTCTAATAGACGAAGAAAATATAATGCGCTATGACTTTACTATTACTACTGTTCAGTTGGAATGCCACAACACATGTTTGCATATGGAAGTTTTCGCACTATGATTTGCATATACAAACGTAAATATCTACTTGTAGGAGAGTTGAGATGAATATTAAAAACCTTAATTTTAAAAATGCTAAAAATTGTTATAGACAAAAAAACATGTGTAAAAACTTGTCTAAGACGATATGTATTGCTTTGCTAGTAACATTTGTAGTTCAGCTGTTTTCACCTCTATCCGCTGCTTATGCAGCGACTGAAAAAGTCGATGTATCTATACCTGATTTTGATGTTATGTTAAACGGAGAAAAGATGGACACAGTCTACAACAAATACCCGCTCATAATATATAACTCTATTACATATTTCCCAATGACTTATGTAGATAGCAGATTTCTGGGGCTTGAAACGGAGTGGTTAGGAAATGAAGACGGTTTGTTTATCGAAAAAACAAGTACTACTGTCGCTTATGATGCAGAAAAGACGGAAAAAATGAATCAAGGTATATATACTGCACAAATTCCTGATTTTCCTTTGACTGTAAATGGAATAAGTGTCGATAATTCGAAAGAAGAATATCCGATACTAACGTTTAGAGACATAACTTATTTTCCTTTGACTTGGAAATGGGCTGTGGAATCTTTTGGATGGGAGTATAGTTTTAATAAAGAAACAGGACTTGACATCTCATCTACAAACCCTAAGGTCATAAGCTATGATATAGATGACAAAAGACCTGCCTTAGCGGCACATGAAGTAGCTTCAAATGAGCAACATGTAGATAAATTGAGCAGAAATGTCGTTGTGACAGATGAGTTTGTTTATTATGTAGGGGCAGAAGGTGAAATATATGAAACATCTTTGTCTGACACATCACAAAAAAGGCTGATACACAAAATAGATGAAGAACTGTTTAATAGTACCTCAGGAATTGAGATAAAACTTTTCATGCAAGAAGGAGATGTAAGATTATCTTTGCAAACTTTGGGCGGAATCATGAATCTTAACACTTATACCGAGTATAAAATCAATGGAGAATTAGAAGTCCTAAAAGAGATCACTAATTACACTGATATTAAATATGGTGATAAAACTATAGGAATCGACCCAACTGATAATCTATACCCTGGCAATGTTTTTATAATCGATGAAGAAGGCCATCGTGAAAATATAGGTTTTGACACTCTTTACCATGGCGTAACGAGCGACAAAATGATGATATATGAGGAGGATCTGTACTTATATGCACATGATGTGACTGATACTCTTGATGATAATAACAGCATGCTATACAAGATAGATTTGGTGACAGGTGAAAAAGAATATGTAGACGATTCGAGAGATTTTTACATAGAAGACGGAAAACTTTATTCGGCGTATGATTATGTGATTGTAACAGATCTAAACACTGGAGAACACTTATCCACAGTAACGCCTATAGTCGCTCCTTACGGATATTCGTCACAAGTAAAAGTTTTAAATGGAATTGTCTATGTAATGAAAGCGACTGTAAAAGCAGCTCAATCATTGCCACCTTATGAAGAACCTGTCTATCAATTTTGGTCGTCAAAAGAGTATGAAATGCTTGACGGACAGTCCGATGTATCAAACATAGAAACTTTTGAGATGTTGGAACAAGACGATCCAGAAGATTTTGATATCATGGGAACGACTGAAAAATACATGGTTTTGACATTTAAAGATACCCCATTTAATGATTATCGCCTAGCAATTTTAGATGATGAAGGAAATGTAGTATTTAAAACTTCAGATAGAGTGTATTTGGATAATGTTAATATAGTTGGTGATATGTTGTATTACTATAACTTCACTACAGAAACTGTTTGTGTAACTGAATTATAAGCATGTGTTTAAATTTCATGGAAAATATTATAAGGGTGCTATCGGATCAAAATAAGCTGATAGTACCCTTATATTTTTTCTTATCTTTAGATTTTAAAACCGCCTACTTCCTTAAAATATGCGTCCATGTTTCTTATTACAATTTAATTATTACTACCTTATTTCTAAATTCGATAAAAAAAGTATACTTATTTCGTGAACGACATGTTTTCTTCGTGAACAGCAGTTGAAGTGTTAAAAATTTCATATTATAATTACCTTATAAAAAAAATATAATAACATTTAAGGAGAATTAAGAAATGAAATTTTTTAAAAAGAAAGTAACAGGTTTATCTATTAGCAAATACATATCAATGATGCTAGCAGTTATGCTGTTAATCACTAACTTCACATCAAGCTATGTTCAAGCTGATGACACAAAAACGCTTGATTTAACAGCATATAATGTTGTAGAATCAAAGGATGATTCGTCTAGTGATACCATAGTAATTGCAGATGGGGAATTGCAATTAGATATTGGAAATAAAACCTTTGAAGAATCGATGGAACTATTAGAGGGGCAAATAAAAGGAGACACAGAAGCTGCAGGTGCAAAATATGCAACCTTGGTTGATGATGAAAATGGAATAATTAGAATCGATTTAGATTTTAAAGGTTCAACACAACCCCAACCTATAGACGTAGTTTTCGTCACAGACCAATCGGGTACTATGAATATGTTTTTTGGAGAGGACAGAGATACTGTTACTCCTAGCACAGATCTAGGTAGTCCTTCTACTGATTTGCAAGCAGGCAACTATTATCAGTACACTATATCTGTGAATGGAAAAAGTTATTACTACATGGTAGAAACTACAAAAAATTTTATGGCTGGTTCATGGAATGAAATTAAAGCAAAAAGTATTGAAGATGCTTTTATAACTGATTTTAATAATACAGTGACAAGTCCTTCTGCAATCACAGTTACTACAAATGTTGAACTAAGTAGTTCTGTTAGAGCACACGACAGACATTATACTGTTACTACATCAGCTGCAATAGTTGCTGATAACGCTGAAAACCGTATTTTCGAAGTAAAAGATGACTATGAAAATATAAAAGATGCAAATGAATTTGAAAAATATTTTAAAGAAACTGCTTTCCGTGTTTACTCAGAGGCTGAAGACGAAGCTTTAAAGGAAGTTGAAGCGCTACATATGAGCTATGGCACGCACTATTTTTATTCGCCTTATGCGATAAGTGAATATTATAATAAAGTTAAACCAACATCTATAGACCGTATGACTATGTCAAAACTTGCGATATCTGATTTAGCTGTAGAGATACTAAATAGCAACGATAAAAATAGAGTTTCTATAGTTAATTTTGCAGATGTAGCAATAAACTTGAACGATCCCGATGGCACTCCTATAGCACGTGCTTTACAATCAAGATCAGAAATATTGGGTGAAAATAGTACTAGATCAGAAGTAACTGTTAATGATTTATCTCCATACTATAGACATACTATAGGATATAATGGAACTGTCTATAACAATGGTTTTTTAGGTGCAGAGGAAATATTAGCGGCTAATAATGGAAATGAAAAATATGTGATATTCTTAGCAGATGGAAAAAACACAAGTGGTTCTTATACGGACACTGTTAATAGGCTTAAAACTAACGGAGTTACTATCATTTCTGTAGGGATAAATTTATCTGAACTAAATTATACGAACCTTAAAAATATTGCTACACCTGGAGATGACTATGTACATAATATAACTTCTCTTGATAACGTTGATGCTATTTTTGAGGCACTCGACAACACTTTAAAAGCTACAGCTTTAGATTTTTCAGATGTTTTAGGAGATCAGTTCGAATTTTTCATCGATAATACAGAAAATTCAGAATATAATGTAACTTTCACTACAAAAGGTGAAAATGGCGAATTGGTAGTTGAAGAAATAGCTAATCCTAGCTTAACAGATAATGGAAAAGGTATTAAGTGGAATTTACCTACAGGCGTTGAAGAAGGAAGATTAAGTTTTTATGCGAGATTTATAGCTCCTGAGAATTTTGAAGATACTCCAGAAGGAACTAAATATCCAACTAATGACGGTGCTCATATCAGCTATAAGGATTATGACAACAAAGACCAAAAAATTGTCTTAGAAACTCCTGGAGCAGTTATAAATACTAAAACTTCTGAAATAACTGTAGTTAAATCAGCTACAACTAATAAAGCAGTTGGAACACCACTTGTAGCAGGTGATGAGATTACTTATACTTTAACAGTAAAGAACGAAGGTGATTTTGATGTTAATGATATAGTAGTTCATGATGTGATTCCTACACACACTGAGTACGTGAGTCCTGTAGCTGTGGAAGCTGAGCAAGGTGAAATAACATTTAACGAAACAGGTAACAGAATTGAAATTAAAAATATTTCTTTAGGAAGAACTGAAGAAAATAACAGCAAGTCATATAGCTTTACTGTTAAAGTAGTAGAAGGATTTGATGAACCTCAAGTAAAAATAGAAAACCAAGCATCATTTGCAGTAGGCGAAATGGTTGCTGGAAAAATTGCTAAAAGTAATAAAGTTACTACAGAGGCAATTGCAACTTATACAATCACATATGAAAACGTGCAAGGAGCAACTAATGATAACCCAACAAGCTACAATGTAACATCAGAAGATATTACATTAAGTGACTTAAGTAGAGAAGGATACACATTTGAAGGTTGGACAGTGACAGATGCAAGTGGTGCTGATGTAGCAAATCCGGCAATAGAGCAAGGATCGACAGGAGATATAACATTCTATGCAAACTGGACAGCAAACACAGACACAAAATACACAGTAAACCATTATAAACAAAACGCAAATAATGATTACAATGATATTCCTGATGAAACAGAAGCTCTGAAAGGAACAACAGGAGAAGAAGTAACACCAAATGTTAATAACTATGATGGATTTACAGCACCAGCAAAGAAAACAGTAACGATAGCAGCTGATGGAAGTACAGTGGTTAATTATTATTACACAAGAAGCACAAGCACAGAAATAACTTACACAGTTACATTTGAAGATTATAATGAAACTCAAATAGACGAATTTGGTGGCATTACTTCTGGAACATCTTTTGACAAAAGTGCTAATGATACATTAGTTGAAGATCCTATGAGAAATGGCTACACATTTATAGGTTGGGCTGTTGAAGGAACTCAAGATATAGTAACATTCCCTTACGAAGTAACTGGCGACATAACTTTTGTTGCTCAGTACGAAGAAGTTCCTGTTGAACCAGAAACTTACACTGTTAGATTTGAAGATTATAATGAAACTCAAATAGACGAATTTGGTGGCATTACTTCTGGA
>CAYJLG010000027.1:0-14870 GCA_964371035.1 uncultured Clostridia bacterium | reverse complement strand
TGAAGATCCTATGAGAAATGGCTACACATTTATAGGTTGGGCTGTTGAAGGAACTTCTGATATAGTAGAATTTCCATACACAGTAACTGATAACGTAACTTTTGTTGCTCAGTACGAAAGAGTTAACACGTCACAGCCAAATGTTGATGATGAAGACGACATTTACACAGTAACATTTTTAGATTATGACGACACATTTATAGACGCACAAGATGTAGAAGCAGGAGATGATGCAGATGCACCAATCGATCCTGAAAGAGATGGATTTGTATTTGTAGGATGGGACATTGACTTTACAAACGTACAAAGTGACTTGACTGTAAGAGCTTTATATACTCCTCAAACAACAATTGAAGAAAACCCTACACCACTTGATCCAACAGTTGAATCTTTCACAGTAACATTTGTAAGACCTGATGGAACAGTGTTAGGAACTGATACAGTATTTGAAGGACAAGATGCAACAGCACCTACAAACACAGACTTAGATGGATTTGTATTTACAGGATGGGATACAGACTTCACAAACGTACAAGAAGATTTAACAGTAACTGCAATTTACGTACAAGTACCAGTAATAGCAGAAATAGAAGATCCAGAAGTGCCTTTAGCACCTGGACCAGTAGTTCCAGAAGAAGATGAAGAAGAAACTTTCACAGTTACTTTCGAAGATCATGATGGAAATATATTATCAGAACAAGTAGTAACACCAGGAACAGATGCAGATGCACCAGTAGACCCAACAAGAGATGGTCATGATTTCACTGGATGGGATAGAGATTTCACAAACGTACAAGAAGATTTAGTTGTAACTGCTCAATATGCAGAAACAGTTGAGATAGAAGATGGTGAAACGCCATTAGGAAACAACGTAATCGAAGATGAGCCTACGCCATTAGGAACTATTGAATTAGGTGGAAATGGAAGAGCATGGAGCTTATTCGACCTTCTTTGTACAGTGTTAACTACAGTTGCTGCTTTAATCTACTTATTTAATAGAAGAAAGAAAGAAGATGAAGAAGCAAACGAGTCAGACGACGAAGAACAAGAGAAAAATAGACGTAGAAAATTTGGAAAATTAATAGGCGCTATATTATCAGTAGTAAGTATAGTATTGTTGATAATCACTCAAGATTTCACAGCTCCTATGGCAATATTTGACAAATACAGCTTATGGTTTGCATTAATCGTTGTATCTCAAACGTTACAAATATTTGTAACAAACAAAGAGAAAAAAGAAGACGAAGAATCAATGAACGCATAATTCTATTGCAAGACTTATATAAAGTTCTAATTGTTTAACTAAAAAAACTCGGATAGATAAAAGCGATATTGCCTTTTAGATATTCGAGTTTTTTATTTAATTTTCCAACAAAGTATTGACATACCACGATTTTTACAGTATGATAAAATAAATTAAATATTATGCGATGATAAAGAGGAGTAGATATCAAAATCCTTTAGAGAGTGAAGCTCACAGGCTGAAAAGTTTCACAGGCAAGTTTGTATTGAAGGTAGCTTTTGAGCTTTTAACTTGAAATAGCAGTAGAGTTAAACGGTTGATGCCGTTATTATAATTAAGAGCCATCATGGAAACTAACACCCATGATTGGAATTTAGGTGGTACCGCGAGTTTTTTCGTCCTAAAAAGGATGATAAAGCTCGCTTTTTTATGCCCTAACCCCATTTTCCACAGGAAAATGGCGGTAGGTCAAACGCAAAGAATCTCAAATCTTTGAGAGCAAAGCGAACAAAAAGATTTGTAAAGATTTGACTGCGCTATGCCCTAACCTTCCACAGATCCACAGGAAAATGGTGGTAGGTCAAACGCAAAGAATCTCAAATCTTTGAGAGCAAAGCGAACAAAAAGATTTGTAAAGATTTGACTGCGCTTGCGGTTTCCACTAACCTTCCTCAGTTTTGCAGGAAAAATGGATAAAGGAGTGATGTTTTGAATGTAGGTATTGTCATGTTGATAGTCGGAATATTGATAAACGCATTTTCCGATAGAGCATTTAGGAAAGGTAAGATAACAGATATGAAAAAGCTATTGAAAATAAAGTTGATTTCCTTGGCAATAGCTGTGCCGGGACTCATTATTGCGATAGTTAATAATTAGGAATGAAGTATAATTAGGAGTTAGGAATTAGGAATTTAAGGTGAAAAAACTTTGGTTTTTTAATTAAATTAAAATTTGCTAAAGCAAATTTTTCCATTCATTCCTCATTTCTCATTACTAATTCCTCATTTAAAAGATTTTCTAACTGAATAAAACCGAATTATAATAAAAGGAGAAAAGTATGAATACTAAGTATAACCCAAAAGATTTTGAAGAAAAAATTTATGAAAAATGGATGGAAGAAGATTGCTTTAAAGCAGAGGTAAATAAGGAAAAAACTCCGTACACCATAGTTTTACCGCCACCAAATATCACAGGGCAGTTGCATATGGGGCATGCGCTTGATCACACTCTTCAAGACGTACTAATCAGATGGAAAAGGATGATGGGCTTTGAGGCTTTGTGGCTACCCGGCACAGATCATGCGAGTATAGCTACTGAAGTTAAGGTAGTTGAAAAGATAAGAAATGAAGAAGGAAAATCTAAAGAAGAAATAGGCAGAGATGAGTTTTTAAAAAGAGCTTGGGAATGGAAAGAAGAATACGGCGGAAGAATAGTTGAGCAAATGAGAAAATTAGGCAATTCTTGTGATTGGTCTAAAGAAAGATTTACTATGGACGAAGGGTGCAACAAAGCTGTTACAGAAGTGTTTGTTAAACTTTACGAGCAAGGCTTGATTTACAAAGGTAACAGAATAATCAACTGGTGTCCAACTTGTTTGACTTCACTTTCTGATGCTGAAGTTGAGCACGAAGAAAAGCCCGGCAAATATTATTATGTTAAATATCATTATGTAGATAATCCTGAAGAATATTTTGTAATTGCAACTACTAGACCTGAAACTATCTTTGGCGATACTGCGATTGCTGCACATCATGATGACGAAAGATACAAAAATGTATTAGGCAAAAAAGTTATAGTTCCATTAGTAGGCAGAGAGATTGAAATCATTGGCGACGAATATCCTGATATGACTAAGGGTACCGGAGCTCTTAAAATAACTCCTTGCCACGACCCTAACGATTTTGAAATAGGACTTAGACATAATTTAGAGTCTATCTCTTGTATGAACGAAGACGGTACTATGAATGAAGTAGCGGGCAAATATCAAGGCATGGACAGATACGAATGTAGAAAAGCATATGTAAATGATTTAGAAGAAGCGGGACTTTTGTTAAAAGTTGAAGATAATGATCACAATGTAGGTACTTGCTACAGATGCCATGATGTAGTTGAGCCTAGAGTTTCTGACCAGTGGTTTGTGAAGATGGAACCTTTGGCAAAACCGGCTTTAGAAGCAGGCAAAAACAAAGAAGTGCAATTTGTGCCTGAGAGGTTTACAAAAATATATAACAATTGGTTAGAAAACATAAGAGATTGGTGCATTTCTAGACAACTTTGGTGGGGACACAGAATCCCTGCATACTATTGCGGTGATTGTAGTGAAATGACTGTATCAAAAACTTCAATCTCAAAATGCCCTAAATGCCAAAGCGAAAATATAAGGCAAGACGAAGATGTTTTAGACACTTGGTTTAGTTCTGCATTATGGCCGTTTTCAACTTTAGGATGGCCTGAGAAAACGCCTGAAATGGACTATTTCTTCCCAACTAATGTTTTAGTTACTGGATATGATATAATATTTTTCTGGGTAGTTAGAATGGTGTTTTCAAGCCTTAGCCAAACAGGTGTATCACCTTTTGAACATGTATTTATACATGGTTTAGTTAGAGCTGCCGATGGCAAAAAAATGTCAAAATCTGCAGGCAATGGAGTAGATCCTTTAGATATCATCGACCAATACGGTGCAGATGCTTTGAGATTTATGCTTATCACAGGTATTTCTCCCGGAAATGATACGAGATTTCAAGTTGAAAAACTAGAGGCGTGCAGAAACTTTGCTAATAAACTTTGGAATGCGTCAAGATTTGTTATTATGAATTTAGAAGGTGATATAGCTGATGAAACAACTGCTATGGCTAATTTAAGACCTGAAGACAAATGGATAATTTCAAGAGTAAATAAGGTAGCAAAAGAAGTCACATCAAACCTTGATAAATTTGAGTTAGGCGTGTCGGCACAACTTGTATATGATTTTATCTGGAACGAATATTGTGACTGGTATATAGAAATAGTTAAACCGAGACTTTATGGAGAAGACAAAGAAACTAAAGATGTAGTTAAATTTGTATTAGTAAAAGTTTTAAAAGATATGTTAAAACTTCTACATCCATTTATGCCTTTCATCACTGAAGAAATTTTTTCAAATCTTCCAAATACAGATTCAAGACTTATCAAAGCAGACTGGCCAATTTTTAAAGAAAATGAAAATTTTGAAGATGCAGAAAACAATGTTAAATTTATAATGGAAGCAGTAACAAAAATAAGAAATATAAGAGCCGAAATGAATGTAGCTCCTTCAAAAAAAGCAAGAGCAATATTTGTTGCGACAAAAGAGTCGTCAAAAGACTTTTTAAACAATGGAGCAGGGTATTTTGCTACTCTTGCCAATATTTCTGAAATTACTCTAATAAATGATAAATCAGAAATTGGCGAGGATACTGCTACAGGCGTAATGGATGGAGCAGAAATCTACCTTCCTTTAGCAGATTTAATAGATTTTGAAAAAGAAATAGAAAGACTTGAAAAAGAAAAATCAAAATTAGAAGGCGAACTAAAACGCGTCAAAGGTATGCTCTCAAACGAAAAGTTTATTAGCAAAGCTCCAGAAAAAGTAGTAGCAGAAGAAAAAGAAAAACTTGCAAAATACGAAGAAATGCTAAAAACAGTGAGCGAAAACCTTGAAAAATTAAAAAATAAATAGACATAAATTCAAGCAATTTCAAAACATATTGAGAACCTATGTCATTTTGTAAGGACGATCTTTGGTCGTCCCTACAAAAATGGATTAGTCTCTTAACTGAGTGACAGTCATTTCGAATTACAACTCACGAATATATATCAAAAAACAAATGATTTCAACACGAGGAGAAGATAAGTGCAAAACTTAAAAAATACAGCCATAATAATCTTTCATATTTGCATAGCTACAATTTTATCAATTCCATTTTGTATGGGTGCATTTGGATTGTTGCTTCCGCTTGGAAATGGAACAATAAGTCTATCAAGTATTATGATGGGTGTTTGCTTATATGTACTTCCCCCCTGCTTTATAAACTTATTTTTTATGAAACGCATGCACGCTAAAGTCAATAATAGTTTAGCGAAAAACATATGGTGGGGCACAATTTTGATTATTTTACTTATTTATATGATTTCCTTAATCACTAATAGATAAATTTTTTACATTCATAAAGGACAAATAAATGATAAAAATTATAAATACTTACATATTGCCAACGATTTTATACAGTCTTTTATTCACAATAGCAGTATCGATGAACACTGTATTTTATTACATAATTTTACTATTAACAATATTAGCGCAACACTATTTTTTCAAAAATAAGCTAAAAAATATATTTAATATCATTACATGCATATTGTTTAGAATTTGTTTTGTTTTCATCATGCTCGCAAGCGGTATTTTCACTGCAATGTTTGATATAATTAACCCTGAATACGGGTCGATTGGCGCAGGAACAGGATTTGGGATACTAATTTATCTTTTTTTAAGTAACATATTTTTTCTAATAACATTGTCTTTTAATAATGGTGCAAAATAAGTGGTGCAATTATATCACAATTAGTATCATTCGGCGATTATCTGTTGCGTAGCAGGTCTTCCCTCCCAGTTTGTTCCGTCATATCTAAAAACTTGTCTTTCAAAAGTGCCGTCCGCCTTTGTATAATCAACAACATATATTTCATTTATTTCAATGGCGATAGGATAATTGTTGAGTGGCAGGACATTTCCTGTCGTTTCTGCTGTTTTAAGATCCTCAAAAGCATCATCTAACTTCCAAAACTCTCTCTTAGCATACTGTGGAAAAAGAGAAGATAAATCTTGTTCACCAAAATATCTCGCATTATATTGTTTTTTATTCAAAGTTATCGTGTCTGTTTTTATAGGGGAAAGCATTAACAACATATATGTTATGTCTTCAGTCTTGATATTTTCTTCGTAATATTCTTTAAGTTGAGTCGCCATATTTAAAGTGTCGTCTGCAATATACGCACCTAAATTAATATGCCAAGAACCAAAAATTCCCATGACATTTTCGTCTCCTAACTTGTCAAATTCACGTTTGAAATTTTCTACAAGCATATTTTCACGGTAAACAAAATCACTATTATAGTAAAATTTCTTGCCTTGTTCGATAGCATCTATAGTGAGCCTAAAAATCTCCGTATCTTGCAAATTGTTTTCAGAAAGATAAGTCAAAAAATCATTTCCGGACGTTTCATATTGATGACCTACATCTATTCCGTGAAAAATGGTTTCGGGGCAAGATTCTTTTATTTTTTTATAAAATTCTTTGGTTTCGGGCGTATCCATAGCTGTGCCTTTTGCATACAAAAAAACTTTATCAAGTATAGTGTCATCTTCTGCTTTCATCCATAAATTCAAGAATTCTGCCGAATAAAACGGCAATTCAATAAATAAATGGCGCATGCCGTCTTCATGATAATAATTTTTCCAAAGTTCAAACTCTTTTTCCAATATTTCAGGCACACCATGCTGTTCTCCGTATAAATAAGCTGTGCCCGTAGATTTTTGAACTTCTGTTTGCGCTGTATTCTGATCGTTCGCTGAGTCCTTGTTTTGCTCATCTGCTTCAGAAGTGCTTTGATCATCTGTCGTGTCTGTGCTGTGAGCGCCTGTTTCAGGAGCACATTGGTCATTCGAACAAGCGCTAAGCGAAAAAGTTATAATTAAGACGATAAAAAATGATATTAATTTTTTCATATTATCCTCCAAAATTCATATTTATATTGACAATTAAACTATAAATTATTTAGCATAAATTTTCAAGAAAATTCTTTTGTTTTGCTTCAAGAAAACTTGTAAAAAAACACAAAACATGTTAGAATTTATGCATGACATATAGATTTCATCGTTTAATTAAATCAGATTTGTTGTGATAATGTATTTATGCTGACAAAAAAAGTTATATTATTATAGCTTTTATAGAAGCATTTTTAGAAATTTGCCTATAAGGAGAGAGTAGAAAATGTTCAAAAAAATTACTTGTATGACTATGCTGATAACCATGTTTATATGGCAATCTATGAACTTTGTGTATGCAGAAGATGATTTTGATTTTGAAAGCTTAATTGTGGCTGAATTGGCAGGGTATATCAGAGTAAGGGGATTTAATGAAGGTTTAGCAAGTGTCTATAAAGATGGCAAAAATGGATTTGTAGATAAGACAGGCAGGGAAGTTGTTTTTGCAACTTATGATTATGCACATTCTTTTAGCGAAGGTTTAGCAGGAGTTAAAACGGGTGATAAATATGGCTTTATAGATGAGTCGGGTAAGATAGTTATTCCCGCAATTTATGATTACGCATGGAAATTTAGTGATGGCTTAGCAGAAGTCGAACTAAATGACAAATGGGGATTTATAGACGAGTCAGGAAAAGAAGTTATTCCTTTGGTTTATGATTATGTAGAATCATTTAGCGAGAATTCAGCTGTTGTAGCTATAGGAGGAGAAAGTGGTTATGCAAATATTTGGATTGGTGGTAAATGGGGAGCCATAGATACGACTGGCGAAGAAATTATTCCTTTGATTTATGATTTTATAGATCCATTTAGCGAAGGTTTAGCAATAGTTAAAAAAGACGGCAAAGAAGGATTTATAGATAAAGCAGGCAAGGAAGTCATTCCTTTAATTTACGACTATGCACTTAGATTTAGCGATGGCTTAGCTCCCGTTAAAAAAGGTGAAAAATGGGGAGTTATAGACAAAATAGGAAAGGAAGTTGTTCCTTTGAGTTATGATCATGTAAGAAGATTTAGCGAAGGTTTAGCATCAGTTAAAAAAAATAACAAATGGGGATTTATTGACGAGTCAGGAAAAGAAGTTATTCCTCTAATTTATGATGATATAAAACCTTTTAAAGATGGTTTAGCATCAGTTAAAAAAGGTGGAAAATGGGGGATTATAGATAAATCAGGCAATGAAATTGTTCCCCCAATTTATGAATTTATAGGTTCATTTAGCGAAGGTTTGGCCGTTGTAAATATAGGCGCAGATGTTATCGCTAGGGGAATACCTTATATTGGTAGGGTAGATTTTAATGTTGACAGCTCATTTTTTAGAGGTGGTAAATATGGATTTATAGATAAGGCAGGTAATGAAGTAATACCTGTGATGTTTGACAATGCAACTTCATTTTCAGAGGATTTAGCGACTGTCAAACAAGGCGATATGCATTATATAATCAAAAAACCTCTTACATCTTCATATGAAAAAGTCGAAGATGAAACATTAGAAATAAACTCGGATGTAGATAAAACTTCGCAAAAAAACTCAATGATTTTGATTGTAGGAACAGTCATTTTAGCATTTGGAGCGGGATTAGGATTAGCGATTTTCGCCAAAAGAAAGTCTTAGCTTGTGCCTATAATTTATTGAAGATGGAAGTAGAAAGTTTTGATGATTTTAAATTTAGAAATCTAAAATCATCAAAACTTTATCGTAAACTGAGTTTATCATTTGTCGCGATAGTGTGAACCACATTGGGCAATTTCAATTTGTTTATTGATAATTCGATTCATCTATACGTCTACTCCAAAAACCAGATAAATCTCCTTTTAGAGGTTCAGGCTTGCCTATAACTTCATAAGAAGAATGCTCACTTCATATTGTTAATAACGATAAATTTATGCTATGTATAATGTCTTTACAAATAGGCAAACTTATGATAATATAAAATAGACTTTATATTATCATAAGTTTGGAGGGTTGAATTATGAAATATGTGAGCAGAAAATTAGAAAGCAAATTTTTGGAAATGAGCAAATATTTTAAATCCGTACTCGTAACAGGTGCAAGACAGGTGGGTAAAACGACCATGCTCAAACATTTGGCCGAAAATGAAAATCGCACCTATGTGACACTTGATGATGCCATGGCAAGAGAGCTTGCGAAATCTGACCCTGTTTTGTTTTTTCAAACTTACAAGCCACCAATTATCATAGACGAAATCCAATATGCTACAGAGCTATTCCCTCGGATTAAAATTATGTGTGATAACAGCGAAGAAACAGGACTGTTTTGGCTAACGGGTTCACAGCAATACTCTATGATGAAAAATGTCAGAGAGTCTTTGGCGGGGCGAATAGGGATATTAAATCTATACAGTTTATCACAAAATGAAATACGAGGGGTTAATTTTGAAAATGAGCAAAACTACTCTTTAGATTCATTGCTTAAAAGACAAGAAGTAGCACCAAAACCCGATATCCACGAAATTTATGAATATATTTGGCGTGGTGGAATGCCGGGTGTGCAAAACCTCCCAGGTAGTATTAGGCAGGAGTTTTTTAATTCATATATTGACACATACCTTATGCGTGATGTCGTAGAAGAAGGTAAAATTACAGATATGGGCAAGTTTAGAAAATTTTTAGTTGCTTGTGCTTCGCTTGTGTCAGAGCAGGTGAATTACAAAACTTTAGCCGATGTAGCAGAAATCTCTCAGCCAACCGCTAAAAATTGGCTTAAACTTTTAGAAGGACTTGGCATTGTTTATCTGCTAAAACCCTACTCAAACAATCACCTAAAAAGACTTGTTAAAACACCTAAACTCTATTTTTGTGATACCGGACTTTGTGCATATCTTTCTATGTGGCTATCAAAAGACACCTTGCTAAACGGTGCAGCAAGCGGACATTACTTTGAAAACTATGTCGTAACCGAAATATTAAAAGCATATGCCTACGGCAGTGTGAAAGTGAATTTATATTACTTTAGAGATTCTAATGGGAAAGAAATCGACTTGCTAATAGAAACTGGCGAGGCTATACACCCGCTTGAAATAAAAAAGACCGCAAATCCGAATAAGCGAGATGTGAAGAAGTTTGATGTTCTCCAAAAAGCAAATGCCATAAGAGGCATGGGCGGTATTATATGCATGTGTGAGAATGTAACGCCGATTGATTCTGAAAATACTTTTATTCCTTGCACGGTGATTTAATGAGGGTGTTGCTTTACGTGTAGCAAGAAAAAAATAAACATGTATAAACTTGTAGATTAGTTTGATAGGCGTTTAAGGGAATACCATTAGATAAAATGAAATGTTGAGGAAGAAAAGATGATGTATCCAAGTTTTTACAAACGCTTAATTGCATACTTAATTGATTATTTTATAATATCAATTCCATTAGTGATTTTTACATCAATTATTGCTGTAAGTTTTTTTAATAAAGAAAGCGAATCTTTGTCAGGTGTGTATCCGTTTATGGTAATTTATTTGACGTATTTTCCACATCACTTTTTTGTTTACTTGATCGAACATTTCTCTATTTCAAATATTGTTGCAACTTTACAGATACTAATTATACTCAATATATTGGAAGCTACTATTTTTACCTTTATAGAAAAATATATGCATATCCAAACTATCGGTAAAAGAGTTGTCAAAATAAGGATTTTAGGAGGCGATTCACTTAGCAAACTATATGCAAGAAACTTTTTAAGAGGCATAAGTAAATATGTTTTAAT
Organism: uncultured Clostridia bacterium; assembly: GCA_964371035.1. Lineage (GTDB taxonomy): Bacteria > Bacillota > Clostridia > Tissierellales > Sedimentibacteraceae > UBA1535. Next base: position 4,115 of record CAYJLG010000027.1, on the reverse strand, counting down.
CCCTTATTTAAGTATCTTCTTTGTTAAAGATAGACAAACCTTGTATGATATATTTTTAAATACTAAGGTTGTTGAAGATTGATAGTTTTTTATGACATGATAAATTTAAACTATATTAGAGAGGATTATAGGTAATAAAAATGTTTGGTAGAATTTATAACTTCATTATAGAATATTTAATTTTGTGGGTACCGTTATCGTTAATTTTGTTTCAAGTTGAATTGATATTTTTCATACAAGAAGATTCATTGAGAGTAGGAGGATTTTACACTATATATGTACCTATGCTTTTTTTTATAACCAATCTGTCAATAATAGCAGTGCCATATGCCACTTTGACAAGCGTTGTACAAAATTTATCTCAAGATATATTCTTAATAATTATGATAATTTTGCCACCACTGATAATTTACATTTTATCTAAAACACAAGTGAAAGAATATATAAGAATTTCCATTCATATATTCCTTTGCACTGTATTATTAATTTTAGCATTTAGAAACAGATGGGAGCTCACATCTGTTATGATTGGATTCGTATGGTCTTTAACCGTTGCAGATTATTTTCGTAGGCAATTAACAAAAAGATATGCTATTTATAATATATACAGAAACTGTGCTACTTTCACACAATTGCTTGAAAGAAATTGTGCAAAAGCCTTGTGCTTGTCATTTTTGCCGATTACTATAATATATTTTATTGTAAAAAAATCCTTACCATGGGATGATTTATGTGACACAGAAGTAATTTGTTAGAAAAAAAGGAGCAACCACTAATCCATAGCATCTATACATATTATAGTAAATTAAAAATAAAATGAAAACTTAGAATTTACTATGTTTTCATTATACAAGGTGTAGTCATGAAAAAGAATATAAAATTATACATAATACCATTAATTTTGTATGATATACTGTTTATAACTTCGTTAGCAACGAATTATTTTATAAGTTCCATGCTGTTGACCGTATTCGTGCAGTTTTTTTTTTATAAAGATAAAAAAAAAACGGCGCTATATACAATTATTAGCATAGCATGGAGGGTGATTATAGTCTTCATAACATTTTTTAGCGGAACAGTTTCTAAGATATTTTATATATTAAGTCCGGAATATGGAGGTGACTTAGGTGTAGCTTCAGGTGTAGGTATGTTTGCTTTCATTTTTTACACTAACTTCTTCTTTATAGTTACATCTATATTCATATATGTAAAAAATAAAAAAAGAGTATAAAAGGATTATGAAACTGCTAAAAATTGAAGACGTAGACAGTTAAAGTGAATTATTTAACTTAAATACAAATCCACATGGTAACATCAACAAAAATCCAATGAGGTATATTACATGGTTAATTCAAGAAATTTAATAATATTATTAATATTATTAATTGCATTGATAGGTATTTTATTTTCTATAGGCTATGGAAGCTTTAGATTGATAAAAAGGTTGAAATTTGTGGGAGTGTTGATGATATTATGCATTGTATGCATAATTACAACAATGTTTTTTGTTACGGAAAGAATCAACAACAAAGAATTCTATGATCTTGAACATGAAATAACCTCTAAATATGCGTATGTTGATAAAATAGAATTTTATGATTTTGCAGGTGAAACGCTGATTGTGTTTTCAAATAATTCTGAAATATCTAAAGAATATGCAGAAAGTGTTTTTTTCAATACTGTAAATACCATTTTAAACGACGATAGGTTTTCGGACAGTATTAGACGTAACATTAAGTTTGTTATCGTGTTAAGTGACTACCAATTAAACAGTATTCACATAATAGATTCAGATGAAAATAGTATCGAAAATAATTACAAAGTTTGGCACTTGTATCACCTAAATGAATTTGTTAAAGAATATATATTTTGACAAACCTTGATAAATAATGCGATTTTGCAGGGGCAGAGCTCTGCTCCTGACATCTGTAGGGTATTGCACATCAGAGTATTTTATGAAATTAAACATGGGAGTAACAAAATTCAGGAAATTTTTGTTACTCCCATGTATTTTGTTGACATTTTACTAAAAATTTGATATTTTTATTCTGATATAATAATGTATGTACTGGATCAGAAAAATAAATTAAAAATTAAACTGAAAAAATTTTAAAATTGATGCAATAAAATCAAATGATGGTGCATTAATAGAGTGAATAGGAGAAAAGTATGATTTCAATTGTTTTAGCTTCCGTTAAAAGTCTGGTGACTGAAAACAACGGAAAAAATCTAAATGATAACACTATCAAAGATACGAAGTTAGAAAAACTAATCTCACTAATTGCAACACAAGATAAAGATGCACTTAGCGAATTGTATGAATTGACTAATAAATCGGTTTATGGTTTTGCATATTCCTTTTTAAAAAATCCGCAAAATGCACAAGATGTGATGCAAGAAGTGTTTATTAAAATATATTCTTCCGCAAGCACTTATGAATCTAAAGGCAAACCTATGGCATGGATTTTGACTATAACAAAAAACTTATCGTTGATGAAGATACGATCTGACAAAAGGTTTGACTCGTATGATAAACAAGAAGAAGATGGAAAATATAGTGAAGAATACAGCGAGGATTTTAGTAAAGATAGTGAAAATAAGATAATATTAAATGATGCTATGAACGCACTTAGTGATGAAGAAAGACAAATAGTAATTCTACATGCAATGACAGGGCTAAAGCATAGAGAAATAGCAGAAATAACAGAATTAAACTTATCTACCGTTCTTTCAAAATATAACAGAGCTATTAAAAAATTAAGAGAGTTTTTAAAGGAGAGTGTCGATAATGAGCGATAGAGACATGCGTATTGAAGAAAAGATAAAACAAGCAATAGATTCTACTATGACCAATAAAAAATATGAAGAATCTTATGATGTAATTCTTCAAAAATGTATTGAAATAGATAAGACATATATTAGTGAAAAAACAGACACAATAGATTTAAACAAAGTAAGAGAAAAGAAAAAAAATAAAGGCTTCGGTTTAAAAAGACTAATGCCGATAGCGGCTTCGTTAGCGATAATGGCAGCGGGAGGTCTCGGATATGCTTCATATATGAACACACCCGAGTACGTGATAGGCTTAGACGTAAATCCGGGAGTAAAACTCGAAGTATCAAGAGGCGAGAAGATAGTCAGTGCTATTGCCGAAAATTCAGACGGCGAAAGAATACTCGAAGGTTTGAACCTTGAAAATTTTGATCCGTATGCTGCTGTAAGCACGTTGGTTGGATCTATGATTGAAGAAGGATATCTTACTAATGATGCCAACTCTATACTCATAAGCGTAGAAGGCGAAAATATAACAACAGATTTACAATCAGGCATAATAGGAATGGTTGAAAGTACACTTGCTGAAAACAAAATAGAAGGCTCTATCGTATATCAAGAAGTGACACAAAGTGACGATGTTATGAAAATTGCACAAGAAAATCAAATTTCAATAGGAAAAGCTAACTTGGCAAAGGAAATTGCTGATTCGGACGATTTGTTGGAGATAGAAGACATCTTAGAATTATCTATCAATGAGCTGAATATTTTAAGCCAATCTGAAAAAAGAGATTTGGAAGATAGAATTGTAGCTAGTGGAGAACCTAGCAAAAATGAGTATATCGGAGAAGATAAAGCAAAAGAAATAGCCTTGTTGCACTCTAATATTATAGTATCATCTGTGGTATTCGAAGACATTGAGTTGGATGCAGATGATGGAAGAATGATATATGAAGTCGAATTTTCAGTAGGCTTAGGCGATAAATATGAATACGATATTGATGCACTAACAGGTGAGATCATTAAATCAGAATTTGAACCTTTTGAAGACAATGACGATGCAGATGACATAGATGATCAAGACGACGATAGCGATAATGATGCAGATGACGCAGATGAACAAGACGACGATGGCGATGATGATACAGATGATGCGGACGAACAAGACGACGATGGCGATGATGATACAGATGACGCGGATGAACAAGACGACGATGGCGATGATGATACAGATGACGCGGACGAACAAGACAACGATGGCAATGATGATGCAGATGACGCGGATGATCAAGACAACGATGGCAATGATGATGCAGATGACGCGGAGGATCAAGACAACGATG
>CAYJLG010000026.1:8616-39052 GCA_964371035.1 uncultured Clostridia bacterium | reverse complement strand
TAACGCACTTTTACAAATAACGAATTCCGGTTGTGTATTTATTTTATACATCTATGTTGTTATAATTTCTCTATAATTTGATTGGAGAATTTAATATGCGTACAAAAATTTCAACTGAAGAGAAAGCAAATTTAGTAAACCAATATTTAAATGGTGAAAGTGCCCAAAATATATGTTTTATCAATAATATCAGTAAAAGCACTTTTTATACATGGATAAAGCAATATAAAAATTGTGTAGACGATACAAATAAAGTTTACACTTTAATGGATATACAAAAATTACAAGCAAAAATTGATAGGCAATCAAAAGCAATAGATATACTAAAACTTGTTAATTGCACCGTACATTCACCTTTAAAAGAAAAACTGTATGAACTTGAAAAAATTAAAGACTCTTATAGTGTGAAATTATTATGTGAAACATTGGAAGTTGACAGGGGAACATTTTACAACCATATTTTGCGCAACAAAAAAAGTGATACGATATATAAAAAACGAAAAGAAGAAATGACAATCTTAGTAGGAGAAATATTTAATGACAGCAATCAAATTTATGGGGCTAAAAAAATAGCTGCTGTATTGCATGATAAAGGAATTAAAATAAGTGCTAGTTACGTGAAAGATATCATGAACACTTTAAATATTTCAAGCGTTAGAACAAGTGCAAAAAAGGATTACAAAAGACTAAATGGGCAAAGCAAAAGCAATTTAGTAAGCCAACACTTAAAAGTGAAAAAGCCTAATGAGATTTGGGTTAGTGACACAACTTGCTTCAAAATAAAAAATAAATGGTATTATATTTGTGCTGTTATTGACTTGTATTCGCGTAAAGTAATTTCACATAAAATTAGTTCAAAGCACACCACTAATTTAATAAGTGGAACATTCAAGTGTGCATATAAAAACAGAAATCCTAAGAGTAATTTAATATTTCATAGCGATAGAGGGAGTCAGTACACGTCCGCAACTTTCACAAATTTGCTGATAGGTTTAAATGTAACTCAGTCATTTTCAAGAAGTGGCAGACCATGTGACAATGCTGTAATGGAATCTTTTTTTGCGTCATTAAAAAAAGAAGAAATATACAGGAAAGAGTATACTTCTTATTATAATTTTAGCAACAGTATAAATAAGTATATAGAATTTTATAATGATAAACGTCCACATTCTACACTGGGAAATAAATCTCCAAACTCCTACGAACAGGCTTTTTACAGAAAGAGATAGTCTTCATTAATTTGGACAGTGGTGTTCAAAAGTTATGCGTTTATTAAAATCTATTTCCAATTCGAAAAAAAATGAAAATTTTGTCCAAATTCGTGATGTGCATATTTACATATAAAACAACATCATAACGCTATTTTGCACACAAAAAAATGGTAGCATTTCCTCTGAGTCCAAAAAAATTGTTCAGAAGTTATACTACCATTCAGATGGTGGGAGAGGACGGATTCGAACCATCGAAGGCGAAGCCAGCAGATTTACAGTCTGTCCCCTTTGGCCACTCGGGAACTCTCCCATATTTAAAATGCAGCTCAAAAATCGAGTGCTTTAAAAGTATAACAAATATAATGTGAATTGTCAATGCTTTTAAAGAAAAATACTGAATTTTATTTTTTTAGGTTAAAAATAAGCAAATATCATTGCCGCCTTAATTATACATGTAAATCTTTTTTGCAGAACAAAACAACTCCGGCTGCCATAAAAACAAAGCCGATAATGTACAAAATTAATATTGGAATAACAACATTTTCATCGCCGCTAATAATTTTATTTGCATCAAACAGAGAAATCGGTGTTAGGTACTTTAAAAATTCAATATCTCCGCTAATGTTTTTTAGCATGTCTATTAGTAAAAAAGTGGTGCAAATGCCTGCGCCAAAAACGCTTGCATAAGTTTTATCGGAAAAAGTGCACGACGAAAAAAAGCATATGCCCGAAAAACAAATTAATAGCCCTAAAAGCCCTATGTTCAAGTTGATGAATTCAACACCCAAACTTTCACCGGGGAACACAAAAACTGTCATTAAAAAAATTACAGCCATTATGTAAAGCACCATAAAAATAACACTTAATATCAAAATGGATAGCTGTGTTAAAATTAGTTTCTTGCGAGTGTTTGGGCTTGCAAGAAAATAAGCCATAACGCCGCTATCTACATAATTACATACGAGTTTAAGCGAAAAAAGTGCAATAAAAATTAAAGGGAATGCAACAAGCAAAAAACCATATAAATAATTGGCTATAAATTCTAATAGGTTTGTACCCATACTCATCATATTAAAAGCGGCAAAAACTTGGGGCATGCTGTTTACCATATCTTGTAAAGAGTTGCTAAGCTCAGGGTCGTACATATAAACAACAATGGTTCCGTATAAAGTTAAAATAGCTAAAAAAATCACACTAAGCTTTAATCCGCCCTTTGCGCTGTATAAAAATAAAGTTTTACTCATGAAAATTTCCCCCTTGCCCATTAGCGTTTTTATCATTTTCATAAAATTGCAAAAACAATTCCTCAGAAGCTATTGCTGTGTTTTCTAAATTTAAAACATTGTATTTAGAAATTTCTTTAATAAAAGCATCGGCACTACCTTTCAATTTTAATGTTGCTGTATTATCATTAATTTGTGCTTCGCTGCCCCAACTTTCAGCAAAACTAACGGCATCTGCAATATGTTCGAAACTAACTTGATATGTGCGGCTAATGTTCTTTGTTAAATCACTTGGGCTGAAAATACCCATGATTTTACCGCTTTTTATTATTGCTGTTCTGTCGCAAGTTTTCGCAACTTCTTCAAATATATGAGACGACATTAATATAGTTTTCCCACGCTTTTTTTCTTCGTTTATAAGCTCTATAAAGCTGTTTTGCATAAGTGGGTCAAGGCCGCTTGTGGGCTCGTCTAAAAGGTAAACGCTGGGGTCGTGGAAAAACGCACAAATAATAGCGAGTTTTTGCCGCGTGCCCTTAGACATTTTGCGCACATTTGCCTTTAAGTCTAAATCAAAACGCTCTGTTAGCTCTTTTGTGCGCTTTGCATTGTGAACGCCTTTCATGCCTGCCATAAAGTTTAAGAATTGAGCACCTGTTAAATTTCCAATAAGTGCAGTTTCACCGGGCAAATAACCCACGTTTTTTTGCACTTTGCTTGCATATTTAAAACAATTTAAATTATTAATACGCACACTGCCGCTATTGGGCTTAATAAAACCCATTAAATGGCGAAGAGTAGTAGTTTTTCCGGCCCCGTTTGAGCCTAAAAAACCCATAGCCTCACCGTGTTCAACCGCTAAATTTATATTGAACACACCCTTGTTATCGCCGTAATCTTTTGTTAAGTTTTTTATTTCTATAATGTTTTTCACTAAAAAACACTCCTTATTATTGATAGAAAATAAGCGTGGAATAATAAAATCGGTTAATGAAACATGCAAAAATCAGCTTTTAAGGTTATTTGCTTTTACAGTAAAAACTTGTAAACAGTTGTGTGATGGTATTCATCATCGGGAAAAAGTTCAATGCTTGGAAAATGGCTGTATGAAGGGCTGCAAGGGTAATGTTGCGTTTCCATGCAAAAACCATTGTGCCTATTATAGTTTGCGCCGTTTTTGCCTGCTTTTACGCTGTCGTTTTCAAGGAAATTACCCGAGTAAAATTGCACGCCCGGTTGTGTGGTATACATTTCCATAGCAATGCCGCTTTTATCGCTTTTGGCACATGCGAAAAGCGCTAACTCGCCTATAGCTTTGTTTAAAATGTAGTTGTGGTCATAGCCTTTAGCCATTTGCAATTGGTTAAATTCATCATTGATATGCTTGCCTATTTGCTTCTCGCTTGTAAAATCCATGGGTGTGCCCAAAGTGCTTATTACTTCGCCTGTAGGGCAAGTTTCTTCATCTGCAGGCGTGTAATTATCTGCGCTTATCATTAATGTATGCTTATAAATATCACCTGTATCATGGCCGTTTAAGTTGAAATATGAGTGGTTTGTTAAATTCAAAATAGTAGGTGCGTTTGTATGTGCAATATAATCTATAACTATAGCATTTTCATTTGTTAGTTTATAGGTAATAGTAATGTCTAAATCTCCGGGAAATCCATCTTCACCATGCTCGCTAATACCTGTTAACACAAGGCTGTCGTTTTGAATTTCACCACTGAATACATGCCTATGAAGCGAGCCGTGCAAAAAATTATTCCCGTTATTTTTTATTAAATTATATGTTTTGCCATCTAAATCAAAAACGCCGTTTTTAATTCTGTTTGCAACTCGCCCAACAAATGCACCGTGATAAGCTGTGCCTTTTTCATAATCGCTAAGCTTATCATATCCTAAAAGCACGTCTGTTGGGTTATTGCCGGTATCGGGGACGATAATTTTAGTTAAGCTCGCGCCATATTCAATTATGTGCACATAAACACCGTTGTCGTTTGATAACACAAACTCAAATACATCTTTCCCATTTGATGTTTTATCGTAGAATTTTTTTGTTATAGGCATTATTTGCTCCTTTTATTTTTATTACTAAATAGTTTAAACTTGCGTTTTACCACAGGTAAAGGTTCAAGTTTTAAATTGGGGTATTTAAGCTTGATGTTTTTTACAGCTTCGTTTATAAGTTTAGCTCGATTGTTTTTATGCATGTTTATTCTTTGCGCCCATATTACGGTTATTGCTATGCCAATAATACCAATGGCAAAAATGGGGCGTAAATCGCCGTTTGGTGTGTTAGATAGCACATCAATAAGCACGCTGCTTATAGCAGAGCCGGATAAGCTTGCAACACCGTTTAACATAGCCAATAAAGAGAAGTGAACTGTTCTGTCAGATTTGGTATGCATAGAATCCACTTGTAATTGCAAAAAGCCTATACCCAAACCTGCGAAAGGTATTTGCGTAAATATTGCGGCTAATGGGTAAAGGATAAGCATGTTTTCTTTAGTGGTAAATAGCCAAGCAAAAGCACCCATAATATATATTATCATCATAAGTTGACATACGCGCTGCCATGAATATGCTTGCGATATTTTTTGAACTATGGGAGTAAATAACGCGCGTGAAATATTTGCTACCGTAACCCATACCAATATTAGTGAAAAAGGCAAATTGAGCGTTCTAACTTGATAAACAGCCGCGAATGTTCCAACAAACATGCTGGCAAAGCTCCACATAATATTAACTTGCATAACCCTAAAAAAAGCTTTGTTTTTAAAAGGTAGTAAAAAAGATTTAACTGCACCAGTTTTTTCCTTTTTTTGAAATTGATTTTCAGGTGCTTGCTTAACATTTGGCAAAAAAACAAATATAATTAAGCTGGCTATAATTGAAACTGAAACAATAATGCCAATAATAATAAAGCCTTGTTTTTGCTCTTCGCTTTGCCTGCTTGACTCTATAATCACATAAACCGCGCAAAGTAAAACTGTGTGATAAAGCATAAAAACCATTTCTCTTACAGAGTAATAGGACGTTTTAGTTTTGCCTTGAACTGCGTCTACCATCCAAGCGGTTTGCGCAGGCGCAGAAAGCTGAAAAACGCCTATCATAAGCGGCAAAGTAATAATAAAAGCCAATGCGCCTAAATTTTGCGGCAAGAGCACAGAAAAAAACACAAGAGGCAGCAAAATGCGCCATATGACGTTAAGTGCCCTAATAAGCACATTTTTTTTGCGTGCTCTTGAAAATATTAACCCCCCCGGCAATTGCAAAAGCGCTAATGTTGATGTCATACCTGCAAGCATATTTGCAATACTTACGGGAATATTGAAATAGCTTGTCATACTAGCGATAACAACACCGCCACACACCCAGTATGCGCCCATTGAGAAAGCGTTATCAAGCGTAAAAAGTTTTGGGATTTTATTCATAAAGAAATCCTTATATAGTAATTATATTATGTAATTCAGTATATCATATTTTAAGTGTTTTACAATATATAAACTGAATTATTTTTTAGCAATTAATAAATAAAAGTGTGTAAAAATAGGCACTTGAGTTAAAACAATAAAAAATCCAAAAATATAATGAAAATGTGATAAATTTATGGTAAAATTATTTAAACGCATAATAATTTATATTATAAAAGAAAGTGGTGGGGTTTTGAAAAAAATATTTTATAATTTTGCAATTGCTCTGCCGCTAATGGCTATTTGGGTTATTCTTACCGAAAATATAGAAATACTTAATATAATTATAGGTGCTTTTGTTTGCACTTTTGCAATTAATTTCTCATGCAAGGCGCTTGATATTGATTTTGCAAAAACATTTTATTTACCGCCTTTTAAATTAATTAAATATGCATTTTATTTACTGCTTGCGGTTTATAAAAGCGGAATAAAAGCCACTGTATCAATTATTACAGGAAATATTAAACCTAATATAATTAAAACAAAAATTCACAAAGATATAAAAGATAAGTATTTGCAAAACATTATAGGTTCATCAATAACATTAACGCCCGGCACAATTACGCTTGAGAATACAAATGGTAGCGTAACGGTTTTATGTTTGCACGATTTGCAGGGTGAAAGCCCTTGTGAAAGTTTTGAAAAGCAAGTGCTTTTAATGCAAAAGCAAAAAAAGGAGAATTAAGTGTTTATTCAAATTATAATTTTTGTGCTTGTAATTACAACTATATTTAGCGCTGTGCGTTTGTTTATTGGGCCGTCTTTATGGGATAGGCTTTTATCGTTATCGCTAATAAGCAGTAAAATAATAATTATTATTATTTTAACGGCTTTCATAGCAGAAAGCAATTTTTATTTAGATATTGCGTTAGTTTTGGCACTGCTTGGGTTTGTTGGAACAACATCGCTTTCTGCGTTTTTAAAAAAGGGTAATAAATAAGAAAAGGAGAGGCAAATGCAAGCTATAGGGTATATACTTATAACAATAGGCGTGCTATTTATAATTGTGGGCTTAGTTGGTATTTTTAGGTTTCATAATTTTTATGCAAGAATTTTAAGTGCGGCAGATATAGACACAGTTGGCCTTATTACTGTTTTAGTTGGCGTAGCTTTTATAAGCGGCTTTAATTTGTTTACACTAAAAGTGTTACTTATTATAGCTATAATGTGCATAATTAACCCTATTGTAACGTCTTCAATTGCCTCGTCGGCTTTTTTCTCGGGCTATAAAATACAGCAAGAGGAGGACGAAAAGGGTAATGATTGATAAATTTGTGTTTATTGCGATGATAGCGGTAGCATTATTTATTGTTATAAGCCGCAGTTATAAAAGGGTTATAGTTGCCATGGGCGTTTTTTCGCTATTGGCCTCTTTCTGTTATCTTTTATACCATGCGCCGGACGTTGCCCTTGCCGAAGCCATAATAGGCAGTGCGCTATCAACAATTTTATATATAGTGGCGCTTAAAAAACACCGCAGTTTTTATATATATTTAACGTCAAGCGAGCTTAAAAAATCAAGTGATTTGCGCCTTAGAAGGCATATGCAAGACGTTATTGTAAAAATAATGGAATACTGCCAATTGCAAGAGCTTGAAGCGCAAACTGTTTTTACATCACAAAGCCCGGATGAAATAGCAAGCGAGCATATTTACGATTTGATTTTGCAAAAGCAAGAGAGCGGTAAAGTTAAAATATACGGGCTAAAAACAGAAAAGCACGTGCAGATGATACAGGCATTACTTCTTAAAGGCGAGAGCGCACAAAAAGTTGAATTTGAAATTCAGCAAGAGGGAGAAGAGGAATGAAAAAATTATCTGCAAACAAAATAGTTGGGTATGGGTTTGCAATATTGGCATGTGTAGTTTCTCTTTATATTACAAATATGATGAGCGAGCCGCAAACCAGCGAAATTTCAAGTGCGGTTTTAAAACTTTATAATGTGCAAACTTATGCGGAAAATGCCGTTACCAGTATTTACTTAAATTACAGAATATACGATACAATTTTTGAGGCATTAATGTTGCTTGTGAGCGTTATAGGTGTTATACATTTTTCCATGCACGAGCATAATGTTGTAACACAGCCTTTAAAGAAAAAAGCAAACCCCGGCAATATCGCGGTTATTGTGCCTACTATAATAGTGCTTGGTATGTATATTATTTTTAGCGGGCATTTATCACCGGGCGGCGGTTTTCAAGGCGGCGCAGCGCTTAGCTCGGCGTTTATATGCGTTTATCTCGTCAATCCTAATAAAACAATTTTCATTCATAGGTATGAAATACTGGAAAAATACTTGTTTTTAAGCTTAACAATACTTGCGCTCTTGTTTGCCGCAAGCAATTTATATTTGCAATATCCACAGCAAAACCCTATATATTTAGTGGCAATGAATTTGCTAATAGGCTTAAAAGTGTTTTTTGGCTTAAGCATTGTGTTTTTTCGTTTCGTGCACTATGAAGATACATAAAAGGAGAGCTTTATGGAATTTATAACAGGGGAAAATGTTGCGGTTATTTTGTTTTTTATAGGCCTTGCGGGAATATTTTCAAGCAGAAGGATATTGAAAAGCATTATATGCATTGGAATGACAGAAGTTGCAGCGGTTATGTTCTATTTAAGCATATATGCAGATGTAGAGGATGTTGCGCCAATAGCGGTAGAGGGCGCACAAAATAATGTAGCCGACCCTTTGCCGCAAGCTTTGATGATTACAGCAATTGTAATTGGTGTTGGTATAACGGCAATAGCTCTTGTAATGTTTACGAATATATACCATATATACGGAACATCTGATTTAGAGCAAATGAGAAAGAAAAGGATGGAGCAATTATAATGATATTGGCAAGCTTTGTAATTGTGCCTATTTTATCGGGCGTAATAATATATTTACTGCCGAAAGTAATTTTGAAATTTAATGTTATTATTGTTGAAATAATAATGCTAATTACTGTTTGCTTTTCACTTTTCAATTTAGGGCAAGGCGAAAAAATAAGAGTGCTTTTGGGTGCGGAAGATATAATTTTAGGCATAAGCTTAACAGCCGATAAAACTACATTTATTTTAATAGCGCTAAGCATAATTTTATTTGGAATATGCTTCGTATACAGTATAAACGATGCATTTTTTAGCCGTGAATTTGCAATGCTTTTTTTAATATTGCAAGGGCTTTTGTGCGGTGTTTTTTTATCGGACGATTTATTTAATATATATGTTTTGCTTGAAGTAGCAACTGTTGTTGTTGCCATATTGATTATGTTTAAACGTGAGGCGCGCTCTATTTACGACGGCATGATATATTTGCTATCGCAAGTTGTTTGCATGGTGTTTTACCTTTTTGGCGTTGGGTATATGTATAAAGTGTTCGGGGTGCTCTCAATAGAGCAAATAAGCCTTGTTATAAGTGAAGTGCCAAAGCAAGAGCTTATAATGCCGTTTGCTTTTATGATGACGGGTATATGCCTTAAAAGTGCGTTTTTTCCGCTTTTCAGCTGGCTACCAAGGGCGCATGGAACACCGAGTGCACCGAGCATAGTAAGCGCAATATTATCGGGGCTTTATGTAAAAAACGGCATCTATTTGTTTTTTGTAATGTTTAATTTGTTTTCGCCTGTGCTGGATATAGCCGATTACTTCGCTGTTATTGCAAGCATAACGGCTATATGCGGCTTTGTAATGGCAATTGTGCAAACAGATTTCAAGTTGATTTTGGCATTTCACACTATTTCGCAAATAGGCTTAATTGCACTTGGCTTTTGTATGGACAGTGAAATGGCTAAAACAGGGGCATTTTACCATTTAATTAACCATGCTTTTTTTAAATCTCTCTTATTTTTATCGGCCGGTATAATTATTAAAAGCTACCAAACAAGGGACATACGAAAAATGCATGGGGTTTTAAAAACATTACCGTTTGCGGGCTTTGGCGTGATAATTGGCGTTTTAGGCATTACAGGCGCACCGTTTTTTAACGGCAGTGTTTCTAAATATTTTATGCAAAGCGGGGCGCAGGGTTTGCCTGCTGAATATATAATGCATATTATAAATGCAGGTACAATTTTATCTTTTATTAAAATTTTGCATATATTGCCCGGTGAAAAGCAAGGGGCATTAAGTGCGCAAAATATTAATATACCAAAGAAAATTGCATTGTTGCTTTTAAGCATTGTGTGCTTATTTGGCGGAGTTTTTGGCCAAGAAACAGTAAGCTTTATAGCAGATAAACCTTATGAAATTAGCATTGCTTCATATGCGCAAAAAATTGTTATATACTTTGTTATGATGGCAGCTTGTTACTTAATTTATAAATTTATTATTGCAAAAAAACCATATATATATAAATTTCAAAAGTATTCGCTTAATTTTCAGCAAATTGTAATGGCCATGCTTGTGTTTTTTATAACTACTATAGTTTTTGTGGGGTTTTAGGTTTTTTCTATGTAAATGCAATGCAGAAGGATGTAATAGAGGCATTTTGAAATATAAATAAATTGCATGAAAAAGGTGAGCGCTCATTTGAGCGCTCACCTTGATATTTTTTAGGGTAATTAAACAAAGTTTATTTGCTGTTTATAGCGTTTTTTATTTGCGCAAAACCATCGTAAGTTTTGTATAAATGTTCGGCTATTGCCTGCATAAGCTCAAAATCTTCTTCGGAATCAATATCTATAATGCCGGTGTCAAACATTTTGTAAATGCCGCATTTTGCATCCCATACAAACCCTGTTTCGTTCTCTTTTAAAAAGTTTCGCTCGAAAACATAAATAGAGGCGTTAAGGTCATAAACTGTGGGGGTTTGCTGCCTTGCTGTGTTGTTATGCTCTATAACTTTTTCAACATGGTCGCCAACTTCTTTTGCCATATTCATATAAGGTGTGCGCCTGCTGTTTGTAACAGAGAATATAAGCTGCAAGTCTTCACGTGCTTCTTTTACTAAAAGTGCGCCGTTTATATCATGTGCTTGGCGCAAGGGGCTTGTAATATCAAGGTCTATAACATAATCGTATACTTTGCCCTTTATTTGCTCCATACGCTCTAAGCTGTTTTGGTAAACCGGCATTTTGGGCACAACATCGCCGCAAAGCTCTTCAGGGCGGGGGAGTATAGTTAAATATGGGTATTGTTTGCTTAATAAATCAATTAAAATATCGCTATCAGTGTTAAGGCAAACGTCTATGTTTAAATCTTTTCGCTGCATTATAAATAGCTCTGCCGCTGCTAAGCTGTAAAAACTTAATGGCTCGCCCGCAAATATTTTAAGGTTTTTGTTTTTAAAGCCTTTGCTACCTGCTCTGGCGCAAATAGTTATAAGCACATTTTTCATTAGTAACTTCCTTTGCTTTTAGTTTTGTGGTGTTGTAATTTTTTTGTTGCAATTGCTATGAGGTAAAGGACGATTTTGCGTGGTAGCAATCATCTTCCCATTTTTGTGGGTTGGTTTCAATGTACTCCCATATTTTTTTATATTCATGCTCGTTTCTTATAATATGGTCGTGGTAAGAGCGCTGCCAAATTTTCCGCCCAACAATATTGTCGTTTTCGTTAGATAGTTTTGTTGTTACAGATTTAAATGCACATATAATATTCGACAATGTATGGGAGGGGCTCTGCTCCTCCCGTTCTTTAAGAATGAAAATTATCATATGTATATGGTTTGGCATAATAACATATTTTTCAATTTTAATGTTATACCGTTGCTCTGTTTTACATATTTGCGCTTTGCATATTTCGCCAATCGGGAGGAGCAGAGCCCCACCCCTACAAATTTCACTTAGAATTTGCAATTGGTTTTGGGTGCATATCGTTACAAAATAAGCACCGCTTTGCGAATAATCATAATCTTTTAAACGTAGCTGTTTTCTTTTTGGCAAGTTCATAAATCACCTCAGGGACTGCATAATGGTAAATATAAACAATCTATCTATTTTCGCCCTCGCAATCTATTCGCCTTTTGGCTTAAAACTCCCCAAGCGCAATTTTAAGTGTTTTTATAGCGCTTTGTGGCGTGTTGCAACTTTCAACTTCATCGCTTTCATAATAGTTTAAAAAGTACTCAAGCTCTCTTATATAGCGCTCGTTTACTTCTTCGGTGCAGTCAATTACTTGTTTGTTTTCAAGTGTTAAAGTGCCTGCGCCAAAGTCTGCAATAACGGTTCCTTCTTTGCAGTAAAGCTCTAAAATACGCTTGTAATCTCTGCCAAAATAATCTAAATGCAGCTCACACAATTGCTTTTCAAACTGTGCTATATAAACAGCTAAATCGCAAGAGTTAATTTGTAAGTGGCTGTATGTTCCGCTAAAAGAGCACACTTTTTTTGGCTCGCCGAAAAGCTGTGTTAAATAATCCCACTCGTGAATTAAATCTATATCAACGCCGCCGCCCATTTCTTTATGAGCAGAGTAAACTTTTGTGTAATCAACGCCTTTTCGCCAATCGGGTAAATAAGAAGAGCATATAGCCCTTATACTGTATACTTCTAATTTGGCGAGCATCTCTTTTAAAACAAGCATGGTTTTGCAATAGCGCATAGGTGCGGCAATATAAGCCTTTTGTCCTTCGTTTATGCAATCGCTAAGCTCGTAATTGCAATGCTCAAATATAGGTTTTTCTATAAAAAAGCTGTTAGTTTTGTCCTTTAACAAATTCATAGCGCTATAGTGATTTACAGTGGGGTTTGTTATAAAAACTATATCGTAATTTGGCGCGTTTTTAATGGTGTCGTTTGTGAATTCACTTTGAATTAGCGCTTTAACGTCGCTTGGTAAAGCCCTGCTCAGCGAGTTTCTAAGTGCATGAACACTTAAATTTATTCCTTTTTGCTTTGAAAGCTCATATAAATTTTTAAGGTGGCGAGTTCCTATGCTGCCAAGCCCTACAAACAAAACTTGCAAAGTTCTTGTTTCATTTTGTGAATTAGCGCTCAAAGATTACGCCTCCTTAGCTTTTTGTTCAATTTCGTTAATAATATTAAGTACAATTTCATCTTTTTCAAAGCTCCACAAAGCTTTTTCCTTATTTTCAAGTGCCATGAAAAAGTTTACTATTTCATCTACATAAGCGTTTTCAACAATATTATCGCTATACCTATCATCGTGCTCAAAATTTCCATAGGTGTCAACAAACTCTTTTTGCTTTGTGGCTGTATCATACTTAAACAATGTGGTTGGACTGCCTTCCCAAAACAGGTGCAAGCCCTCGCCGAACACTTCAAAGTTCCTAACGGGTTTCGGGCACACTACATCTACAGCTAATATTCCCTTTGCGCCGTTTTTATGCCTAAGTGTAACAAAATAGCTGTCGTTATAGGGCAAATCTAAATCAGATATCTTATCGCTTGTGGCATAAATATTTGTAATTTCACCGAAAGCGTCGTAAATCCAAGGAAGGTCAATTGCGAAAATTTCTCTTATTCCGCTTGTTTTAGCATCGCCCACAAAAAAATTTTTATAACTTTCCCATGGGTGCCAATCGGGCAGATATTGCCCAATGTGGTATATGTAATTAACGGTTTTATCAAAATTAGCAAGCTCTTTTTTTATAAATTGCGTTTCTTTTCTATAAAGCATTGTGCTGGATAAAAACATAAACAAATTACTTTCACTTGCCTTTTTAGTAAGTTTAGAGTAATCGTCACTTATTAAATTAAGCTCTGTGAAAATATTTAGTTTTCTATCTAAAAGCTCATTGATAATTTGTGCGTGAGTAATTGGCGCGGTGCAGACAAAAGCCGCATCGTAAATGCAATTATCGGTAGCTTTTTCTATGCTGTCAAAAGCTTTAATACCAAGCTCTTGCGCTTGCTCTCTTCGCTCAGCGCTATTATCAACGCCGCTTATAACGGCATTTTGGAATATGTTTTTTATTAATCTGGCGCGTCGTTTTCCCATGCTTCCAAGACCTATAATAAGAACTTGTTTTTTATCGTTGAAATTCAAAAAAAATCACCTTTGTTTTCAGTTTTGTATTATCACAAATATCTTGTGATAATAAGTAAATTACATATCTGCTTCTTATGCAGGTAAATAATGAAAGCTATTGCTTGTTACTTAAATTTAGCTTAAAGCTGTGAGTAAATTGTTGTAAAAGCTGTCGTAATCATCTATTTCGTTTATAAAGCCTATATCTTCACCTGCGTATATGTAGCCGCCGTCTTGCAAAAGCATAATTTGCCATTTTGTATTATCGCTAAGCCTAATCATAATATTTTGCCCTGCCTCTTCAGGCAACTGCCTTAAAAGCGTGCGCTTTATTTGCGTTTCGTCTAATATAGTAAGCACAGCTTGCATTTGCTCCTCGGTAAGTTCTGTTTGCTTTGTTACGCTTCTTTGTAGGCCCTCTAAAACTTCTTCGTCCTCTTGTTCTTCTAACTCACTCTCGGTGCTTGTTTGCTCGGTTGCTTCGCCCTCTGTTTGCTCTTGCAAAAGCTCTTCTTGTGCTTTTTCTTCCGCTATTTGCTCGGGGGTTTTATATATTATTTCTTGCAAAGCGGCGGT
Organism: uncultured Clostridia bacterium; assembly: GCA_964371035.1. Lineage (GTDB taxonomy): Bacteria > Bacillota > Clostridia > Tissierellales > Sedimentibacteraceae > UBA1535. The sequence goes on along the minus strand of CAYJLG010000026.1, from coordinate 24,649 downwards.
GCTTGCGGCTTCGGGCACGCTTGCGGCAAAAGGGCTAAATATTGCAAAAGCGGCACCAAGCAAAACGGCGAATGAAATACCAAGTGGTATGCTTTGCAGGCGTTTTTCTTTATTGAAAAGCACAATTATTGTTTGCACTAACATAATTGCGCATGCAATGCAAATTCCTATAGCGGTAAAACGCATAGCGGTTGATATCACTAATAGCACTACCGAAGACGGCTCGCTAATTTGAGATTGTATAAGCTGTGTTATTGTGCTTATAAAATCGTTTATAAATTCGCTCATTTTAATGCTCCGTTCCGCCGCCTAATAAGCGGCAAAAAAAATTAAGTATATTAAACATCATAGAATTCTTTAGGTGATGCATAGTGTTCGCCTTGCAAATAGGTAAGCGTTAAATCAACAATTTTTTGTGCTGTATCGCCACCGTTATAAGGGCTTACTGCTTGCGCTGCAATGTGTGTAAATTCATTTGAAAGCGCTTTTTCTATAGCACTTTTTATGCTGTTTTCATCTGCTGCACAATTAATGATATTTGCGCTAATAATTCTGCCTTTTTGCCTTGCGCCTATATTTACAGTTGGCACTTTAAATGTTGGTGTTTCAACAACACCCGAAGAAGAATTCCCTATAACAGCAGCGCAATATTTCATAGCTGAAATATACCTTAAAGCGCCCATGCTTGTGAAATTAATGTAATTTTTATTGCGTTGGCAAGCGCTATCTATAAGCTTGTTAATTTTTATGCCGCCGCTATCTGCGTTTGCTTTTGTGAAAATGCAAGCTATATCGAAATATTTAAGCGCATTTAACAGGCTCTTAAATTGCGTTACACTTTCAACATTTCCCGCTGTTTCAGGGTGATAAGTTATTAAGGCAAATTTTTGTTCTAAATTAAAATTCAAACTGTCACTAAGCTCTTTGCGGCTTAAAAGTTTAAGCTTTCGTAAATTTTCATCGCCCAAGCCGCCCACATTATGCACAAACATTGGGTTTTCGCCCATATTTATAAGCCTGTTTGCGTATTGCTCGCATGAGGGGAAATGTAAACGCGACATTTTTGTAATGCAGTGCCTGTAGTAGTCGTCTGCAGAGCCGTGTGTTACATCGCCACCGCTAATGTGGATAATTGGTATACTTAAAGCCGAAGCTGCCGTACAAACAGCAAAAATTTCATATCTGTCGCCTAAAACCAAAAGAGCATCCGGCCTGTTTTGTTTCTTGCTTAAAAAAGCAGCGAAAGTTTTAATGGTATATGCAATTGTTTTGGCAATTTGCAAATTGGTAGATGTGCCAAATTTAAGTATATCGATTTTTGCAAAAATATCATTGTTGTCATTTTCAATTTCGCTAACAGTGTTTGCAAACTGCTCACACAAATGTGCGCCTGTAACAATAAGGCGCACATTAAAATATTTGTTTTTTGTAAACTTCGAAATTAATGGGCGAAGCAGGCCGTAATCTGCCCTGGTGCTTGTAACAATGCCTATATTGTAGCTTGCCATGTGCATCCCCTTAAATATTACTCTTCTATCAAAATTTTAGTGCAAGACCATTCATCGCTCGCCTGCTTAATTTCACCGTCAATGTCAAGAATAGGGTGCTCAACATCGTTTATTGGAATGAAGCGAACAGTTGCTATAGTACCATCGTTCATAAGCGCACTTTTATTTAAGAAATTTTCAGGCATATATTGGCAAAAAAGTTTTAAATACATATTATCGCAAAGGCCAACTTCACCGCGCATCATCATACTTAAAACGTGAAGAGCGCTTTGCTCTTGCTTGTAACAGCGCCTTGAAGCTAATGCGTCGTAAACATCGCTAACTGCTGTGATTTTAGCATGAATAGGTACAGCGTTGCCCTTTAATCCTTTTGGATAACCTGAGCCATCTTCTCGCTCGTGGTGCAAAAGAGCACCAATTTTTACGTTTTCGGGGATTAAATCATTTTCGCTTAATAGCTCGTAAGAAAATTCCGGGTGCTGTTTAATATGATCAAACTCTTCAGCGGTTAATTTTCTGGGAGCATTTAAAATATCTTGGTTAACTTTTGTTTTGCCAATATCATGTAGCAAGCCTGTTAAAATAAGTTCCTGCACGGTTTTAGAATCGAGATTAAGCCATTTGCCCATAATTCCGTTTAACAGGCTAACATTTAGGCTGTGGTGCTGCAAATATTCGTCAGCGGGATGCGGGGCATTAACACATTCAAAAATTTTTGTCATTTGCGAAGAGCTTAAAACCTCTGTTATATTTTGCGTAAGAGCATTTGTTTGTTTAACGTCAAGCTCTGATGAATATTTTGTTTGGGTTAAAAACGAATTTACACTGTCTTTTACAGAGCCGTACCCCGTATCATTTTCAAGTTTTTCAAGTTGCAGTGCCTGCGAAACAGCCTTGTTTTCACGCAGGGCTTTATACGTGTTAATTTTAACTTTTATATTTCTTCTGTCGGAATTAAACCTTTTAAGCCTACTGAGCTTAAGGTCGTCTAAAATAACACCTTTAGGAACAAGAACAATTTTACCGTTATAGTTGTATATATCGTCTTGAACAGTCATTCCGGCAAATAAATAGTCATATGCTATGGGAATTAACCTTGTTTTGTCATCCATAATAATACCCGTTTTCATTTAAATAGTAACAAGCTTACAGCCGTAATTTGCAGTAAGCAAATCTATATTGTTTTTACGCACAATGCTAACATAAAAAATTGTATTATCCATATCCGGTGCAGTTAAACGCAAAATATCTTTTGGCCTAAATGCTCCCGACATAGCCTTAAACATCAGCCCGTTATTGCTTACATTTAAAATAGTTGTTTGCATTGGAATTTTCAAATCAAGCAAGTAGTTATCTATTAATACAGCGTCTACATTAGCGTTAATATTAACATCATAGCGCTGCTGTTTTCTATCTTCTTTTTCGCTTGCCTTATAAATTGCAATTTCTAAAGAACCGCGTTGCGTTGCGTTTTTTCGCCCTGTGCCATCAAATTGATACACTTTTGAATTTGCAAAAACAATAACAAGTAACTTTGATAAATCCCAAGGTATTTCCTCATTCAAGGCAACATTTATTGTTTGATAAGCTTTATTATGTTCAACTATTGCTGTATTAAAAGATAAATTATCATCAATAGCGCTTTTCACAAGAACCCGTGCACCATTAAAATCTAATGTGCGCAGAAAACTTGAATCAATTTCCGGCATATTAAAGCTCACCCCTTAAATTAATATAGAATTAAAAATATAGCGTTAAAACAAGTTTTATATTATTATACAATAAAAAATGTTATTTGAAAAGCAGAAACCATACGTTTTTTAAATTTCAATACACTCATCTTCTTCAAAGTCCCTTTTAGATATTTTACCTAAAACATCATAAAATTTCATAGGGCTAATTCCGCTTGCAGGCCGTTTAACACTTAAATTTTCTCTTGTGAAAACATCACCTTTTTTTATTGCGGTTTTTGCAACTATACTTTTTCTTGCGATAGTTATATTTTCTTTCTCGCTATCGGTAACGTGTTTTTTGCCACTGCCAAGTGCCATTTCGATATTACGAATAGCTTTAACCATAGCCTTTAATTCGTGCTCATCAAGGCTTGCTTTATGGTCGGGGCCGGGGGCATTTTTATCTAAAGTGAAATGTTTTTCTATAACGCATGCGCCAAGGGCAACTGCTGCTATATCGGCCTCATAACCAAGCGTATGGTCTGAGAAGCCTACAGGCAGGCCAAAAACCTCTTTTATGTTTTGCATGGCAAGCAAATTTGCATCGTGCATAGGGGTTGGGTATTGCGTGTTGCAGTGAAGAATAGTTATAGGCCCTGCACCGTTTGCGTTTAGAACATCAATGGCATCTTGTATTTCGCTAACGGTGCTCATGCCGGTTGAAATCATAACAGGTTTTTGCAGCGCTCCTATTTTTTCAAGGTATGGCAAATTTGTTATTTCGCCCGAGGGAATTTTAAAAAGTGATAAATCAAGCTCACTTAAAAAATCTATGCTGTCGTCATCGAAAGGCGTTGATAAATACTCAATACCTATTTCTTTGCAATAAGCTTGCAGTATCCTGTGTTCTTCAAAGCCAAAATGCAAACGGCGCACCATGTCAAGCTGGCTTTCTTCACTGCCGGTGTTTTGTTTTTGGTACTGTGCTTTTTGGGCAAATTTGCTTATAACAAGCTCGGGTACAGCTGTTTGGTACTTAACAATATCTGCGCCCGCATTTTTTGCTGCAAGTGCCATTTGCTTTGCTTTTTCAAGGCTCCCGTTATGGTTTACGCCCGCCTCTGCTATAATACAAACAGACATATCATTCTCCATTCTGTGCAGAGCACAAGTAGTGTTTAACATCTCATTACAAAGTGGAGATGTTTGGCATAAAACGCATAGACAGTATGCCTTAATGCAATTGATTAGCGTAAAATATTACAATAATTTTATAAATTTTAAAATAGTAGCATGTGAAAATACGCTTTAATTATAACTAATATTTTTTGCAAAAACTAAAGCCCTGCGGTGTCCAGTTTTCTTTTCATGCTTTCCATTTCTTCAAGCTGGCCCATATCCATCCAACTTTGCTCGCTAACAGGGTAAACACCAACTTTTTCGCCTGCATTTCTATATTGCTCAATAATATCGGGAAAGCCAATTTTAACATCGCTTTTTATTTCATTAAGCACTTGAGGTTCCACAACATAAAGGCCCGTATTAGTTAAAAAGTTCATTTCAGGCTTTTCTTTTATGCTTTGTATTTCGCCGTTTTCGTCAAGCTTAATAACGCCATAAGGTATTTTGAAATTTTTAACAGCGCATACCATCGTTATAATATTTTTGTTTTGCTTATGGTAGCTAAATATATCGCCATAGTCGGCATCTATTAAGATATCACAGTTAGAAAAAAAGAATGTTTCGTTTATTTTACCTTTTAATAAGGATAAACCACCGCCTGTGCCAAGAGCTATTTCTTCGTCTATATAATTTAGGGTGTAATCTTTTTGCAAATCGTTAAAATAGCTTTTTATCATATTTTTTTTGTAATTAACAACCATATAGTAATTCTCACAGCCAAAACTTGCAAAGCGGTTAATAATATGCTCTACTATGGGAAGCTCCCCAATGGGAATTAGTGGTTTAGGTAAAATTTTTGTGTAGGGGTATAGGCGTGTGCCAAGGCCACCAGCCATAATAACAACGGGTAAATTTGCTTTTTTGGCGGTGTCTATATCAAGGCCACCGGCAAAAATAACGTCTTGTATTTTTCCGCCTTTATCAAGTAGCGGCACAGCGGAAATGGCATTTTCAAGTAAAAATTCTGCTGCGTTACTGCGCTGTTCTAATTTTAAGCTTTTTGGGCTATAGTTTGCCATGTTTAAAACAGGCTCGCTTAAATTGCCACCCTTTAAAATAAAACGGCGAATATCGGCGTCGGTTACTATGGCTTTAAGATGTAAATCGGGAGCGACAAATAATATTGTGCGCCCTGTAGCATCAAGCTTTTGCATAGCGTTTAAAACGCTCTCGTTTTCGCTTATTATAAGTTCGTTAATTTGCATGTTCTTACCTCGATGAAATAAATTACAGCGCTAAAATTTCCTTAACAACACGCTGTGCGTCGGCTTTGCTTAAATTGGTAGAGCAGGGGATATTTATTATAGAATTCACATAATATTGTGCCTTATCAAGGCCGTGCTTTTCAAATTTACCATAGTCTGCCTGTTCGTTTATAAGCGCCCAAATAGGGCGAGTTTGTATATTCTTTTGCGATAGCCTCTTAATAGCATCATCTCTGTTTGTGCGGCTTTTATCTGTAATTAATAGGCTGTAAAACCACTTGTTACTGCGAATATTATCAACAAACGGCATAATTTCAAAGCCGTTTTTACCATGCAAATTCTTATGGTAAAAATCGTACATTTTGTTTTTGTGCTCAATAAATTTTTCAATACTTTCCATTTGTGCAAGGCCTAAAGCAGCCTGTAAATTTGTTAGGCGGTAATTGTAGCCCACTTCGTCGTGAGTATAGTATACTTCATCCGTTTTTGTTTGTGTTGAAAGGTGCTTTGCGCGCAAAAGCCGGTTTTTGTTATTTGAAACAACCATGCCGCCGCTTCCTGTAGTTATAAGCTTGTTGCCGTTAAAACTGTAAACACCTATATCGCCTATAGTACCTGCCATTTTACCTGCGAACTCTCCACTTGTGTACTTCGTGCCTAAAGCTTCGGTGGCGTCTTCAATTACTGTTAAATTGTACTCTTTTGCCAATTGCATAAATGCGCTCATATCTGCCATATTGCCAAAAACATGCACAATAACAATTGCTTTAATTCTGCGATTTGTGTTTTTGTTTATGCATTTTCCGTTTTGCATTATTGTGTTTTTTTGCAAAAATTCGCGTGTCAATTTTGGGCAAATGCAAAGTGTGTCATCACAACCAATGAAAATAGGGTGTGCATTAACATAGCGTATAGGATTAACCGCGGCAATAAAAGTTAATGCCGGCGCAAGAACTTCGTGCTGCTCGGTTATATTGGCAACAAGCATAGAAAGGTGCAAGCCGCTTGTGCCGCTATTGCAAGCAACGGCGCCTTTTGCGCCCACATATTTTGCCAAAACATCTTCAAAGCCCGAAACTTTGCTGCCGCCGGTTGAAACCCATTCGCTAACAACAGCATCGTTTACATAGCTTTTCTCGTTTTTGCAAAAATTGGGGACTGAGAGCGGTATAAATTTTTCCGACATAATAACTCCTGTTTTAATTAATCTTGCGCTTTTTAACTTTTTGCAAGAATAATATTGTAAAATTTTTGAATTTTATATATATGGCGCTTTCTGATATGAATTGTGAAAATATATAATAAATAAATGCACAAGTTAGAAGGGGATAAAGCAAGAAATTGAAAATTTGCTCGTTAGAAAGTGTGAAATACTTGCTTAATGTTAACGAGCTGTTCAAAGTTATGCTGTTTAAATACAACTCATTGTTATATACGCTTGAAGGGTCTATTCTAATTTTATCTATTTTTTGTGTGCGAGGTAAAGTGAAAGTGTAAACGCCATCGTTTTGCTGTTTTGCCCATATTTTTTTAGCATCGCTAAAGTCTTCGCCTTCTTTTGCGTAAAAAAGAACAACTTCGCCGGGGTGCAGTGAAAAGCTCATGTCCATGTGCACGGTTCTTATAATATCTGTTCCTGTTTCGCTAAAATCGTCTAAAACAAGCTTGACATCTTGGGTATTCGTAACTCCTGTTTTAGCTTGCTCATCACTTTCGTTTAAAATAAAATCAAAAGTATCAAAGCTTGTAAAACTTGTTAATTCCACTTGTGAAATATGCCCTGTAAGCATAAGAATTTTGTCTGAGGCAAAAGAAAAAAGCGAAAACAGTAAAAACACAGTAATTATTATTGCGTAAGTGAAAAAGGTAAATTTTAAGCCGCTGTTTTTAATCATGGCAAATTCATCTCCATTTCCACGGGCGTTAAGCTAACACATTCAAGGGCGTTACTTAATTTAAGCCTTGTGTCGTAATTACTGTTGGTGTTTACTTGTCCGTTTTCGTTAATTTCATAATCGTAATAAACATCACTCGGCGTTAGCTCCTCGTAAATAGGCTCGCTTTCAATATTAACTTTGTAAAGCAAAGTTTCACCGTTTTGGTGCGCATGCGCGCCATCACTGAAAAGCTCGCCATAGCTCTCGTAGAATTCGGTTTTGGCATTGTCAATGAAAATATAATCGCATTCGTAATAAGCTAAATATGCCGCAAATTCCTCTAAAGAAATTACAGGATAGCCAATATCAATGTATTCCTCTGCGCTTACAGTTGTGAAGTTGGAAGGGTCTGCAAACATGCCTCCGCCGTTACTGTACATTAAAGTGTTGTGCGGAAAAAGCGCATAATGGTTTAAAAACCAATGGTAGCCGTTATCGGTATTATTCACATAAAACACATTTGTATTAGGCTCTGTGTGCTGTGCAATTAAATTTGCTCTGTCGTATTCTTTGTGCATTTCAAGGTATGCGGTATCGGGGTAATTAACAAAGCTAAGATGAGGGTGAACTAAAGAGTTATACCTGTAAAGCCCCGCGAATGTTAATGCAAAAACGCAAAGAGTAAGCAAGTTTTTAAAATAGCTTTTTTGCACAGCGCAAAGAACACATAAAACTATAGCACCACCCACCCATAAAATATAATAGGTGTTTATATAGCGGTTATAATCTGTAATGCCCACCTTAAAAACATAAACATAAGTGAATCCTATGAAAATATAATATATAATAAAGCCTAAAGAGGAAAAAACAGCATATAAAACAGTGCTTTTTTTAAGCAATTTGTCTTTGCATAAAAATGCGCATAAAACGCATAAAGCAACAACAAAAATTAAAATATAAATGCCGGGGAATGTTTTTGTTGCATCGTTAATTAATTTAAAAGGCTGTGTTGGCAAGAAATATTGCACCATTAAAGCGCTAATTTCATTGAATGTGCTAACATAGCGCTCACCTGAAGCGCCTGCCGGCATACCGAGCAATTGCTTTGTTCCCTCTATAAGCATGGCGGAATAGCCCATATCGCTACTGCCGCCCACACTGCCTTGTGTATTGCCTAAAGAAGAAAGATAAAGGCTTGATGAAATAAAAATTAATATAGGGCCTAAAAACATAAATATAATAGTAATGAATTTTGGTAGTAAGCATTTTAAGTTGAAGTTTGAAACGTGTGTTTCATCGCACTTCTTGTTGGCAAAAAGCAAATCTGCGCTTATTATTGCGCCTGCAATAAAAGCTAAGGCAAGGCCTGTGTCTTTGCAAAGGGCAATAGCCATGCTAATTGTAAAAAGGGGCAAAGTGATTAATTTGCAAAATTCGGCCGTGCTTTTTTCAAGTTTATATAAACGCGCGGCATTAAAGTACCAAGCTAACATGCCTACGCATAAAAGTGCCATTGGGTAATCGGCATAAGATGTTATATAAGTGTAATCTACAAAAATTATGCGCGTGTAAATATGCAGATAATTGAGCAAAAACATCATAATAGAGCAGGGGACAGCTAAAAACCAATGCTTGCGCTTTAAACCGCTAATAGCGGCGCTCCACACGCTAACAATAAGCAAATCGTAGGCGGCGTAAACGCGAAAAGCTTCAAAATCGCCAAAGAAATTGAAAAAGTAGCTTAAAGTGGGAAGCCCGGGCTTTTGCGTTGTTGGCCAAGGAAAGCCGCTTGGCACCGATGAAAAAATTGCATTGCCCTCTTTTGTTAACTTTGCCGCTGTTGCCCACATGCTAAGCTCGTCCCAATCGTGTGCTATGGGCGTTCTTATTGAAAGGTAAGCAATAAAGGCAAGGCCCGCAAAACAAAAAAGCATAAAACCGGGGGTGAGTAGAACATCAAAGCCGCCTTTTTTATAAGTTAAAATCATGTGCAAAAGAGCGGCAAAAGCTAAAATGAAAATAACAATAACAGCAAAAGGCAAAAAGCCTAAATAACCTAAAAGAACACAAAACACCATTACAGCGCTCATAACAAAAATTGGCATAAAGCCTGCGTTTATTTGTGTTTTTCGCGCTATAAATGCCGATAACACCACAATGGCAAAAAAGCTTAAAAATGTTTGTAAAAAAGCTAACATTAAATCCCCCATAAAAATGTATTGGCAAGGGCAAAAAAATTGCTGATAAATATCCATTAAAGTAGAAATGCCGGCGTAATTAACCGTTTAAAGATGAAACAGTAGGCGGTAATCGAAAAGAACGTTTAAGCCATGGGAACAACGGCAACAGGGCCTATAAAATAAGTTTCAAACAAAAGCAGTGCACCTAAAATGCCAAAGAAAACGCAAATGTGAAACGCTAAATTCTGTGCGCTTAAATTCTTTGTTTTGCTTTGCAAACTTGGGCTCGTGGTTGCGTTTGGCATTAAAACATGGCTCAAAGCGGCGCATATAACAATTGAGAATATTAAGTAAACCGGTATAAAATAGCGCGCTTGCAAACCGATAACTCTAACCATTCCAACGGGCGTGTGTGCAATATAAATGCCCAGAAGATTTGAAGCGGCATAAAATATTCCAAGCACCAAAAGCCCCAGAGAACTGCGCAAAGGCAAACTGCTTTTTTCGTTAACACATAAAACAGCAGCCAAAAGCAAAACAATTGGGCTAAGCATGTTAATTAACGCTATCGGTGTATCTATTGTGCCAAAAACGCCCAATTGCGATAAGAAAAATTCGTTTTCAAAAACCGTGCCCCAAAAACGTGCAATAACAGATATGAAGTTGTTTAAAACAAATTGTATTTGCTCGCTTGGCGAAACATTTTCAAGCATGCGGCCAATTTCGCCAAAGCCACTTATGGCAAACATATTATAAACAGTGTTAAACCCGTAATAAAAAGCGAAGAAAACCGCACCTATTAAAGCTGTTTGCCATTTTTTAATTTTAGTTTTATATGCATGTTTAGGTAAAATCAGTATTAATAAAACCCAAAGGATATTGTTTATTTTAATGCTTGAAATAAATATTGTTGCTATTAAAAATAAAATTATATCTTTTGTTTTTATTTCGTCTTTGCAAAAATAACTCGTCACAAAAAAACAAAAAGCTAAAACAATACTGTCATAGCTGCAAGAAGCGGCCATGAAAAGAGTTAAGGGCATTAGCATAAAGCTTAAAAACAGCGCTTTATAACGTTTGCAATTTAAAAGCGCCGCTCTGCAAACAACAGTGTAAGCTAAAAGTGCAAAAATTCTTGCGCCATAAAGCATACCAAGGCCGCCAAAACCAAAAAGCCGCGCAAGAAAAACACCTATTGCCTGCGGCACAAATGCCAGTGTAATAAATAGCACAGGCTCTGTACTGCGTCGCTCTTCATCCAAAAGCGAAAAATCATTTGTGATATTGAAATAATCTATATACTGGTTAATTATTCCCGTGCCGCTTAATGTTTCGCTTGGAGGCACGGTTGTATCATTTGTGGGGGTTCTAACTTTAAGAGGTGTGCCATCGTTGCTGTTTGTGAAAGCGGAGTAAAATGCTTGCAAAGTGGCATCAACCGTTTCGGGGTAAGTGCGCGCTGCGTCATAATTAAAATTGCCATAACTAAGGGAAACACTGCGCAAATAGTGAACATTTTCATCGGGCACTTGTAGAGGTGGACTTACAAAAACATATAATAGGCCAATAAAAAATATTGCAATTGCAGCTTTGTTTTCAAAGCTTTTGCAAAACTTACGGGCCAAACTAAAAACAGCAAAGCCTAAGTTTGCAACTAAAACAAAAAGTAAAAGCAGTGCATTTGAGGGTATATGTGCAATAGGGTATTGCCCATAAGAGTAGAACACATTGTAAAAATAAACAAGAGCAACACAAGCGGCGTTTATAAGTATAAGCGCCGCTGTATATTTTAATATGCTTTTATGTTTAGTGTTTATATTTTTTAGCATAGTTCTCCCAATATAGCAAAGTTAATAAAATTATAGCAGGCTTAAATTTTTGCTAAAAAGCATACTATAATTTTTGGCAAAATAATCAGCAATTAAACATTATAAATGTCTGCTTTGTATTGGTTTAAATTGCCTTTTAAAAATTCAATTGTTTCGGCAAGGCCTTGCTCAAAAGTGTAAGCGGCTTTGAAATCTGTTAGGCTATGCAACTTTTTACAGCAACCTAAAAGACGGTTAACCTCACTTTTTTCAGGGCGAAGGCGGTTCTCGTCTGTTGTTATTATAGCATTAGGGTTTATTTGGCGAATTAGTTCTTTTGCTAAATCGCCAATGGATATTTCTTCACCTGTGGCTATATTTATTTCTTCGCCAAGCGCATTATCGCAGTTTGCAATGGCAATAAAGCCTGCGGCAGTGTCTTTAACATAGTTGAAATCCCTTGTGGGTGTTAAGCTGCCAAGATGAATTTCTGTTTTGCCGGCTAAAAGCTGGGTTATTATTGTTGGAATAACAGCTCTGGCAGATTGCCTTGGCCCGAATGTGTTGAAAGGGCGCACAATTGTTACCGGCAAAGAAAAACTGCGATAAAAACTTTCGCTAAGCCTATCTGCGGCAATTTTAGTTGCAGAGTATGGGCTTTGCCCTTGGAAAGGGTGCTTTTCATCTATGGGCACATATTGAGCCGTGCCGTAAACTTCGCTGGTGCTTGTTACAAGAAGGCGGCTTGTATCAAGGTCTCTTGCGGCATTAAGCACATTTAAGGTGCCCTTTATATTTGTATCAACATAACTGTCGGGCGAATGGTAGCTAAAAGGTATTGCAATTAAAGCAGCTAAATGATAAACAACATCAGCGCCTTGCATTGCGGTGCGAACACCGTTTGGGTCTCTTATATCACCCATAAAAACTTCTATTTCATTTTTAATTTCCGGCGGCAAAGTATCAAGCCAGCCCCATGTTCCAAAGGAATTATAATAGCAAAACGCTTTAACTTTTTCGCCTCTCTTAACAAGTTCTTCGGTTAAATGGCTTCCTATAAAGCCGTCTGCACCTGTTATTAGCACTTTTTGCGACATTTTTTTCTCCGTTCCGTGCGTTATTATACGCACAGCTTATATTTTTACATACAAAGTTATTATACTATATTATATGTAAAAATTCAACACAAACATGGTTTGCATTGCAGGTGAAAAAAATTAAAAGCTTTGTTTTAATAGTTATGCTAAAAATTTTGCAAATTCAATAAGATAATTGACATTTGCAGGGTTTTAATATATTATTTATAACAGTAGTATAATAATACAATTTGAATATAACATGTTTTAATTTTGAGGTAAATAATGCAAAAAAGCAGTAAAAACGTCAGTAGAAAAAGAGCAATAAATATATTTGGCTCTATAGCGATAGTAATGTGCATAATATTACTTGCGACAGTTGTAATTTCAAGCGCATTAAAAACGCAAGAGGATGATATTCCCGTTGAAAGCACGGTGCAGAGCAGTTCGGTTAGCCGGGTGCAAGTTCAAGAAGAGCCTGTGATTGAACAAAAAGCGCCGGAGCACACAATACCGAAACGTGACGATGTTGATTTTAAAGAACTAAAAGCGATAAACGCAGACACTATAGGCTTTATTAATGTTCCGGGTACCCTTATTGATTACCCTGTAGTAAACGGCGTGGATAATTTGAAATATTTAACTACTAATTTTAACGGTGAATATGATATTTTAGGCACAGTTTTTGCGGATATGGCTAACAATAGCGCGCTGTCAGACCCTGTTACCGTTTTATATGGGCATTACGAGCCAAACGGAACATTTTTCACACAGCTTCATAATTACCGCGATGCGCAGTATTTTGAAGAAAACCCCGACATATTCCTTTATACGCCAAGCGTTGAATATAAATATGAAGTTGTTGCGGCGTTTATAAATGATAACTACAGTTTAATGTACGAAAAGAATTACCAGGATGAAACGCAATTGCAAGGCTTTATTAACCACATAGCATCAACGCCCGACACAACCGCAAACTTAAAGCTTGACGATGTGAATACAGACGATAAATTTATAGTGCTTTCAACTTGCATGAACGCAAATGATAGCTATGAAAACAGATATATAGTAGTTGGAAGGCTTGTATATGCGCAAAAAGTAGATTAAGCGGCTAAGCTTAGCAAGGAAAGCACGTTTGTTTTGGCGAATTTATGCGCGATGATTTATTAGCGGAAAAATATATTGAAAACTATAAAAAAGCGAGTTTATTTTCCCAAATAGGGGGAAATAAACTCGCTTTTTGTTTTGGGTGTCAAGAGCAGACTAATCTGTGTAAATTACAGCCTCTGTCTCATAAATATTGTTGTAAATATCATATAAAACAAAATAAACAACTGCATCTAAATCGCCAACATCATCATAGCTAACTTCAATTTCAGTGCCGTCATAAGTGTAAACGTCGCCCATGATATAAGAGTCTTCGTAGTCCCAGTCGTAGGTATAGTAGTCAAATACCCATTCAATGGTATCGCCTTGCTTGAATTCAAACAGGCCTTTTCCGGCAGGAGCGCCCACTTCGGTAGGAACTCTATAACCCGAAACATAACCAAGCGGTACTTCATTGCTCCATGTTACTATAATTTCTATGTACTCTTCGCCGTTTAAAAATGCCGGAACCATGCCGTAAGTGCTCCAGTTATCGTCGCTTATGCTTTGTTCGTCCTCCACATAAAACGGAACGGTGTGCCCATCTAAAGTTACCCATGTGTAGTCGAATTCAATTAGCAAATCGCCGTCTGCGTCAATTTCAAAAACATTATCACTGCCTAAATCTATATAGCCCTCGCCATCATCAAGCAATGCTTGAAGCTCTATTTTTGTTATATCTTCCCACTCTTCGTCGGTTAAACTTAAAACATAACCATCGCCCTTTTCATCGATAATAAGCTCTTCCAGGAATTCGCCACCGTATTCCTGGGCGTAATTATCTGCGGTTTGCTCATCATACCACTCTTCATTTGAGTAATCGTGCTCTATAGCATCGCCACTGTTTTTGCTTCTTTGCATTTGCCCACCGCTCATAGCGCTTACAAATGTGTTGAAGAAATTAGTGTATTCGCCGCCCATGCCAACTTCATGTAAAATTTGCTGATATTGTGAATAATATTCGGGGTAGTCGTATGGGAAATACATTGCAAGGCCATAGGCATTGTAAACATCGTAGCTGTTATAATAGTATTTTACAACGCTATTTACCGCAGCAATTGCCTCTTGCTCACCTTCAATATCTGCTTTTTGAATAAAATCTATAATATCTATTTGCTCATATTCACCATCGCCGAAATCTTTGGTGTCGCTTCGTGCGCCCGAAATTCTGGGGTACTCGTTATTATAAATATCTTCAGTGGCGTTAGAAAAATACTCTGTTAAAATACTGTATGTATAGGGCATTTCTCTAAGCTCTACAACAGATAAAGTAGCCTCGGGATCGCTTAAATAGTCGGTGCAGGTATTTACAAAATCATCAACAATGTTAACGCCAATATCTATAGTGCTCATGGAGGGGTTGCTGCCTAAAGCTGTTAGCCAATCTGTGTAATACCAGCCTATACCGGGTTCAAGTTCCTGTGAGGCTATTAAATAGTCTGCATAAGGCTCAAGCATAAGCGCTGTTTCTGCTGTTGCCATAAGGCATGCATCAAAGCCTACAAAATCGTATTTTACATTAGTTAATGATAAAGCATAATCTATATCGCCTAAAGTTAATGTGTACTCGGGGAAGTATTCATCATAGCCGAAACCACCTATAGTGCCACCGCCGTGATCCCACATGATTAAGCTATAGCGGTCTGCAGGGAAACTTTCGGCTGTATCATTTATAAAGCTTGCCAACACTTCAGGGGTTACCATATTTACAGGCTCGCCAAAATCATAAAGCAAGTGAAGCTCGCCGTCTTTAAGCTGCCAATATTGTGAAGAGTAGTTGCTAATATCGCTGTGATACCAGTACTCTGCGCCGCCTGTCATCAATATTACATTTATGTTATCACCATAAGTTGCCGCCGCCATTTCGTAAATATCATCTGTTGCAGCGCCACTCTCGCTCTCTAAATCAGAGCCTATCATATAAAGCATAATTGTGTGCACATCACTGCCGTCACCGTTTGGAACAGTGTAATAATCGCGCAAGTTTTCAATTTGTAAATCTGCGCCGTATACTCCGTCAGTGGTAGTTGTGTACTGCTGAGTATTGGAGCTGTTTGAATTATTAGTGTTATCATAATCGCTGTAATCGGTGTCGTCTGAGCCAAGCCAGATTAAAAATAAAAGTATTGCAACAATTATAATAGCTGTAATTAAACAGCCGGACAAACAGCCATTGCCCTTTTTCTTGCGTACAGGCGGTGGGGGATAACCACCTTGGCCTACAGGGTAAGCATTTCTTGGGCCGGGAGCATAATTGTTAAATTGGTTAGGAACCTGCCCGCCCGAAGGTTGCCCGTAATTTCCTTGGTGGGGAGCATGCCTGTTTTGCGCTTGCCCGTAGCCGCCTTGGTTGGGAGCATATCCGTTTTGTGCTTGCC
>CAYJLG010000026.1:0-8516 GCA_964371035.1 uncultured Clostridia bacterium | reverse complement strand
TTTTGCGCTTGCCCGTAGCCGCCTTGGTTGGGAGCATATCCGTTTTGTGCTTGCCCGTAAGCATTTTGGTTGGGAGCATGCGCGCCCGGGCTGGGAGCACGGTTTGCAATAGTAGCACCGCAGTTGCTACAAAATTTATCTGTTGCACTATTTTGTGTGCCGCAATTTTGACAAAACATAGTATAAAAATCCTCTTTTATGTATAAGTTATATCTCTTTATAATATTTTAACATGTTTAATATGAATTGCAATAGTTTCAAAAAATATTTACAGTATAGCTATTAAGTAAAAAAATAGCAATTACATCATAATTATTTTGCAAACTATTTGCAGGAGAACGAAACATTTTCACTTAAGCGAATTTATAAATTTGTGCTTAATTTAACGTGAAAAAGTGGAGCTGATAGATAATAAAATATATTTGCATAGTACAAATGAAAAGAGGCTGTGAAAAAACAGCCCCTTTTACTATACAATTCAATAATATTTAATTAATTGAAAATTAAACAGGATGCGATTTGTTTGCATAATCTACGTGCTCGCCGTCAATTCCTTGAATTTTTTCATTGCGCTTTTCAAAAAACTTCGGTGCAACTTGTGGGAACATAGCGTAAGTTAAAACGTCTTCCTCTTGCATTGTATATTTTGCAGCTTCTTCTTTCATAATTTCAACTTCGTCTTTAAGAAGGTCTGCAGGGCGGCAAGTAATTGCCTCTTCATCGCCTAATATTTTTTTGCTGAACTCTTCGCTTATAGGAGCAGGAGTTTTTCCGTATTCGCCTTTAACCATAGCTTTGAATTCTTTTGTTACCATTTTATATCTTTCGCCCATGATAACATTGAAAACTGCTTGTGTGCCAACAATTTGGCTTGTTGGTGTAACAAGTGGGGGATAGCCGCTATCTTCACGAACTCTTGGTATTTCTTTCAAAACGTCCTCAAGTTGGTTTTCTTTACCGGCATCTTTTAGCTGCTTAAGCAAGTTTGAAAGCATACCGCCCGGCACTTGGTAAAGCAATGTATTTGCATCTACGCCAAGCATTTTGGGGCTTAATTGGCCACTTGCAAGATATTTCTCACGCAATTTTGCGAAATGTGCGCGAACAACATCAAGCTTTTTAAGGTCAAGCCCTGTGTCATAATCTGTGCCTTGAAGCGCAGCAACAAGGCTTTCGGTAGGCATGTGGCTTGTGCCAAGAGCAAGTGGGCTCATAGAAGTATCTATAATATCCGCACCAGCTTCAATACCTTTTAATATAGACATTGATGCAAGGCCTGAAGTATAGTGGCTGTGAATATCAACTGGAATTTTAATGGTTTCTTTTAGGCTTTTAACAAGTTCATAAGTTGAATAAGGTGTTAAAAGGCCTGCCATATCTTTAATACAAATACTGTGTGCACCCATGTTTTCAAGAGTTTTTGCATAGTTTGCAAAATACTCGTTGCTGTGAACAGGGCTTAAAGTGTAGCTGATACAGCCTTGCACATGTGCATTTTCTTTAACAGCAGATTTAATAGCTGTTTCAAGGTTGCGAGGGTCATTAAGAGCATCAAATATACGCAAAATATCTATACCGTTTGATACAGATTTTTGAACAAAGTATGCAACAGCATCATCTGCATAGTGGCGGTAACCAAGCATATTTTGGCCGCGGAAAAGCATTTGTAGTTTTGTTTTTGGGCAATTTCTTTTTAGAGTTCTAAGCCTGTCCCATGGGTCTTCATCTAAAAATCTTATGCAAGAATCGAAAGTTGCACCGCCCCAGCACTCAAGTGAAAAATAGCCTATTTCATCCATTACAGGTAAAATTTCAATCATTTCGTCCATTGTCATACGAGTTGCTATTAAAGATTGGTGCGAGTCGCGAAGGGCAACTTCAGTAATTTTAACAGGTTTTTTAGCCAAAATTATTCTCCTTTCTGTAGCCTAATTCATGGAAACAAGCACATCAGAAACATTAACAACATCGCCTTTTTTGCAGTTGATTGTTGCAATAGTTCCATCTTGTGGTGCTTTTATTTCGTTTTCCATTTTCATGGCTTCTAAAATGCAAAGCACATCGCCATTTTTTACGCTTTGGCCGCTTGTAACTTTAACATCTAATATATTTCCGGGCATTGGAGCTGTAACGCTAACTGCGCCGGCAGCACTTGCCGGAGCAGCCGGTGCTACGGGGGCTGCTGCAGGAGCAGCTGCTGCTGCAGGTGCCGGTGCTGTTTTAACAGGTGCTGCGGCTGGTGCGCTTGCACTTGCTCCTTTTTCCTCAACCGTAACATCATATGCCGTACCGTTTACTGTAACATTAAAAGATTTCATGGAATAATCCTCCCTAATTGTTTATTATATAGTTGTTATTATAAAGACATATTGCCGTGTTTTTTCGGCAAACGTTGTGTGCGTTTTGTACTTAGAATATCTAAAGCGCTTAAAACATATGTGCGCACATTTGCCGCCTCGGCTGCAAATTCAACAACGCCGTTTTCCAAAGCGCTTTGTGCACTGCAAACTTCTTTTGCATATTCAGCTGCTTTTTTAGCAGTGTCTGCTGCAATGTTTTTGCCTGCATCTATTTCGTCTTTGTAAAGAATGCTTGCGGCAACACTTGGCTCAACAGGTGCAATGGTGCAGCCCTCAACAGCAATTTTAATATCTGCATTTGCAAGTGCCATGTAAGCCGGGCCAATAGCTTTGCCTGTAATAACGGCAATTTTAGCGGTTGTTGCATCAGCGTAAGTGCCCATTAAACGTGTAGCTTGCCTTATTGCGCCCGAAAGTTCATCGCTGTTGCTTTTTAAAAAGCCCTCTGTGTTAATTACAGTGATAACAGGTATTCCGAATGCATCACAAAAACGCACAAAGCGTGAAATTTTAGAAACGCATAAGTGACAAATAGCTTCGTTTTCGCCTGCTGTGCTTACAACTGCAACAGCGTTTCCACCGCAAGAGGCAAGTGCTGTGTATACATTTTTGCCATAGCCTTCATTCAATTCTATATTGCTGTCTGCATCAACAATTGTGTCAACAGCAGATTTTGCATCATATTTTGTCAAAGTGTAATTACTTTTAGCATCGCGGCTGTCGAAAATTGCACTGCCCGATAAATTGTTAGCAGGAAGAAGGCCAATTAGCTCTGCCGCTTTTTGTGCAGCCTCATTTTCGTCATCAACCACAATTGAAGCTACACCTGCTTTTGCTGCAAAGCTTGCGCTTGCGGCATCGGAAAGCTTATCACCTTCAGCTGCGGAATTAAAAGGAGCGGTTAAAAACAGTTTTGCATCTTTGCACATAATGCAAATATCCGCAGCGGCAGCTGCCATAGCATTACTTGCAGCGCAAACACCGCTAACAACAGCAATTTGTGGCACAACACCTGAAATTTTTGCAATTGCTTCGTTCAACTTAGCGTTTGCATTAAGTGCGCTTAAACTGCCATCTAAAACTGTGCCCACAGAGTTATAGAATGTAACTACCGGGTTGCCTGTTTTTGCCGCCATATTTAAAACTTTAACAGTTTTTTTAATATCGCTTACGCTTACAGCTTCGCCGCCCTGGCAAATAGCATAAACAGGTTGACCGTTTGCACTGCCAAAAGCTGCTGTTACCGCACTGTTTGTGAACATTGAGGTATAAGCGCCTTCGTCAAAAAAATTGGAAAGAACGTCTTTGCCTTTTGTAGAAATAGCCATTAAAAATCCTCCTGCGTCTTAAAATAATTATAAAAAAATAATAGCTTTTTGCTTTTTTTTGAAAATTTTCACCTCTTATATTATACTACCTTGTTAATACAATCACAAGTGGTATTTGATAAAAAAATAAATTATTTGCAATTTTGTAAAAAATCAGCAATAATTTGAGGGTTTTTATCACTTTTGCAAAAAATCTCATGCCATTTATTTAAGTTTTCTTCTTTTGTATTTACAGTAAAAAATTCAGCGCTTGCATTTTCGCCTGCGGCAATACATGCCCTAACTGCACCATCTACAAGAGCGTTAGAATTAACAATACACTCGCAAACATTAACGGTTTTGCCGCTTACACTGAAAAGGGCGTGCCCCATATAATTTTCGCTATCCATAATTACATAGCCGCGCACATTTTGCCCAAAACGGCTTGCATTTAAGCTTTCCAGCACTAAAGGCTCATCTATAGGGCGCATTATTATCATCGTTTTTCTCCTTTGCCTTTAAAGGGGCGCCTTTCAGATTTTGCACCAAAATCACGTTTTTCCCCTTTGCCGCTAAATGTGCGCTTTTTGCCGCCATAAGAATTTGCCTTTTCATACTCGCGCTTTTTCTTGTTCATTTCAGTGTTTTTTTCAATGGTAGATTTTGTTTTGCCTCTGCTTGCGGCAGTTTTAAGTGCATTAAGCTCGGCAGGGGTTAACTGCCTTGTTTGCCCGGGTTGTAACATTCCTAATTTTACAGCGCCTATTGCAACGCGCCTTAGGCGAATAACTTGCAAATTAACTGCCTCGCACATGCGCCTTATTTGCCTGTTTTTGCCCTCTTTAATTGCCATTTCAAGCACAGTGCGCTCGGGGGAATCAGACACTACTTTTATTGTGGACGGTGCTGTTTTAGAGCCATCGTCCAGTACAACGCCGTTTGTTAGCTCTATAATTTGCTCTTCTGTGGCATGTGGGCGCACAGTTACCCTGTAAAGTTTAGTTACGCCGTGGCTGGGGTGCATAAGTAAATTGGCAAAATTTCCGTCGTTTGTAAAAATCAGCATACCTTCGCTGTCTTTATCAAGGCGCCCAATGGGGTAAACACGTTCATCTACATGCTCCATAAGCTGCATAACGGTTTTTCGGCCTTGTTCATCGCTGGTTGTTGTAATATATCCTCTGGGTTTATGCAATACATAATATAATTTTTCGCGCTTGCGTGGCATAAAAACTTTTTGGCCGTCTACAGATAGGACATCGCGTGCCATATCTACTTTATCGCCAAGTTTAACAGGCCTGCCGTTGCATTGTATACGGCCGGATTTTATCATTTCCTCGGCAGCACGCCTACTGCAAACACCTGCTATTGCAAGCGCTTTTTGTATTCGGGTGTCTTTCATTATTCTTCCGCCTTAATATTTGTGGTGATTGTTTGTTCAAATTCGGCATCTTCGCTTGTTTTGTCCGTTTTCTTTAATAGGTCTGAAATTTTATCTACAATGTCGGGCATAAGGCTCACAGCTCTGTCTACAGCATCAGATGTTTTCGATATTTGAAGCAAGCGCACATGCCCGTTTTGCACAACTAAAAAGCCAACAGGTGTAAGATTCATGCCTGCGCCGCCGCCGCCGCCAAAAAGGTCTTTAGGAGTTTTTGAGGCAATATCAGAGCCGCCTGAAGCAAAGCCCATAGATATTTTTGAAATTGGGATAATAGTTATGCCGTCGTTTATAGGAATTGGGTTGCCAACAACTGTGTTTGCATCTACAATAGCGTTCATTTTTTCAAGGGTAGACTGCATTAAATTTTGTAGTGGGTGTTCTTTCATTTTTAAAACTCCTCTTTTATAATATACTGTTTGCTTTAAGCTCTTTAAAAACATATATGCCTGCAATAATAAATATTATTGGTGATGCGTAAATTTTGCAACTTAAATATGTGTTTTTAGATAGTTCGTTATTAAAATCTGCAACAAGTTTTACGCTTTTAAATCGCAAATTTAAAATATTTTGAAGGCAAGCGAATGTTGCTGAAACATATGCTTGCAGTTGCCCGTAATAAATTGCACTTTGTGCTGCATCTTCTTTGTAGACGGGGTAAAATATGCGGATTTTATTAAAATAAATACCTTTAAAAATAATTTTAATAGCACCCTTAGCTGCTTGCATTATGGTGCTTATATCTTCAAGCATAATAGGGAATTTTCTTTTTTTTATTTTTTCTGCTGCGTTTTCTGTTTCCTCTTCAGCTTTTTTTTCAACTGCTTTCGCTTTCTTTTTTTCTTTTTTTGGTAAGGGGAAAACCTTGAAACGTAAAAAAAGAATTATTAAGTGAACGGTGAAAGTTTCGTTTTTATATTCGGGTTTTACACAAATAGGCATTAAAAGTAAAATTAGCAAAAGCAATAAAATGCAAAGCAATATAATGCCTATTATTTGAAAAAATATAATAAAACTCACACCCTTTTTTAGCAAATCAAACTATATATATTACATATAATAATATAATGCTGTTTATTATTGCTAATCTTCGCTATCGGTTACCGCTTCAATATTATCTAAAAGGCCTTGCGTGCCATCTTCGCTGTGAAGTTCGGGCAAATCTTGCAAGCCGGTAAGGCCAAATGTGCGCAAAAACATGTCACTTGTTTTAAAGGAGACAGGCCTTCCGGGTAAATCTAAGCGGCCTGCTTCGTCTATAAGCCCTTTTTGCATTAAAGTGTGCACAGTGTGGGAAGAATCCACGCCGCGAACTTGCTCTATAAAAGAGCGTGACACAGGCTGGTTGTAAGCTATTATAGCCAAAACTTCCATTGCCGCTTGTGAAAGTGGCGCATTTCTTCTGGTGTCCATAAGCTTTTTTATGTAATCGCCGTAATCAGATTTTGTGCAAAATTGCCAGCGTCCGTTTAATTTAATAAGCTCTATGCCTCTGTTTTTTTCGCTTAAATCGTCACGAATAGAGTTTATAAGCCCATCTACCACATTTGTTTCCACTTCAAGCACAAGGGCAATTTGTGCACTGCTAACAGGCTCGGCATATGCAAAAAGCATAGCTTCAATTGCCGCTTTATATTCTTTAAGATCCATTTTCAGCCCTCTTTGCACTTAAATTTTTTTCAACTTTTTTGCTCAATTTTAACATTCCGTCTTCTTCAACCAAAATTCTCTTAGCACGAACAAGCTCTAATAATGCTAAAAAAGTTGCAACATTTGCACTTTTGCTTGCATTTTTGTTGAAAAGCTGCTTTAACTTGGAAATTTTACCAAGGCTTAAAGAACGAAGCACAAATATTACTTTAGAGCCAATAGATACAAATGGTGCTTCCACTAAAGGTTCAAAACGCTCTTGTGTTGGCGGCGCATTGTTAATAGCGCGCGTATGCATTAAAGAGTAAGCATTTAAAAGTTCGGGTGCAGTGTGGAAGAAATTATAGGTGTTGTCTAAATCGAGCAAAGACGGCTCGCGAACAAATACGTTTATATTAGCGCTCATAAGCTTTAAATGGTTTGCCACTATTTTGCAAAGGCTATATTCAACTAAAAGGCCCGTTAATTCTTGTTGCAAACGTTCGGACTCTTCGCTTTTAGGCAAAAGCAAATAAGATTTCATCTGCACAAGCCGTGCAGCCATTTCTATAAATTCGCTTGCCACATCCATATCTGCAGCTTGCGCGCTATTAACAATATCAATATATTGCTCAATTAAAGTGTGTATGTTTATATCGTATATTTGCATTTTGTTTTTTGAGACAAGCGCTAAAAGTAAATCCAGCGGCCCTTCAAATTCTTGCATTTTAAATGTGAGTGTGTTCATCGGTCTCCTTATTTAATACGAATATAGTGATAAAAAAATTGAATCGATAAAGCTTGTGCCATTATCCAGTAAATTGAAAATAAAGCTTTGTAAAACGCTTATGGGGTAGCTTAAAATGCCAAAATATAGCATGGCAAAAAGCGCAATAAAAATATACCGTTCATAGCGCATAATGCTAAAATAAATATGTCTTGGTAAAAAAGCAAATGCTATTTTAGAGCCGTCCAGCGGCGGAATAGGCAGCATATTAAATGCCGCAAGCACTATGTTTATAGAGATAATTGAATTTAAAACGGTGTTTACAAACATTGCCGTTGTTGAGGGCTGCGAAGAAGAGGTATATAAACCTGGGTTATGATAGGCGTAGATGAAGATTTTGTAAACAGCCATAAAAATAAAAGCTAATAAAACATTTGAAAGAGGGCCTGCAAATGCCGAAATAGCCATATCCCGCCTTGGGTTTTTAAATCGCTGAGTTGCAGCAATTGGCACAGGCTTTGCCCAACCGAAGCCCACAGTTATCATACAAAGCGCACCTAAAAGGTCGAAATGCCTTATGGGGTTTAAGCTTAAACGGCCAAGGTTTTTAGCGGTGGGGTCGCCTAATTTATACGCCGCATAAGCATGTGCAGATTCATGTACGGGAATTGCTATAAGCAAGGCAATTGCGCGTGCAATAAGGACAGCTAAGTTGTTAAAATCCATATGTACCTCAATTAATATATTGCATATATAATTACAATTAATTTTATTATACCAAAAAACATGAAATTTTACAAATAATTCGATTAAATTTTTTGCAAAATTTGACTTAGCGGCTATTATTGCTTAAAACTATATATAATAAAATTACATTATTATAGCAAAAGGTGAAAATAAACAAATTTTCATTTGTTTTTGCATTTTTTGCTTGACAAAACAATATTGAATAGTGTATTATTTGTAAAGACTATTTGCGGATGTAGTTCAGTGGTAGAACACCAGCCTTCCAAGCTGGCCATGTGGGTTCGATTCCCATCATCCGCTCCAGC
>CAYJLG010000025.1:0-41861 GCA_964371035.1 uncultured Clostridia bacterium | reverse complement strand
CCCTTAAGTTTGGGTTGTCTATTCCTGCTTTTATCTTTTTTGTAAAGTATGTAATTGAAATTGCCCATTCAGAAAATGCTGAAATTAAAAAGATTTTGGTATTTATACAGTTCTTTTGCGGTATAATTATAGCGATAGATGTTCTTTCTATGTTCGTTCCCCTTGTCTTTGTATTTGTAGATGGTTTTTACGTAAGAGGTCCTGCGTATTATCCATACCATATACTATTTTCAGTGCCTCTTATTTGCTCGTCAATTGTTATTTATAAAAGCAAAGATGGTTTGAGTAAAGGACAATTTTGGATAATGCAAAGCTACTTAATTGCTCCTATTATCGGCTTGCTTTTACAAATATTCATTGTAACAAACTTTGATTTCATCAATCTTACTGCGGCTTTGGCAATAGCAATTATCTATGTGACGGTTCATTTAGATAGGGGAAGACAACTCGCCATAAGGGAAAAAGAACTGACCGATACAAAAGTGGCACTGATGATTTCTCAAATTCAGCCACATTTTTTATACAATGCACTCACAGCTATTTCTATGCTTTGCGATACCGATGCGAAAAAAGCACAGCTTGCGACTGATGAATTTTCTGATTATCTTAGAGGGAATTTAGAAGCACTAAGCCATAAAAAGCCTATCCCATTTTACAAGGAACTCCACCATGTAAAAGCCTATCTCTACCTTGAAAAAATACGCTTTGAAGAGCAACTTCATGTAGTTTATGATATTGTGGAAGAGGACTTTTTCGTTCCAGCTTTAAGCCTACAACCTCTCGTTGAGAATGCGGTAAAGCATGGACTGAGTAAAAAAGAGGGTGGCGGTACAGTTACCATCAAAACAGTAGAAAAAGATGAGTTTTATCAAATTGTAGTCACAGATGACGGTGTAGGTTTTGACCCAAATGAAAAACCGAGTGATGGCAAACTTCATATTGGTATTGATAATGTAAAATCAAGACTGCAAACTATGTTAAATGCGAGCGTTAAAATCACCAGTGAAAAGGACAAGGGTACTACTGTGATTGTGAGTATACCTAAGTAAAAAGTGTCTTTGGTATTATTAATCATTTAGGGCAAACGTATCAATTCTATTGATTACCATAAATTAACTGTGAATAGTAAAAAAATCCCAGTTATCCTAGCGATAATTGGGATTTTTTCTTTATTATTTTTTTTCATGCTTAGCAGGTTCGATTTTCCATGCTACAAACAAGTTTCCAAAAGATAAAAACGCAGCTATAAAAAATACCCATTGAGGTCCTAGGTTTGTCCAAATCAAACCACTTATCTGCGCAGCTACTATAGCTACCATATGATCTAAACTTATTCCTGTCGATAGTGTTGCTGTCACCTCATTTGGATCTACTGCAATACTCTTTAAATATACTGATTTTACAACACCTATTTGCATAGACAATCTATCTGAGATAAACAGTAAATAAACAACCATGACCATCCAGCTTGAACCTGGGTCTACTGCTCCAGTCAAATTCCATACAATAAATCCATATATCGTATAAATTATTATAAACGTTAATGCATCAAGATAAAGCATGCTTTTCACGCCGTATTTATCTATCCATTTTCCTAATTTTGCCATAAAAAACATACCAATAAAATTACCTGTGATTACAAGCAACGACATTACATCTGCGCCTTTTAACAATAAGTCTATAATTACCCATGATCCAAAAACATAAGCAATTTGTTTTTGAACTCCGTGCAAGACAGTCAACATATAATAATATTTATACTCTTTTCTAAAAATCAAACTTATTCTGTTTTTATTAATCGGTCTGTTCAAATTTTTAGTGTTTGATACTAATTTGAGCGCCAGCATAGTCGCAATGACGAAAGATAGTGCTCCAATAATAAAAACTAGTTTAAACTCTGAGACAAAAGAAAATAAACCTGTTCTAAATCCAATAAATACAATGATTCCTGATAAAAAACCTATTCCTATTTTTATACTAGAATATTGGCCTATTCTTTTTCCGATTTGATCAGGCTCTGCAAGTGACATAACCATAGAATCTTGAAGAGGCATGAATAAATGCATTCCTAATGAGTTGATAAATAAAAATATGAGCATGATATTAAAAGATGGTGTAAACAAGCCTAATACGGTCAAGCCAAAACAGGCTAAAATCTGTGCAATAACAGCTAACTTGAAGTCGCCTAAAAACGATAAGGCGCCAATGATGAACACACACAATATTCCTGGTAGTTCTCTTGGAAATTCAATGAATGCTCTTTGCGCTGTGGTAACATTATATGCATCTTTAAAATAATTCCCATAAATTCCATCACTCATCCCGTTTCCTAATGCTACAAAAGCTACTAAAACAAAACATAGCAGCAAATTGTTGCTAATTTTCACATTTTTCATTTTCCCTCCAAAGTCATCTTATCAATAACTTTATAATGATATAACAGTTTATATAATAGTGCAAGCAAAAAATTTAGATATGCAATTATAGATAAAAATGCCCGTGCATATTATATTAAATAGATAAAAAATCACTATTTAAAACAATCTACACGAGCATTTCAAATTATTATTAGTAAATATATTTTTTAGATGGAATAAAATTTTCTTTAATATTTCTTGGGCTAACCCATTTCAACATATTAATGATAGTTCCTGCTTTGTCATTTGTTCCTGACGCTTTGGACCCACCAAAAGGATTTTGCCCAACCACAGAACCAGTACTCTTGTCATTTATATAAAGATTTCCCGCAGAAAATTCTAAGATTCTTTCAGATTTTTCTATCACTACTCTATCAGATGCCCATAAAGAGCCTGTAAGAGCATATTCGCTTGAATTACTACATATTTCAAGTGTTTCACAATATTTCTCATCTTCATATACATAAATTGTTAACACAGGTCCAAAGATTTCGTCTACCATCGTTTTGAAGTTTGGATCACTTGTAACTATTATAGTTGGTTCAACAAAATAACCTACAGAATCATCACATTTTCCGCCAAAAATTATTTCTGCATCTTTAGATTCCTTACTGTACTCTATATATGATTTAATCTTGTCAAATGATTTTCTATCGATAACAGCACCCATGAAACAATCTATTTCTTCTACGTCACCCATTTTTAACGATTTAGTTCCATCAATCAATTTTTCTTTGATTTGTGGCCAAGTACTTTCAGGCAAATACACTCTTGAAGTAGCAGAGCATTTTTGTCCTTGATATTCAAATGCTCCTCTAATCAAAGCTGAAACTACACTATCAATATCTGCGGTATTATGAATCATGCTAAAGTTTTTTCCACCTGTTTCGCCTACTAGTCTAGGATAGCTTCCATATTTACTTATATTGTCTCCTACTATTTTCCACATTCCACTAAATACTTCTGTAGAACCTGTAAAATGCACTCCTGCAAGATTTTTATCGCTCATTACGATGTTGCTAATCATAGATGCGCTACCTGGTATAAAGTTGATTACTCCATCAGGCAACCCTGCTTCTTGCAATAACTTCATAACTACATAAGACGAATAAACAGATGAAGATGCTGGTTTCCAAACTACTGTGTTACCTGCAACAGCTGGCGCCGAAACTAAGTTTCCTGCAATAGCCGTAAAATTAAACGGTGTAACGGCGTAAACAAATCCATCTAGAGCTCTGTATTCAACAGTATTTATGCTGTCAAAAGTATTCATAGGTTGCATCTTGTACAACTCTAACAACGACTTGCAGTTTGCATTAAAAAAATCTACAAGCTCACAAGCTGAATCTATTTCTGCTTGCACAAAAGTCTTGCTTTGATTTAGCATTGTTGCAGCATTGATAGTTGCTCTCCAAGTAGTTGCTGCAAGTCTTGCTGCTTTTAGAAAGATCATCATTCTTTTTTCGTATGGCATTCTTTGCCAAGTAATTTTTGCCTCCATAGCACATTTGATAGCTAATTTTATCTCTTCTTCGCCTGCCAAATGATAATTTGCTATTACTTTACTATGGTTATGAGGCAACACACACTTTGCTGTATTACCTGTTCTATATTCTTTTCCACCTATTACCAATGGAATATCTATTATTTCCGCTTTCATTTCTGCTAATTTTTTTTCTAGATCAATTCTTTCTTTACTATTTTCTTCATATTTAAGAATTGGCTCATTTACAAAATCACTTAAGTTAAAAATCGTGTTGTTCATTTTATTCATCCTCGCTTTGATTTGAGAGTAACAATACTGTCGATGTATCTATAATGCGCTCATCCCTTAGTAAAACATCATGCAGTTTAGTTATGTTTTTTGTACTCATAGTCCTAATTTTTAGTAATATACACCATTCTCCGGTAGCTCTATAACATTCTTCTATCATTGTATCTTGTATCTTTAATTTCATTATATCTTCGATAAGTTTATAATAATTATCGGTGTGTACTTTCAATGAAACAATAATACTTACATTATATCCCAGTTTATCCCAGTTTATCTTTACTGTGTATCCTGATATAATCTTCTTTTCTTCTAATTTAGCAATGCGTTGATGTATAGCCGGTCTAGATAGATTTAATTTTCTAGATATCTCTTCATGAGAAATGCGTCCATTTTCTTGAAGTATTTCTATAATTTTATTATCAATAGTATCCATATGTATCCTTTCAAAATCATGATTTTAATTATTTTATCATATTATACATATTAGTCAATATACGCGGAATATTTTCCACTAATCGTAATTTAAAGCACAAAAATATTTCTAATAGAATTTTTTTGCACAAAGATAGCATAGTCTAACTTTCTATTCGTCACTATCAATATCAAAGTTTTTCTACTGAAAAATGTCAAAAAAAAGGGGCCGCTTAAACAGAACCTAAAAAAACAAAAAATATAGAAAGGGACTGTATCACAAAATCATTGTGATACAGTCCCTTTTTTTGATTTATAATCACTATTTTCTTTCACAAAGTTCTAATAAAACTCCCATAGAAGTTTTTGGATGACAGAATGCTATTCTAGCTCCACCAGCACCGTATCTAGGTGTTTCATCAATCATTTTCATCCCTTTTTCTTTCATTTCAGCGATAGCAGCTTCTATATCATCAACTCTTACTGCAATATGTTGAACTCCACCATTTCCGCCGTTTTTTTCTATGTATCTAGCTATAGGACCATCCGGTTCTGTAGATTCTAAAAGTTCTATTTCACTATCTCCTAAAGGTAAAAACGCTACCTTTACTTTTTGCTCTTCTACTACTTCTACTCCTGCTGCTTTCAATCCTAAAACGCCTTCATAAAAGCTTAAAGCTTCTTCTAAGTTTTTTACTGCCACTCCTACGTGGTCTATTCTTGATAAATCCATTTTGAATCCTCCTAAAATATCACACTATTAAAATTTTATATCTAAACAAGTTTACTTTATCGCTTCTAAAAATTCATCGATAACTTCATAAACATTTGTTTTTTTATCCAATATCTCATTGACTTTATCGTCTAATTTGTTTTCGCTATCTGTATGTTTTATGACTATTTTCCTAAGTTCAGACTCTATCATCTCGACTACTTCTCTCTTAGTATTGTTATGTCTTCTTTCTTTCAACAATCCTGTATCAGTTAAATAATATGTATGAATTTTTATTTCATCAATTAAATCACTCACACCTTCGTTTTTGTTTGCAGTTACCATAACAACTGGTGGTCTTTTTCCCATGTTTGAGTTTAGATCAAGCATCATGTTGATTTCTGAAGCTGTTTTTTGTGATCCCGGCAAATCGCTTTTGTTTACAGCAAAAATATCTCCAATTTCCATTACACCTGCTTTGATAGATTGAATATCATCACCTAGTCCTGGTACCATGACCATGATAATAGTGTCTGCAGTTTTAATAATATCCACCTCAGATTGGCCTACTCCAACAGTTTCAATAAAAATATAATCCACTCCAAAAGCATCTAACACTTTAACAACATCTTTTGTGGCTCTTGACAAACCACCTAAATATCCTCTTGTTCCCATGCTTCTAATGAAGACATTAGGATTAAGAGCTAAATCTTGCATACGAACTCTATCGCCCAAAATTGAGCCTCCAGAATAAGGACTAGTAGGGTCTACTGCTATTATTCCCACTTTATTTCCTTCTTCTACAAGTTTCTTTGCAAGTTTATCTGTAAGAGTGCTCTTTCCCGCACCTGGAGGTCCGGTTATTCCTATGATTTTTGCATTGCCTGTATGCTGATGTAATACTTGTATTATTTCACGAGCATCTTTTTCATCATTTTCTACAGCTGTAATTATTCTGGCACAAGATCTTTTATCTCCTGCAAGCATTTTTTCAATTAATTCATTCATAGTACACCTCTTATTGCCAATAATTAGAAAATTCGTATTGATTAAATAAAAATCAATACACATTAATAACAACATGACTTGACGTCAAAAACTTATTAAGCATGCCGTCAAGTCATATATTTAAATTTCTATCTATATTCTTTTAACATTTGCTTTGATGAAATCTATAGTAGTTGTAGTTGCTGTGCCAGGTGTAAATACCTCATGTACTCCAGCCGCTTTTAATCCTGGTATATCATCATCAGGTATAACTCCTCCGCCTATGATTAACACGTCATCTGCTCCCTGTGCTTTTAATAGTTCTACTACTTTTGGCAACAAGTGATTATGTGCTCCTGACAATATGCTTAATCCTACTACGTCAACATCTTCTTGTATTGCTGCTGCTACTATTTGTTCAGGTGTTTGTCTCAGCCCTGTATATATTACTTCCATTCCTGCATCTCTAAGTGCTCTTGCTATTAGTTTAGCTCCTCTATCGTGTCCATCAAGACCCGGTTTTGCAACTAGAACTCTAATTGGTCTACTCATTTTTAATCCTCCAACTTAATAAATATATGGTTTTATAGCAATACTGCTTGCTCATATTCTCCGAAAACTTCTCTCATTACTCCGCATATTTCTCCTAATGTAGCATACTCTTTTACTGATGCTAATATATACGGCATAACATTTTCTGTTCCTTCACAAGCTTTTCTCAATGCTTCTAAAGATTCTTTAACAGCATCATTGTTTCTTGCTGCTTTTACATCTGATATCTTTTTCTTTTGCATTTCTCCAACAATTGGATCTACTCTTAACAAATCTTTTGGCGCTTCTTCTTCTACTTGGAATTTGTTAACACCAACAACTATTCTCTCTTGTGATTCTATTTCCATTTGATATTTATAAGCTGAATCTGTTATTTCTTTTTGTATAAATCCTACATCTATCGCTCTTGGTGCTCCACCGATTTCGTCTATTCTCTTGATGTAGTCCATAGCTTCGTTTTCTATTTGTGTAGTCTTTGCTTCGATATAGTATGATCCTGCAAGTGGATCTACAGTATTTATAACGCCTGATTCATGCGCTACTATTTGTTGTGTTCTCAATGCAATTTGAACAGATTCTGTAGTTGGAAGTGCTAACGCCTCATCTCTAGAATTTGTATGTAATGACTGAGTTCCACCTAATACAGCTGCTAAAGTCTGGATAGCAACTCTAACTATGTTGTTATCAGGTTGTTGTGCAGTTAATGTACAACCTCCTGTTTGTGTATGGAACTTAAGCATCATTGATTTTTCGCTCTTAGCTCCAAATCTTTCTTTCATTATCTTAGCCCAAAGTCTTCTAGCTGCTCTATACTTAGCTACTTCTTCTAATAAATCGTTATGTGCGTTGAAGAAGAATGATAATCTAGGTGCAAAAGTATCTACATCAAGTCCTGCTTTTATCGCTGCTTCAACGTATGCTATACCATCTGCTATTGTAAATCCTACTTCTTGAGCTGCAGTTGAACCTGCTTCTCTAATATGGTATCCTGAAATACTGATTGTATTCCATTGTGGAACTTCTTTTGAACAATATTCAAAGATATTTGTTATAAGTCTCATTGAAGGCTCTGTTGGGAATATATATGTTCCTCTTGCTATATATTCTTTTAAGATATCATTTTGAATTGTCCCTCTTAATTTATCTGCTGACACTCCTTGCTTTTCAGCAACAGCTATATACATTGCTAAAAGAACTGAAGCAGGTGCATTTATTGTCATAGAAGTACTTACTTTGTCAAGTGGTATTCCATCAAATAAGATCTCCATATCTTTAAGAGAATCTATTGCAACTCCAACTTTTCCTACTTCTCCTTCTGCTAAAGAATGATCTGAGTCATAACCAATCTGTGTTGGTAAGTCAAATGCTACAGATAATCCTGTTGAACCTTGCTCAACTAGGAATTTATATCTTTCGTTTGATTTTTCTGCAGTTGCGAAACCTGCATACATTCTCATCGTCCAATGTCTTCCTCTGTACATTGTCGGTTGATATCCTCTTGTAAATGGATATTGTCCAGGATATCCTATTTCAGAATCGTAGTCTACATTTTCAACATCTTCCGGAGTGTATAGTCTGTTGATTTCATCTCCCGATCCTGTTCTGAAAGTCTCTTTGCTTTCAGGTGCTCTTGATAATGATTTGCCTAGTACTTTTTCCTCCCAGGCTGCTTTTTTTTCTTTGTCAAACATCAATTGTACCTCCCTAAATTTTATACGTTTTGTGGTTGACATACATATATTTTAAAAATAAATATACTCACAATTTTACATGTTTTACCACTAATAATATACTTCATATCAAATCAAATTACAAGTTATTTTGAAAAATAACAGAAAAAAATTTAATCTTGCATTTAGAGTTGTGTCCTCATATCACAGAGTTGGAAACGTATTGATTTTATCTACTTTCCCGACATAAGCTCGACATCCGCATAAAACTCGATGCAATTTTTTTTATCTTTCTATCTAAATCATTCGCAAATTGTACAATTTTAATATGAAAATAAAGATATGCGACCTGTTGGTCGCATATCAAAATACACTATTTATTTTTCTTAACAGCTGCTTTGATCAACTCTCTAAAAAGAGGATGACTTCTTGTCGGTCTTGACTTTAACTCAGGATGAAATTGAACTGCAACGTACCATGGATGGTCTTTGAGTTCTACTATTTCTACTAATCTATTGTCAGGGGACACTCCTGTAATTTCCATGCCATGAGATTCGATAACATCTCTATATTCATTGTTAAATTCGTATCTATGTCTATGTCTCTCATTGATAATTTCTTCATTTGCGTACGCTTCCTTAGCTTTTGATCCTTCTTTAAGTTTACAAGGATATTCACCTAGACGCATTGTACCACCTTTGTTTTCAACGTTGATTTGGTCTTCCATCAAGCCTATAACAGGATGACTTGTATCAGGGTTAAGCTCTGAGCTATGTGCGTCTTTATATCCAATTACATTTCTTGCAAATTCAGTCACTGCCATCTGCATACCAAGACAAATCCCTAAAAATGGAACTTTATTTTCTCTTGCATATTTAGCTGCAAGAATTTTTCCTTCGATACCTCTGTCACCAAAGCCACCTGGAATCAAAATTCCGTCGCAATTTTTCAATATTTCTTCATAATTTGATTCATTTACTTCAGTAGAATTGATCCATTCGATATTAACTTCTGCACTATTTTCAATTCCTCCATGTCTTAAGCTCTCTGCAACAGAAAGATAAGCATCTTTTAGTTCAACATATTTCCCTACTATTCCCACAGTAACTTTATGCGATGTATTCTTTGAAGAATTTACCATTTCTTTCCATGAAGATAGATCTGGAGTTTTATCTTCTAATTTTAATTCTTTGCAAACTATCTGAGCTAAGCCTTCTTCTTCAAGAAGCAAAGGCACATCATACAAACTTTCTGCATCTAAATTTTGAATAACATTATTTTTATCTACATTACAAAATAAAGCTATCTTATTTTTTTGCTCATTAGTAAGTTCTATTTCTGTACGGCATACTAAAATATCTGGCTGTATTCCTATACTTCTTAATTCCTTAACGCTATGCTGAGTCGGTTTAGTTTTCAATTCTCCCGCTTTACTCAAGTATGGAAGCAGCGTCACGTGTACATATAACACGTTTTCTTTGCCCACATCAAACTTAATTTGTCTAATCGCTTCAATGAAAGGCAAACTTTCAATGTCGCCTATAGTTCCACCGATTTCTGTAATAACAACATCTACGTCTTGTGAGTTTTGTGCTCTATAAACCATGTCTTTAATCTCATTAGTTATATGAGGTATTACTTGCACAGTCGCTCCTAAATAATCGCCTTTTCTCTCTTTGTTTAAAACTGACCAGTAAATTTTACCTGTAGTTATACTACTATATTTGTTTAGATTTATATCTACTATTCTTTCATAGTGTCCTAAATCAAGGTCTGTCTCGGCTCCATCGTCAGTAACAAAAACTTCTCCATGTTGATACGGACTCATCGTTCCTGGATCAACATTAATATATGGATCAAATTTTTGTAAAGAAACTTTGAATCCTCTTGATTTTAGCAACAAACCTAATGATGCAGCAGTTATTCCTTTTCCTAATGATGAAACAACTCCACCTGTAATAAAAATATATTTGGACATATTTCCCTCCTGATTATATCCATTATAATAAATCACCCTCTAAAATAAAAAAAGAAACTAAAAAAGGGGTTTTTTTTTTAGTCTCTTGAACTATATCGCTCTGATACTCAATATTACATAATATATTATAATGTCTCGTGAAGTCAATCAAAAAATAAAATAACATTCACTATTTAATTCTATATTAATTTTTAAAAAACGTCAATATCTTTTTAAGAAAAATTTGGTTTTTCTTTTAATAATTGTTACGATTCATAGTTAATTGAAATTTTAACAAAAAACAATCTAATAATCAGAATGATACCCCGTATTAACTGGTATATCTGAAAATTTTTGAAACCTATCTACAAAAGAAAGTTCGACAGTACCTATCGGTCCATTTCTATGCTTTGCTATGATTACTTCAGCTATGCCTTTTT
Source organism: uncultured Clostridia bacterium (assembly GCA_964371035.1). Lineage (GTDB taxonomy): Bacteria > Bacillota > Clostridia > Tissierellales > Sedimentibacteraceae > UBA1535. The sequence goes on along the minus strand of CAYJLG010000025.1, from coordinate 30,941 downwards.
TCTGAGATTCTTCTTTCAAATAATATTCGTCTCTATAAAGCATCATTACAATGTCAGCATCTTGCTCTATCGCGCCCGATTCTCTTAAATCAGAAAGCAATGGTCTTTTGTTTTCTCTTTGCTCTACTGCACGAGATAACTGCGACAAAGCCACTACTGGGCAGTTTAAATCTCTTGCTAATTGTTTAAGGCCTCTAGAAATACTAGATATCTCTTGTTGTCTACTTTCAGCTTTTCCACCTAAAGTCATTAGTTGCAAGTAATCTATTATTATCACATCTAAGCCTTTATTGCTTTTTAATCTTCGACATTTAGACATTAAATCAAACAATGAAATAGAAGCAGCATCGTCTATATAGATAGAAGTTTCGTTCATATCTACCATTGTTTCTGACAATTTATTCCAATCATCGTCTTCTAAATTTCCAGTTCTAAGTTTTGTGCTTTCAATTAAAGATTCTAAACTTATAAGTCTTTGTACGTATTGTTCTTTTGACATCTCCAAACTAAAAAGTGCAACTGAATTGCCTTTTTTAGCAGCATTCATCGCTACGTTAAGTGCAAACGCAGTTTTTCCCATTGCAGGCCTCGCAGCAATTAAAATCAAATCGGAACGTTGTAGCCCTGCAGTCATTTTATTCAGATGATCAAAACCTGTATCGACTCCAGTTATTCCTGATTTTAAAGCAGCTCTCTCACCGATTTGCTCAAAAACATCTAAGATTACTTCTCTCACTGGATGTAGTTCGGTGCTACCGCCACTTTGATTTAATGAAAAAATCTTGGATTCAGCTAAATCTAATAATTTGTGTGCTTCATCATTTTCACTATAACCTTTTTCTACTAGGTCACCAGCTACTGAAATCAGCTTTCTAAGAAGAGATTTTTCTTTAATAATATTAAAGTAATCTCCTATATTTTTTGTTGATAAGATATTGTCTGTAAGGCTGGCAAGATATTCAAGTCCTCCAACCTCATCTAATTTACCTCTTTTTTTTAATTCATCCCCAACAGTTATTATGTCTACTGAAATCTTTTTTTGAAACAAATTTCTTATTGCATCAAAAATTTCACTATTAGCCAAATAGTAAAAGTCATCTGGATTAATATTATTCAGTGACCTCTCTATAGTTGTGTTGTCAATCATCAATGTACCTAACACAGTTTGCTCAGCTTCTAAGTTGTTAGGGGCTACTTTCCCAAAATTTTCCATTAGAGATAACTCCACACTTTCTTTCTTTATTTGTTAAAAATAAATTGCGTACGCCTGTATAAAAGAATAAAACAAAATCTGTTACTATTTATCAGTGACTACGACGCTAAGTTTTGCAACAACCTTAGGATGTAGTTTTACTTTAACCATATAATTTCCAAGTGATTTAATACTATCTTCTAGTTCCATCTTCCTCTTGTCAATATCTATACCATGTACCTCTTTGAGTTGTTCTGCTATTTCTTTAGTTGTTATCGAGCCAAAAAGTTTGCCATTTTCACCAGCTTTGATTTTAATTACCAAAGTCACCTTTGCAAGCTCTAACTCAGAAACTTTAGCAGCATCCAAAAGTTCTTGCTCTTTTTCAGCTTGTTGTTTTTTCTGATTGTCCAATATTTTCATATTTGCGTCTGTTGCTTCAATAGCTATTTTTTTTGGAAACAGGAAATTTTTTGCATATCCCTCTTTTGCATTTATAACTTCGCCCTTTTTGCCTAGCGTTTTATCATCTTTTAATAATATTACTTTCATTGTTCTTCTCCACCTTCTTTAAATTGTTTTATTGCGTCATATAATTTTTCTTTTGCCTCATCAATACTATCTGTTTTAATTTGTGCTCCTGCCATAGTTAGGTGTCCGCCACCTCCCAAAATTTCTGCAATCATTTGTACATTTATTTGACCCATGGATCTTGCACTAACATTGATAAACCCTTCCATTCTTACAAGCACAAAACTTGCCCTTACTTTTCTTATCGTCAGCATATCGTCTGCAGTTTTCGCAGCAATAACTCCATTATCAGGAGATATTTCATCTATATAAGAAATAGCAATATCATCAAATTTCATCTCTGCTCTATCTATTATTTCTGTTTTACGCTTCATGACATCTAAATTTTCACTAAACAGTTCTTTTACATTTATTGTATCTGCACCATTTCTTCTTAAGAATGAGGCTGCTTCAAATGTTCTTACACCAGTTTTGAATATAAACGAGTTAGTATCTACAACGATACCTGAAAGCATTGCATCCGCTTCGAACTTAGTCAATTTAATCTTATCATCCATATATTGAACTATTTCTGATACTAGCTCACAAGTAGATGACGCATATGGTTCGATGTAATCTAACAAGGCATTTTCAATATATTCTTCGCCTCTTCTATGGTGATCTATAAGCACTGTTTTTTCAACTACATCCAAAATTTCAGGTCCCTCAGTAAAGCTTGCTTTATGAGTGTCTAAAACGACACACAAAGTCTCTGAATCAATTAATTTCAAGGCTTGTTCTGTAGTAACTAAAGCTTCCAGATATTCAGGATCTTCGCCTTGCATTCTTTCGTGAATGTTTTTCAATGCATAATTAACTGTATTTAAAACTATATAGGCGTTTTTACCTTTGCTCTTTGCAATACTATACAATCCTATAGAAGATCCAAAACTATCCATATCCCCTACACGATGCCCCATAATTATAACGTTAGAGCTCTGTTCTATTATTTGCATTAAAGCTAATGATATCATTCTCGCTTTAACTTTTGTTCTCTTTTCAAACGCCCTGCTCTTGCCACCATAAAACTTGACTGAATCTACTTTTTTAACTACTGCTTGATCGCCACCTCTTGCTAGTGCAATATCAACCGAACCTTTAGCATAATCAAACAATTGTCCAAGATTTTCAGTATCAGCTCCTATTCCTAAACTGAGAGTAAATATCAATTCCCCTGAGTTGCTTATTTCTTTAATTTCTTCAAGTATTGAAAACTTTTTAGCTTCTAAGGATTCTAAAAATTCATTTTCAAATATCATTAAAAATTTATCAGTCGTGTATCTAAGTAAAAACCCATTCATCTCTACCGCTGATTTGTACAAAATCGCTTCCATTTCAGCGAGTATAGAGGCTTTTAACACTTTATCCATACTTTCAGAAATTTCAGTATAGTTATCTATTTGAATAATCATAGCTACAGGTTTTTCATTGTGTGATTTTTTCTCAAGTTGTCTATAAAGTGTGTTGTCAGTCCAGTACAACACAAACGACGCCTCATTAGGAAACTGTGCTTCATCTAGTTTAGAGTAAAACAAAGTGAAATTTCTATCACCTTCTAATGATTCTACATCTGAAATAACGCCTTGAATGTTGCTCTCCATATCTAAGAAATCAATGTTTTTTACAATTTCATTAATGTTCTTTACAACCTCCGGTTTTTCAGTTATCTCTCTAAATCTCAAGTTATACCAACAAACATTACCATCTTTATCAATTAAAGTAACTGGCATAGGAGAATTAAACAATGAACTCACCGATAAATTTTCTATACTATTAACAAAATCTATAATATATTCGTTCAGGTCATCCTTAGTATATTTATGCTTAAATAAAGTTGTAATAATTCCTATAACTAAAATTGAAGCCGCTAGTCCAAAATACGGATACATAGAATTGACTAAAAATATTACAACGAAAATTGCTATTATTATCAAATAAAATAAGTTGTGATCTTTTAAAGCATTAGGAATTACTAGTTTTTTTTGATTTTTCAACTTTTTTCCTCCGATGTTATGATTTTTTATTAAAAATACTATTTCAAATATATATTTTACCTCATGCATGCAAAAAAGTCAAAATCTTTTTAATTTTTTACAATCATTCATTTTTGTGATTTTTATACATTTAAAACCGCTAAAAAAACTTTACAAATATCGCTTTTCATCATATAATTTATATATACAAATTATAAACGCGAGGTGCTTTCATGAAAAAAATTTTTAAAAAAATTCTACCACTTATATTGATTTCTTTACTATTATTGTCGACTGCTTCTTCTGCATATGCCCAAGAAACAAGCCCTACAGATGATATAGATTTTGATAAAGAATTCGAAAATCTGGAATATATTATTGATTTTGTTACAGAAAACTATTTGCATGAGATAGACAAGGACCAAATAATTGATAGTTTATACTATGGATTTTTTGAGCTTTTAGACGAATATAGTGAATACTATAACGAAGAAGAATATCAAGCTCTTTTTAGTAACTTAGAAGGAAATTTTGTTGGAATTGGAGTTAGGATACAATTAGAAAATTCAAAACTAATAGTTGTAAATCCTCTCACAAATTCTCCTGCTGAAAAAGTTGGAATCTTAGCTGGAGATGAAATAATCACAGTTGATGGTCAGTATATTACTGGGCTGACAATGAATGAGGTTACTTCATTAATTAAAGGTGAAGAAGGTACTCTAGTAGATATAGGTATACTTAGAAATGATCAAGTTTTAACATTTACGATAGAACGTTCTGTCATCTCTGATACGCACGTCACATATGAAATCCTTGAAGATGATATCGGATATTTGAAGATAGAACAATTTGCTCAATCTACATTAGAGGGTGTGGAAGAAGCTCTAGCTTTTTTTGACAGTGAACAAATTACTGATTTAGTGATAGATCTTAGAAACAATCCTGGTGGAGTTTTAGACGTAACTGTAGATATTTTAAATTATTTCGTACCCGAAGGACCAGTTCTTAATGTAGATTCAACTTTTTATGATGAAATCAAAGTTCATTATAGTGATTTAGAAAAATTAAAATATGATGTTTGTGTTTTAGTAAATGAAAACAGTGCAAGTGCTTCTGAGATATTTGCTGGAGCAATTCAAGATAGAGATGCGGGCGAAATTATTGGAACTAATACTTTTGGGAAAGGAATTGTACAATCTGTTTGGCCACTATTTGATGAAACTGCAGGCATGAAATTTACTACTGCCGAATATTTTACACCAAACTTAAACAAAGTTCACGGAATTGGAATTACACCTGACTTATATGTAGATAACACCCAAGAACAATCTCTAATAAATTTAGATGATTATCCTGAATTCAAAAAAGAAGTAATCTCTGAATATGGTGATGTTAGCTTAGATGTTTTAGCTGCCGAAATGATTTTGGAAACGCTTGGATATTCGGTAAATGAACCTGATGGTATATTCGATTGGACTTTACGCTCAGAGCTTCTTGATTACCAAAAAAACAATGAACTTTATTCAAATGGGAAATTAGATTTTGAAACTCAAGATTCACTTGCTTCTCAATTAAATATACACGTAACACCTGAATATGTTGATTATCAGCTGATAGCAGCAATCGAAAAATTAACCAAGTGATCAACACAAACTTTCTGTTGTAAGTTTTAATTTGTTGTTCATCACATGACGAACTTTAAGGCTTTATTCGTCAAAAAACGTATCAAAAGTTTGTTGACAATAGTTTTTTAATTTGATATTATATCATTGTAAAAAATCAAACAGCTGATTTAATTACAAATCAAATCGCCTGTCAAGGCAAAATTATTTAAGAGAGGTAAAAAAATGTCTACACTTGAAAATTTCTTTAAGCTAAAAGAAAACAACACTAATGTTAAAACTGAAATCTTAGCAGGCATTACAACATTCATGACTATGGCATACATATTAGCAGTTAATCCTAGCTTTTTGTCTGCTGCAGGAATGGATTTTGGAAGAGTATTTACAGCAACTGCATTAGCTGCATGTATCGGAACTTTTTGCATGGCAATATTTGCAAATTTACCATTTGCACTTGCTCCTGGTATGGGATTAAACGCACTATTTGCATTTTACGTGTGTGGAACACTTGGTTTTCCTTATCAATATGCATTGTTAGCAGTTTTCTTTGAAGGAATTATTTTTATTTTATTATCAGTTTTCAACTTGAGAGAGGCAATAATCGACAGTATTCCAATGTCATTGAAAAAAGCAATCTCTGTTGGTATCGGTTTATTCATTGCATTTATAGGATTATTAAACTCTGGCGTAGTAGTAGCAGATTCTGGACTTTTATCTTCAGGAAACGTAACTGAAGGCTCTGGGTTGCTTGCCCTTATCGGCATTGCTATTTCTTCAGTATTGTTAGCAAGAAAAGTTAAAGGTGCACTTCTTATTGGTATAGTTTTAACAACTTTACTAGGTATTCCTTTAGGAGTTACTGTAATACCTGAAAACTTCGCTTTTATAAGTTTACCTTCTTCGCCTTATTTCTTTGATTTTACATTAGATGGACAATCTGTTGTTGAAATGATATTTTCATTAGATTTTGTTATAGTACTATTTGTGTTCTTGTTTGTAGATATGTTTGACACTATAGGTACTCTAGTAGGTGTGTGTACTAAAGCCAATATGCTTACAAGAGACGGCAAAGTTCCTAATGCAAAACAAGCGCTCCTTGCAGACGCTATTGCTACTACAGCAGGTGCTGCATTAGGTACTAGCACAGTTACGACTTTTGTTGAAAGTTCGTCAGGTGTTGCAGAAGGCGGTAGAACAGGTCTTACTGCATTGACTACTGGTGTTTTATTTGGACTATCACTATTGTTATCACAAGTGTTTGGACTAATCCCTTCAGCTGCTACTGCACCTGCACTTGTACTTGTCGGACTATTCATGATGTCTCCAATTAAAGAAATCGATCTAGAGGATTATACTGAAGCTATACCTGCGTTTATTACAATTATCATGATGCCGTTTGCATATAGTATCGCAGAAGGAATTTCTTATGGTGTATTGACATATTTATTCGTCAAGTTATTCTCTGGTAAATCAAAAGATATTCATGTTGGAACTTATGTTATCGGATTAATATTTATCTTAAACTTTATTTCAAAAATATTTATTTAAAAATTTCATATCAAACATAGGTGTGACAACATGAATTTTTCGTGTTGTCACATCTTAATCATAGGAGATTTTATTTATAAATGTTTAAATCTTTTAATCATTTATAAATAGGCAAAAACACATTTTGCCTATAATTTTCGAATATTACTTAATTTAGCACGTAGCAAAAGAAAGGATATAATATGAACGTTAAAAGAATTTATGTTGAAAAGAAAATAGGGTTTGACGTTGAAGCGAACAATCTGCTGAATAATTTTAGAGATAATTTGAATTTAACAAACCTCACTGGATTAAGAATTCTAAATAGATATGACATTTCAGAAATCTGTGATGAAGATTTCGAAAAATCTATTTATACTGTATTTTCTGAACCAAATCAAGATATTGTTTATAAAGAACATGACAACTTTGCTTCTCAATCTGAAAAAATCTTTGCAACAGAATATCTACCAGGTCAATACGATCAAAGAGCTGATTTTGCCGCTGAATGCATAATGATACTTACAGGCAATGAAAAACCACCTGTTAAATTTGCTAAAATAATTGTTTTGTCAGGCGATTTATCTGATAATGATGTACATAAAATAAAATCTTATTTTATAAATCCTGTAGATTCAAGAGAAGCTTCACTAGAAAAACCAGAAACGCTTACAGAAATTTTTGAAAACCCTGCTGATGTAAAAGTTATTGATGGTTTTATTGAAATGAATCAGTCCGAACTAGAAAATTATAAAAATGAAATGAGCTTTGCCATGAGTATTGAAGATATTGCTCTATGCCAAGATTATTTCAAAACAAAGGAAAATAGGAATCCTACCATCACTGAGCTTAAAGTTATTGACACATACTGGTCTGATCATTGTAGACACACTACTTTTGCAACAGTTTTAGACAAGATAAAATTTGCTGATGATTCTATATCTAAGGAAATAGAAAAAACTTTTGAATTATATAAAAATAGCAGAAAATTTGTCTATGAAGACAAAAATAAAGATATATGCTTAATGGATTTAGCTACGGTAGCCGCTAAAGAACTAAGAAAAACAGGCGCTCTTGATGATATGGAAGTATCTGATGAAATTAATGCTTGTAGCATTATAGTCGATGCCAAAATAGATGATAATCTTGAAAAATGGCTAGTAATGTTTAAAAACGAGACTCATAACCACCCTACAGAAATAGAACCTTTTGGTGGTGCAGCTACTTGTTTAGGTGGTTGTATACGAGATCCGTTATCGGGACGTTCTTATGTGTATCAGGCTATGAGAATTACAGGTAGCGCCGACCCAAGACAAAGTGTAGAAGATACGCTTGTAGGCAAGCTTCCTCAAAGAAAGATTACTACCGAAGCGGCAAATGGTTATAGTTCATACGGAAATCAAATTGGACTTGCTACTGGAAAAGTAGTTGAAATTTACCATGATGACTATGTAGCAAAACGTATGGAGATAGGAGCTGTAATCGCTGCTGCTCCAATGAAAAATGTAAAAAGAGAGGCTCCTGTAGCTTCTGATGTGATAATATTATTAGGTGGTAAAACTGGCCGAGATGGTTGCGGTGGAGCTACAGGTTCTTCAAAGGAACATACTGAAGAATCAATACTTCTTTGTGGTTCTGAAGTGCAAAAAGGCAATGCGCCTACAGAAAGAAAGATTCAAAGATTATTTAGAAATGAAGCCGTAAGTACACTTATTAAAAAATGTAATGATTTTGGTGCTGGTGGAGTTTCTGTAGCCATAGGTGAATTGGCTGATAGTCTTTGTATAAACTTAGATGCTGTGACTAAAAAATATGAAGGACTTGACGGCACAGAATTAGCTATATCAGAATCTCAAGAAAGAATGGCTGTAGTTGTAGCTAAAGAAGATGCAGATAAATTTATTGAGTACGCACGTGCTGAAAACCTAGAAGCTGTCATAGTTGCTACTGTCACAGATGACAGAAGATTAAAAATGTTCTGGAGAGGCACTGCTATTTTAGATATAAGTAGAGATTTCTTAGATACTAACGGTGTAAAACAAAAGGCAGATATTTATGTAGATGGTTTTGATGTGTCTAACTTTGAAGATGAAAAGATTAAATCTTTTGAAGCAGATAATTTAAGAGATGCATGGCTTGAAAATCTAGCAGATATAAATGTGTGCTCTCAAAAAGGATTAGTAGAAAAATTTGATGCTACAGTAGGCGCAGTGACTGTACTTATGCCTTTTGGAGGCAAGACGCAACTTACTCCTACAGAAGGTATGATAGCTAAACTTCCTGTTTTACAAGGAATTACAGATACTTGCACTATGATGGCTCATGGCTTTGATCCTAACTTATCAAAATTAAGCCCTTATCACGGAGCTATGTATGCAGTTCTTCACTCAGTTGCAAAAATAGTAGCAATGGGCGGAGATTATTCAAAAGTTAGACTTACTTTCCAAGAATATTTCGAAAAATTGGGCAAGGATCCTTCAAAATGGGCTAAACCTTTTTCTGCTCTACTTGGTGCATTTAAGGTTCAACATGGACTTGCAATTCCTGCTATTGGTGGAAAAGACAGCATGTCAGGTACATTTAAAGATATTAATGTCCCTCCTACTTTAGTTAGTTTTGCTGTGTGTGTTGGAGATGTAAATGACGTTATTTCACCTGAGTTCAAAAAAGTTGGCAGTAAAGTTTTACTTATAAGAATTAAAAAAGACGAAAACTATGTGCCTGATTTTGAAGATGTAAAACTAAAATATAAAAAAATACATGAATTAGTACTTAGCAAAAAGATTCTGAGTGCTCATACTGTTGGTCATGGCGGTGTCGCAGAAGCTATATCTAAAATGACTTTTGGAAACAAAATTGGGTTTTCAACAATAGGAAGTACAGTTTTTGATGCAAACTTCTATTTTGCACCTAAATACGGAAATATAATATTAGAAGTTGATGATTTAGACGGAATAGACCTGCCTTATCTAGTAATCGGCGAAACTATTTCGCAAAAGAAAGTTTCTTTAAATGATTCTTTTAGCATAAGAATAGATGAAATGACAGATGAGTGGATTAAACCTTTAGATAATATATTCCCTATGAAAAGAGATGTTGAAGGAAGCGTAGAAAATTATTCGTTTAGTGCTAAAAATATTATTAAATCAAAAGTTAATATAGCTAAACCGAAAGTTTTTATTCCTGTGTTTCCTGGTACGAACTGTGAATATGACACAACTAGAGCTTTCGAAAGAGCTGGTGCCGACGTGACTACTTTCGTATTTAAAAACTTATCTCCTACTGACGTTGAACGTTCAGTAAAAGAGATGGCTAAATTGATTAATCAATCACAAATAATAGCTTTCCCTGGTGGATTTAGCGCTGGAGATGAGCCTGATGGTTCAGGTAAATTTATTGCCACGACTTTTAGAAATCCTTATTTAAGCGAAGCTGTGACTGATTTATTAAATAACAGAGATGGTTTAACAATAGGTATTTGTAATGGTTTTCAGGCGTTGATAAAATTAGGTTTATTGCCTTATGGAGAAATAAGAGATATTAAAGAAGACGACCCTACTCTTACTTACAATAAAATAGGCAGACATATTTCATCGTTTGCGATGACAAAAGTTGTATCTAATTTATCGCCTTGGTTTAACAATTGCAACCTTTCAGATGTTCATTATATGCCTATGTCTCACGGTGAAGGCAGATTCGTGGCTAACGAAGCATGGATCAAAAAATTAAAAGAAGCAGGACAAATTGCTACTCAATATGTTGATTTTGATGGTAATCCAACATATGATGGCATGTTTAACCAAAATGGTTCAGTAGAATCTATAGAAGGTATAACGAGTCCAGATGGTAGAGTTTTAGGAAAGATGGGGCATTCTGAGCGACTTGACAAAGACACATACAAAAACATTTCTGGTAACAAAGATCAAAAATTGTTTGAAGCAGGAGTCGCATATTTTAGGTAATATATGCATTCAAAACAGATTATAAATATTATGCGAATTTTGGGAGGGGCTCTGCTCCTCTCGACTTAATCGACACGCAAAACACAAATTGATGTAATTATAGGTAATTAAATATATCTACAGTAGGAGCATCCGTTATGACGAAGCGAAAGTTTACAAAAGAAGAAGTTTTTGAACATATGCGTGCCAACAATCAAACTTTTCTTTATTCTAACAAAAAAGATTCAAATATCTTGATAAGAAAACGACATGGTATTGCATGGACTGTAAACTGCGGTAATTTTTTGACTTGGCTAATTTTAGGTGCATTGGTTTTGTCTGTATTTTTGGCTTATTTCGGACTTGAATTCAGAGAAAAAACTTTTCACGAGGCACTCGGAATGGATAAAGATGAGTTTATATCTTTTGGATGGAGAGAAGAAATCGATAATGAAATTGTTTTGATTGATGAAAAAACAATTGAAGAAATAGCAAATTCCTCCTTTGATTTGACTTTAAAGAGGCTCACAGATAATCAGTTCAACAAGTTTTTTACGCAGCAAAAAGTTATTCAACTCTACGGTGAAAAAATTATGCTTTTTATAGGAGAAACATATATCGGAATCATAGACATTGATAAAAGTAGCAGTAAGTATTATGAAATTATAGAGACCAACAGCTCTGATTGAGCACATAAGACGTACTATTAGAATTTATTTTTTATTAAATTTATCAAAAATATTTAAACAATAAATGAGCGAGGTAGTAAAATGAACGGAATCGAAATGTTAAAAACAAGAAGGAGTGTAAGGAAGTATTTAGATACGTCTGTTCCAAAAGATAAAATAGATATACTCTTAGAAGTGGCTTATTATTCACCGAGTGGACACAATAAACATCCTGTGCATTATGTGATTGTTGATGACAAAGAAATTTTGCAGTCATTTAAAAATTTTCACGAAAGCGCCTCTATGTTTGATACCGCTCCTTTAGGCATAGTGATTTGTGGAGACATGACAGAAGCTTGGGCTACATGGAGAGATGACTGTGCAGCCGTCACAACTAATATTTGCAATGCTGCGCATGAATTGGAACTTGGATCTTGTTGGTGCGGATTGTACCCGAGAGATGCGAGGGTTGATGGAATGAAAAAAGCGATAAATCTGCCTAATCACATCATGCCATATTCCATGATTGTCATAGGGTATTTAGATTTAGATGTTGAAGTGAAGCAACCAAACAGAGATTACTCGGATAGAGTACATCAAAATGGTTGGTGAAAATAGATAATTTCAAGTAACTTAAGATAATACAAATGGAGGTGTTTAATGAAGTATACGATAAATGAAATACAAAAAAGAGTAATGCCTGTTGCAAAAAAATATAATGTGTCAGAAGTATATCTTTTCGGCTCATATGCAAGAAATGAAGCTACTGATAAAAGTGATATCGATTTAGCTATAGATTCAAGCTCTATACATGGACTTTTACAATTAATCAGTTTTAAAAATGAAATATCAAATGCTTTGGCAGCACCTGTAGATATTCTTACATTAAGAGCGATTGAGCAGGAAAAAAATAATCCGATTAAAAAAAACTTTTTTGAAACATTTACTAAAGAAAGGATTCGGTTATATGATGAATGATATCAACGTACTTGAACATATTATTAAATATTGTGAAGATATAGAAGTGACTATCAACAGATTCGGCAATGATTTTAATACATTTGAAAATGATATGGATTTTAAAAATTCAATTTCCATGAGCATAATGCAAATTGGTGAATTAACAACACATTTATCATCTATGTTCAAATCTAAAACTGTAAATGTTGTTCCTTGGAATTTGATTAAATCAATGAGAAATCATTATGCACATGGATATTTTTATATGGATAATAAAGAAATTTTTGAAACAGCAATTGCAGACATACCAGATTTAAAGAAAAAATGTACTTCGTTTTTAGATGAATTGAAGTAACGCAGTTGGCAGAGATTACACAGACATAGTGCTCCGTAGCGGTTGGTGAATTGGAAGAAGGCGGTATGATTTCCTATTTTAGGTAGTGATATCGCCCTATAAGAATTATATATAATACATATAAGCAAATAATTTAAATTTTATATAAACATAAGGATTGCCATATTTATGATATCTGTTATAATATAGATATCATGAACAAAACGATACTAAAAAGATGTGCAGAATGAAACAAATCAGAGTAATTTCAGCAATTATATTATCAATTTCTGTTTTTATATCTATAGATTTAGGTATAAATTGTATCGGAGCTTTAATTCCGGAATTGCAAGACGGCATTGCATATAACAGTTTATTGCAAAGTTGGTTTGGTATCTTAGAAGATACATTGAGAACTCGAACTGATTTCTTTGATATATTCCGACTGTCATTGTTAGTCACATTTGTTATTTTTATTGAAAATATTGCGCTATCAACCATCAGCGCTTTAAAAAAATAGTAAAGGGTAAAACCTTGATATCCAATTTTTTATGGGAGAAAGATATATATGAGTAAAAGAATAGAGAAAGCTCGCGAACTAAGAAGTATCAAAGAGCCTCACTATAACTGTTGTCAAATCGTATTTATGTCATTTTGTGAAGAGTTAGGAATTGATGAAAAAACGGCTTTTGATTTAGGGGTTCATTTTGGGGGCGGCATGCGCGTTAAAGCTACTTGCGGTTCTATAAGCGGTGCAATTATGGCTATGGGCATGCTAAAAAGTTCAAAAGAAGATGTAACTAAGTTTATGATTGATTTTGAAAGAAGGCATGGTACTCTTAACTGTGATAAACTTCTTGAAAAAGCGAGTGATTCCTATCCCAAGTCGCAACTGTGTAGCGAACTTATATATGAGTGTATTGAAGAAGTTGAGAAAATTATTTCTTCGGCCGATAGTTCCATATAACATGCGCAAATGCATTTATGAATTTATTTTTAAATTAATATATTATATAAATTTTGGAGGTTTTTTATGAAAGTAGCTATCGTAATGGGAAGCGATTCAGATTTCCCGGTAATTGAAAAAGGAATAAAAGTTTTAAAAGAATTTGGTGTAGAATATGAAGTTAGAGTAATGTCTGCTCATAGAACACCTCATATTGCTGCTGATTTTGCAGATAATGCTGAAAAAAATGGTTTTGAAGTGATTATTGCACTTGCTGGAAAGGCTGCTCACCTAGGTGGAGTTTTGGCAGGTCATAGCTGTTTGCCTGTAATAGGTGTACCAGTTAAATCTACAGCTCTTGAAGGTATGGATGCGTTATTATCTACAGTTCAAATGCCTCCAGGAATTCCTGTAGCTACAGTTGCTATAAACGCAGGAGACAATGCAGCATTATTAGCTGTTCAGATTTTATCTGTTAAATATCCTGAGTTAAGAGAAAAATTTCATGCTTATAAAAAACAAATGGTTGAAAAAGTAGTTGCAGCTGACACTAAACTACAAGAAAAAGTTTTACAGATATAATTTTATAGCAGTATTCGTGTTAATCACGTTTTAAACAGTAATAAAAAAATATTTTTTAAGGAGAATTTAAAATGCAAAAATTAGAACAATTATATGAAGGAAAAGCAAAAAAAGTATTTAAAACAGAAAATGAAAAACAATACATAGTTGAGTACAAAGATGATGCTACAGCTTTTAATGGTGAAAAAAAAGGTACTATTTTAGGCAAAGGTGTTGTTAATAATAAAATGTCTGCAGCACTTTTTGCAGTTCTAGAAGAACAAGGAGTTCCAACTCATCAAATCGAACTTTTAAGTGATAGAGAATCTTTAGTTAAAGCTGTAACTATACTTCCACTTGAGGTTATAATAAGAAATATCGCTGCAGGTTCAATGGCTAAGAGATTAGGAGTTACAGAAGGTACTCCGCTAAAAGAAACTGTTCTTGAGTTCTGTTTAAAAGATGATTCTTTAGGAGATCCTATAATCAATGACTATCATGTTTACGCTTTAGAGCTTGCTACAAGAGAACAAGTTGAAAAAGTTAAAGAGTATACATTTAAAGTAAATGAAGTTTTAAAGAAATTCTTCTTAGATAGAAATATGAAATTAATTGATTTCAAACTTGAATTTGGACTATATGAAGGCGAAGTAATATTAGCAGATGAAATTTCTCCTGATACTTGTAGACTTTGGGACAAAGACACAGATAAAAAATTAGATAAAGATAGATTTAGAAGAGATTTAGGCGATGTTGAAGAAGTTTATCAAGAGGTATTATCTAGAATAAACAAATAAATTGGTCGCTAAAGTTAACTATTTTAGGGGCGGCGAATAACCGCCCCTACAGTTCATTTTTATGGAGGTAACATGAACGAAGAAAACAACAAACTAACTTATAAAGATTCTGGTGTAGATGTACATGCAGGCTACGAAACTGTAAACCTTATAAAAGAATCTGTAAAAAGAACTTACACAAAAGGTGTAGTATCAGACTTAGGTGGTTTTGGAGGAATGTTTGCAATAGATAAAGATTCTTATGACGAACCTATTTTAGTTTCGGGAACAGATGGTGTAGGAACAAAGCTTATGGTGGCATTCATGGCTGATAAACATGATACTATTGGTGAAGATGCTGTAGCTATGTGTGTTAATGACGTTATATGTCAAGGTGCAAAACCTTTATTTTTTCTAGACTATTTTGCTACAGGAAAATTAGATCCAAAAAAAGCTGCAGACGTAGTAAAAGGAATTGCTAATGGATGCATAAAATCTGGATGTGCCCTAATTGGTGGAGAAACTGCTGAAATGCCTGGACTTTATGGCGAAGGTGAATATGATTTAGCAGGATTTTGCGTAGGAATAGTTGACAAGAAAAAAATCATAGATGGTTCTAAGATTAAAGAAGGTGATACACTGTTAGCAATCCCTTCTAGCGGTATTCATTCAAACGGATACTCTCTTGTAAGAAAAATTTTCTTTGATCATAAAAATTATGATATAAATCAATATGTAGACGAATTGGGCTCAACTTTGAGCGAAGCTCTTTTGACTCCAACAAAATTATATCCTAAACTTATTACAGAACTTATCGAAAAATATGATATCAAAGGACTTTCAAACATTACAGGTGGCGGGTTTTATGAAAACATTCCAAGAATGTTTCCAGAAGGACTAACAGCTGATATTGAGACTAAAAACATAGATGTTTTACCTATTTTTAAGCTTATCCAAAAAGAGGGCAATGTAGATATAGATGAAATGTATGGAACTTTCAACATGGGAGTCGGCATGGTTTTAGCGATAGATCCGTCTATATGTAATGATGTTGTAGAATTTCTTAGCTCTAAAGGTGAAAAAGCTGTTAAAATAGGTACCGTTGCCAAGCGAGAGGGCGGTATCAAAATATGCCACAATTAAAAAAAATTGCTGTACTGATTTCAGGTGGTGGTTCAAATCTCCAAACTATTATTGACCACATAGCAATAGGAAACATAAACGGTGAAATTAGTATCGTTATAAGCAATCGTAAAGATGCATTTGGACTTGAACGAGCTAAAAACCACGGTATCGAAGCTTTGTATATTAATCAAAAGGAATATACAGATTCGGATGCCTACAATAAAAAAATACTTGAAGAGCTTACGAACAGAAACATTGATTTGATAATTTTAGCAGGATATTTAAAAATTTTGAGTGCTGAACTTGTAAATCAATTTAAAAATAGAATTATAAACATACACCCATCTTTAATTCCAGCTTTTTGTGGTGATGGGTATTATGGGCTAAAAGTGCATCAAGCTGCCATAGATCACGGAGTTAAAATAAGTGGTGCTACTGTTCATTTTGTTGATGAACAGGCAGATACAGGCCCAATAATACTACAAAAATGCGTTTCGGTAGATTGTCATGACACTGCTGACACATTACAAAAAAAAGTACTAAAAATAGAACATGAAATTTTGCCTTTAGCTGTAAAGTTATTTTGCGAAGACAAGATTTTTGTTAATGAGAGAAAGGTAATGGTTGAAAACTAATATGAGAGCATTAATCAGCGTTTCAGATAAAACAGGTATAATTGAATTTGCACAAAAATTGACAGATTTAGGAGTTGAAATTATTTCGACTGGTGGCACTGCTACCGCACTTCAAAATGCAGGTATTAACGTAATAGGTATATCAGAAATCACAGGTTTTCCTGAATGTTTAGATGGAAGAGTAAAAACTTTGCACCCAAACATACATGCAGGCCTTTTGGCTATGCGCTCAAACCCTGAACATATGAAGCAAATTAAGGAACTCAATGTTGAAACTATAGATTTAGTAGTAGTAAATCTATATCCTTTTAAGCAAACTATACTTAAAGATGGCGTAACTTTAGCAGAAGCTATAGAAAATATAGATATAGGTGGCCCTACTATGTTAAGAGCTGCATCTAAAAATTATCATGACGTAGCAGTAGTAATAGATCCTGTAGATTATGACACTGTAATAGATGAAATCAGAAACAACGGCTCTGTTTCTTTAGATACTAAATTTTATCTATGTTCAAAAGTATTTGAACATACAGCGCAGTACGATACATTGATAGCAAACTACCTTAGAAAACAAAGAAATGATGACAGTTTGCCACAAAACTATACAGTTACTTTTGAAAAAGTTCAAGATATGAGATATGGCGAAAACCCTCATCAAAAAGCTGCATTTTATAAAGAAATAGGTACTATCGACGGCCTATTACCTTCTGCAAAACAGCTACATGGAAAAGAGTTGTCATATAACAATATTAATGATACTAATGGTGCATTAGATCTACTAAAAGAATTTGATACTCCAACTGTGGTAGCATGTAAGCATTCTAATCCTTGTGGTGTAGGTGTTGCTGATAATATTTTCGATGCATACAAAAAAGCCTATGGATCAGATCCTGTCTCTATTTTTGGCGGAATTGTTGTTGCAAACAGATTAATAGATAAAGATACTGCAGAAGAAATTAACAAGATATTCGTAGAAATAATAGCAGCACCTTCTTTTAGCGATGAAGCTATAGAAGTGTTAACGCAGAAAAAAAATATAAGGATCCTTGAAATAAAAAATATTACAAAAAAATTGCCTAAAGATACATTAGAGTGTAAAAAAGTATCAGGTGGACTACTTGTGCAATCAATAGATAGTGGAACATATGATGAAAACAAACTAAGAGCTGTAACCGAAAACACTCCAAAATCAAGTGAATATACAGATTTAAACATTGCATGGAAGATTGTTAAACATACTAAATCTAACGCCATCGTAATAGTCAAAAACGGACAATCTATTGGTATAGGTACAGGTCAAGTTAGCCGTATTTGGGCATGCAAACAAGCTATAGACCATGCTTGTGAACATCTAGGTAGTGATGTACTTATAAATGCATCTATGGCATCAGATGCTTTCTTTCCTTTTGCAGATTGTATAGAAGAAGCACATAAAGCGGGAATAAGTGCTATTATCCAGCCAGGCGGTTCTGTTAAAGACGAAGAAGTTATTAAGGCATGTAATGATTATAACATTTCTATGCTGTTTACAGATATGAGACATTTCAAACACTAATTCTAATAAATTAGAAACGAGGAATGATGAGTTAGGGATGACTGAAAAAAACAATGCTTTTTTCACCATAATTCCTAATTCCTAACTCCTAGTTATAAAGAAAGGAATATATTATGCCATATATTGAAGCTATATTTTCACAAAATTTAGGTGAAGAAAAAATTATTGAAATAAAAAAATCTGCGGGTAATTTAATAGATGTTTTGCCTGGCAAAACAGAACAACAACTTATGATTAGAATCGAAGAAAATGCAAACATGTATTTCAGAGGAATCAAAGAACAATGCGCATTTATTTCTGTATCACTATATATGACTACTCCATTCGAGGAAAAAGGAATATTTGCTGAAAGATTTATTGAATCAATTAGTGAGTTAACAGAAATTGAGATAAATAACATATTTTTATCATTTAGAGAATATCATTGTTGGGTTACAAATGGTAAAATAAAGTGATATTATAAATTGTTTAATCATAAAAAAACCAAAGGTGATAATAATGAAAAAAATACGAACTAAAATTATACTTATTGTGCTGTTTACGTGCTTGCTTACTTCAATTGCTATGGTTTCAATGTCCATAGCAGTAAATAACTATACTGCAAAAGCATCATCACAAAAATTATTTGAAAATTCATCAATTTTCGCTGCTGCATCAGCAAGTAACGCTATTAAAACGCAAAAAAATGTAGTTTCTGAAATAGCAAACAATTTGATGTTTACAGATAGCTCTATTTCAAAAGCTGAAATGGAATTATATATTATCCAAAAATCTGAAGAAATAGGAATGCGAAAAGGTGGAATATTAGATTTAAATGGAATAGATATTTTCACTGGTGAAGATTATTCCCAAGACAAGTTTTTTAAATCTAGTTTATCTGGAGAATCATATTTAACAGAACCCTATGTTTCTTCAGATAAATCTGATATTTATTTCATTGTTTCTGCACCTATAATTGAAAATGATAAAGTTTCTGGCGTGCTCTATTTCGTTTCTGAAGTTGATTTTTTACAAAATCTAGTTGACTCTGTATCCATAGGTGAAACTGGTACAGGTTATATTTTAGACAGCGAAGGATATACTATAGCATATACTGATATAACATCTGTCTATGATAGAGTTAATGAGATTCAATCTCTAGAACAAAATCCAGATGATAAAGAACTAGCAGAATTAGTTGAAATTGAAAAGAGAATGATAAATGGCGAAACAGGTTTTGGCACATATCATTATGATGGAATTTTGAACTGGCAAGTATTTGCTCCAATAGCAAATTCTAATGGTTGGAGTATTTCTTTTGCAGTTGAAGAACAAGAAATTATGGGTTTTGCTCAGATTTCTACCATTTTTATGGCTATCTTTGGAGTTGCCATTGCAGTTATTGGCACAATAGTTGCTGTGTTAATCGGTAATTCTTTTAGTAAGCCAATAGTGATGTGCATAGATAGATTGAGTCTATTGAGTAAAGGTGATCTAAAGACACCTGCTCCTAAAATTAACAGATCTGATGAAATAGGAGTTCTTGGGAATTCTATTGAAGAATTGCTATACGGTTTAAACTACATGATTGGCGATATTTCAGATAGACTTGATAAGATTGCAAACAAAGATTTAGCTTACGAAGATAGTACGATTCAATATAGAGGAGATTTCATTAATATTCAAAATTCAACTAAAAGAATTAAACAACAATTAAACGATGTTATTTCAGATATTTCAGGTATTTCAGAGCAAGTTGCACTTAGAGCTTCTCAAGTAGCTGAAAGTACTTCTGTTTTATCTCAAAGTACAACTGAAAGACTTGATTTAGTTGAAAATGTACTATCATCAATGACAGACTTAGCCTCAAGTGCATCACAAATAGATATAGGTGCTAAAACTACTTCACAGCTTTCTGTTGCTACGAAAGAAAAATTAACAGAAGGTCAAGAATACATGGATAAATTAGTTGCTGCGTCAGTTGAAGTTCAAAAAGGTTCAGATGAAATTTCAAAGATAATTAAGACTATTGATGATCTTGCATTCCAAACAAATATACTTGCACTAAATGCAGCAGTTGAAGCTGCAAGAGCAGGTTCAGCAGGTAAAGGCTTTGCTGTAGTAGCAGACGAAGTTAGAAACTTAGCAAATAAATCTGCGGATGCTGCAAACAGCACTGCGATTTTGATTGAAAGTACACTTGTTTCAACACAAAACATTGCTAAATTAGCAAATTTGACAGCTACAACTTTGACTGAAGTATTAGAAAGAGCTGCAAAATCTGACACAAATATACATGCTATTTCAAAAGAGATCTCGGATCAAGATGTTTTTATACACGAAATAAATACAAATACACAGCAAATGGCTGATGCTATATCTATTACAAATATTGCTTGCCAAGATAGCGCTACTTCTAGCGAAGAACTAGCAAGTCAAGCTTCAGAACTTAAAAATTTAGTATCAAAGTTTGAATTAACTCCAAACGATAAAATTGACTCATAATTATGAAGTGATAAAGGAGATTTTATGAAAGTACTTGTTGTTGGTAGTGGCGGACGCGAACATGCCATCTGCCATAAATTAAATGAAAGTAAAAAATTAACAAAATTATACTGTGCTCCTGGAAATGCAGGTATTTCAAAGATTGCTACTTGTATTGATATTAACGCAGAAGATATTTATGAATTAACTGAATTTTCGAGTAACAACAATATCGACTTAGTAGTTGTAGGTCCAGAAGTTCCTTTAGTAAAAGGACTTGCGGATATGCTTTTAGAAAAAGGCATTAAGACTTTTGGCCCCAAAAAAGAAGGTGCTATATTCGAAGGAAGCAAATCATATTCAAAAGATTTTATGGAAAAATATGACATTCCAACTGCTAAATATAAAACATATACAGATTATAGAAATGCTATCGATGGACTTGAAAATTTCAGCCTGCCTGTTGTTGTAAAAGCTGATGGCTTAGCAGCAGGAAAAGGTGTGTTAATTTGTGAAACATATGATGATGCTGTCGATGGAATAAAATCTATGCTTAGCGACAAAAAATTTGGTACATCTGGTGAAACTTTAGTTATAGAAGAATTTTTAACTGGTACAGAAACTTCTTTATTATGTTTCGTAGATGGAAAAAATATAATTCCTATGGAAAGCGCACGAGATTACAAAAGAGCTTACGATGATGATTTAGGCCTTAATACAGGAGGAATGGGATGTTTTTCTCCTAACCCTATTTATACTGATGAGCTTAAATCACATATTAAAAAACACATTTTAGATAAAACTATTAACGGTTTTTTATCTGAAAACATTGATTTCAGAGGTGTTTTATTTATTGGCCTCATGATTGAAAACGACGAAGCTAAAGTTTTAGAATTTAACACAAGATTTGGTGATCCTGAAACAGAAGTTATACTTCCACGACTTAAATCTGACTTGCTCGATATTATGATAAAAACTGTCGATGGCACATTAACTGAAAATGATTTAGTTTGGTCAGAAAAAAAGGCAGTCACAGTAATTTTAGCTTCGGGAGGATATCCTGAAAATTATGAAAAAAACAAAGAAATTTTAGGACTTGAAGATGTATCAAGTGACATTATAGTTTTTCATGCAGGTACAAAATTTAATGATGATATGATTGTCACAAATGGGGGTAGAGTGTTAGCAATTACTACTTTAGCTGACACGATTGATGACGCACGTAAAAAGGTTTATGACAACATTAGTAAAATAAAATTTGATAATATGGAATTCAGAACAGATATTGCAAAACTTTAATTACTGTGATATAATATTTGAGTTGAAAACTTTGGAGGTAAGAAATGAGTTTATATAAAACATGGAATGATGATTTAGAAGGAATAAAAACACAAGAAGATTACAATTTATTTTGGAAAAATTATCTAGAAAAAGAAACAGATATTTATAAGAAAATATTAGCAGAAAATATTAAAGTTCTTTCTGGAACAGTAAAGGAATTAAGCGAAAAATTCTCTGCAAAACCAACACAAATTGTAGGTTTTTTAGACGGTGCTAGCGCAAGCTTCACAACAGAGTTTGAAAAAGAAATTTTAGAAGCATTAACTGAAGAATCTGAAATCAACTTAGAATTTGACTATGAAAAACTTTTATGGAATATGCACGATGCTAAGGCTGATTGGTTGTTTGGACTTTCTGAATGGGATAATATTTTACCTGTAGATAAAAGACTTGAAATCAGAAAAGAGTATAATCGTTCAAAACAAGTTGTTAAAGAAGATAAAATTGGTAGAAATGATCCATGTACTTGTGGCTCAGGCAAAAAATATAAAAAATGCTGCGGTAAGTAAAAAACTATCCACCGTGAAAATTCAGCATCATTGCAACGTAACTATGAGTAATAATAAAATTAATGCGTTTGTCCTGAACTTGTGGCGGTATCCTATACATTATTAATTACAATAAAAAAAGCTATTGGATTTAGTATATCCAGTAGCTTAATTTTTTTAGTATAAATTACTCAGTAGTATATGGCAATAATGCTATTGCTCTTGCTACTTTAACTGCGTTAGTTACCATTCTCTGGTGCTTTGCGCAAGTTCCTGTAATTCTTCTAGGTAATATTTTACCTCTTTCAGTAATAAACTTCTTTAGTTTAACTGTATCTTTGTAATCTATAGAAGTTGCTTTTTCAGCACAGAATTGACACACTTTTTTTCGTGGTCTTCTTTTCATCTGTCCGCCTGCACTATTACCTCTGTTGTAATTCTCTCTTGAACTCATCATTTTCCTCCTTTAAAACGGAATCTCATCTTCATCTACCGGTTGGAAAATGTCATTATCATCATCTGGAAAATCGTCAAAGAAATTGCTATCCGCTCCCGACGGTTTGCCTGGCATAGTTGATGATCCTTGTTTTGAACCGATAAACTCAACTCTATTTGCTATTACATCTGTAGTATATCTTTTTTCACCTGTTTGTGAAGTATAACTTCCTGTGGAAATTCTACCATTCACTGCACATAAACTACCTTTTGCAAGATAGTTTGCACAATTCTCAGCTTGCTTCCCAAAAACTGAGACATTGATAAAATCTGCTGTCGGCTTTCCTTGATTTATAGCCTCTTGCTTTTTTTCCCCAAATAATTCTTTGTCAACTGCCAAGGACAGTCGTGTTACAGCCATGCCAGAAGGCATGAATTTCAAGTCAGGATCTCTAGTCAATCTCCCAATTAAAACTACACTGTTCATAAAGTTTCCCCTTTACATTATTATTTAGAATCGTCTACTGTAATCAGTTGTCTCAACACGTTATCGCTGATTTTACAAATTCTGTCGATTTCATTAACAGCATCAGCGTTAGATGTGAAATTCATAATTACATAGTATCCGTCTCTTTTTTTCTTTACTTCGTAAGCAAGTCTTCTTTGACCCCATTCATTAACGTTGTCAACTGTACCTTCGAATTTTGTCACTATGTTCTTAAGTTTTTCAATCTCTGCGTTTCTTACTTCTGTTTCTAAATCAGAAAGTAAAATAATAACCGCTTCGTATTTTCTCATACGTTTCACCTCCTCTTGGACTTTGGCCATCAATCTTGTTGGTGGCAAGGATAGCTTTAGTATTATATCATCATTTTTGACGATATACAAGCTTTTTATTTGAAATTTTATAATAAATTTTACGAAATTTTGTATTTTGATTTTTCTTTACAATATTTACATGTAGTTTTTTCATCCAACTCAATATTTGGAGCTGCTTCGTCATTTTTTTCTACGATTACATCATCTATCGCCATTTCCACATGCTCAGGACAAGCAAAAATAATTATTTCTTTTTTCATAACTACCTCTATCCAATTTAAACTAGTTTTTAACTATTAAGTATATATCACTATATTACAATTTTTATATGTTTTTAGTCAAGTAATATTTTTATTGCTAACACAAACTAAAACACTAATATTTTAAATTCATATTTGAATATTCGAATCATATGTGTTATTATATGTTAAAGATATAATACTTATTTAAATTCAAATTCGGAGGAACTACTACTTGAAATTTTGTTCTCTATTCAGTGGAAGCAGCGGAAATTGTCAATTTATCGGTACAGATGAAACTAATATTTTAGTCGATGCAGGCTTAAGTGGAAAAAAAATACAAGAAGCATTGAAAAAAATTGATGAGGATCCTGCCTCTATTAAAGGTATTTTTATTACTCACGAGCACACTGATCATATACAAAGCGCAGGAATTTTATCAAGAAGATTCAACATACCTATATATGCAAACGCAAAAACTTGGAGTGCCATGGAATCATGCATAGGCAATGTCAAAGAGGAAAATATTAAAGTTTTTACTGATTGCGTAGAAATCGGTGATGTTTTTGTACAAGCTTTTGATGTCTCTCATGATGCAGCCGCACCTGTAGGTTACAGCATCTTTAATAAAAATAAAAAGATTTCTCTGCTTACAGATACAGGTTGTGTGACAGATACTATAAGAGAAAATATAAAAAATTCAGATCTATATCTAATAGAGTCAAATCATGATGAAGATATGGTTCTTATAGGTTCATATCCATGGCCTTTGAAAAAAAGAGTCTTAGGAAATTTTGGTCATATGTCTAATGAGCTTGCAGGTGAAGTCATATCTAAAATATTGACAAAAGGATCTGAAATAGTATTGTTAGGCCATTTAAGCAACGAAAACAACTTTCCTGAGTTGGCGTTTAAAACTGTAGAATCGGCTCTGATTGAAAACAATATCCCTTTAAATGAAGGATTAAAGTTGAACTTAACATTTAGAGATAAACCTACCGGAGTATATTATATATAGATTTCTTAAAGAAATGATTAAGCTTAATATGGTTAAATAAATTATAATATATTCGAGAAATAAATTTTGGAGGTAAAACCATGGATGTTGATAATAAAAACAAGATTGACGACATATCAAATCCTGCTAATAGTGAAAATCTGTCTTTAACACCTAAAGATGATTTAAACTCTATAGAAAATGATACAATCAATTTACCGTCGTTTGAGGAAACTACTTCTGTAGAATTCAATATTTCTAGCATTCAGTCACTTGAGGAAATTACTCCTGTAGAGAGTGATGATATTAACTCTCAATCACAAGAGGAATCTCCTTCTATAGAAAATGATACAATCAACTCTCAGTCACAAGACAAAGAAGATGAGCTGTATGGTAGTACAGAGTATTATTACACACCTATCAGTTACATAGAAGCTGATCCTATTCCTGTCGAATTGCCAAGCACTATTCCATCTCAAACTGGAAATATGTTTTCAGCCCAGGAAGAATCATCTATAAGTGAAAATATTTTTTCTACCAATTATACATCAAATCAGCAATTAGATTTAAATTCTACTATCAAAATTTCAGAATCTTCTGATTCATCGATTCCTTTTACAGAAACAGATTATGAAAAAAAGAAAAAGAATAAACTAAGCTTTAGCTTTATGCAAGTGGTAGCAATTATGCTATGTATTTCTATTCTTAGTGGTGGTTTAAGTGGATACATTACTTTAAGGTTTGCACGTGATAAACAAATCTTAGAAAGTAATCAGTCCTCTTTAGATAACATCAATAAAAATATTGCAATTGATTTAAGTGCAGATATGTATTTTGCAAGTTTGGTCTATGAAAAAAATAGCAACAGCGTGGTTGGCATTACAACGAAAAGTACAGAAGAAATAACTTCATTTTGGGGTAACACTTCTCAAGATACACATAGTATCGGAACAGGTATTATTGTGGATGATTCGGGTACTATCCTTACTAATTCTCATGTAATAGGTGATGGCAATGCATCAGATGTGCTAGTATCGTTGACAGATGGTTCATATGAAACTGCTCAAGTATTATGGTTCGATACAAGCTTGGATTTGGCAATAATAAAAATTGAAAGACATACACCTAACTTTGCAGTGCTAGGCAATTCTGACGAATTAGTCATAGGAGAACCAGTTGTTGCAATAGGGAATCCTGTATCATTTGATCTTAGCAATACTGTAACTACAGGAATCGTTGGCGGACTTGATAGATCTGTCATAGTAGAAACTGGTGTAAGAATTTCACCGCTGATTCAGATAAGTGCTTCTATTAACCATGGAAACAGCGGTGGCCCTTTATTTAATGCAAAAGGTGAATTGATAGGTATTAATACTGCAAAATCTGCATCTGCTGAAGGTATAGGATTTGCAATACCAATAAATACTGCTTTGCCAATGCTTCAACAGATAAATACTAATGGAAGTATCACAAGGGTGTACATAGGCATCAGCGGAATTGGAGTAGAAGATTACAAAATGCAATATTCAGATAATTTGCCTGTAGATTATGGTGTTTTTATAATAAATATTATTGAAAATGGACCTACTTATAAGCAAAACATGATACAAGGTGATATTTTAATAGGCATAGATGAACATAGGATAGATAACATGCAGGATTTGATAGCTACCTTATACAAGTACAATGTTGGTGATACTGTCAAATTAAAGTATTATAGAAACAACCTGCTAATGGAGGCAGATATAGTTTTAGAGGAGCGACCTTCTGATTTATAATATATTAAAAGGCTTGTAATAAGCCTTTTTTTAATGTGTTTTGTATAGTTTATGAAGTTGTTATACTTCGTTTTGTAATTTTCATATTTTAAACAGTCATTTTCACAAAAGACTATTATTTTGTATCGAAATTTGTTATTATATATTGTGTTTAAAGTGCATTGTACATTGAGTAGAAAAAGTTACGATTGACTAACTATTATCTTTTATTACGAATTTACTTTATTCATTTCAATATCAAAGTAAAGGTTGTGTTCTTATGTATTGGGGCAGTATAAAGTTTTTTAAACATGTTATCTATATATCAATTATTCTTATTTTGATTTTAGCTATTATAGGCTTTTTTACTGTATTGGGTTTTTTTATACCCGACAATAATGAAAAACCACAAGATTCTGTTTCAAACAATCTAAATATTTCTGAAAATAATAATAGTTCTGAACTTCAAAATAAAGATAATGATTCTGACAATGCTAGTGAAACACAGCAAACAGAACTTGAAACTGACTCATCTTCGGCCGACTCTGAAAAATCGCCTGATGACGATGAATATTTTACAGATGAAAATACAGAAAAAGAATTTGATACATCACCTAACGAAGATCCAATCAATACTACTGATTCAGACGATACGAAAGACACTTTAGAGAATACTGAAATACCTGATTCAGTAAAAGAAAATGAAGAACCCAGTGAAAAAGAAAAAGATAGTGAGCCTACACATTTAAAAGGCAAATAAGAGTTTGTTTACCGCTTTAAATTTATCTTAGAGGAGTTTGATATTATGGAGAGTAATTTTAGAAAAGCATTGAAAGAAGTTATCGGCATCGATAAATCACCTAGTACAAAAGAAAGTGATACTGTAAAAGAGCAAGTTGCAACAACTTCTGAAGCAGCAGTTTCGCAAAGCAAAGAATTTAAAAGTTTTAAAGATTTAAAATCAGCTGAAGATTCAGTTAGTTCAGCAGCTGCATCTGACAACTATGCTGCTAAAAACGAATCTCCTATATCTCAAATGAAAGATTTAACTTTAGAATCACTTAAAGATACTGATTCAAAACCTAACAACAATTCAGGCACAAGTTTTTCTGGTCAAAATGAATTTATCCAACCTTCAGCATCTTCTGATGTTAGTGTAATTACAAAAACTACAAGAATAGAAGGCTCTATAGTTACTGATTCAAACATTGTGATTGCAGGTGAAATGATAGGAAATGTTACAAGTTCAAACTCTGTTAGCTCTACTGGAAGAATAATGGGTAACATCACTTGTAAAAATTTTGAAGGAAGCAATGCTAAAATCGAAGGTGATGTTAAAGTTGAAAACACACTTATCATAAAAAATAATTGTGACATTATAGGTGATATATCTGCTAAAAGAATTGAATTATCTGGTAGATTAAAAGGTAATATTGCGCTTTCTGGTGAAGTGTTTATAGCTAAAGAAGCCTATATAATAGGAAATGTTACAGCTACTACTATTAGTATTGAAAAAGGTGCTATAATTCAAGGATTAATTAAAATCAAAACAGAATAATATTAAAAGCGAACCTAACAGTTCGCTTTAATTTTTTAGAGTTCAAATGAAACCTAAAATATTACTTTTTTTCTTTTTCATGTTTCTTTTTTTTGTTGATAAAATCATAAAAGATTTTTTTGATTTTAGATGCCTCTCTTTGTCTTATAGAAACTGTGTCGCCATAAATTGTTATAAATTTATAACCATCAGCAGCTTTAATATAATTCATATTGACTAAAAAACTTTTGTGACATCTAAGAAACCTATCATTAGATAATTGATTTTCTATATCATCTAATTTCCCATAAGTTTTTAATACTTCATAATTGTTCATATGTATTTTAATAGTAGTATTTTGGCTTTCTATAAATACAATTTCATCAAACGATAGATTTATTATTTTTTTGCCATTTCGAACAGAAAAGCTTTCTTCTTTAAGCATATTTTGTTTTAAAAATCTATTTATTATGGTAGAAGTTTTATCATATTTTAAAGGTTTCACATTATAATATAGAGGCCAAATTTCAAAGCATTTCGATGCATATATGTTAGAAGTAGTGTTTATTACAATATTTATAGCAGAATCTATCTTTCTTAATTTTTCTAAATTATCAAATACATTTTTCTTAGGCTTATCTTCTTTTCCTGTTTCCACCAACTCGGTGAACAGTAAATCAATTTTATCCTTATTGTGATAAAATTCTAATAGTTCTTCATAGTTAGAAAACTTGTAAACTTTATAGAAATATGATTTCTCTGAAAAATAATTATTGATAAATTCATTAATATCTTCTCTTATTGATATATCACTATCTAAAACGCCTATTTTAATCATCTTAGCCTCATAAAAAATATTTGTTTACTCTGTTACATAAGCATATATTAATCTTATTGTGTTTTCGATACCTTTTAAGTGCGTTCTTTCCATTCCATGTGAAGCGTGCACCCCTGGACCAATTAATCCACCTTTAATGTTATTGCCTGCACCAAGAGCTGCTGAAACATCCGATCCATACATAGGATAAATATCTACTGCATGATTTAGTTCTTTTTCTTTAGCCAAGTTTATCAATTTATTTGTAATATCATAATCATATGGACCTGAACTATCTTTTGCACATATAGAGACCTTTTCCTCTGTACAAGCTAAATCTAGCCCTATACAACCCATATCAATTCCTATCAATTCATTAATATCCTCAGGCATATTTGCACATCCATGCCCTACTTCCTCATATGTAGATACTATTATCTTAACTTTATGCTTAGGTTTAGTGCCTAATTTATTGAAAATATCTAACAGACTTAAAGCACAAGCAGTTCCTGCTTTATCATCTAAGTATCTTGATTTGACATATCCGCTATCTTTAACTTCAAATTTAGGTTCTATAGATATGAAATCTCCTGTAGATATTCCTAATTTTTCTGTGTCTTCTTTGCTATATGTGATTTCATCTATCCTAATCATCATGTTATCTTCTTTGCGACTCTTAGTAGTTGCATCTGTAAACACATGTACTGCTGGAGAATCGCAGAGAACTGTCCCCGAGTAAATTTTTCCACTCCTTGTGTGTATTTTGCAATATTCACCATCAAGAGTTGAATAAATATTGCCTCCTATGGATGTTATTTTCAATGTACCGTCTGCGTTGATTGATCTAACCATCGCACCTAAGGTGTCTACATGTACAGGAATTCCTATGCAGTATGAATTGTCTTCTCCATCAATTGTTATTATGCCATTTCCTTTTGCATTTTTTTCAAATTTAAAGTTTTGCTCTTTTGATATTTCTTCTATTTCTTGTATTACATTTTTACAAAACCCTGTTGGGCTTGGAATATTAATTATTCTCTCTAAAGTTTTTAGTGTAAATTCTCTATTAAACATATTTCCTCCATAATATTAAAATTATTTGACTAATATAACTATACCAAAAAAAGCATTTAAAATCAACGATATTATTTTGATTTGTTAGAAGTTAATATTTAGATACACAAGGTGTGCGGTAAATGAAAATTGAATATGGTTGTGTGAATTGGATTTGTGCGTGGCAAGTTGAGTATAAGATTTAATTTATTTTTCGTAGCATGCTTTGGACGCGAGTATCAAGCTATAAATTTAATTTTCCTGCTCAGATTCGATAACGATTTTTTAGATTTTTATATGGTAAAAATCGTATCTCAATTCGCGATAAAATTTAATTTATAGCTTGATTGCAGAATTTACAGCGTACTTATGGACTACCGGAAATTAAAGCTTATACTCAGTTGGTCGTGATTGCCTGCTTTGTGTAGAACTCGGTTCAATTTTCGCCCCCGCGAAGGCTCTCTAATTGGCGTGCAAAAGTTTGATGAGAAGTTAAACTAAATCTTTATAATAAAAAATAGCAAATACTAGTTTGCTATTGGTGTGTTTTTATTCATAAAAAAAATGAACTGGCGACGTCCTACTTTCCCGGGCAGTCTCCCACCAAGTA
>CAYJLG010000024.1:0-42541 GCA_964371035.1 uncultured Clostridia bacterium | reverse complement strand
GACAGATTTTATTATTTTTTCCTTTGAGGTACATATGTTAACTGTGAATAGTAACAGGAAAAATGTAGCGGATATATATTTTTGAAAAAATTTACTTGAAAATATCATCTAAAAGCGGTATTCTTAATTTAAGGTACAAAGTTTATTTAGAATGAAAATGAACTGGATAACTTTACAATTTGAGTACCAGCGACAGATTTTACTGTTTTTTAATTTAAACGCAATCTTTAGCTGTGAGTAATAGCATTTTATCATAGATGTTGTGAATTATATGATAAAATAGTATATGAGGTGTAAACATGTGTATAACGTTAGTAGTAGGTGGTGCTAGAAGTGGAAAGAGTACTTTTGCTGAAAACAAAGTAAAGGAATATGGCGAGAGTGCTGTGTATATTGCAACTGCAGTGATCACAGATAGTGGTATGGCAGAAAGAGTAAAAAAACATATAGAACAAAGACCAAAAGCTTGGAAGACTATTGAAAGATATAAAAATTTTGATGAATTGTCTAATGATGATGATTTTATTAACGCTGAAGTTGTTATTATTGATTGTTTAACTACGTTGATTACAAATTTTATGATAGATAGCAAGATTGATTTTGATGATGTAAAAAAAGATGAAGTAAATTTACTAGAAGAAAAAATAAAAGATGACATTTTAAAGTTGTTAGACATATGTAGAAATTTTAATAAAAAATTAGTTATTGTATCTAATGAAGTTGGATTAGGAGTGGTTCCTGCGTATTATATGGGAAATTATTTCAGAGATATCAGCGGCAGGGTAAATTCTATGGTAGCTCAAAAATCTGATAATATGTATTTTATAGTTTCTGGAATACCTTTAAAGCTAAAAAGTAAAGGAGTAAATTTGGAATGTTCAAAGGATTTTTAGTTCATTTAGCCTATTTTACAAGAGTACCAATTGGAAAATTTATTGAATATGATGAAGTAGACTTTATAAAAGGACTGGGTGTGTATTCTCTTACAGGCGTTATAATTGGTATATTTTTAATGCTTGGATATCTAATAGGTAATTTTTTGCAAATTTTTTTAATAAATGGATTGATAATTACAATTTTTTATATTATAATTACAGGTGCCATACATATTGATGGTTTATCTGATTCTTCAGATGGCTTATTTTCAGGTAGAACGGGCGATAGAATATTTGAAATAATGAGTGATTCTAGAGTAGGTGCATTTGGTGTTATAAGTATTGTTATGCTTTTGTCATCACAAATCATACTTTTTTCACATATAAATATCTATGAAGTACTACTTGTACCAGTTGTTGGAAAAACTGCAGTAATAGTTTCATGCTATAACTCTAATTATGCTAAAGCTAATAAAGGCATGGGAACTATATTTGTAGAATCTATCAGTGATAAAGAACTTTTTATGAATTTAGCTTGTTTAGCTTTTGTTTGTTTAATTTTACCTGGCAAAATTGTCAATTTTATCGCTATATTTTTAACTTTAATTTCTACATTTTTTATAAGCAAATCAATTAAGAAAGTAATTTCAGGGATGACAGGCGATACATGTGGGTTTGTAGCAGAAATATCGCAAATATTATTTATGTTTTTTATACTTTTCTCAGAGAGGTTATTGTACTTATGAAATTGTATTTAGTCAGACATGGAGAATCAATTGCAAATGTAGATAGGCGATATTGTGGGCAAATGGATGTTGATTTAACAGATAATGGATTAGATCACGCTATGAAAATGGCTCGAAAATTCGAAAAGATTAGCATCGAAAAAATTTATTCAAGTCCTCTAATTAGAGCTCATAAGACTGCTAATGAGATAGCAAAGTTGAAAAATATTAGCATTATTAATGACGATAGACTGCTAGAAAGAAATTTTGGGGATTTTGAAGGCTTAAACTGGGAAGATATAGAAGAAAAATTTCCAGAAGAAGCAAAAAAGTGTTTGGAAGAAAATATTTTCTATAATTATAGGAATGGCGAAAGTTTTGAAGATATTTTAAATAGGGTAGAATCGTTTATGCCTAACTTGCCAGATAATACTGTAATAGTTGCACACGGAATGTTGATAAAAACGATATTATTTTATTTTAAATTTGTAAATAGAGAAAACATTTTTGATTATCCTATTGGAAATTGTGATGTGCTATTTATAGATGGAGACAAAATCGAATACGTAAATTAGTTTTGAATAAGTTATACAAATTTGCAAAACAATGTATGCAGATCTGTATGTTTATTATATTTTATTAAATTATTCTAGGAGGAATTCAATAATGAATGTTTTAGTTATTAACTGTGGTAGTTCTTCATTGAAATACCAGCTTATTAACATGAAAAATGAAGAAGTTTTAGCAAAAGGTCTAGCAGAAAGAATTGGAATCGAAGGTAGCCAAGTTAAGCATGAAGCAACTGGAAAAGAAAAAGTTGTTTACACTGAGCCATTAGCTACACACAAAGAAGCAATCAATACTGTATTAAAAGCTTTATTGGACGCTGAACACGGAGCTGTAAAATCACTAGAAGAAATAGATGCTGTAGGCCATAGAGTAGTTCATGGTGGAGAAAAATTTGCAGGTTCTGTAATAATTACAGATGAAGTAATCAAGACTATGGAAGAGTGTACAGATTTAGCACCACTTCATAACCCTCCAAATATTATCGGAATAAACGCTTGTAAAGAATTATTACCAAACGTTACTATGGTAGGAGTATTTGATACAGCTTTTCATCAAACTATGCCTGAGCAAGCATATATATATCCACTACCATATGAATTGTATGAAGAGTTAGGCATTAGAAGATATGGTTTCCACGGAACTTCTCATAAATTTGTTTCTCAAAGAGTAGGAGCTATGACGGGAAAAAATATTGAAGATTTAAAAATTATCACTTGTCACTTAGGAAACGGTGCATCTGTAACAGCGATTAACGGTGGTAAATCTGTTGATACTTCAATGGGATTGACTCCATTAGAAGGACTTGTAATGGGTACTAGATGTGGAGATATCGACCCTGCGATAGTTACTTTCTTAATGGAAAAGAAAAACTTAAGCATTAAAGAAGTTAACAATTTAATGAACAAAGAATCAGGAGTTCTTGGTATTTCAGGAGTAAGTAGTGACTTTAGAGATCTTGAAAATGCAGCTGCTGAAGGAAACAACAGAGCACAGTTAGCGCTTGATATTTTCCACTATACAGTTAAAAAATACATAGGACTTTATGCTGCGGCTATGGGTGGCGTTGATGCAGTAGTGTTTACAGCAGGATTAGGAGAAAATTCTCCAACTTCAAGAGAAGCTATTTGTGAAGGTTTAGGATTCATGGGAATTGAAGTTGATTCAGCTAAAAACAACGTTAGAGGAAAAGAAGTTGAAGTTTCTAAAGACGGTGCAAAAGTTAAAGTATTTGTTATCCCAACAAATGAAGAATTAATGATTGCAAGAGATACTAAAAGTTTAGCAAAATAATTACTTGACAAAATAACTATATTCTCATATAATTGACTGTGCAAGTCAAAAAAAGGGTGATATAATGTTAATTAATTTAGAAAAGTTCCTTATTTCAGACGATAATGTTTTCGATTTTGACGAAACTTTCGCAATTACAGATGAGGATATTCTAAAAGAATACAGACTCGACAAACATGTCAAGCTAAAAGGTAATTTTTATAAAGTAGATAAAACTGTACTATTTAACGGAAAGTTATTATTTACATATCTTGAAGCTTGTGCCAGGTGTTTAAAGGAGTTTGATAATAAAGTAACTTCAGATTTCAATGCTATACTTGTAGAGGTGTTTAATCCAGAATATAGTGGAGAAGAAATTGAGTTGCTTGTTAGAGACAATGTTGTTGATTTAAGTGACCAGATAAAGCAGGCCATATATTTGAATATGCCAATGAAAGCTTTGTGTGGTGATGACTGCAAGGGACTATGTTCAAATTGTGGTGTTAACTTAAATACAGATAAATGCGAATGTAATGATTTCGTTATTGACCCAAGATTGGAAAAATTGAAAAATTTGCTATGAGATTAAGGAGGTGTCACAATGGCAGTACCTAAGAGAAAAACTTCTAAAGCCAGAAGAGATAGAAGAAGAACAGCTAAGTGCAGAATGACTTTACCTACAGTTATGGAGTGTCCACAGTGCCATGCGGCTAAAAGACCACATTCTGTTTGTAGAGAATGCGGATATTACAACGGCAAAGAAGTAATGACTGTTAACTAATTTAACTAAAAAAACACCAAGGAGCTATGCTTAGTTCCTTGGTATTTTTTTATGTTAATAATGAGATTAAATAACTTCGTTATAAGATCTGCTTATATCATAGTTTCGAATATCATTTAAAATCTAAATATAAAAGTATTTGTCTAAAAAAAGTTACTATTAAGATTATCACAAAAAGAACGGAGCCAATAGAGGTGTTAATTGTATAGATGATACTTAGAACTATGACAGAAATACCTAAATAAATTAAAGAAATTCCATATTTTTTAGCAAATATTGGAATTTCTTCGTCTTCTAGATTCATAACAAATCCGTGACTGAAGAACCTTAGGTCTTCTTCCTTCCAAATGTGATATCCCCAAAAAATTAGTATAGCACCAAATAGCGTTCCTGAAATAATATATATTAGCAAAAGCATACCTCCTTGTAACAAAATTCTAATAATTTAACACATACTTGCATATTCATTCTATCAAATCGTTTTGTAAAAGTCAAGTTCTGCTATTTGCTCATTTTATTATTGCAATTTTGTTGTTATTAAGCTATACTAACTTCATAGGAAATCAAATCAGATTTTATTATTATTTAAACTAGAGTAAGAAGGTATTTTGATGAGAATAATTGTAGATGCAATGGGAGGAGATAACGCTCCTCAAGCAATAGTAAAAGGTTCTGTAATGGCAAGAGATGAATATAATGTTAATATTGTATTATCAGGTAAAGAAGCACTAATAAAAAAATGTCTGGAACAAGAAACAAGTAATCATAGTAATATTGAAATTTTAAATGCGGAAGATGTGATTACTAACGAAGATAAACCAGTAGTAGCGATTAGAAGCAAGAAAGATTCTTCTATGGTAAAAGGACTTTATGCTGTTAAAAATAAAGAAGCAGATGCGATAGTTTCAGCTGGTAGCACTGGAGCACTCCTAACAGGCGGAACTTTGATTGTAGGTAGAATAGGCAAACTTGAACGACCTTGTTTAGCACCATTTATACCTAGGAATAATGGGTTTACTTTATTAGTAGATGCAGGTGCTAACATGGACTGCAAACCTGAATATTTATATGATTTTGCTGTAATGGGAAATATATATTTTAAATGTGTATTTAAAGTAGATAAACCAAGAGTTGGACTGCTAAATGTTGGTGCTGAAGAAGGCAAAGGCAATAAACTTGCCTTAGAAACTTATGAATTGCTAAAAAAATCGGATCTAAATTTTATTGGCAATGTAGAAGCTAGAGATGTATTGACAGGTTGTGTCGATGTGCTTGTAGCAGATGGCTTTGAAGGAAATATACTTTTAAAAGCTATTGAAGGAACTGCACAATATATCAATAGTTCTTTAAAAGAAGATTTGATGACATCAACAAGGACAAAAATAGGGGCTTTATTAGCAAAGCCAGCATTTAAAAAATTAAAACAAAGAATGGATTATGATGAGGTTGGAGGTGCAATTTTATTAGGTGCAAACTCACCTGTCATAAAAGCACACGGTAGTTCTGATCACGTAGCTTTCAAAAATGCAATTAAGCAGGCAAAAAATATTTTAGATAGTTCGGCAATAGAGCTTATTAGACAATCATTAATCAAGTAATTATAAATTAAAATATTTAAGGAGATATTATTATGTTCGAGAAAATTAGAGAAATCATTTGTAATAAGTTTGGATTAGAATTAGATGACATTAGCTTAGAGACATCATTTAGAGACGATTTAGATGCGGATTCTTTAAGTCTTTTTGAGCTAGTATTAGCTTTTGAATACGAATTTGGGGTAGATATGGATAATGAGATTACTGATAATATTTTCACTGTTAAAGATGCAGTGATTTATCTTGAGAGTCTAATAGATAACTAAAATTAATAAATCTATTCTAAGAACTGTAGCTTTAGTTACAGTTCTTAGCTTGGTTATGTATTTTTAACAAATTTGAATCTGTTTAATAAAATGCAGATATTTATCACTGATTGAGGAGGTGAAACAATGGATGTAAAGATTAGTAATTTAAAAAAATTAGAAAGCAATTTAAATTATAAATTTTCTAATAAAAAGTTTATAGAAAATGCTTTGACGCACAGTTCCTATTCTAATGAGAATAGAACATTTAAAAAAATTAATAATGAAAGATTAGAATTCCTTGGTGATTCTGTTTTGAGTATTGTTGTGAGTAAATATATTTACCATGAATTTTCTAATTATCCTGAGGGAGATCTATCTAAATTACGTGCATTAGTAGTATGCGAAGAAATGCTGAGTAAAATAGCATTAAAGTTAGAGTTAGGTAAATATTTGGTTCTTGGTAAAGGCGAGGAAGCCACAGGAGGAAGAGATAGAAAATCTATATTAGCAGATGCATTAGAAGCTGTAATCGCAGCGATTTATCTTGATGGTGGATTGGATAAGGCAGAAGAATTTATCTTATATAATTTAAAAGATAGTATTCACTTGCTTGTAAAAGGAAAAGTTTTGTCTGACTATAAATCATATTTGCAAGAGTATTATCAAAGCAAAAATGATGTTCATAAGATAAAATATGCTGTTGCAAAAGAAGAAGGGCCTGATCATAATAAACTTTTTTATATTGAATTGTATATAGACAAGAAAAAGTTTGGTGTGGGAGTTGGTAAAAGCAAAAAAATTGCTGAACAAAATGCAGCTAAAGAAGCGTTAATTAAGATAGGTGAAATCAATGAGTGATATAAGTAAAATAATACCAATTTTTGTTTCACACAAAGGTTGCCCAAATGATTGTGTCTTTTGTAACCAAAAGAAAATCAATGGAAATTCGGGTGATGATGTCGATACAAATTATGTGAAAAAAACTGTTGAATCATATATCAAGACTTCTGTTAAATATAGTGATTTAGCTTTCTTTGGAGGCAGTTTTACTGCAATAGATGTAGATATACAAAAAGAATTGTTAGAAATAGCTTTATTTTATAAGCAAAAGGGATATTTTAACAACATAAGAATATCAACAAGACCTGATGCAATAGATGAAGAGATATTAGAAATTCAAAGTAAATATGGAGTGACTATTATTGAACTAGGGATCCAGAGCCTAGATGAGGAAGTGTTGTTAAAATCGGGTAGAGGTCATACTGTTAGCGATTCCATAAAAGCTAGCAAG
The DNA here is from genome assembly GCA_964371035.1 of uncultured Clostridia bacterium. Lineage (GTDB taxonomy): Bacteria > Bacillota > Clostridia > Tissierellales > Sedimentibacteraceae > UBA1535. The sequence goes on along the minus strand of CAYJLG010000024.1, from coordinate 35,187 downwards.
TTGATAAAAAGACATAATTTTATTTTAGGGCACCAAATTATGCCTGGATTGCCAGGGAGTAATCCAAAAAAAGATATTGAAACGTGCAAAAAATCTATAGAAATGAAACCACATATCGCAAGAATTTATCCTACACTTGTTATAAAAGATACAGAGCTTGAAAAGATGTATAAAGAGAATAAGTACCTACCGCTTACTATCGAAAAAGCTGTAGAACTGAGCGCTTATATTTATTCTTTGTATACAGTTAATAACATTGATGTTATTAGAATAGGACTTCAAAGTACTGATAAAGTGAGTGAATCTGGAGATGTTTTAGCAGGTCCGTTTCATCCAGCTTTTAGACAATTGACTGAAGAAAAATTGTATCAAGTAGCAATTTCAAATAGTATTTCTAAATATTTTATTTTTAAAAATTCTTTACAAAACAAAACTGAATTTAGCATTGTTGAAGAAAAATGTTCTTCTGATGAAATTACAATACATGCAGACAACAAAACTATGAATTATGTAGTTGGGCAAAAGAAAAAAAACATTGAAATAATTAAAAATAATTGTGGGATAAATAAAATTTTTTTAGAAGAAATAAGAAATGAGAATTGTATAAAAATTTTTGCAAGAGATACAATTATTAAAAAAATTGATAGATGTGACATTTTTAATGAATTTTTGCACAATAATATTTGTTGAAAAAATTGAATGCTTAACGTGAAAATAATGTTAGTGTATTGCAAGATTAGCTTAATAAAATAACTAACAATGTTATAAAAAACAGAGGATAACAAATTATGTATTTGAAAAAGATTTGTGTACACGGATTTAAATCTTTTGCCGATAAAACAGAGATAATTGTCGAAAAAGGCATGACTGCTATTGTAGGACCTAATGGCAGTGGAAAAAGTAATATTTCTGACTCTATAAAGTGGGTGTTGGGAGAACAGAGCCCAAAAACTCTTAGAGGCTCAAAAATGGAAGATATTATTTTTGCTGGGACTGAAAAAAGGATGCCACTTGGTTATGCTGATGTTGAGCTAATCTTTGACAATGAAAGTGGAAGATTGCCTGTAGAATACAAAGAAGTTAGCATTAAGAGAAGGTTGTTTAGAACAGGTGAAAGCGAATATTCTATTAATAAAGCCAATTGTCGACTAAAGGATATAAAAGAGTTATTCATGGATACAGGAATAGGTAAAGATGGATACTCTGTTATAGGACAAGGAAAAGTTGAAGAAATATTGAGCCCTAACTCTGACGTTCGTAGAGGTGTATTTGAAGAAGCAGCAGGTATTGTTAAATTTAAAGCTAGAAAAGAAGAATCAATTAAGAAACTTGATAAGACTAATGATAATTTAGATAGAGTAAAAGATATTATTCATGAACTTGAAATTCGAGTAGAACCTTTAAAGAATGAAAGCGAAAAAGCTACTAAATATATTGAAATTAAAGAGAATTTAAAAAATATTGAGTTAAATCTTTATGTTAGAGAATATGAAAAACATAAAGAGCAACTTGTTATTTTTGAAGTTCAAAAATCAGAGATTGTTAAGAGAAAGCAATCAATTATTAATAGACGAGAAGAATTAGAAACCTTAATAGAACAAGAAAAGTTAAAATTGAATGAATTAACTGTTCAAAGAGAAGAATTCGAAAATCAAAACACTTCACTTTCTAAAAGTTTTGATTCAAAGCAGAGTTTGATTAATGTTCAGAATGAGAAAATTCTTCTTTATACAGAAAATGTTGAAAACATTGAAACAGAAATTAAATATTTGCAAGATACTGAAAAAGAAATTATTGAAAAAATAAAACTATTTAATAATGAAACTAACAATTTGTTAGATAAACTTGAAAAAGAAAAAGTTCTATTTGAAACTTTGAGTGAAGATGTTTTGGAGTTTAAAATTAAAATGGAAACTTCTTCTAATGTGAGTGAAGGCAAGAGAAACAGTCTGTTTGAATTGCATAAATCGTTGAATAAATATCAGAGTGACAAGTATTCGATAGAATCAATAATTGCTAATTTTGAAGATAGAATTAAACAATTCGAAAGTGAAATTAATCATGAAAAAAATGAAAAAGGTATAAAAGAAAAAGAACTTAATAATTTTGTATCTGAAAAAAATGAGTGTGAAAGTTTGTTGGATATACAAAATAAAACGCTCGAAAAGAAAATAAATAACCATGAAAATTTAAAAGAAGATAGACGTGAAGCTGAAAACCGATTAAAAAGCGCAACAAATGAATTGAACACTGTAAATTCAAAAATTGATTTTTTAAACAATATGGAAACTTTGTATGAAGGTTATTATAAGAGTGTTCAAATTTTGATGGCTAAACGGAAAAATGAAAACTTGTTTAGAGGTGCAATAAAAGGGACAGTTGCAGATGTTATAAAGACGGAGAAAGACTACGAAACTGCGATTGAAATATCACTTGGAGGGGCAATACAAAACGTCATTGTCAACAATACTCAAGATGCAGAATCAATTATAGAGTATTTAAAAGAGAATAAAGTAGGTAGAGTTACTTTTTTACCTATTAACACAATTAAGAGCAGAGAATTGTCTAATGAAGAAAGAAAATTATTATCGATGAATGGTGTTGTCGATACTGCTGATAATTTAGTTGAAGTTGATGAGTTGTATTTAGATATTATTAAAAACTTGTTAGGTAGAACTATTGTTGTTGAAAATATTAGAGATGGTTTTAGAATTGCAAAAGCTTCAAACAATTCTATAAAAATTGTAAGTTTGCAAGGAGAAGTAATTAATCCTGGAGGGGCAGTAACAGGCGGACACATAAGTGGAAAAAACAACAGTATTTTAACTAGAAAAAGAGAAATAGAAGAAAGCAAAGAGAATTTAAAGAGATTTAAACAAAAATGCTTAGATATTGAACAAGATTTAGTTCATATTGAGCGAGAATTATCTGAAAGCAGTAGAGAAATTAATAGGATTAAGATTCAAATAGAAGAAGCTTCTAAAAAGGATATGTTTCTTGGCAATAAGATAGATTTGTGCAAAGAACAAATTACAAAAATTGGATTATTGATAGAAAAATTCTTAAGTGATAGAGAATTCATGGAAGAAGAAAATAAAAATAGAGTTGCTGAAATTTCTATTTTGGAGAATAGTATTGAATTAATGAATAATAGCATTAATCTTCTTGAAGAAGAAATAAAAGATATTGCTAATACAAACAAAGAAGAAAAAGACCAGTTTGAAGTAATGAATGAATCTTTATTGTCAAAAAATAATGAAATATTGCAGATAAATCAAGAAATAAATATTTTGGAAGAAAAATGTAATAATGCTGAGTTGGAAATCGCTAAAAATAAAGAGATGATTAAACTAAAAAATGATGTTTTAAATGATACAGGCTCTGAGGTAAATTCTGCAAAATTACAGATATCTGAATTGCAAGAAGAATGTAATAATCTCAATTTGAAATTAATTGAATGTGAAAAGAAGTTAGAATCTTTAAAACAAAATTTTAAAACTAAGCAAGAGTTAATTAATAATTCTCAAGTTGAATTAAATAGCATTAATAAAAAAGTGACAGAAGAATTAGACGATGAATATGGACTTACAGTTAAAACTGAGAGGTTAGCGGCTAAAATCGAAGAAATATCAACTAGGCTATGGGAAGATTATGAAATGAATTATGCAATGGCGTTATCATTTAAAAATGAAGAAGTTAGTTTGAATAAAGTTAATATAGATGTATCAACATTGAGAAGAGAACTAAAAAAACTAGGTGACGTAAATGTAAATGCCATAAATGAATATAAAGAAGTTAAAGAGAGATATGAGTTCTTAACAAAGCAAAAGCAAGATTTGATTGATGCTAAAGAACAGTTAAACCAAGTTATAAAAGAACTTGAAGAAAAAATGAAAAATCAGTTTGCTGAAGAATTTGCTAAGATCAGAGTTTTGTTTAGCGAAGTTTTCCAAGATTTGTTTAATGGTGGAAAAGCAGATGTATATCTTGAAGATGAAACTGATGCATTAAATAGTTCAATAGAAATTGCAGCACAGCCACCAGGCAAAAAACTAAGTAAAATAACTCTTTTATCGGGAGGAGAAAAGGCACTTACAGCCATAGCGTTGTTATTTGCAATTTTAAAAACTAAACCAACCTCATTTTGTATCTTAGATGAGATCGAAGCTGCATTAGATGATATAAATGTGTATAGATTTTCACGATATTTAAAAGAGTTTTCGAAAGAAACACAATTCTTATGTATAACTCATAGAAAAGGCACAATGGAAAGTGCAGACACTCTTTATGGAGCTACAATGGAAGAAAAAGGAGTGACAAAGATGGTCTCACTCAAGCTTTCAGAATTTTAATGTATTAATGATGAATTGGAGAATAATAACATGTTTAAAAAATTATTTGGATTTGGAAATAAAGATAAAAACAAAGATAATTCGCAAATTGAAAAGGAAGAAATATCTATTGAAGAAGTTGATGATTTAGATATTGATGTCGTGAGTGAAGACGAAATTTTAAAAGAACTTGGCGATTTATCAAATGACGAAACGATGCAGGTTGAAGAAGTTCCATCAGAAGAAAAAACGGAAGAAGTAGTAGTAGAAGTTGAAAAAAATGCAGATATTAATTTAAATAATACAGTGGTAGAGACGCCGAATTTTGAAGAAAACATCGTCGAAGAGACTGAGAAAATTATTGAGGAAAAACCTGTGGAAAAGAAAGGTTTTTTTGCTAAAATCAGAGAAGGATTAGCTAAAACTAAAGAAACATTTACAGATCAATTTAATACTTTGTTTAATCTACATACAAAGATTGATGATGATTTTTTAGATGAATTAGAAGAAACTTTAGTGCTTGCAGATATCGGCGTAGAATTAACGATGGACATAATTGATCATATAAAAGAAGAAGTAAAGAAGAATAAAATAGAAGATACAAACGTAATTAAAGATATTATTAAAAACTATCTAGTAGACATGCTTGAATCGACTAAAGGTGTAGAAGATGTTGAAGGAAAGCAAAAACTTATCATGATAGTCGGCGTCAACGGAGTTGGAAAAACTACTTCGATAGGAAAACTGTCATATAGGATTAAATCGTCGGGAAAAAGTGTCATTGTCGCAGCTGCAGACACTTTTAGAGCGGCGGCTGTTGAGCAACTTCAAGAATGGTGCAATAGATCTGGAGTTGATATAGTTGCAAGTGAACAAGGTAGTGATCCAGGCTCGATAGTGTATGACGCAATACAATCAGCAAGGGCAAAAAAGACTGATGTTTTAATATGTGATACTGCTGGTAGACTTCATAATAAAGTAAATTTGATGAATGAGTTATCTAAAATATTTAAGATCATAGAAAAGGAATACAGTTTTGCAACGAGAGAAGTCCTATTAGTTATAGATGCAAATACAGGACAAAATGGACTCATTCAAGCGAAGCTTTTTAAAGAATCTTGCAACATAGACGGGATTATTTTAACAAAACTAGACAGCACGGCAAAGGGTGGAATTGTGTTCCCAATAGTTAAAGAGCTAAATGTTCCTATAAAATATGTTGGGGTAGGCGAAAAAATAGATGATCTGCAAGAATTCAATGCAAAGATGTTTGTAGATGCTATATTTGAATAAAAAACTAAATTTAAAGGAGAAATGAACATGGAAATCAAAAGATTAGAAGGAACAAACAGATTCTCAAGGAGTGTTGTACACAACAATACTGCATATTTTGCAGGAATAACTTCTTTAAAAGAAGATTTAAAATCTCAAACGTTAGATGTTTTTGAAAAAATTGAAGAGAGGCTTAAAGAATTAGGCGCGGATAAAACGAAGATATTATCTGCTACCATATTTATCAAAAATTTGGAAGATGTTGCTGAGTTTAATGAATTGTGGATCGATTGGATGCCTGTTGAACATGCACCAGCAAGAGCTTGTGTGCAGGCTGAGATGGTTAGACCAGAGATTTTAGTTGAAATCTGTGTAATAGCAGCTGTATAAAAATATCGAATAGGAAAAAGAAATGATTAATGTTTCATTTATTACACTAGGGTGTAAAGTAAATCAATTTGAGACGGAAGCTATGATGGAACTATTTGAAAAAGAAGGTTTTCAGATAGTTCCTCCTTCTTCTGAAAGTCAAATTTTTATAATAAATACATGTGCAGTTACAAAAGAGAGTGATAGAAAATCTAGACAGCTAATAAATAAGGCTAAACGAATTAACAAAGATGCTTTGGTAGCAGCTGTCGGTTGTAGCGTGCAATTGAATAAAGATACTATTGAAAAAGAAACTACGGTAGACATTGTTATAGGAACTAAAAATAAAAGTGAAATAGCAAGATTAATAAGAGAAAAATTAGATACTGGAGTAGTATCTTTTGATATTGATGAATTTAACGCAACTGAATCGTTTGAAGAATTAACTATTAGCAAAGAACACGATAAAACTAGAGCTAATATAAAAATACAAGATGGATGCAATAGATTTTGTTCGTATTGTATCATTCCTTATGTAAGAGGACCTATCAGGAGCAGAAAGCAGGAAGATATTTTGAAAGAAGTATCTAATTTAGCTCAAAAGGGATATAAGGAAATCGTATTAAACGGGATACATACTTCGTCTTTTGGTGTTGATTTCAAAGAAAAAAATGCCCTGATTGAACTTGTTGAAAAAATCTCTGAAATACAAGGCATAGAAAGAATAAGATTTGGTTCGCTGGAGCCTAGAATCATCACAGATGAGTTTATGAAAAAATTGTCTTTGTCAAACAAAGTTTGTGATCACTTTCATTTGTCATTGCAAAGTGGAAGCGATACAGTACTTGAAAGAATGAATAGAAAATATACTACGGCTATATATAAAGAAAAAGTTGAAATAATCAGAAAATATATGACTGATAGTGCGATTACTACAGATATAATAGTTGGGTTTCCAGGCGAAACCGATGAAGAGTTTGGAGAGACACTTGAATTTGTAAAAGATATAGAATTTGCTAAGGTTCATGTATTCAAATATTCTGTAAGAGAAGGAACAAAAGCTGCTACTTTTGAAAATCAAGTATTGCCAAGAGTAAAAAGTGAGAGAAGCAAAAAACTTATCGAGCTTACTGATAGATTGTCAGATGAATTTATGCAAAAGATGATAGGAAAAGAAGTATCTGTATTAGTTGAGAAAAAGGCAGATGATTTTTGCGAAGGATATACGACTAACTACTTAAAGACTAAAGTTAAAGAAGAATTAGCAGCAGAAAATGATATTATTACTACAACTATAAATAAAGTTGTTGAGAGCTGTTTGTATAATTAAAAAACTATCGAAAAGGAGATTTTGTATGGATTGTATTTTTTGTAAAATAATAAATAAAGAAATTCCTTCAACTGTAGTGTATGAGGATGATAAAATTTTAGCTTTTAATGATATAGCACCTCAAGCACCAGTACATATTATTGTAATTCCAAAGATTCATGTAGCATCAGCAAATGATATTGATGAAAGTAATGATTTATATGTTGCTGAAATTTTTAAAGCGATACCTAAAATTGCTAAAAAAACAGGGATTTATGAATCTGGGTATAGAATAATTAATAATTGTGGTGAAAATGGATGTCAAACAGTTGGACATTTGCATTTTCATATCTTAGGCGGAAAGAAAATGTCAGAAAGTTTTTAATAGCAAATTTATTAAAACCTTTGAATTAGCCATTGAAGACGACAATTTTAAAAAATTTAATATTTTATATAAATTTATATTGCAATTAATAAAAGTTTAGTATATAATATGATAGTGCTATTTTAAACTCGCTGATGTTAAGGACATACAGTGGTAAAAACGAGGGGAGGGTAGCAGAATGACAGAGGTTAAAGTAAGAGAGAATGAGTCGTTAGACAACGCACTTAGAAGATTTAAGAGACAATGTGCACTTACAGGAGTAATGTCTGAAGTAAGAAAAAGAGAACATTACGAAAAACCAAGCGTTAAGCGTAAGAAAAAAGCTGAAGCGGCTAGAAGAAAAAAGAAAAAAATGAGATAAGAGAATTTGAGGTGAAGATATGCCTTTAAAAGAAACCTTGACGGAAGATTTAAAAGATTCCATGAAGTCTAAGGACAAAGTGAAGAAAAATACTGTGACTATGATTAGAGCTGCTATTAAGCAACGAGAAGTCGATGAAAGAATTGAACTTAACGATGAAGACATTATAGACATTATTTCTAAGCAAGTTAAACAGAAAAGAGACAGTATAGTTGAGTTTCAAAAAGGTAATAGACAAGACCTGATAGATCTTGCTAATGATGAGATCGGTATTCTTTTAAATTATTTACCGCCACAGTTATCTGAGGCTGAACTTGAGCAAATTGTGCTTGAATCTATTAAAGAGACAAACGCTCAATCAAAAAAAGATTTGGGTAAGTTGATGACTGTTATTATGCCAAAAGTTAAAGGCAAAGCAGATGGTAAGCAAGTTAACCAAATTGTAGCAAAACACTTACAATAACAAAAACTCCCGAATGGGAGTTTTTTTATTGTTATAATATAGCTTTACTTTTAGTGAATCAAAGAGTAAAATATAAATTGTAGATTTGTAAAAAAAACAATAAATATTTTATTTAATATAAATAGAACATGTAGTAGTAAAAATTAACTCTTATGGAGGTATAATGAATCAACACGAAGAAAATTTGATAATAGAATCAGGAGAATTATTAAAAAAGTTAGTTGGAGTGCATGATAAAAATTTAAAAATTATTAAGAGTAGCTTTAATACAAATATTTTACTTAGAGATAATGAAATTAAAATCATAGGAGATAAAAACTCAGTAGATGCAGTTGTTTCTGTGATGAAAAATTCTTTAGAAGAAATAGAAAAAGAACAAGAATTGAGTGATCAAAAATTAGGATATTATATTGATATGGCTAAAAATAGATCTGGGATTGATTATAGTGAACTTTTAAAAGAAACTATAGTTATAACAGCTTCTGGTAGGAGTTTAAAGCCAAAAACTGTGAATCAAAAACGCTATATTGATTTAATTAATGATAAGGATATTACTTTTGGTATTGGACCTGCAGGAACAGGTAAAACTTACCTTGCAGTGGCACAGGCGGTAAATGCTTTCAGGAAAAAAGAAGTCGAAAAGATAATTTTGACTCGACCTGCAGTTGAAGCAGGCGAAAAACTAGGTTTTCTACCAGGAGATCTCCAAGACAAAGTTGATCCTTACCTTAGGCCGCTTTATGACGCATTGTTTGATATTTTAGGGGCTGATAACTTTGTAAAAAATGTTGAAAAACAAACTATTGAAGTTGCACCATTAGCTTATATGAGAGGAAGGACACTTAATTCATCGTTTATAATATTAGACGAAGCGCAAAATACTACTAATGAACAAATGAAGATGTTCTTAACGAGAATTGGACACGGATCAAAGGCTGTAGTTACAGGTGACATTACTCAAATTGACTTACCAGATGGAAAACAATCTGGCTTAAAATCGGCAATAAAGATATTAAAAGATATAGAGGGAATAGGCTTTATGTTTTTTGAAAAAAGAGATATTGTTAGACATAAATTAGTTCAAGATATTGTGGCTGCGTATGAAAGATATGAGGGAAAGAAAAAATGAATTTAACACTTTTATTTGATAATAGGCAAGATTTTATGGAAATTTCTGAAAAAAACATAAAAACATTAGAAAATACTATAAAAACTACATTAGAGTTGCAAGGAATGGAAGATGATTACGAAGTAAGTTTATCTTTTGTTTCTAACGAAGAAATTAAAAAACTAAATAAAATGTATAGGGATGTTGACAAGGAAACAGACGTACTATCTTTTCCGTTGTTTGATGACGAAGAAGGTGATTTAATAATGCTGGGAGATATAGTAGTTTCAACAGAAAAAATCAAAGAACAAGCTGAGGAGTTGGGTCATAGTTTAGAAAGAGAAATGATGTATTTAGTAGCACATAGTACACTTCATTTATTAGGGTATGATCATATGGATGAAGAAGAGCAAGAAGAAATGAGACAAGCTGAGAAGGAAGTTATGAAAAAACTTGAAATTTTTAAGTAATATACATAGATATCATAAAGTTGACAGGAGAAAATGATGAAAAAGTATTTGTTTTTCTTAATTACTATATTGATGGTTTTTGTTTTTTCAAGCTGTAGTGACAATGATGTGTCTACAGAAGATACTTCGAGTACTATAGATAAAACAACTGAAATAGAGTTAGAAGTGCCAGATGAACCTGAAAAACCTGAAATTACTGAGGAAATTGTTGAAGAAGATGAAGAAATAATAGAAAATACAGAGGAGTTAGATCCTAATAAAGAACAATCTAAATTAGATGGAGTATATTATGATAAAGAATTGTTATTAAATAGGCCTGTTGTTATTTCTATTGATAATCACCCTCTTGCTAGATGGCAAGCAGGATTAAGTCAAGCAGAGATTGTCTATGAAGTTGAAGCTGAAGTGCCATACACACGGTATTTAGCGGTGTTTCAAACACAAGAACCTGAACTGATAGGGCCAGTTAGGAGTGCTAGGCCATATATGATTTACTTGGCCTTAGGATTTGATAGTATTTTTGCGCATGTTGGAGGGAGTGATGAAGCGTTTGCTTTGTTAGAAACTTTGCGAGTTGCAAATATTGATGGTATTTTTACTAATAGCATGTGGAGATATTATGATACTGGAAAAACAGCACCAAACAATTTATATACAGATTTAGAAAGTTTAAGAAACGACGCTAATAATAGAGGTTATCGTACAGATTATGAATATGAAGGGTTAAGTTTTTTTGATAAAAATACAGAACTTGTATCTGATACTGTTGCAAATAGTTTGAAAATAGTATATAATGAAGAAAATAATACTGAATATGTTTATGATGATGAAAAAGAAATTTATACACGATTTAAAGATGGAGAAGCACATGTCGATGAAAATGATGGCGAAAGTATTACAGCTAAAAATATAATAATATATAGAGTTGACAGAAGTGTGTTAGATGATTATGGTAGACTATATCTTGGTGTTGTTGGACAAGGAAATGGTTACTATATTACTAATGGAAAATCAATAGATATAACATGGGAAAAAGCTGATGAATGGGCTGAAACTAAATATTTTTATAATGATGAACCATTAGTTGTTAATCCAGGAAATACTTGGATTCAGGTAATTAGTCATGATGATGATGTTATACTTGAATAGAAGAGGTGAGTTATGGATAATAAAGATTTAATTAGATTAGCGTTAGAAGCGAGAGAAAAATCATATAGTCCTTATTCAAAATTTAAGGTAGGAGCTGCGATTTTAACTAAGAGTGGAAAAGTATTTACTGGTTGTAATATAGAGTCAGCATCTTTTTCACCAACAATTTGTGCAGAAAGAACTGCACTTGCAAAATGTGTTTCAGAAGGCTATCTGGACTTAGAAAAAATTGCTGTGGTAGGTAGTTTGGAAAAAATATCTTTTCCTTGTGGTGTATGTAGACAATTTTTAAGAGAATTTGGTGAAGATATCATAGTAATAAGTGCAATAAGTGAAGATGAATATAAAGAATTTAAATTAAGTCAATTGCTGCCTGAAGGTTTTGGGCCAGATGATCTTGTAATAATAAATTAAATAATGAAAGTGAGAAAACATGTTTAAATCAGGATTTATAACTATTGTAGGCAGACCAAATGTTGGTAAATCTACTCTAATGAATAAAATGATAGGTGAAAAAATTTCTATTATGTCTGAAAAGCCTCAAACAACTAGAAATAAGATACAAACTGTATATACTGATGATGAAGCTCAGTTAGTTTTTTTTGATACTCCAGGAATTCATAAACCTAAAAATAATTTGGGTCAATTTATGAATAATGAAGTAGATGACGCATTAGATGAAATGGATCTAGTTATTATGATTACAGATGAATCTGTTAAAATTGGACCTGGTGATGCGTATATTATTGAAAAAATAAGAAATGTAAGAGCAAATAAGTTTTTAATTATTAATAAAATAGACAAATATCCCAAAGAAAACATGGTGAAAATCAGCGAAGAATTTGAAGCATTAAGCATTTTTGATGAAATTCTGATGATTTCTGCTGTAAATGATATAGGAGTTAAAGGCATAGTAAAAAAGATAAAAGAGTATCTGAATGAAGGTCCTATGTTTTTTCCTGAAGATTATCTAACAGATAGACCTGAAAAATTTGTAGTTTCTGAAATTATCAGAGAAAAAGCGTTAATGTATTTACAAGATGAGATTCCTCACGGAATTGCAATCGAAATTGTTAAAATGAGAGAGCGAGAAGGAAAAGACATTATTGATATACAGGCGAATATTATTTGTGAGAAAAAATCACATAAAAGTATAGTTATAGGAGAAGGTGGCCGAAAGATAAAGGGAATAGGTAAAAGTGCGAGAAAAGATATAGAAGAATTAGTTGGATCGCAAGTTTTTCTTGAACTTTGGGTGAAAATTTCTCCTAATTGGAGAGACAATGATAGTCTGCTTAAATCTTTGGGATATAACAAAAAATGATTATTGAAGATGATATTTTTGTTCTTAAAGAAGTCAAATACAAGGACAATGACAAAATCTTACATGCTTTAACAGCAAAAAATGGCAAAATCCAAGTGATTGCAAGAGGTTGCAGAAAAAATAAAAGTCCCTTAATAAATGTTGCACAAATCATGTCCCAATCAAAGTGTGAATTATATGTAGGAAAAGACATGCATACGATTAATAATGGTGAACAAATCAATAGCTTTTATGGAATTAGAAACAATTTAACTGCTTATTTACATGCAACGTACATATTAGAATTGTTAAACTATGTTTCACAAGAAAGTGAGATGGAATCTAGAATTTATAATATGACTATCAAATTGTTTGAAATTTTAGAATCTATTGAAGAAGATGCAGTAAAGATAACAAGCTTAATTGCAGCATTTGAGTTGAAGTTGATTTCTATGCTAGGATATCGACCAGAATTAAAATCTTGTGTGATTTGTGGAGATGAAATCAAAAAAAATTCTTCATATTTTCTAAATTTACAAGAAGGCGGCGTATTATGTAAAAAATGTGGACTATCACATAACAAGGGGTTTGATATAACAATTGATCAAATTATCATGTTAATTACAATTTTGAGCTCAAAGTTGGATAATGAAATTTTCAAAATTGAAATTACTGATGATATTAAAAGTTTAATTAAAAGATATTTGTTTTTTCATATTGGAAAATCAAATTTCACAACACTTAGGATGTTAGATTTATATAAATTTTAGAAAGAATATTTGGAGGATACATGGCAAAAGTAGAAAAAAATAAATTAGAAAAATTTGTAGCATTATCAAAATCTAGAGGAATAATTTTTCCTGGCTCTGAAATTTATGGCGGATTAGCCAACACATGGGATTATGGTCCTTTAGGTGTTGAGATAAAAAATAATGTTAAAAAATCTTGGTGGAAGAAATTTATTCAAGAAAATCCATATAATGTGGGATTAGATTCAGCAATATTGATGAATCCTCAGACGTGGGTAGCCTCAGGTCATGTGGGAGGATTTAGTGATCCATTAATGGATTGTAAAGAATGTAAAGCTCGATTTAGAGCGGATAAGATTATTGAAGATTTTTTAAGAGAACAAGGAAAAGAAGAAGCTGTAGATGCATGGTCTAATGAAAAAATGGAAGAGTTTATAAATGAAAATAAAATAGAATGTCCTGATTGTGGCAAACTAAATTACACAGCTATTAGACAGTTTAACTTGATGTTTAAGACTTTTCAAGGTGTAACGGAGGATTCACAAGCAGAAATTTACTTGAGACCTGAAACTGCACAAGGTATATTTGTTAATTTTAAAAACGTGCAAAGATCTTGTAGAAAAAAAATACCTTTTGGGATAGGACAGATAGGAAAATCATTTAGAAATGAAATTACTCCTGGAAACTTTACTTTTAGAACAAGAGAATTTGAACAAATGGAATTAGAATTTTTTTGCGAACCTGGAAAAGATTTGGAATGGTTTGAATATTGGAAAAACTATTGTATGAAATTTTTGCATGAACTAGGAATGAATAAAGAAAATGTGAGATTTAGAGATCATGAAAAAGAAGAATTGTCGCACTATAGTAATGCTACATCAGATATAGAATACTTGTTTCCTTTTGGATGGGGAGAATTGTGGGGCATAGCCGATAGAACTGATTTTGACTTGAATGCACATGCTCGTGTATCAGGCGAAAAAATGGAATATCAAGATCCTATTACTAATGAAAAATATGTACCTTATTGTATAGAACCATCTGTTGGTGTTGATAGAGTTATGTTGGCACTGTTATTAGATGCATATGATGAAGAAGCATTAGAAGATGGCGATGTAAGAACTGTCTTACATTTACATCCTGCGCTAGCACCTTTTAAAGTAGCAGTATTTCCATTAGTAAAAAAATTAAGCGAACCTGCAACAGAGCTTTTCCAAAATCTTGCTAAACATTTTAATACTGATTATGATGAAGCAGGAGCTATAGGCAAAAGATATAGAAGACATGACGAGATTGGTACTCCTTATTGTATTACTTTTGACTTTGACTCACTTGAAGATAACGCAGTTACAGTGAGAGATAGGGACACGATGCAACAAGAGAGAATTAAAATAGAAGATTTGGTTGATTATATCAACAAAAAAATTGCTTTTTAATAAGATTTATTTATAGAGCTGTTGTAAAATTGTGTTCAAGGAATAACTTTTTCTCAACAGCTTTTATCTATATTTTGAGGTGAAAATATGAGTTTGAGAGAATTATATGAATCTATTGAAGAAAATAATTTATCGCCAAAAGCTGCGAAGAGCTCAAAGACACTAGGCAGAGAAAATTTTGAAACAAAATGTAGTATCCGAACAGAATATCAAAGAGATAGGGATAGAATAGTACATTCTAAATCTTTTAGACGCCTCATGCATAAAACACAAGTATTTTTGTCTCCCGAAGGTGATCACTATAGAACTAGATTGACTCATACGCTTGAAGTTTCTCAAATTTCAAGGACTATTGCAAGAGGGATGATGTTAAATGAAGATTTAACAGAAGCAATTGCTATGGGACATGATTTAGGGCATACTCCGTTTGGTCATTGTGGCGAAAGGACTTTAAACGCTTTGATGAAAGCAGGCTTTCATCATAATGTGCAGAGTTTGAAAGTTGTAGAAGTTTTAGAATCGAAAAATAATTCTCAGTATGGGTTAAACTTAACAAAGGAAGTAAGAGATGGTATTTTGAATCATACAGGAGATATTGAACCGATAACTCTTGAAGGACAGATTGTTAAAATATCAGATAGAATAGCTTATATTAATCATGACATTGATGATGCAGTGCGAGCGGGAATAATTTCTGAAAAAGAATTTCCTCAAGAATATCTTAAAATTATTGGATATTCACACGGAGAGCGCATCAATACGATGATTACTGATATTATTACTAATAGTAATGATAAAGAACGTATTTCTATGAGTGATAATGTTTATAATGCTACTATTAAATTGAGAGAATTTTTATTTAAAAATGTGTACTTAAACAAAACTGCGAAATCAGAAGAGCATAAAGCAGAATTCTTGATTAAAAATTTGTTTAACTATTATATGGATAATTTTGAAAAAGTGCCTAGATATTATTTAGAACTTAAGAATGCATTTAATTATACAGAAGAAGAAATCGTTAAAGATTATATTTCTGGGATGACTGATAGATATGCGATAAAAGTATTTAAAGAAATATTTGTTCCTTTGCCTTGGGATAAATAATATAAAAAAACAATTGACATATACCATTGAATGTGGTACACTTAGCGTTCAATGAAATTAACTTGGTGGTATTATGCCCATAAATCTTACAGAAGATAAAAAACAACAGATTTTAGATTCAAATGATATTGTAACTGTTATAGAAGCGTTTCTGCCTTTAAAAAGAAATGGTAGCAATTATATGGCAAATTGTCCATTTCATAAGGAAAAGACACCTTCTTTTGTTGTGTCAAAAGACAAACAGATATACAAATGTTTTGGATGTGGGAAAAGTGGAAATGTAATAGGTTTTTTGATGGAGCATAAAAATTGGACTTATATTGAAACTATTGAATATTTAGCTTCAAAGGCGGGCATCATTTTAGACGAATATCAAAATTCTGAAGAGGCTAATAGAAAAAAACAAACTCTTAATTTGTTACACAAAATTAATAAAGATGCGGCTTTGTTTTTTTATAGTAATTTATTAAATCAAAAAATACCGTTAAATTATTTAAAAGAAAGAAATATTGAAGATAATGTAATTAAAAAGTTTGGATTAGGGTACTCTTTTAATCAATGGGACAAATTGTTAAATCATTTAAAAAATAAAGGTTATGCAGAAGATGATATACAAAAAACAGGACTTATCCTTTTAAGTGAAAAATCAAATCGTTATTATGATAGATTTAGAAATAGAATTATTTTTCCCATTATTGACGTCAAAAAAAGAGTTATTGGATTTGGCGGAAGAGTATTAGATGATTCGTTGCCAAAATATTTAAATTCACCTGAGAGCATGGTTTTTAGCAAAGGGTATAATCTTTATGGCTTAAACTTAGCAAGAGATAGTGTGAAAGATAAGACTTTTTATCTAGTAGAGGGCTATATGGATGTCATAAAAATGCATACATATGGATTTGATACTGCTGTAGCAGCTTTAGGTACATCTCTTACTGAAAATCAGATAAAACTGATGAATAGGTATTCAAATAAATTTAATATTTGTTTTGACTCTGATTCTGCAGGATTGGATGCAGCTTTAAGAGCGATTAATTTGTTTAAGAAACAAGGATTAGATGCTAATGTTACTATAGTTAACAATGCCAAAGATCCTGATGAATTTTTAAATAAATTTGGCAAGTCAGCATTTGAATTATTACTTAACAAATCGTTTGATTACTATGGATTTTTAGAATTTTATTATAAAGATTTGTTTTTAGTAGATAAAATTAGGTATATTTCGAAGTTTTTTGAAAACATTAGAAATGTTAAAGGCGATGTTGAAAAAGAAATAATTTTAGGTAAACTATCTAGCAAAGTAGATGTTTCTAAGGAAGCATTATTAAGCGAGTTTAATAAAAAACATTCATCTTCAAATCTTAAAGTAGATCAAGAAGCTAAAAAAATTACTAAACCATTAGTTGCAAATAAAAAAAATACAACTTTAGTTTATGAAGAAAAATTAGTAAAAATTTTATTGATTGATAACGATTTAGCTTTTTTATTAAATGAATTTGTTTATGACGATGATTTTGGGGAATATAAATATTTAGAATTTTTTAAAAATATTTATCATAATTTAATTGAGGGTAATGAATTTACAACGAACACTTTAAAAGATACTGATTTTGAAAATGTAAATATTAGTGATAAAGAATTGAATGCTAATGATGATTTACTGAAATCTGTATTTCTTGACTGCTTAATGAGGTTAAAAGTAAAACATCTTGAATTTATTAAGAATAATTTAAATAAAAATTTAATTGATTCAACTGGTGTTGCAGAAAAAACTATATTTATTGAAAAAATAATGAATTTGGCAAAAAAGATAAAGTCGTTGAAAGAGGAGGCTTATTAATCTGTGAAAGCAAACAAAGGATTAAATAACAACTTAAACGAAGAAAAGAACAAAAAATCAGGTGATGAAATCAATGTTGTTGAAAATATTGATGAAGTTTTGCCTGTCAATGAAATTTTCTTTGAAGATGAAAATATTGATTTAAGTGAACAACTTGAAAACGAACTTAAAGAAGTTGTAGATTCAGAAAAAACTGTTAATGACAATGAAAAAGCAGCTTTAGAGTACGTAGCTAAAATTGAGATGATTAAAGCTAAATTAATTGAAAAAGGTAAGAAAAACGGATTTATTTCATATAAAGATATTATTAATTCTTTTGAAAAACTTGAAATCAACCCGGATTTTATTGATGATTTTTATAAAATCATCGAAGAAAATGACATAGAAATATTAGGGCTACAAGATGAAATCTTCGAAAAAATTGACGAAGATGCTGAACTTGAACTTAAAGAAGATCCTGAACTTTTAATTACTCAAACTGATGATGACATATTAAAAGGCATCAATATTGATGATCCTGTTAGAATGTATTTAAAAGAAATTGGGAAAGTTCCATTGCTTTCTGGTGCGGAAGAAATTTCTTTAGCAAAAAGGATGGAAGAAGGCGATGAAGAAGCTAAAAAGAGATTAGCTGAGGCAAATCTAAGATTGGTAGTAAGTATTGCAAAAAGATATGTGGGTAGAGGAATGCAATTTCTTGACTTGATACAAGAAGGTAACTTAGGATTAATTAAAGCAGTAGAGAAATTTGATTATACAAAAGGTTACAAATTTAGTACTTACGCAACTTGGTGGATAAGACAGGCGATTACTAGAGCTATAGCAGATCAAGCTAGAACGATTAGAATACCTGTGCATATGGTTGAAACTATAAATAAGTTGATAAGAATTAAACGCCAATTGTTGCAAGAACTGGGTAGGGACGCGACACCAGACGAACTTGCAATTGAAATGGAAATGGAACCTGAAAAAGTTAGAGATATATTAAAAATTGCACAAGAACCTGTGTCGCTTGAAACACCTATTGGAGAAGAGGAAGACAGTCACTTAGGAGATTTCATCCAAGATGAAGTAGTTCAAGCCCCTCAAGAAGCAGCTACTTTTGCACTTTTAAAAGATCAGCTATTTTCTGTTTTACACACTCTCACTGAAAGAGAGCAGAAAGTTTTAAGATTAAGATTTGGATTAGACGATGGAAGAGCTAGGACTTTGGAAGAAGTAGGTCGAGAATTTGCAGTTACAAGAGAAAGAATTAGACAAATTGAGGCTAAAGCTCTAAGAAAATTGAGACATCCAAGTAGAAGTAAAAAATTGAAAGATTATCTAGAATAAGTAATATAAGAGACAAACGATATAATGTTTGTCTCTTAATTTATGTATTTAGATTTGTAAATTGCTAATATATATATCAGAATTAATTGCGTTCACAATTAGTTTAGTGTTTAAATTATTGTTGTCAGTTTAATCAATATCTATATCAGAAGTAATAGTTTTAAGTATTTCAGAAAACATATTTTCAGAATTAGAGTTCCATTTTTTACATAAAGCTTCAGCTATGTTTTTTGTAGGCACATTTAAACTTAAGTTAAATGTAGTTATGTTGTTTTCAAGCATATGAAAAGAAACTACAAATTCTCCATCTTTCTTTTGAAAGTAGTGACCAAAAAGTTCACTTCTTCGCTTAATATCTTTTTCAATAGCAGAAAAAAGCTTAGAAATCAATTCTTTAAATGAATCAGGGAGTATATCTCCAAATAAATTCAAAAATTCTATCCCTTCGTCTGTAAGATAAAATGATTCTTTCCCATCTTTTGCATATATATCTATTAGTTTAGTTTCGTATAAAGTGCTCAAAATATTTTGCAATGAAAAGTAATCCATAATATCGTAGCCAACTATAAAACCTGTAATTTCATTATTAGTTAAAGGTACATCATATCTATTGAAAATATATAAAAGTTTAAGTTTTCCCATTGCTAATTGACTACCTTGTTCAACTATCATAAAAATCTCCTTAAAAAATAGTATTTATATTGAATAGCAAATAATTTATTTATAATATCGTTACTATTCACAGTTAACATATGTACCTCAAAGGAAAAAATAATAAAATCTGTCGCTGGTACTCCAATTGGGAAGTTGTAAGTTCAGTTTTATTCGCAAAGTCATAACGCAGTATATTTTTAGGGCTAAGCCATAAGATGACTATAACGCTCATGAAATTTCACACAACTTAATCCAATCTCCATAAGGCTCCCATATTTTATTACTTTGTCCTTATTCACATCAGAAATCGACTGTGAATAGTAACATTATATCAGATTATTAGCTAATTTAACAAGAATTATTTTGCATTATAGGGTATTCTATATTATAATGTAATTGACAAAAAAATAATGAGGAGATTCGATAAAATATATTTTTTATCGAAATGAAAAAGATGTTAGGAACTATTGTAAATGCTATAGCAATAATATTAGGTGGAGTAGCAGGAGTGCTATTTAAAAATATAATACCTACAAAATTTACTGAAAATTTAAACAAAGCACAAGGATTGGCAGTCATCGCTATTGGTATTCAACTTTCTTTGCAAGGAAGTAATATGACTTTAATGGTTATTAGCATGGTTCTTGGTACACTAATAGGTGAAATATTAAGAATTGAAGATGGCTTAAATAGTTTTGGAGAAAAATTAGAGACTAGATTTGCGAATGGAAAAAGTAATTTATCACAGGGTTTTGTAACATGTACGTTAATATTTTGTGTAGGTTCCATGGCAATAGTTGGTTCTATACAAAGTGGTTTGACTGGAAATCACGAAATTTTATATACTAAAGCAGTTTTGGATGGTATTTTTTCAATGACTATTGCTGTTACGCTAGGTATTGGCGTTTGTTTGTCTGCTATAAGTGTCTTTATATATCAAGGCTCAATAACTATGTTAGCAGTGTATGCACAAAGTTTTTTAACTGAGATAACTATAGCTGAAATGACTTCTGTTGGTGGACTTTTAATCATGGCAATAGGACTGAATTTCTTAGAGATAAAGAGGATTAAAGTGGGTAATATGCTTCCTTGTATTTTTATTCCTATAGTTTATTATCTAGTGCTTGGAATGATCGCTTAAATATATTGATTTAAAGAAAAGAGGTATATATGAACAAAGTAAATAGTATTTTTGATGTATTAGGTCCAATAATGATAGGTCCATCAAGTTCACATACTGCCGGAGCGGCTAGACTCGCTAAGCTAGCAAGAGAGATATGTGGAGAAAGTATTAAAAGTGTTAAAATTTACTTACATGGTTCTTTTTCTAAAACTTATAAAGGACACGGATCGGATAGAGCTCTTATAGCAGGGATTTTAGGCTATGAACCTCAAGATGAGCGTCTTAGAAATTCACTTGAAGCTGCAAAAGATGTAGGATTGAAGTATGAATTTATACACGAAGATTTAGGACATGTTCATCCAAATTCTGTTAAATTTGAGATTATTAGCGACACTAATACAAAGACAACAGTAGTAGGCGCATCTGTAGGCGGTGGAGCTGTAATAATAACAAATATCAATGGATTTGAAACTGAATTAACAGGTGATTATGATGCCATCATAACTAAACATGAAGATAAAAAAGGCGTAATAAAAGATTTATCTAATCTATTATATTTTTATGACCTTAATATTGCAAATATGAAAGTAATAAGAAATAAGCAAACTAAAGAAGCTTCTATGATAGTAGAAATAGAAGGCGAAATGGATATGAGTGTTCTTGACTTAATTAAAGAATCATCTGCGGTTAAAAAAATAATGTTTATTAAGAAAGCATAGTTGGTGATATATATGTATAATAATGGAAAAGAGTTGTTAAGAGACTGTGAAGTATATGATATTGCTATCTCTGAAGCAGTAATTAGAGATGAAATGCAAAACACAGGTGCAGAAAGAGACGAAATTATTAAAAATATGAAAATCATACTGGACGTTATGAAAAAATCCATAGCAGATATAGAAGAAAAAGATACTATGGGTGAGATTATAGGAGGCGAAGCTAAGAAATTATCTATTTATTCAAACGATAAAATGACACTTTGTGGTTTTACTATTAATAAAGCAATGATAAGAGCTTTTTCGTGTGCAGAACACAATGCCTCAATGGGCAAGATTTGCGCAGCTCCTACAGCAGGTTCTGGTGGAATCATACCTGCTACATTAGTAACTGTAGCAGAGCAATTAGGACTTGGAGAAGAAGAGTTGTTAAAAGGACTATTTACTTCTGCAGGAGTAGGTAAGATTATAATTCAAAATGCGACTGTTTCAGGTGCTGAAGGTGGATGTCAAGCCGAATGTGGTTCAGCAGCTGCTATGGCGGCGGCGGCAGTAACTGAAATGGCAGGCGGTTCTCCTAAAATGTGTATGACTGCAGCATCTATTGCTTTAAAAAATATTATGGGTCTAATTTGCGATCCTATAGCAGGATTGGTAGAGTCGCCATGTTCGAAAAGAAATGCATCTGGTGCTGTAAATGCTATGATATCAGCTGAAATGGCTTTAGCAGGAATTGAGAGTATAGTTAGTTTTGATGAAACGGTTGAAGCAATGAAAAATGCAGGAAATTTAATGCATCCAAATCTAAAAGAGACTGCTATGGGCGGAATCGCCATATCTAAATCAGGCAAAAAAATTTCAAAACGAATTCATGGCGAGCAAAAAGAAGAAGAGTTATCTTAACAATAAAAAATAAGAAAAAATTAACAGCTGCAACTATAATGGAGAAAAATCCAATTAGTGCAGCTGTTTTTTATATTTTTAATTTAATTATTGCAGTTACAATTTACTATCATCAATTTTATTTAACCAGTCTTTAATCGGAGGTATGATGCTTTCCATCACGCCTTGTTCAAATGGGCTTTTGATATTTCCACATTTTACAAGCTCTAAAAATGGCTTGCTACCACCAAGACGGCAAAGCGTTAAATAATCTTGCCAAGCGCTATCTTTGTTTTCACAAGATTTTACCCAATATTGATATGCACAGACTTGAGCTAAAGTATAATCTATATAATAAAATGGTGAAGAGAAGATATGTCCTTGCTTAAACCAAAAACCGCCATTTTCGAGGAATTGATTTCCGTCGTAATCGATGTTAGGAAGATATTTCTTCTCAATTTCTCTCCATTTTGCTCTTCTTTGAGTAGGTGTAACTTCAGGATTTTCATATACAAAATGTTGGAATTCATCAACAGAAACTCCATAAGGTATAAATAATAAACCACCTGATAAATGACTAAATTTATATTTTGTTTCTAATTCTTCAAAGAATAAATTCATCCATGGCCATGTTAAAAATTCCATACTCATAGAGTGAATTTCACAGGCTTCTAAAGTAGCAAATCCATATTCAGGTATTTCAAAATCTCTGCTTTCGAAAACTTGAAAAGCGTGTCCTGCCTCGTGAGTAAAAACGTCTACATCGCCTGATGTACCATTAAAGTTAGCAAAAATAAATGGTGATCTATAATCAGGTAGATAAGTGCAGTATCCTCCTGCTTGCTTTCCTTTTTTACTATCTAAATCTAAAAGTTCTCTATCTGTCATAAATGTAAAAAATTCATTAGTTTCATTAGAAAGTTCTGTATACATCTGCTTTGCTTTTTCTACCATCCATGCTCTATCACCTTTTGGCACAGCATTCCCAGTGTTAAATGAAATATTCATATCATAATACTTAAAATCGTCAACGCCTAAACGATTTGCTTGTCTGTTTCTCAAATCTACAGTAACAGGTACTATGTGTTTTAGTACTTGATCTCTATACCAAGCAACTTCTTTAGCACCATATTCTGAACGTTTCATTCTTAAGTATCCTAATTCTACAAAATTGTCAAATCCTAATTTTTTTGCTATTTTTGTTCTAACTTTAACTAATTGATCATAAATATCATCAAATTCGCACTCGTTTTTTTCAAAAAAGTCAAAATATTTTTGATTTGAATCTCTACGTATATTTCTATTTGTAGATTCTTTATAAGGAGTCATTTGTGATAAATTCTTTTTCTCACCGTCAAAATCAATCTCTGCAGAAGCTATGAGTTTATTGTATTTGCTCACAAGTTTATTTTCTTCTTGCAAATCCTCTAATACTTCATGTGAAAAAGTTTTAATAGTCATTTCAGCCAAAGAGAATAATTGTTTACCATATTTTTCTTCTAGTTCGCTTCTAAACTTCGAATTGATCAATGCTTTGTAATAGTCAGTTGATAAACCTTGTAACACAGGTCCAAAATCATCTGCAAAATCGTTTTCTGCATCATAAAACTTATCATTCGTATCGATAGAATGTCTTACGCTTACGAGTGTAAACATCGTACTTAGATGGTTTTGTAGCTTTGACATCTCGTCAATCACCTTGCTTTGTTCTTCTACAGAACTAGCAGTTTCGAATTTTTTTAATAATTCACTAAAATTTAATTTTGTTGAATCAATATCAGGCCTTTCATATTTGTAATCTGAAAATTTCATAAAATCCTCCTAAAAATTTTGTGTTTTAATTATACCATTATTGCATTAAAATGTAAATTGCAAAATTATCATTTTGTAGTTAGTTATTAAACTTTAAACTAAAAAACAATTGGAAATTTTCGAAAAATGCAGTATAATATACATAAATAAAATAAATATTAATTTGAGGTATAGAATGAAAAAAATAGTTTTTGCTTTAATTACATTTACTGTGTTTATACTTTTCTTTACACAATGTAGAGGTTCAGATGATAACACAGCGTTGAATATTGATATTTCAACGATGTCGCTGGAAGAATATAATGCTCTTTCAGCCGATAAAAAAGAATCTGTGAATATTGAATTGATAAGTGTCAGTGATGATGAAGTTGTAGAAAATGCAGATCAGATTATTCAAAATCTTGTTGATGGATATGACTGGATAGAAGGATATAACTTATCTACAGACAAGGACGAATTGACATTAACTAAAAACAAGAGACCTTTGTCAAATATTGATCTGACTATACAACTTATATGTAATTACGATGTTTCAGAAGATATCGAAACATCAAATTTTAATACGGAATTTGCTAAAAAAGTGTGGACTAACAACCTAATTACAAGATCAAGACTTAAAAATATCAATTTTGAGTATGTTTTCAATGATAAAGAAGTTAAATCATCTACACACGGTCCTGTAATAGCAAATACACCTTTTTTAATAGATGTTTCAGGTGATGAGAAATACTTTATTGATGCGATCAATGAGGTTATTGTAGATATAGATGACTTAGGGCTTGACAAAATGGGGATATTAGAAGAAGACAATGAGCTTTATATCGAGATAATTTATAAAGGCAGTTTTAAAGGCAGTGAAGATGTTACAGATGAAATGTTTGAAAAAATTAAAAATGCATTTTTAGAAAATGATATAATATCAAGTTATGAAGGAAATATAGAAAAAACAACAATTTCATTTTACATTTGGGATACAGCTGAATCTAAAACATACACATTTTAGTAGATGGTGATATATTTTGTAAAAATTTATGAAGTTGAAACTGATTTTATTGATATTAGTTCAAAAATAAATTATGGCCAAAATATATCTGCTTCTGGAGTCGGAGAAGCTATGTTTGAGTGGGAATTAGCAGAAGAATTAAAAGCATTGGAGATAAGCAAAAAGAGAACCTTCAGCAGTAGAGCTGAGGGTTCTTTTTGTTGGTAGATTAGTTTGTGTAGTTATTGAGTACGAAGTACGTGTCCACGGTATTAGGGATGTTAAATAGGTCATCAAGTGGATATATCAAGATACTTGTTGAGTTTGAAATAAATATTAAATTAATTTCAGACTTTAAGATAGCAACGATACAAGTTGTAAGGTTTCCACGCAATTATTTTAAAACAAAAACAACTAACGTAATAAATGTTCATAAAAATTCATAGAAAAAAACAGAAAAATTTGATATAATTATACTATTATTTAAATTTGATTTCTATACAGGGAGATTTTATGAATACAAAATACATATTCAAATTAACAGGTTTAATATTACTGTTTTGTTGAGAAAAACGGCGAAAAATATCTTGTGAATTTTGACAAACATTAAAATGACATACAATGCAATTCGCGAAAAAAATATTATAAAAACAACGTTTTATAGTTTGTGAGAGATTGTTTTTTATATTGTAATAGGAGAAAACTAATGGATAAAAAACGCTGTGGTTGGCTTGATGGCTCTGAAATTTATACAGAGTATCATGACAACGAATGGGGACGCCCTGTTCATGACGATAATAAACTTTTTGAAATGCTAACCCTTGAATCTTTTCAAGCAGGGTTGTCATTTATTACTATTCTAAAAAAACGAGAAGATTTTAGATTCGCATTTGATAATTTCGACCCAGTTAAGGTTTCAAAATATGATGAAGATAAAATTTTAGAACTTTTGCAAAATGAAAAAATAATAAGACATCGTGGGAAAATTGTATCGGCTATAAATAATGCTAAACTATTTTTACAAATAAAAGAAGAACATGGTAGTTTTGATAAATTTATTTGGAGTTATGTTGATTTTTTGCCAATTAAAAATAATTACATTTCTAAAGATGAAATCCCCGCTACAACAGAAATTTCAGATAAGTTAAGCAAAGATTTAAAAAAAATTGGATTTAAGTTTTTAGGATCTACTACTGTTTATGCCTTTTTGCAAGCAACAGGAATGGTAAACGACCACACCATAGATTGCTATTTATATGATGAAAAATTTTAGGAGGACAGACTTTGTCACTCTAAGAAATATACGATGCATGATCAAATGTCATAATTTCTAGCATTTATGTTATTGACTTTATGACAAAAACAACATATAATAGAATTAAGGAGGTGGCATTATGTCTAATGAATTAAAACAAATAGGAAAGAACCTTAAATTATTAAGAACAGAATTTGCATTAAACCAACAACAAATTGCCAATTTTATAGGAGTTGATCAAAGCCTTATTTCAAAAATTGAAAAAGGCGAGCGAACAATATCCGTTGATGCCCTCGAAAAATTAAATGCGTTATATGGTGTTACTATGCAAGATATTCGCAGCGAAAATGTTTTTTCAGGAAAACTGTCGATTGCTTTTAGAACTTCGGATTTAAGTCAATCGGATTTGGAAGTTATTTTAGCGGTTAATAAAATAGCGCTTAACCTTCGGACAATGCAGAAACTATTGGAGGTTGAATGATTTATGGATAAATTAGACATTGCAAAAAAAGCCTCAGAAATTCGGAATCGTTTAAATATTAGCGCAGATGCGCCTGTAGATTTGTTTACAATTGTTAATGCTATACCTAATATGACAGTGGTTTATTTGCCAATGGGAGAGAATATTAGTGGAATCTGTATTAAAAATAAAGAAACACCTGTTATTGCTGTCAATTCGTCAATGTCAGTTGGTAGACAACATTTTTCGCTTGCTCATGAATTATATCATTTTTACTTTGACGATATAAAACAAATAGGTATTAGTGGAAAAGAAATCGGTACAGGAAATGATTCTGAAAAGTGTGCAGATCAATTTGCCTCATATTTTTTAATACCTATCAATGGTTTTATTGAAAAAGCAAGAATGTTACTTGATAGAAATGTTAGTATTTCGATTAAGGAAGTAGTTGAACTTGAACAGTATTTCAAAGTAAGTAGGCAAGCTATACTTATTAGGCTTTTGGAAGAAAAATTGATAACTACATCTCAAAAAAATGAATTTTCAAAAAATGTAAAACTTTCAGCAATTAATTTAGGGTATAGTGATACACTTTACAAACCAAATCCGCAAGAAAAAGCATATGGAACATTTGGATATTATATTAAGACAACAGATAAATTATATGCAGAGGAAATGATTTCAACTGGACAATTTGAGGAATTTTTGTTGTCTGCTTTTAGAGAAGATTTAGTATATGGAGAAGAGCAGGAGGATTTGAATGACTAATCCTCTGTTTTTCGACACAGATTGTATTTCGGCATTTTTATGGGCAAATGAACAAAACATAGTTGCTACACTGTATCCAGGAAGCATTGTAATACCAAAGCAAGTATATGACGAACTATCATATCCTGGCGTTTCTCACTTGCGTGCTAAAATTGATTTGTTGATTTCTACTGGGCAAGCACAAATTGAACAGATCGATGTTGGAACTTCAGTTTATGAAACATATATGTTTCTTACTACGCCTAATGCTAATGTAAAGCTAATCGGCAAAGGCGAAGCTGCTGTTATCGCTATGGCTAAAGAGCATGATGGTGTGGTGGCAAGTAATAATTTAAAGGATATAGTAGGATATGTAAAACAGTTTAATCTTAAACATATAACAACGGGGGATATTTTGGTTGAAGCGTTAAATAGAAATATAATAACTGAAACTCAAGGTAATCAGATTTGGAATGACATGCTTAAGAAAAGAAGGAAGTTAGGTGCCAGCTCATTCTCAGAATATCTTAAGATGAAATAAAAATATAGTACTTACTTGGCACAAGCGTGTCAGAAAGCCTGATTTTGTAAAATGGGAAACTTATCGGAGCGGTAACCCATGTTTTCGTGAAGGATACTACTGTGGGTACGGGATTTTTATTGAAAACATGCTTGAGTCGGCAGAAAGTATAAACAACTAAATATGTACAGAAAAAGCGAGGAAACACCTGATTTTCCTCGCTTTTTTATGTTCATTTGAAAGGAAATAGCTATGATAGATAACAATAAATTAGCAAAATCAAAAGAAGAAAAGTGGAAATCCAGAGCGTTTACTGCCCCGTTTGCACCTTATGGATATTTTGCAAAAACAGATACTTATAGAAAATTAATAATTGATAATCAAGCCGCAAGTATAGTGAGAATAATTTTTGGTGAGCTTTATGTAGGCAAGACTATTACTTATGTAATTGATTTTTTGAACACAATGAAATTTGCCACTCCAAGCGAATATAAAATGCATAAAATGATTGTGGGTACTGACGAAAATATCAAACAACTTTGGACCAGAGATATGATTTATGCCATAGCTACAAATATTGTTTATACAGGTGCTTTAGAACACGGCAAACGCAAATGGGTCGAGGTTGACGGTGTAAAAAAACAGATTCGACAAAAAGAATATGAGATTATGGAAGAAGCTCATGAAGCTATTATTACAAAAGAGGTTTTTGACAAGGTTCAGCTACTACTTGAAAAAGGTAAAGTATCACGAGATAAGTCCTCTACATCATTATCGCCATACGATGGAAATTTATACTGTGGATGTTGTGGTAGACAATTAAAAAAGCGCAGTAGCGGCGGCTATATTTATTATCGTTGTTCACCATATATGAGGAACGGCGAAAAGATTGATGAGTGTAAAGGTGTGGCTATTAAGTTAGATGAAATTAACGAAATCATACCAAAAGATTGGGAGTGCAATAAACTTGATTTATTGATAATTAAATCAAGTGGAACAAAATACTTTAAATCAAAATTTGAAATAACAAAAAGAGAAATACCATAAAAAGCATTTATGCGGTCATATAACCCCAAAAGTGTTGACAATTTTGATTTTTAAGAGTATAATAAAAATACAGGAGGTGATAACTTGCACAATCAGACTAATTCGTCAGATATTTTGGATTTTCTTGAAAAAGCAAAGACACTATTATCTTCGGGAAATTTTGACTTTGTTCCCAGAAGAAAAAATCTACAATCGTTAGCAAAACATGGACTTATAATTTCTGATGCAAAAGATGAAATTTTAAGTTTGGTTGTCACAGATTATCATAAAGGTCCTAAACATGATTTTGACTCTAGTAGACCGGGAGATATATGGGAGTTTAAAACAAATATAAATGGAATAAAATTCTATATAAAGATAAAAATAGTCATAGAAAATGAAAAAAGTATTTTGAGATGTATAGGGTTCCATGAAGATGACTTTAGTAACTGATAGGAGGTGGATTTAATGAAAAAATATTGTGAAGAATGTGGAAGAGAAATTGAAGCAAAAATAGTTACAAAGAAAGAACAATATAATGTTTGTGGTGAAACAATAGAAGTAGTTGCTCAAATATTGACCTGCGAGGAGTGCGGTGAGGAGTTTTATTGTGAAGAACTTGATAGTAAAACATTATTAGAAGCATACAATGAGTATCGTAGAATGCATAAGCTTTTATTTTCAGAGGATATTAAGAGGATTAGAGAACAATATGGATTAAGTCAGAGAAGTTTTGCTAAACTTCTTAACTGGGGAGATAAAACTATCCGAAGATACGAAAATGGTTCAATACAAGATAGAGCACATAATAGCCTTCTTTTATTTTTAAGAGAACCTGAAAACATGAGAAAATATATCCAAGACAATGAAATTACATTGGATGATAAACAAAAAAGTAAATTATTACACACAATTGAAAAGTTAGAAGAAAATAACGAGTACCGAATTAAAAGAAAGCTGATTGATCTATTTTTTTCCAAAGTGCCATCTGAAGAAAATGGGTTCAAATCTTTTGATTATGATAAAATATGTGCAATGGTTCTATTTTTCGTGAATAAAAACAATGAATTGCTGAAAACCAAACTTCTGAAACTTTTAAATTATTCAGATATGATTTATTACCAAGAAAATGGAATATCGATATCAGGAAGTAGATATGTTCATTTGCCATTTGGCCCTGTTTTGGAAAATCATGACATACTGTTTGGGAAAATGGCATCTGACAATATTGCACAGATAGAGGTTATAAGCGAGGGGAAATATGAAAGGCATAAAGTTGTTTCAAATTTGCCGTTTTCGAAAGGAATATTGTCTGAAAGTGAAATTAGTGTTTTGGAACGTGTTTATAATAAGTTTAAGAACTTTGGATCTGTTGAAATATCGGAATATTCTCATAATGAGAAAGGATATTCCTCAACCAAACAAGGTGAAGTAATTTCATATGTTTATGCAAAGTATATAACAATAGATTAATTTATAAAATGAAACTGTAATATGAACAAGTGACTGTAATTATGGCTATTATTCTATATTCTTTAGAGATTTAACTATATAGAAATCATGAAGTTAGAATAATGTTGTATACTTCACTAAGCTTGACAATAATATGAGCCATTGATATAATATGAATGGTTATTTGACGGAAAGAATAGGGGCTGTGCCACTTTTTCTAAGGAGGAATTACCTATGAAAGTAAATCCAAGAACCGTCAAATTTGTTCTTGAATTAGTTGCAGCTTTAGCTGTAACAGCTTCTGGAGTAGTTGTAAAATACTATCTTGAAGTACCACAAGACAATTGACCACAAGGGCGCACAATCTTTGTATTGTGCGCCTGTTTTGTTTTATGAGGGAAGGAGAGGAATCAGGATGTCCGAAAAATTTGATTATCAATTTTATTTTGAACAAGCGCTTCAAATGATTAAATCGACAAGACAATCAATAGCTGAACGTACGGAAGTATCAGATTTTAAATGGAACACAATTGTAGAAAATAAATTATTTAATTTTATTGACCAAGATTATGAAAATTATTCAATGGTGCTTAATGCTGCACAGAGATATTCTAATGAAAGTATTATGATTATAATATTGAGATTGCTTGAAATCAATAAGGTTAAGGCAAAAGTATTAACGGCGAATTTCCCCAATATACCATTTTCTATATTTGATGAAGATAAACGCGAAATATATCTATTTCATGATTTGCAAAGCATTGGAGATAGTGTTGGCATATCTATTTCATTGGAAAATGCAGATAAAATAGATGTGATAATGAAAAATGTCGGTGCAAAATCTTACAAATATGTCTATCTTATGAAAGATAAGGCGTACTATCTTGATGCAACATACAAATTGAGTAAAAGCGACCCAACTCATGGGACAAATTTGTATTATATGAAATGGTTTTTTGAAACCTATTTTGGACGAGAAGAGTATGAGAATTTTACAAGAGAGTTAGAAATATACATTCAAAAGGTAAGGGAATGCTTGGGGTATATTTTGGCAAAATCTCTTACACCGAATGTTCTAATTAATTTTACCAAAATTACAGAGAAAAAAATCTGTAATTTCAATTATTCAGATATGCGAAACAAGAAGATAATAAGGCAAATCAATAATAAAGAATTTGAGTTGACAGAAGTTGATTACGAAATGATGAAAAGTCAATTTATAAGCAATCACTATTATAAAGTACTTATAGGAAAATCTGATTTTGCTGAAAGTTTAATAACTGCCGAATGGCTTTATGATTCTATGCTTAAAGCAAAAGCAGTAGATTTAACTATGATTGGATCTGGGTATTTTAAGTGCGTTGAGCAACTTTTATATGAAATAATTTGTTTGCATCAGACTGACAACTCAATAAATCAAGATGTTACTCTGGGTGCAATGGCTACGTTCGTTAAAAATCATATGCAAATATTTAGGACGGAACTATCATGGAAATCAAAGAATTATATTAGAGAAGCGATATTCAAATTTGCTAAATTGAGAAATGGCTATTTCCATAAGCACAATATACACAGTAAAGAAAAGATAGATGAAATTAAAAATACTACATTTAACCTCTTGTTTCTCCTTGTTGGTGCTTGTAAACTATCGAATGCAGATATGAGTCTATTGAAGATGCCAGAGGAAAAAGTGTTTAATGATTACTACCGATTGTGTAAGTATATTGATTATCATAGTGGACATATATTCTTTATCCAAGATAAAGATGGAAAGGAAATTTTTGGTACTGCGTGTTATGATCCTAAGTTAAAAATTGTAGATGGGCATGAAATCTATTCTGGAATTTACATAAAAGAGCCGAAGTCATTAAATAAGGTTAATAAAATAACAGAACTGAATTTACCGTTTTGCATATATCTTGGAAAAATTGAGTTTAATGTGGATAGTGCACAAAAAGTTCGCTTGTCAAAGGCAACGAAGGTGTTTGAGGATGGGAAGTTTTTAGTCACTGAAACTGAAGAAGAATATAACAACTACTAATAATAGTTTAAAAGCGATTTCATCTATTAAGAATAGCTATATATCATAATAATTTTCATAAAATTGAAAAAAGTGTTAGTCCTTACTTGACACAAGCGTGTCAGGCTCGCCTATTATACAAGACGGCAAATTAGTAGGAGCGGCTACGCATGTTTTTGTAGACGACCCTACAAAGGGGTATGGGATTTTTATTGAAAATATACTGGAGAGTGCAAAGAGTATAGATAACTAGGCGAAAACGCTGATGGATACAGGGATTTGCTTGTTATAAGTTCTTAGGAATTCTTATAAGTTGTTAGGTTATTGGTGTCAAAGTGGTGTCAAACGCAGTATGAAAATGGTGTAATTGCTAAATATTAAAATCCGACTAGAGAAAATTCTTTAGTCGGACTACATAGAAAGGAATTTTTATTATGAGCGAAATTACATACAGAAAATGTGGAAATTACTACATTCCAGACATTAAGCTTAATAACGAAAATTATAAACCATTAGGAAAATATGGGCGAATGAGAAAATCATGGCTGATGGAACACCACAGTCCGTTGTTTAATCACTTGCTACTTAGTGAAAAGTTAGTACCACACTTGAATGAAGCAGATAACCAAGCACAATCCTTGCTTGATGAACTGATACCAAAGTATATCGAACATTTTGACATTACAGCAGAACTAAAACTCACCGACCAAATGGAATGGGTTAAGCTTATGAATATGGCTCACTCGATATGCGAGGAGTTTGTATTTGATAGAATAGTTTATAAGTAGCTTTAACTGTGGCACCTCTTTTTAGGGGTGCTATTTTTGTTGACAAAACACTTTAAATTCTATTAAATCATGCGAAATTACTATTTATTTATCACAATTTATGATATAATAGTATTTATAGGAAACGGAGGTTTGTTGATGAATGAAATTTTTAAACCTGAACCTTGGGTAAATACAAAAGACATCGCAGAACACATGGGTGTTACGGTTGAAACTGTAAGAAAATGGATAAAACTAGAAAAAATACCTTGCCATCGTATTGGCAAACTGTGGAAGTTTAAAATAAGTGAAGTAGATGCATGGGTAATCAGTGGTGGAGCTAAAGAATAAAATTGGAGGAATTATAATGGAAAACAAATTTGATTGGATACCATTTTACGAAGAATTAGCAGATAAACTATTAGAATATAAAGATAAGAGAAATGAACTCTTTGAGATAATAAAGAGCCTAGTGCCTAAACATAAAAAATTAGAGTTTTTGCATTTTGAACGTGATGATTGGTGGGGTGATAGAAATTATGAAATGGATCCATTAACTGTGTTTTCTTCATTCAATCGAGGAATAACATCTGAAAACAGAATCGAAATAGCTACAATGTATGCTCAACAATTTTCTTTATCTTCAAAAATACCTACGGATTTTAAAGGTATTCCATTGATGAATTCTCAAAACTCATTTTTTAATAGCCCAGATGATATTTGGTCGTTATATGAAAATGCCATCATATGTGCCGATAGCAATGATTTTTCTGAGGCATTTGAAACTTCATTCGAAAATGCAATTAAAGTATTTAATAATGGTTTAGCTTCAATTACAATGGGGTTGTTTTGGATTAGACCATATACGTATTTAAATCTTGACGGTCAAAACAAGGAAATCTTATCTAACCCTCAAAATGGTTTAGATTCAGCAGTTGAAAAACTTCCGAAATCAATAAAGAAATATACTCCTAATGGAAAAGAGTATGTTTTTATGTGCAAAGAAATAATAAGGCTTATTGAAACAAATAAATTTGAATTTAAAAGCCTTCCAGAAATGTCCCATTTTGCGTGGGAAAGCAATTCGCAAACTACTGATAATGCTTATACAGAAAAATTATCCAAATCCAACTTTTTAAAATGGTTTTCACCATTAATTAAAGCATTAAAAGATTTAGGTGGAAGTGGAACTCCAGTTCAAGTTCGAAAGAAAATTGCAGAAAATGAGCAACTTAACGAGGATGTATTAAATGAAACTCGTGGAAAAAACAAACTTAAAAAATTTGATAATGAAGTTCAATGGGCTAGAGCATACCTTGCAGCTGCTGGAATAATAGATAAGCATATAAGAGGGTTATGGTCGCTTACAGATTATGGAAAAACAGTTATTATGGATGATGTGCTTGCAACTGAAATCAGAAAAAACTATTCTCAAAAATCAAATCAAGATGAAGATGTAATTTCCTCAAAACGATTTTGGATATATTCTCCAGGTGAACAAGCAAGGCTTTGGGATGCATTCTATCAAGACAAAATAATGGGTATAGGTTGGGATGCATTAGGAGACTTAACAAAGTACACAGTACGAGAAGAAATAATTACTGCTATGCGTAATCTATCGGGTGAAGAAAAATCATTCAAAAATGACTCTCTTGCATCTTGGCAGTTTGTGAATTCTATGAATGTTGGAGACATAGTTATCGTTAAGCGTGGTTATTCAACTATTTTAGGCAGAGGTATTGTTGAATCAGATTATATATATGATGAAACACGTGAAGAGTATAAGCATA
>CAYJLG010000023.1:0-43245 GCA_964371035.1 uncultured Clostridia bacterium | reverse complement strand
AATGTAGCAACTTTCGTCGCTACATTATCAGGTCTAACTTTTGGGGGTCACATCAAATTCAGCGGTTTTTTTATGAGGAAAATCGATATGCTAACATTTTAGATTGAAGTAACTAAATTACTAAATTTTTTAGTAGCTTCTGCTTTCATTGCTATAGTGAGAATAACGGATTGATTTTGTAGTTTTAAGGTTGAAGAAATTGTTGAAAGACAAAAAGATACCGAGAAAATTGACAACAATAACTTAAAACAGAATGAGGATTTGTGTTAAACTATATTTTCAAAATTACAGTTGAAAAACTATATAAATATGGTAAAATAAATAATAGATAGCACAAATTATTACATAATGATACTATTTATAAACTTAACATAATATACTAAGTATCGACTGTTTAAAATAAGGATAAGAAAGGATATGAGATGATGAATAATGAAGCAATATTAAGTAATAGTGGGCAATTTACTTCTTTTAAATTTAATGAACACAATATACGTTTCAAGACTTCTCCATATCTTGAAAAATTTATTGATATTATTGAATGGGATAACGGCTATATAGTTGTTAGGGCAAAATATAAAAATAGCACAGAAGAAGAATATATTGATTTAAGACATATACTTGAGAATTTATATTTTGATGCAGATGATTTTTTAAAACTGATTGAGAAAGTGAGGATTAGTTATGATTAATTTAATTTTAGCAATTTTCTCAAGTATGGCAGTAGCAATTGTGATGCGCCTAAGCGAAAAACATAGCAAAAATAACTTTAGCATGCTTGCATGCAACTATTTGATGTGCACATTTTTGGCTATGATGACCATTGGTGCAACACAGGTTGGTAGTTCCCAAACGGGATTAAGTTTTGCTATAGGGCTAGGTGTGATTAACGGTGTGTTTTACCTGTCCAGCCTCATGCTTTATCAGTGGAATATCCGTGTCAATGGAGTAACTCTTTCAGCATTGTTTATGAAGATGGGCGTAATAGTATCCATATTAATCGCTATTATCTTTTTTAATGAAACACCACAAACAATGCAAATTGTCGGCATGACAATTGCTTGTATAGCTATTCTAGTCATACACTTTGAAAAAGGAGTGAGCAAGGTCAATAGTGGATTTGGATTGATCATGTTGCTTCTTGGCGGAGGTATAACTGACGCTATGTCGAAAGTATTCGAGTCGTTGGGTGTAGCTTCGATGAAAAACAACTTTCTGTTCTTCACGTTTATATCGGCATTGGTGCTTTGCATACTTCTTTGCTTTATCAAAAAACAAAGTTTCACAAAAAAAGATTTTAGTTTTGGTTTATTGATTGGTATTCCAAATTATTTTTCAGCCCTATTTTTACTAAATGCGCTATCTCAAGTTCCAGCGGTCATTGCGTATCCAACATATAGTGTTGGCTCCATCGTCGCTGTGATGTTGGTCAGTCGCGTAGTGTTTAAAGAAAAACTCAGCTACAGACAGCTTATCGCTATGATTATGATTATGATTGCGCTGGTACTGTTAAATATATAATCATAAAAAGAAAACATGCTGAAATATGGAATATCAAGTCTACCACTACTGATTTACACCATATTTTAGATAGGAGCTAGCATGGTTTGGTTGATTTATAATTATCTATGGCGTGAAATATTGATACTATTTGTGAAAAATATTATGAATTGAACTAAAAAAATTAAACTAATTATAGGAGGATATATGAAAAAAAAATCATTGTTAATTATATCAGTAATAATTGCAATAGCTGCTGCTTTAGCAGTTTTCTTACTGAACCAAAACGACTGTAGCACTGTTGAAAAAAGGATGGCACGCATAGAGCGAGATGTAAAAACTGATGGTGAAATTAGATATGTAAGAGAACTAATGTTTAATTATTATTGGATTACTGCATATGTGGTTGAAGATACTGAAGAATATGGAGTAGCGCTATTTGAGCCTATACCTGATGGTGATTATACATACAAGCTAATATCTACATACACTACAAGTGAAAACACACTTCATGAAAATGTAGTAATTGGTGATGCAAAATTCGATATTTTTTGGACCCCTCGTTACGATTTAGATTTTTTCAATATAAATTATTATGATGCAGATGATTTACTAATAGAATCAGATGAAGAAGAGTTAGAAGGAAACGAAATATTATCAATTAGAACACCGTTAGAAGCCGCTAAGTTAGAGTATTACTATATTGATGAAAACGGTGAAGAGTTTAAATAAATATTAAATGATATTTATCCAAAAATCAAGAATGTTGTTAGAAAATTACAATATTTTTGATTTTTTCTTTACAAACACGTTTATGATTGAAATAACAAATAAAATATTTACGAGTTCTAATCAAGGAAATATCTAAAAATTCACGACACGAATAATTATTCAAAACAAAACATGTGACGAAGCGCAAAAACACAAGTTCGCGTCCCAAAAAAAGTACAAAACAAGACTGTTTTTGAGACAAAAGCAAATTTAAAAGAGAAAAATACTACAAAACACTAAAATTCAAGGTGAAATATAGCCATAAAGTTGGTATAAAAATTGCAACTATTAAATAAGAATTCAAATAAACATAAATGTATAATGTATAAATAAAACTATCTAATTCAAGAAAATAAAATAAAATCAAAGCGAGAAATAATGTTAAAACTAAAATATTTTATTAAAAAAAATAGAAATTTAATTATAATTCCGAGCATGACAGCCATCGTTATTTTATTTGCAATACAAAGTTCGGGCCTTAATAGAATAATATCGGATTTTTTGTGCACGTTAGGTCTATTGTATATAGTGATAGGAAGTGCGCGCTACATTAAAAATGTAGGATTATTTAAAACGTTTGCCTATCATTCGTACAAAAGAAAGTGGAAGAAATCAAATGATTTAACTAATGACCTAAGACCTATGACTCTAGCGGAGTATACCCAAGATATCGTGATGAATGACGTTAATCATTCGCCGGTAGCACCAGTGTTGTTGCTAGGCATAATATTGTGTGTAATATCTACAATACCTGCCATACTCTAACAAATCAACGTAAAATATTGAAATAAATTTTTTAGCGGTAAATTTAAATAGTAGATAAGCTAACCGTAAAAAATTTATATATATTAAATTCAACAGAAAGGAGTATGTAATACCATCTGCAATATTTAAGCAGAAAATTTAACAAAATCATAATAATATTAGGAGGAAGAGCAATTATAAAAATTGTATCTTTCGCAGAAAGGAAGGATTAACTATGAACAAAAAATTATCAATCTTAGTTTCATTTTTACTTATTGCAACAATGTTATTATCTGCATGTGGAGGAACAGACACTGGCACTACAGGTACTGGCACTACAGACAATGGCACTACAGATACAGACAAAGATTCAACAACAGACACAGATACTTCAGATGCAACAGATGAACCTGCATCAGGAGAAAAAGTGCTGAAAACTTACCTTGCTACATCACCACCGACACTAAACCCACATACTACATCAACTAACTATGAGTTGCTCTTAGATATGGGTGCTACTTTGTACAGAGAAGTGTATGATCCAGAATTAGGAAATACTATCATTATTCCATCGATTGCTGATGGAGAACCTGTACCTAAAGATGAAACAAATAAAGTATGGACTATCAAATTGCAAGAAGGATTTACTTTTGCAGATGGAACACCTATAGATGCAAATACTTTTGAATATAGCTTTAAAATGTTAAACGATCCTAAGTTGGCTAATCGTAACACAAATGCTACAATGTTAGAAAACGGAGCAGCATACTTAAGTAATGAAATAACTGATTGGGAAGAAGTAGGATTTCAAGCTGTAGATGATTATACTCTTGAAGTTACATTTGCTGAAAACCACGAACCAGAAGGAGCAAAAAATGTAAGAGAAACTTTCTGTTTCGTAGCTACAAGTGCTGTACACCCAGCTACTTATGAAGCGTCTTTAAACGAAGATAAGACAGAATGTTCTTATGGATCTACATTAGACAATTATGTAGCATCTGCTCTTTATATGCCGACTTCTTTTATTCAAGGTCAATATTTTGAATTAACAAGAAGAACTGATGGAAATGCACCACTTGCAGACGTTTATACTCCTGATAAAGTTGAATATTATGTAGTTGCAGATACTAACACTTTAATACAATTGTTTGAAAAAGGTGAATTAGACGTAGTAGTAGCAAACCAAGCTGCTTACGATGAATATCCTGGAGCTCGTTACGTATATGCTGTTGATAACATGGGTCTTTACCTAAACGGAGAAACTCCTACAGCTACGATACTTACAGATGTTGATTTTCGTTATGCTTTATACTGGGGATTAGATAGAGAGTCTGTAGTTGAAGCTGTATTCCCAACTTCACAACCTAGCGCATTCCAATTCTTGACATTTGCAACTATGCCTGATCCAGCAGACAAAGACAACAAGACTGTAGCATATCGTGAAACAGAAGAAGCTCTTGCAATTCGTATGGATGGTCATGTACCTACTCAATCAGGATATGATCCAGATCTTGCAATGGAATACTTTGACAAAGCTTATGCTGCAAACGGAAATCAAAAAGTTACTATCACAGCATTATATTCTGATAATAGTGATAGCTATAAAACTTGGGCAGAAGCTATACAAAACCACTATCAGACGTTGTTTGGAGCAGATCGATTAGAAATAGTTTTACAAGCTACTCCTCACGCTATAGTATACGAAGAGATGAGCAGAACAAACATGAATTATGACATGACTTTGACAACAGGTTGGTACAACATTTATGATGAGCCATGGAATAATACAAATTGGGTTTATACAGGCCCTTATACAT
Source organism: uncultured Clostridia bacterium (assembly GCA_964371035.1). Classification (GTDB taxonomy): domain Bacteria; phylum Bacillota; class Clostridia; order Tissierellales; family Sedimentibacteraceae; genus UBA1535. The sequence goes on along the minus strand of CAYJLG010000023.1, from coordinate 38,413 downwards.
ACAACACTCAATACTGCACAATATCAGACGATGATTTAGCTATGGAATGGGATACTTTATTCCACAGAAATGCTTTATACGAAGATAGATGGGATGCTCAAGCAAAACTTGAAAATACTGCAAGAATGGAAGAGATATTGTTAAATGACTGCTCGTTTATACCTGCTTACAACAGAGGTAATAGATATTTCTTTAGCCAAAAGATAGATCCGATTATGGAAGAAGGACATCCTGAGTTGTTATTCTGCTTGATGCAAACAGATTTTAACTAAAGCATATCAAAATATGGGGGCGGTTTAAACTGCCCCATATTTTTATTATGTATAAGCATTGTGAATATTTCAATTGCTTTAAACTAGAAATCGAAATGAGGTGTTTTTATGTTAAAATATGCATTGCAAAGGGTGATAGCAGCATTTTTTACGTTTATAATTATTGTAATTGTCGTTTTTTTTGTACTTCGTGCAATGCCAGGAAATATTATAGATATTTCTCCTGATTTAGACCCAGCAATTCGTGAAGTTATTGAAGATAAATATCATTTGAACGAACCCTTAATCGTACAATTTGTGTACTCAATGCAAGATTACTTGCAACTGGACTTTGGGATCTCAATTAAAGTAAGGCCAGGAGTAGAAGTGTTTGATGTTATAATGGAACGCTTATTAGTAACTATTCAGTTAAATTATTTCGCTGCAGCAATTATATTACCATTTGGTATCTTTTTTGGAATAACTATGGCGATAAAAAAAGATACAATTTTTGATTATACTACAAGTACATTTGTAATATTATTGATTTCTGTACCATCTTTCGTATTAGCAGCGCTCATGCAATATTTCTTAGGATTTAAATTAGGGTGGTTCCCGCTTATATTATCTCCTGAAGAAACGCTTACATGGACTAAATTTTATTCTATGATTATGCCTATCTTGGCTCTAAGTTTTGGTAGTATCGCATCTATTTCAAGAACTTTAAGAGCTGAATTGGCAGAGGTTTTGACGATGGATTTTATGCTTTTAGCGAAAGCTAAAGGACTTAATTACAGACAAACTATAACCGCCCATGCTTTGAGAAATTCTTGTGTTCCTCTAGCAAGTACATTTTTATATTTATTCTTAGGGGTACTATCAAGTTCATTAGTAATCGAACAGATCTTTGGAGTGCCAGGACTAAGTAGAATAATGATAGAATCTATAAATGCAAAAGATCACTGGCTTACTATGGGAATAGTTATTTTTTATGTATTTTTAGGTCTTTTCATGGCTATATTAGCAGATTTGTCATATGGAATAGTAGATCCTCGTATTAGAGTAGGAGGTAAAAAAGATGATTAGTGCTAAATATTTAGAAAATGGTCAAGCTTTACCTGAAGAACTTTTGAACAAGCCAAAAGAAAAGTTTGATCTCATAGAAAGAAAAGAAAAAATTTCGGATGCTGACTTCAAATCTGAATCTGTACCTTATCTAAAAGACGTTTGGCGCAGATTTTTAAGAAGCAAGATGACAGTTATTTTTGCATGTATAATAATATTAATAATATCGATGGCTATAGTTGGCCCATATATGAGCGGATTCAACTATTTAGAACAAAATACAACACTTCAAAATATGCCTCCACGTATTCCAGGATTGGAAAATTTAGGAATATTTGACGGAACAGAAGTAATAGCTGTACAAGTTGCAAATTTGCCTAATTATGAAGAATTCATAGTCGAAAATTATGGAACTTTTGAGAACTCATCTGCATTTGGTACTGTTGAAATGGCCAATATAAGAATAGACAAGTATGCATACAATGACGCTTCTGATGTGTATTATTGGTTTGGTTCAGATGCGTTAGGAAGAGATTTATTTTCACGTCTGTGGCAAGGAACTCGTATTTCGCTAATTCTTGCGTTTTCAGTTGTTGCTATTAATCTATCTGTAGGTCTGATTGTAGGTTCTATTTGTGGGTACTACGGTGGATGGGTAGATTTAATTATACAGCGTATAATGGATATAATCTGGAATATTCCGGCATTGCCTTTGACTATACTACTCATCATGATGTTTGGCTCGGGCATAGTACCACTCATGCTTGTATTTTGTTTGACAGGATGGATGGGTATGGCGAACTCAGTACGTATGCAGTTTTACAGATTTAAAAATAAAGAATATGTGCTTGCTTCTAGAACTATGGGTTTGCATGATATTCGTATCATGGCAAGACATATTTTACCTAATGCTATAGGTACTATCATTACTCAATGTGCATTATCAATTCCTTTTGTTGTGTTTCAAGAAGCTGGATTATCTTACCTTGGTTTAGGAATACAGGCACCTGATCCTTCGATAGGTATGCTATTATCTGACGGACAAAAGGCACTTATTGACTATCCATATATGATATTATTCCCAGGAATTGTCATAGTATTGTTAATGTTAGCATTTAACTTGTTGGGTAATGGATTAAGAGATGCATTTAATCCATCTCTTAGAGAATGATGAAAGTCATAACTATACAGCAGAAAGGATAAGGAATACTAATGGAAAGAGAAAAAATACTTGAAGTTAAAGATTTGACGATATCATTCAATACTCACGCAGGGAAAGTTCAGGCTGTTAGAAGAAATAGCTTTGATTTATACAAAGGTGAAACACTTGCCATAGTAGGCGAGTCGGGTTCTGGCAAATCTGTTACAGTTAAGAGTTTGATGGGACTTCTAGCCAAAACTGCAGCCATAGAAAACGGATCTGTGATGTATAACAATGAAGATTTGACAAAATATAATGAAAAACAGTGGGAATTAATTAGGGGAAGAGAGATAGCTATGATTTTTCAAGATCCTCTATCATCATTAAATCCTATAAAAAAAATAGGCAAACAAATTTCAGAAATTTTCACTACATTACACAAGGTGCCTAAAGCGGAAGCAAGGGCTAAAACTGTAGAATTAATGGGAGCAGTAGGGATTCCAGACCCTGAAAAAAGATATAACCAATATCCTTTTCATTTTTCAGGAGGTATGCGTCAACGTATTGTAATTGCAATTGCATTAGCATCTAACCCTAATATTTTGATTTGTGATGAACCTACTACTGCACTAGATGTTACTATCCAAGCACAAGTTTTATCTTTAATAGGTGAATTACAAAAAACTAAAAATGTTTCCACTATTTTTATTACTCATGATTTAGGTGTAGTAGCACACGTTGCAGATCGAATCGCTGTAATGTATGCAGGCAGAATAGTAGAATACGGAACATCAGAAGATATATTCTACAACCCACAACATCCATATACGTGGAGTTTGATGTCATCTATGCCAGACATGGATATAAGTGCAGATGATGAATTGCATGCACTGCAAGGGACACCTCCAAACATGTTGTTTCCTCCGACAGGTGATGCATTTGCGGAAAGAAATCCATGGCCTTTAAAGATTGATTTCGAAGAAGAACCACCTATGTTTAAAGTTAGTGATACCCATTATGCAGCTACTTGGTTGTTACATCCAAGTGCACCTAAGGTAGAACGCCCTAAGCTTTTAGAGCGAAGAATTGCAAACAGCTTAAAAAGAAAGGAGGCTTCTGCCAATGAAAAACTATAATGAAAATGCAGAAAGAGATATTTTACTGGATGTAAGGAATTTACAACAGCATTTTAAGAGTGGTATAGGTAGAAACAAGGTAGTCGTCAAAGCTGTAGATGATGTTTCTTTTCAGATACCAAGAGGTACGACGTTTGGTCTAGTTGGAGAATCGGGATGTGGCAAAACTACTACAGGGCGTACTATTATACGCTTATACAAAGCCTCTGGTGGAGAAGTTTATTTTGATGGAAAACTAATTTCAGGAAAACTATCTAAAGAGGAGAGACGTGACGTAAGCAAAGGGATTCAGATGATATTCCAAGATCCTGTGTCGTCTTTAAACCCTCGTATGACTATAAAAGAAATCATTTGTGAAGGGCTGCTTATTAACAACTTAGCAAAAGATGAAACCGAGTTGTACAGCAGAGCCTTAGAGATGATAAAATTAGTAGGTCTTAGTGAAGATCACTTAAATAGATATCCTCATGAATTTTCAGGAGGACAAAGACAGCGTATAGGTATAGCACGAGTACTTGCCTCAAACCCAAGTTTAGTAATTGCAGACGAACCTGTTTCGGCGCTAGATGTTTCTATACAAGCTCAAGTTTTAAATCTTCTTAATGATCTTAAGAAAAATTTGGGATTGACTATACTATTTATTGCACACGATTTATCGGTTGTTAAATATTTTTCGGATTATATAGGCGTTATGAATAAAGGGAAACTAATAGAACATGGTTCGCCTGATGAAATTTATTCGAATCCGATACATCCATATACAAAAGCATTGTTATCAGCAATTCCAGTACCAGATCCTGCATACGAAAAATGGAGAGATTATGTTACTTATGACCCTTCAATTCATGACTATAGTGTAAACAAACCTTCCATGCAAAAAATTAATGATGAACATTTTGTATATTTATCAGAACCTGAAATAAAGATGTATTGTTCAAATTAAATAAAAATATAATGTGGGTGATTTATGTTGCCCACATTTATTAACTATAAAATTAGATGAAAGAGGTGTTTAAGATTAAAGATTTAGTAAAAATATCAGAAGAATTAAATAAGTTGTTTGTTCAAAGCTCAAAACTAGGATGGGTATATTACACTACTGGATACGACTTTGGAATAACTGAATTACGAGATAAAATCAACGAAAAATTTCGCTCTAAAGAAGAATTTGAAATCGTAAAAAAATATTTTGAAAAAATAGATTTAAATGCAACAGACAAGCGAAAAGCAGAAATCATGTATGATGCGTATAAATATCATCATTATTCAGATGAAGTTAATAAATTGACAGAAGATATTAGTAAACTTACTAATGAGTTATCAGGCATACTCAACAATCATAGAAGCAAAATTAATGGAGTAGAAATCTCATCGGTAGAATTAGCTCAAATATTAAGCAGTAGCCCTGATTCAGAAAAAAGAAAACAAGCATATCTAGCAAGAGCTCAAGTCAACAAACCTTTAGTCGAAGGTGGATTTATCGAACTTGTAAAAATGAGAAAAGAGTTAGCAAAGCTTTTAAAGTTTGATAATTTTGTCGATTTTAAGTTAGATGATGATGGTTTGACTAAAGATGTATTTAAAGATTGGAAACAGCAGTTACACCAGATGCTTCCAAAGATGAACGAAAGCAGAAGTGAAGTTGCAAAAAAATTCGTTAAAAATGACATATTGATGCCATGGGATGAAGCATATGTATCATCAAAAATTGCACCAAGTCTTAATGAAAAAGTAGATATGAGTGAATATTATTCTATACTAAGAACTTTCTTCTTAAAATTTGGCGTAGACATCAGTAAATACAATATAACTTATGATATATTTTCAAGAGCAAACAAATCTGAATGGGGCTATAATTTTCCTATAGATACTGCAAAGGACACAAGAGTCTTAGCCAATGTAAAAAATCAGTTTAACGAATTTGGTGTATTATTACATGAAACAGGCCATGCAGTACATTCATACATAAAAGATCCTGAAGAAAAAATACTAAATATGGGCATTAGTGGAATAATAACAGAAGGTATAGCAAACCTATTTGGAAGCCTTATGTATCACGAAGATTTTTATGGTGATATTTTGCAAGATAAAAATAAGGCAAAAGAAGAATTCAAACTTTATAAAGCCTACTCTAAGTCTAATTCGTTAAGAGCTATAGCAAGCATCATGTTTGACCAAAATATATATTTAAACAAACTTGAAACTATAAATGATATTAACGAATTAGTTATAAACACAAATCGTGACTATCTAAAAGAAGAGCCTGTAGTCGAAGAATATCCGTGGGCCTACAGAATACACCATACTACACATCCTATATATCTTCACAATTACTTCATGGGTGATGTTACGTGTGAAATGCTTCGAAAAGTATTTATAGAAAAGCTGAAATGTGAAGAAATTATGGACAAACCAGTAGAATTTTTTGAATTTTTAAACGATACTGTAGTAAAACCTTCAGGTCTTTACAAATATCCTGAAATGTTTAGAAAAATTAGTGGAGACGAATTCTCATTAAAATATATGCTTTAATTATATAGAGCAAAGATGGAGGGTTTATGAAAAATCAAGAATTAATCTTAACGTATAAAACTTTAGACAAAGAGTTAGTACTATTTCACAAATACATAGGAAATATGCGTGATGAAGAAAACAACTTAGAAACATTTATCCCAAATGAGGAAAATGTAGCGAAAGCTTGGGACAAATGGAAAAACCTAAAAAATAGAGTGGATGAATTAGAAGAGTTAGACGATGTCTTTGTGTTAGTTAAAAATCATTTCAAAGACTTTTTAGATTCACTAGAGTACGCATTAGAAGATGCAAGTGCACATCCTGAATATTGCTTTTTCAGATTTAATTGGACACTAGATCACGTATCACGTACAAGTCGTAAATCAAGTAAAGAAAAATGTGAAGGCTTGGTAAAATATCTTCAGAAAGTAAGAGAAAATCATGCAATAGCAGTAGAATTATCAAAAAAGAAGCATTCTGAAAAATCTCTCATGTCAATATCTGAAATGATGAAAAGGGAAATTTCCATTTTAAAAGACGAAGAGACAAAAGTAGATGCCAAATTCCCTGATTTTTCAGATGATGAAGTCAAAGCATTAAAAGAAGCGATTAATAATCATTATGAATTATTAAATGTATTGGCAGAAGAATTTTCAGGCGGAAAAACAAAAATTGATGAGCTTATTGTAGATGATTTGAGCAAAACTATTAAAATGGAAGAAGATGAATACCGCACTCTTTTGAGAAAAAAATTAGGTGTTTCATTGGACGAACTACTATCTTGGAGTAAATCTGAGATGGAACAAACGCGAGTAGGTGCGTTTGAAATAGCAAGCAAGCTTGAAATTGAAGAAGATGCTCCTAAAAACATGAAAGAAGTAAATGATGTCTTATTTAAATACGAAGGACCTTGTGATTCACCTGAGGAGATGTTTAGAAGAGTAGACGTCTATTTAAAACGTACACGTGCTTTAGCACATGAATATGTAGATTTACCTGAAGATGAGATTTGTATATGCAAAGAAGTTCCAGATTGTTGCAAAGACTCTTACCCTTGGGGTGGATATGAAGGAGGAGATTTTACTGTTAGGCCTTTTCATGGACAGATGTTTTTAAACAATCACAACTATCGAAATATTACAGATGGTTGGATAAAGTTAAATGCTCTTCATGAAGCATATCCAGGACATCATGTTCAATACGTTAAGACTGCAATAAGTAAAACACCTGAGACTGTAAAAATAGGTGCAAAATTAGTCCCTATACTTGAAGGAACTTGCTTAAGAACAGAACGTGCATTTGAATTTATATTTGGCGAAGATCCATTTTTTCCTCTCTTTGTAGCATATAGAAGACATCACGCCTCAGTGAGGATTTATGTAGATCTTATGTTGTTTTATTATGGTAAAACAATAGAAGAAGCCGTGAAGCTATATGAAGAAGAACTTGGTTTCACAAGAGAAACTGCAAGAAAACAAGTTCAAGCACATCAAAATATGCCTGGATATTTTACTTGTTATTACTATGGTATGAAAAAGATTTGTGAATGGGAAGAAAAATATAATTACAACAAAAAAGATTTTACAGAGTTGCTTTTTTCAGCAGGCTATATAAGCATGGATAGATTTGAAGAACTTGTAAAGCTTTCTAAAGGAGATCAAGAAAGATACCTAAAAGATTTCTGCAACAAATAATACAAAATATACTGAATAAATGGTTAATTAAAACATAAGGGGTGGTACCACAATATACCGCCCCTTTCGCTACTCTAAAATTAAAAAATTGTTAATTTGGTTTTTTCATTATCAATAGACACGTTGATGACGCTTCCTTCTTTCGCCAATCCACGCAAATAACTTTCAGAAATTTCATCTTCAACATACTTTTGGATAACTCGTCTCAATGGTCTTGCACCATATTTAGTGTCATATCCTTTTTCAAGAATAAATTCTTTCATTTCATCAGAAACAGAAATTGAAATTTTCTTTTCTTTGCCTTCTTTTATTACTTCTGCCAGCATCAATTCTACAATTTGAGATAATTCTTCTTTAGACAATTCACTAAATACAACAATTTCATCTATTCTATTCAGAAATTCAGGTCTAAAAATGTCTTTTAGTGCAGAATGAACTCTACTCTCTAGTAAAGTCTGATCTTTTGCATTCATATCACCGAAACCAATCTTGCTTAATCCACCGCTATTTCCTGCATTTGAAGTCATTATAATCACAGTGTTTTCGAAGTTTACAGTCCTACCTTGATTGTCTGTCAATCTACCATCTTCAAGTATTTGCAGAAGAATATTAAACACATCAGGATGTGCTTTTTCTATTTCATCCAGCAAAATTACTGAGTACGGTTTTCTTCTGATTTTTTCAGTCAAAAACCCTGCTTGATCATAACCAACATATCCTGGAGGTGCTCCTATAAGCTTAGAAACAGTATGTTTCTCCATATATTCTGACATATCGATGCGTATCATAGCTTCTTCGTTTTCAAACAGTTCTTGTGCAAGAGTACGCGCAAGTTCAGTCTTTCCAACTCCTGTTGGACCAACAAATATAAAAGATGCAGGTTTTTTCTTTTTCTTAAATCCAGATCGACTTCTTCTGATTGCTCTTGACAAACTTTCAACTGCATTATGTTGGCCAATAACTCTTTTGTGTAGACCATTTTCTAAATGGATAAGTTTTTCAGCTTCAACTTCAGTTATTTTTTGAACAGGAATCTTAGTCCAAGCTTCTATTACATAAGCTATATCATCTTCAGTTAGGCTTATATTTTCACATTTTTCAGCTAGATCATTAATACTATTTTCAAGCCTTAATTCAGCAACTTTGCACTCAGCAGCTTTTTCATAGTCATCGTCTTCTGCAGCTTCTTCTTTGTCTCTTCTAACTTTAGCAAGTTCACTCTTTAGTGCTTCAAGTTCTACTAATCCTTCGTTTTTAAGGTTTGCTCTTGATCCAGCTTCATCTAATACATCTATTGCTTTATCAGGCAAGAATCTATCAGTGATATATCTTTCTGACATCTTAACAGCAGTTTCAATTACCTCTCTAGAAATCTTAACTCTGTGGTAATCTTCATAATAATCTTTAATTCCAAGCAAAATTTCAATTGAATCTTCTACTGACGGTTCGTCAACTAGTACGGGCTGAAATCTTCTTTCTAGTGCACTATCTTTTTCTATATGTTTTCTATATTCGTTAAGAGTAGTCGCGCCTATAATTTGTATTTCACCTTTCGCAAGTGAAGGTTTCAAAATATTAGCCGCGTTCATAGCACCGCTCTCGGAGTCTCCAGCTCCTGAAATATTATGGATTTCATCAATGATTAAAATAACATTTCCTGCTTTTTTAGCTTCGTCAAGCAAAGCTTTCATTCTTGATTCAAATTGACCTCTAAATTGAGTTCCAGCAACTAAAGATGTAAGATCTAACAAATAAATCTCAGTGTCAAGAAGTTTTACAGGGACTTGTTTATCTGCAATTCTGACTGCTAATCCTTCTGCAATAGCAGTTTTTCCAACACCTGGCTCTCCTATCAATACAGGGTTGTTTTTGGCTCTTCTATTCAAAATCTGAACAACTCTGTCAATCTCTCTATCTCTGCCAATAATTCTGTCTATTTCGCCTAACAGAGCTTTTTCAGTAAGATTTATACCATAAGTATCTAAATATTTTTTCTTCTTTTTCTTAGGTTTGTCCTTAACTCTTGTTCCACCAACTGAAAATTCTTCTTCTGTTTTATTCTCATTGCTAGAATCTTGAGATTTGTTTGATTTTGTGGCTGATAAGTTTCCAGAAAAAGCTTTATTCACAAAATTCATAAGACTTCCTAAATCTTTTTTGTCAAAACTAGCCACGCTATCTGAATCAAGATCGCCTAATTCTTCAGGAAAACCTTCAAATTCAGAAGAGTTCATAATTTCTGTCAATTGACTATTTAGATTTTCGAAATCTTCAGGCATAAGCCCACTTTGTTGCATTATTTGGTCTATAGGAGCAATACCTTGTTCCTTTGCACAAGGTATACACATTCCAATAGAGTCCATTTTTCCGTCAACTACTTTATTTACAAATATTACCGCAACATTTTTATTGCATACTGAACATAACATTAAATTCGCCTCCTAGATGATAGTACTATATCATTAAATTATTTTTTTTTCAACTAAAATATTGTTTTTGTAATTGATTATACTATAATAATCTTAAGAAAGCATTAACTAAAGTAAATTTTATTTTGCGTAGTTGGCTTCAGTGTTGGTGTGAATTGTAGCAAATTATAAGCTGTTCCATAAAATATTAGATACAAAACACAGTAGGGTGTGGTCAAGACCACACCCTACATTAAAATTTTGTCAAAAGCCAATAATTAATTATTTTTTTATATATCCACCGCGCATATTTTTCACATCGTTTATGCTTATAAGGGCATTTGGTAGTTTAGCATTGATAATTTCAACTGCTTGAGGTATTCTTTTTCGTTTTAAAATGACAGAAAGCACATCTTTCTTTACATCTTCGATGCCTTTGCCCTCAATTATAGTAACGCCAAAATTGTTTTGACGCAAATCCATCGCAATCTCTTCGCCTATTTCATCAGGTACTATTACTTGCATAGAAGACACGCCAACTGCGAGTTTGTTTTCTATTGTTACTCCTACATAATTTCCGAGCGCAAATGAGAAACAATAAACAAATATTTTCATTGGATCTTCAGATATATTATTCAAGACAGAACTTACAACTATTACCCATATAAAAACCTCAACAAAACCAATTATAGAGCCTATTAATTTTTCGCCCTTATTAATATAAACTACTCTAAGGGTCATTAGTGAAACTTCAACAATTTTTGCGCAAAAAATTATAATGTAAAGCAATGGTCCAGACAATTCAGTTAAAAAATCCATAACAATACTCCTTTTTTAAAATTGATAAACATATTTTACAATAATATCAAAAAATATTCAATACAAAAAAATGTATTCTGATTTATTCGTAACTATTCGCAGTCGATTTTTGTTAATTAATAAAATTATTTGTAGGGTATGGTCTTGACCATACCGAAAAGATAATCATTAATATCTGTAAAATAACGGAACGGTCAAGACCGTTCCCTACATTAGAATTTCGGTATCATCATATGTTAACTGTGTATAATAACACTTGAATACAAATTTAACTAAATAAAAATAAATTTATCATTGAAAAAATATGCAAAATTTGTTAAAATATACTTAGTGTAATATAAAGGTGCCTCCGAAAATTCAAAGTGCGAACTTTAAATTTTCAGGTCCATAAATTAGGAGAAACAAATGAGATTAAGATACGTAGAAGGCCAATATGATTTTGTAAGAGAACATCCTAAAGGCATTGTCGAACCTAGAGAATTTGAAAGAGATATTAAAAATGAATTTGGCAATGATAATCCGATTCATGTGGAATTAGGTTGTGGAAAAGGCCAATTCATAAGAAATATGGCTAAATTAAATCCAGACATAAATTTTTTAGGATTTGAAAAAAGCATAAAAGTTGCATATAGATGTGTAAAATCCATACAAGTAGAAGATCCTGATAATTTTAGAATCGTATATTCAAACGGAGACATTTTAGCTGATTTGTTTCCTGAAACATCAATAGAAAGAATTTATCTAAATTTTTCTGATCCTTGGCCAAAACCTGGGCACTATAAAAGAAGATTAACGCACAAAAATTTTTTAGATATATATGAAAAAGTTTTAGTTCAAAATGGTGAAGTTCACATGAAAACAGATAATGATGATTTGTTTGAATTTTCAGCATATCAATTTAGTGAATGTGGATGGGAAATGCTATTTATAACAGAGAACTTACACGCCAGCAAAGGAAATAAAGACAATGTAATGACTGAATACGAAGAAAAGTTTGCAGGACTAGGAAAAACAATAAATAAACTTATAGCGAGGAAAAGATGATATGACATATTTTATTATATACTTATCAATACTTAATATATTAGCATTTTTAGCATTTTTTATTGATAAAAAAAGAGCAGAAAAAGACAAATGGAGAATAAAAGAGAGTTCTTTACACTTACTGTCATTCGCGGGTGGAGCGATAGGAAGTTTAATAGCCATGATACTGTTTAGACACAAAACAAAAAAAGTAAAATTCATTGCTATAACATCACTTGCAATTTTACTAAATGTTGCAGTAATAGTATGGTCAATAATGTTTGTTACAGGCAATATTTAATTTTGAAATTAAAGGATAAAATATGAAAAAACTAACAAAAACTAATGCTATGAGGATTTTGGAATCCTCAAATATTGAATTCGAGCAAATTGAATATAGTATAGAAGATGGAAAAACAGATGGTATTTCTGTAGCCGATAAAATAGGTAAACCGAGAGAGACAGTGTTTAAAACTTTAGTAACTCTAGGAGCAGACAAAGAATTGTATGTGTTTGTAATTCCAGTCGAATTTGAACTAGATCTTAAAAAAGCTGCCAAAGCTTCGTCTCAAAAAAATATTCAAATGTTGCCATTAAAAGATTTAACAAAAAATACAGGCTATGTGCACGGAGGATGCTCGCCTGTAGGCATGAAAAAATCTTTCAAAACTTTTATAGATGAAACGGCTTCTTTAAATCAGTATATTATTGTAAGTGCAGGCATGGTTGGGCTGCAGATGAAACTTGCTCTAGATGATTTAGCGAAAACTGTAAATGCGGAACTTTGTGATTTAATATAATTAATTTTTAAATTACAATATGCTTTTCTGAAATATACGGGGTATATTACCACGTCTATAATAAACTAAAAGGAGTAATAAAATGAGTAAATTCAAAGGAACTAAAACAGGGGATAACTTGATGACTGCTTTTGCAGGAGAATCTATGGCTAGGAATAAGTATACATATTATGCTTCGCAAGCTAAAAAAGATGGATACGTGCAGATATCTGAACTATTTTTGGAGACTGCTGAAAATGAAAAAGAGCATGCTAAACTGTGGTTTAAACTCTTACATGACGGAGTAGCAGATACTATGACAAATTTAAAAGATGCAGCTGAAGGTGAAAATTACGAATGGACAGATATGTATGCTAAGTTTGCAAAAGAAGCAAAAGAAGAAGGTTTTGAGGATGTTGCCGCACTTTTTGAAGGCGTTGCTAAAATTGAAAAAGAGCACGAAGAGAGATATTTAGATTTATTAAAAAATATTGAGACAGGAAAAGTGTTTAAAAGAGAAGAAAAAGTCTTGTGGCACTGTGGAAACTGTGGACATATACATGAAGGAGAAGATTCACCTGAAATCTGTCCAGTATGTGTTCATCCAAAATCTTACTTTAGAATCAAGGCTAACAATTATTAAGATTTAATATCAAATAGTGATAAAATACAAAAATTATTTATTTTGTCACTATTCATAGCTACGAATTACGTATTAAGAAAAAACAGTAAAATTTGTCGCTGGTACTCCAATTGGGAAGTTGTCCAGCTTAGTTTTATTCGCAAAGTCATAAGGCAGTATATTTTTAGGGCTAAGCCATAAGATGACTATAGCGCTCATAAAACTACGCACAACTTAATCCAATCTCCATAAGGCTTCCATATTTTACTGTTTTTTTCTTTTAACAGAGTAGTAGCTGACTGCGAAAAGTGACACGAGTGAAACACTTTAATATCTTGACAATTAGATGAATTAATAGTATTATTTTTCTATAAATTAAATAAAAAGAGGTGCTGTTTATGGCTAAAATGGATGCGTTAGTAAAAAAATATGCTGAGCCTGGTTTATGGCTTGAACAAGTTGAAATACCACAGATTAGAGAAGACGAAGTGCTTGTAAAAATGCACATCACATCAATTTGCGGAACAGATGTACATATCTATAATTGGGATCAATGGTCTCAAAAAACAATCAAAACTCCAATGACTATAGGCCACGAATATGTGGGAGAAATAGTAGAAATGGGTAAATTAGTTACAGGATATCAAATAGGTGATCTAGTAACAGGTGAAGGACATATCGTTTGTGGATATTGTAGAAAATGTAGAGCAGGACTCAAGCACCTTTGCAAAAATACAGTAGGTATTGGAGTAAATAAAAATGGTGTATTTGCAGAATATGCAGCTATTCCTGCAACTAATTTATTTAAATGCTCATCAGATGTGGATAAAGAACTTTATAGTATTTTTGATCCATATGGAAATGCGGCTCACACAGCTCTGTCGTTTGATTTAGTTGGAGAAGATGTATTGATTACAGGCGCTGGCCCAATAGGAATCATGGCTGTAGCAATAGCAAAACATGTTGGTGCAAGACATGTAGTAATCACTGATGTCAATGAATATAGACTTGATATGGCAAAAAAAATGGGAGCTACGTTAGCAGTAAATCCTATGAAAACAGATCTAAATGACGTCATGAAGAATTTAGGCATGACTGAAGGATTTGACGTTGGTCTTGAAATGTCAGGAAATGGAACTGCTTTAAATCAAATGATTGAAACAATGGTGAATGGTGGCAAAATCGCTCTTTTAGGAATTTTACCTACAGAGACTACAATAAACTGGGATAAAGTTATTTTTGGTGGATTGTTCCTTAAAGGTATTTATGGAAGAGAAATGTATGAAACATGGTACAAAATGAATACTATGATTCAATCAGGACTTGATATCTCACAAATCATTACACATAGATTTGATTACAAAGATTTCATTGAAGGTTTTGAAATCATGAAGAGTGGTCAATCAGGAAAAATCATACTAAACTGGGAAAAATAATATTTGACAATAAACTGAATTAAAATTTGGAGGAAAAAATGTACAACAACTTTAAAGGACATTTTGAAAACATATTAACTGAAATTAAAGAATCGGGACTTTGGAAAAACGAGAGAATTATTACTACTCCACAGAGCAATAAAATTAGTACTACAGCAGTTGATGGCGTATTAAACATGTGTGCTAACAACTATTTAGGACTTTCTGACAATAAAGAACTAATAGCTGCTGCAAAAGCTAGTTATGATTCTTGGGGATATGGATTGTCTTCTGTAAGATTTATTTGTGGAACACAAGACATACACAAACAATTAGAAGCGAAAATAAGTGAATTCTTAGGAATGGAAGATACTATTCTTTATTCATCTTGTTTTGATGCAAATGGCGGACTGTTTGAAACTATTACTACTGAAAATGATGCTATTATAAGCGATGAATTAAATCACGCGAGCATTATTGATGGCGTAAGACTTTCAAAAGCAAAAAGATATAGATATAAAAACAACAACATGGAAGATTTAGAAGCACAGCTTATCCAAGCTGATAAAGACGGTGCTAAACTTAAATTGATTGCTACAGATGGAGTATTCTCTATGGATGGAATTATTTGCAATCTAAAAGGAGTTTGTGACCTTGCTGACAAATACAATGCAATAGTAATGGTAGATGATTCACACGCAGTAGGATTTGTTGGGAAAACAGGTAGAGGAACTCATGAATACAATGATGTAATAGATAGAGTAGATATAATCACAGGTACGCTAGGAAAAGCTTTAGGTGGCGCTAGTGGTGGTTACACAAGCGGAAAGAAAGAGATAATAGATTTGCTAAGACAAAGATCAAGACCATATCTGTTTTCTAACACTTTAGCACCTGCTATTGCAGCTACCTCATTAAAAGTCTTGGAAATGCTAATGAGCAGTACTGAATTAAGAGACAGAGTAGAAGAAAACACAAGATACTTTAGAGAGAAAATCAAAGAAATAGGTCTTGAAACTATAGATTCTGTACATCCGATAGTGCCAATAATGCTTGGCGATGCAGTATTATCACAAAAAATGGCAGAAAAGATGTTAGAGAAAGGCGTGTATGTAGTAGGGTTTTATTTTCCAGTTGTGCCTAAAGGTAAAGCGAGAATCAGAACTCAAATCTCTGCAGCTCACACTAGAGAAGATTTAGATTTAGCAATAAATGCATTTAGAGAATGCAAAGAAGAGTTAGGAATCTAAAAATATAAATCTGTTAAATAAAACATAAAAGACAGGAGCGAACTATATCGTTCCTGTCTTTTGCGCAATAATTTAATTTATTTACTTTTATAGGTTTTTATGGTAAAATATTAATATATATTATCTAATTAGGAGGGATCTTATGTTTATTAGTTTTTTAGGAGCGGTAGAAGATGTTACAGGTTCGTGTCATCTTATAGAATTTAATGATAAGAAAATTTTGTTGGATTGTGGTCAATTTCAAGGTAGCAAGGCAGAAGAGCAAAAGAATTTTTCAGGATTTGGATTCAATCCAAAAGATATTGATTATGTTTTATTAAGCCATAGCCATATTGATCATTGTGGTAGAATCCCTCTGTTATACAAAAGAGGGTTTACAGGTGAGATAATTTGTACAAAACCTACTAATGATTTGTGTAATATTATGCTTTTAGACAGTGCGTTCATACATGAAAGTGAAGCTGAGTGGGAAAATAGAAAAGCTAAAAGAGCTGGAAAAAGAAGAATAGATCCACTATATACACAAGAAGATGCAATGAACAGTTTAAAACATTTCACGCCATATCTTTATGACCAAATGATTGAACTCTCAGATGATTTAAAAGTCAGATTTTCTGATGCAGGGCACGTATTAGGCTCATCAATAATAGAAATTTGGATTAAAGAAGACGAAGAATTCAAAAAAATTGTATTTTCAGGCGATCTAGGTGTTGAAGACAAACCTATTTTAAACGACCCTACATACATAGAAAAAGCTGATTATGTAATAATTGAGGCTACATACGGTGATAGATTGCACTCTGATATGAAAACAAAGATGAATAAATTGATAGATATAATTCTAAAAACAAGTAGACGTGGTGGAAATATAGTTATTCCTTCGTTTGCCGTTGGCAGAACTCAAGAAATCATATATGAGTTAAATAAGTTTTATGATGCAAATGACGAATTATCTGAAGAATTAAGGAAAATTCCTGTGTATATAGATAGCCCTTTAGCTACTAAAGCTACAGAGATTTTCAAAGGTAATTCTCAAGTTTTTGATGCGGAAACAAGACAATTTATGATGGAAGGAAACAATCCATTAAATTTTCAAAACTTAAAATTTGTTCAATCACAGCAAGAATCTAAAAATATAAACGAAGATATGTCTCCAAAGATTATAATCTCTGCAAGTGGAATGTGCGAAGCTGGTAGAATTAAACATCATCTGAAGCACAACTTATGGAGAGAAGAATCAAGCATAGTTTTTGTCGGATACCAAGCTGAACATACTTTAGGTAGAAGAATTAAAGATGGCGAAAAAATGGTGAAAATCTTTGCAGAAGAAATAGCTGTACAGGCTGAAATACACTCGATAGATGGATTTTCTGGACATGCAGATAAAGATGGATTGTTAAAGTGGCTAAAAGGTTTTACGAAGCAACCTGAAAAAATATTTATAGTACATGGTGAAAGAGGATCGAAAGAAGCGTTCTTAGAAGAAGTAAGCGATTTGACTTCAGCAGAATGCATAATTCCTCAAAAAGAGAGGATATATGAGATAGGTAAGGTAGGGTACGTACCTAAGAAATCAACTTTTAAAAATGTTGATGACTCAGAAGTGCTAGAAAAAGCAACTAAAGCTACAGAACCGGCAGATGAGAAAAAAATGACTCAGTTATCTGATGATGTTGGTTCTTTAAAGAAATTGTTTGAAGACATGCATAGTTTGTTAGAAAGTAGGTTGAACGACGAAGTAAACGTTGAAGAATACAATAAAATCAACAATCAAATCATAGAATTAGAAAATGCAGTTATGAATTTAAGCATACTTACTGGAAAATAGTCAAGATAATCTATAATTTTTAATAGACAACATCAACTTACTGTTATATAATATATTAGCTTTAACAAAAATTTAGTTTAAGGTGAAAAGATGATAATAGAAATTGCTATAGTTGTCATAACGATAATAATGTTTGCGATTCTAATGGTAATGCTATTTATAGAAACACTTTACACTACCAATAATAACGCAAAAAAAAGAAATAAAGAAAAGCACTTAACAAACATTAAGTCGCGGAGCAAAGGAAAAAATGGATTTTATACTAAGTGAAGTTTTGAAAAGATCCAAAAGATCTGTCAATGGGCTTGTATTGCTGGCGTTTTTGTCAGTAATAATATTGAATGCTTTTATTACATTTACAAACAATTTACCTGCATATCAAAATTCAGTAAGTATAATGATACTGTTATTGTATGTATTAATAATGTACATTGGATTTAAAATTATGATGTTTGAATATGTCTATAATCTAGGCGACGATTTCATCAACTTTCAAAATAGTTCAGGTAAGTCTAAAATAGAAATTCTAGAGGTAAACTTTAGAGATATTATTTTTATAGATAAGTACGAAAATATTACAGTCAATAAAGATATTCAAAAGACATATTATTTTGTTTATGACTTTAGAACCGTCGGCTGTTATTATTGTGAGTATAAATCTAATGGCAAAACTTATAGGTTTGTTTTTAGACCGAGTGAAAGGTTATTAAGAATTTTAGAGAGGAAAATTGATAGGAAAAAATATGAACGAGAAGAGAATTAATTTAATTGAGGGTATAAAAAAATTCAGAGATGAAGTTGATATAAGCTTTCATATGCCAGGACACAAAAATAAGCCTAACATATTAGATGAAATAGGTAACAATCTATATAGATATGATATAACTGAAACTATTGGAACTGACAACTTGCACTTCCCAACTGGAATGATTAAAAACACTTTAGAAGACATAGGAGAATCTTATGGCTCCCAAAAATCTTATATAGTAGTGAATGGAACATCATGCTGTGTTATTTCTTCTATAATGGCGTGCACAAGTCCTGGTGACTTTATCTTAGTGCAAAGAGACTGCCATAAATCGGTTTATAATTCTGTAATTTTAGGTGGGTTAAAAGTAGAATACCTATATCCTGAATTCAACAAAGAATATGGGTTGAATTTTAGTGTGAGTTTAGAAAAATTAGAACAAATGTTAATAAATTATCCTAAAATTAAAATGGTAGTTTTGACTTACCCAACTTTTTATGGGGTATGTTTTGATATCAAAAAAGCTGCTGATATTGTGCATAAATACGGTAAAATATTAATGATTGACGAAGCTCATGGAAGTCATTTAAATTTTTGCAGTAAACTGCCACTAGCAGCAGAAAGATCGGGTGCGGATATTGTAGTTCAAAGTACACATAAAACTCTACCTGCACTTACTCAAAGTTCAGTATTACACGTTTGTAGCGATAGAGTCAATCTTGAAAAATTAGAAAGAATGATGAGAATGCTACAAACTACTAGTCCATCATATATTTTAATGGCTTCAGTTCAAAATGCAGTAGAATACATGGATAAGTTTGGCGAAGAAAGGCTTACAAAAAACATCGAAATGTTTAGGAAAAAAACTTCAGAGCTTAGAGAACTTGGAGTTAACGTACTTACAGATGATTTCTTGAAAGAGCATGGATGCTTCGCATTTGATGAAACAAGAGCAGTGGTGAGTATGAATGAAGTAGGGATTACAGGCAAAGAACTGGAAACTATACTAAGAGAAAAATACAAAATTCAAATGGAAATGTCTGATATGATGTACTCAGTTGGATACATAACAGCAGCAGACGATCCTGAAGATATTGAAAAATTGTTTGATAGTGTAAAAGAAATCTATCTTGAAGCTAAAAGCAAAGGTTTAAGCCATTCTAAAGTCGTAATAGAAGAATTTCCACAGTTAACACAGGAAATATCTATGAAAAATGCATTTTACTCTGACAATGAGTTAGTTTTGGCAGAAGAATCTATTGGACGTATTTCTTCAGATTTTATTATACCTTATCCACCGGGAATACCTTTAATCTGTCCGGGTGAGATTATAAAAAAAGAAACTATAGATTATGCAAAATCTATAATTGAAAATGGAATTAATGTAAACGGATTGGAAGATAACAAACTTAGAGTTGTAAAGAATGTGTAAATTTTAAATTACTCGAAAGATATCAAAAAATATTTTTAATACTGCGGGTTTCCGCATAGGGATGGCATATATGAGAGGTTTGTTTATAGTTTTGGAAGGTCCTGATGGTGCAGGAAAGAGCACGATGGCTAAAATGATAGGTGAATACTACAAAGACAAAGGTAGAGACATTATATTCACTAGAGAACCAGGTGGCACTTTAATAAGTGAAAAGATAAGAAATCTTATACTCGACAATGATAACATAGAAATGGCATATACAACGGAAGCTTTGTTGTATGCCGCTTCGAGGGCTCAACACGTAGAGGAACTCATTAAACCTAATTTAGAATTAGGAAATGTAGTGATTAGTGAAAGATATGTGTATTCAAGTTTAGTGTATCAAGGCATAGGCAGAGGGTTAGGCGTAGATAAAATTGAAGAAATCAACATGTTTGCAATGAACGATGTAAAACCTGATTTAGTGCTATTCTTTGACATTGACCCTGAAAAAGCTCTTAACCGTAAACTTTCAAAAGAAATTGGAGATAGGTTAGAAAACGAAAACATAACATTTCATAAAACTGTTTTTGAAGGGTATAAACAGATAATCAAAGAATATAAAGAAATTAAAGTTATAGATGCAGACAAATCTCCGACAGAGATATTTGATAACATTAAAAATATAATAGATAATTTGAATTAGGAGGAGGTTAATATGAAACTGATTATTGCTATAGTGCAAAATGAAGATGTAAATAAATTAGTTGCGACATTGAGAGAAAAAGGATATTCATCAACAAAGCTAGCTTCTACAGGAGGTTTTTTGAGTTCTGGGAACACTACGTTATTAATAGGTACTGATAATGAAAAAGTAGATGATGTATTGTCAATAATAAAAGATATTTGCAAGACAAAAAAGAAAATTACAGCAGCAATGCCTCCTAGTACTTGCGTAACAGTAGGCGGATACTTACCACACACTATTGAAGTTACAGTAGGTGGAGCTGTAGTATTTGTAACTGATGTAGATAGATTTGAAAAGATTTAGCGGTGAAAAATATGCTTTTTAGTCAATTTGAAGGTCAAGATGAGGTAAAAAATTACCTTGTGAGATCTATATTAACAAATACTGTGTCACATGGATATTTATTTGAAGGTAGCAAGGGCATTGGCAAAATGGATATGGCACGTTTGTTTGCAAAATCTTTACAATGCCTAGACTTTAATGGCGAACCTTGCGAAAAATGCAACTCTTGCATTAAGTCAAATTCAAATAACCATCCTGACATACATTTTTTAGAAGCGGTTAAAAATGTTATCAAACGTGAAAATGTAGACACTTTGATTGAATCTGTCAGTAAAAAAGCATATGAAGGCAAACGAAAAATTTATATAATCAAAGACAGTCATCTTATGACACCTGAGGCTGCTAATACATTTCTAAAGACATTAGAAGAACCTATGGGTGAAACTGTTGTGATTATGTTGACGACTAATTCTGAATTGCTAATTTCAACTATAGTATCAAGATGCCAAAAAGTGAAATTTAAAAATGCAACAGTTGATTTTGTAAAAGAGCATATTATATCGAAATATGGTTTAACTCATGATAGAGCTAAACTAATAGCGTATTGCTGTGATGGTATTTTATCAAAAGCTGAGGCTATAATTAAGAATGAAGATAATACACTTGAAAAAAGGCTAGAAATTATTAAACTTTACTCAAAAATAATATCTTCAGACAAAGATATTATTTTTGAGTTAGAAAATTATTTCAAAGAATCTAAAGATGAGATCAATGATATCATCGGAATCATAATTATATGGTTGAGAGATGTTTATTTTGTAAAATATGAACTTAACGATCTTATAGTAAACTTAGATTGTATAGATTTATTAAACAGACATGTAGAAAAACTTCGAAATCAAGATATAAATCAAGTGATTTTATATCTAACAAAAGTAAAGAGAGACATCAATAACAGTGTTAATTACAGACTTGTGATAGACAATATGTTGATGAAGCTTCAGGAGGAAGTTACAAATGGTTAAAGTAGTTGGGATTAGGTTTAAACCTGCAGGGAAAATATACTTTTTTAGCCCAGAAAAAAAATGGGTAAAAACAGGAGATTTTGTTGTAGTAGAAACTGCAAGAGGCATAGAATTTGGTGAAGTAGTCGTAGGTCCTAAAATGATAGAACAAGCAGAGGTAATTTCTCCGCTGAAAAAAGTTTTAAGGGTTGCAACGAGTGAAGATATAGAAAAAAACAACGAAAACAAAAAAAGAGAACAAGAATCGTTTGAGGTTTGTATGAAAAAAATTGTTGAACACAACCTCGATATGAAATTAGTAGATATAGAATATACATTTGACAACAATAAAGTAGTTTTCTATTTTACTGCCGAAGGAAGAGTAGATTTTAGAGAACTAGTAAAAGATTTAGCAGCTGTTTTTAGAACGAGAATTGAACTAAGACAAATTGGTGTCAGAGACGAAGCAAAAATGATTGGTGGACTAGGACCTTGTGGCAGACCTATGTGTTGCTCCGCTTATCTAGGAGACTTCCATCCTGTTTCTATAAAGATGGCAAAAGAGCAGAAACTATCACTAAATCCGGGAAAAATATCAGGTATATGCTCAAGGCTTATGTGTTGTTTAAATTATGAACATAAAGTATATGAAGAAAACTTAAAATCTATGCCTGACGTAGGAGACAAAGTTAGAGAATTATCAACAAAACGCATAGGATATGTAACTGAGATAAACCCATTGTTAAAAACAGTTAAGATTAAGTTAAAAAAAGATGATGGCGTAGAAGAAATAGTAAAATTAGATTCATCTGAAGTCAAGCTATTAGAGACAAATACTGTGAAACATACACATCATGAAGAGATTGATACTGCACTATTAAAGCAACTTGAAGATTAAAATTTCTTAACAATTAAAAAAAATACTTTTAAAATTACCACAAAAGTGGTAAAATATAAGAAATATACTTTGGGAGGTGAAAGAATGGCATATATAATTACAGACGCGTGTGTAAACTGTGGTGCATGTGAACCTGAATGTCCAGTAGGAGCAATTAGTGCAGGAGATGACAAATACGTTGTTGATGCAGATGCATGTATAGATTGTGGAGCATGTGTAGGCGCATGTCCAGTTGAAGCACCTGTTCAAGAATAATAATATTACGTAATCAAAAAAATCGTCATTAGGCGATTTTTTTTTGAATGACGCTATTATCAAAAGGAGAACTTGTTATATGTCAACAGATAAATTGCAAAATAACAACAAACTTTTACCGGTTTGTAAATATAACAAAACCTGCGGAGGATGCTCATTGCAGGGGAAAACGTATGAAGAACAATTGAAAATCAAGCAGACATCAGTGGAAAGATTATTATCTAGCATTCATAAAGTAGAAAATATCATACCAGCACCAACTCCATACAACTATAGAAACAAAGTTACAGGTACTTATGGATACGTAAATAAAAAAACAGTAGTAGGCACATACCAAGAAAATTCTCATAAATTAGTGCCAATAGAATCATGTCAAATCCATGATGAAATAGCTGATACTATATTGCAAACTATCAAAGATTTATTAGCATCATTTAAGTATAAAACTTTTGACGAAGATAGCAGGTCAGGTTTTTTTAGACATGTTTTAATAAGAACAGGTCATGTTACAAAACAAGTATTGGTAACACTAGTAGTTGCTGATATAATATTTCCTTCGAAAAATAATTTTATTAAAGCGCTCTTAAAAAAACACCCTGAAATCACATCGGTTGTCATGAATATAAACAATAAAAAAACTAGTATGATTTTAGGTGAAAGAGAAATCGTGTTATATGGAAAAGGATATATAGAAGATTTTCTATGTGGCAAAAAATTTCGAATTTCACCAAAATCTTTTTATCAAATAAATTCAATACAAACAGAAATTTTATATAAAGAAGCTATAGAATGTGCAAAATTAACAGGCAAAGAGACAATAATAGATGCATACTGTGGAATAGGTACAATTGGGATAATAGCATCAAATGGAGCAAAAGAAGTTTTAGGCGTAGAGCTTAATAAAGACGCCTTCAAAGATGCAATAGTAAATGCTAGGGAAAACAAAGTTAAAAATATAAAATTTATCAACGAAGACGCAGGTAAGTTCATGGTAAATCTAGCACATGAAAAAAAGAAAATAGACGTAGTATTTTTAGATCCGCCTAGAGCAGGTAGCGATGAAGCATTTTTGAAATCACTTGTTACACTTAATCCAGAAAGAGTAGTATATATAAGTTGCAACCCTGAGACATTGGCTAGGGATCTTGAATTTTTGAAAAAATATTATGTAATAGAGACAATACAACCTGTAGACATGTTTCCTTTTACAGAACATGTTGAAGCTATAGCAGTTTTATTCGCAAAGTCATAACGCAGTATATTTTTAGGGCTAAGCCATAAGATTACTATATAGAAACAATCAAGAAAAAATTGTGAATAGAAGAAATTTATTAGGAGTTTAATACAATGAATAAACCAATAATTGAAGCGTGCGTTGACTCTTTTGAATCCTGCCAAATTGCTTATGACAATAAAGCAGATAGATTAGAACTTTGTTCAAACTTAATAATTGGCGGTACTACACCATCGATTAGCCTGTTTAAACAAGTAAAAAAAGCTTTCGATATTAAAATAAATGTATTAATTAGACCACGATTTGGCGATTTTCATTATGGTGAAAAAGAAATTGAACAAATGTGTGATGAAATAAGTATGTTTAGAGAATTAGGTGCAAATGGAATAGTAATAGGAGCTTTAACAAAAGATGGAAAATTAGATGAAAAAACACTGGTAAGATTTATGTCAAATATAGACAATAATATGGAAGTAACACTACATAGAGCTTTTGACATGACTGAAAATCCATGTATTGCACTAGAAACTGCGATTTCATTAGGTATAAACACTATCTTGACTTCAGGGCAAGCACAAACTGCGATTGAAGGCATAAATTTATTAAAAAAATTAAATGACACTGCAAAAGGTAGAATAGATATCATGGCAGGTGCTGGTGTCAACAAAGAGAATATTTTAAAGATAAATCAGCAATCAGGAATAAAAACTTTCCACACATCAGCTAAAAAAACACCTATTCAAAGCGAGATGATATACAGGAAAAAAGACATATCTATGGGCTTAAAAGAGCTATCTGAATATGAAATACTAAGAACTGACGCAGCTGAATTCAGAGCATGTGCAGATTTAGTTCATTCACTTATATAATAAAAAATACTTTTAGTGTTAGTTATCATAATTTTTAATACGAAAGGAAAACAAAATTTTGAAAAAGAGAATTTTAGTATCATCACTTCATCATGAATCAAATTCATTTAACCCGATTGTAGCCTCAGAACACGATTTTTATGTATTCAAAAAAAATGAAATTTATGACAATTTCAGAGAAAATGATTCTTTGACTGGATTATCTAAAACTTTAATTGATGCTGGATATGAAATAGTGCCTACTGTTTTTGCTAGAGCAGTACCGAACGGCGAAGTTGATTTTGATTTTTTTATGAATATTAAAGATGAAATATTACAGATTGCAAAAAATGAAGATAATACAAATAAACTAGATGCTATATGTCTATCGTTACACGGATCTATGCGAGTGAAAAGTTTAGGTGAGGCAGAAGGTGTATTATTAAAGGAACTTAGAGAAATATTCCCAAAATTGCCAATTTTTTCGTCTTTAGATATGCATGCAACAATGACTGTTGATATGTTTAATAATTGTGATGGTTTTGTAGGATACAAATGCGCTCCGCATACAGATTGTACAGAGACGGGAATACATGCTGCAAACATGATTATTTCAGCTCTAGCGGAAGGCATAAATTCGAAGATGGCTTGGGTTAAAATTCCAATATTGATAGCAGGAGAACAATCATCGACTAACACACAACCAATGATTGATTTAATAAACGAACTAAGGAACACAGAAAAGATTGAAGGTATAAAAGCAGCATCTTACTTGATGGGATATCCATGGGCTGATAACGAAGATAGTTCAGTAGCAGTGCTTGTAGTTGCAGACGAACAAGAACTTGCAAATTCACACGCTATCAGGTTAGCTGAATTAATGTGGTCAAAAAAAGATGAATTTTGCTTTCACACAGAAACATACAAAGAAAAAGAAGCTATTGATGTCGCCTTTAATGCAATAGAAAGCGGAGAACAAACTCCTATATACTTATCTGATTCAGGCGACAATCCAACTGCTGGTTCATCATCAGATTGCGTCGATTTTTTGAGATTATTGATAGAAGACACCAGGACAGAAAAATTAAAAAACAACATTATTTTTGGAGGAATATACGATCCTGAAGCCACTATGGAGTGCGAATCAAACGTAGGAAAAGAGATAACCTTAACTTTCGGAGCAAAATTCGACAAACTGACTACTAAACCTATAACAGCTACAGGTGTAGTTAAAGCATTTATAAAAGATTGGAATTTGAACGGATTTAAAAGTGATCTAGCATTATTTTCAACGTGTGGTGTAGATATAGTTTTAGCAAAAGAACATGTCGGGTACATTACTCCGAAAATGTATGAAGATTTGGGTAGAAATCCTAAAGAGGCTGATATAATCGTGTGCAAACTCGGATATCTAACAGCACACCATGAAAAAATAGCTAAAAGAAGCATAATGGCACTAAGTAAAGGTAGCACGAATGAAGATTTAAAAACGCTAGATTATAAAAAAGTTCCAAGGCCAATTTTCCCACTAGATAACGACATATGTTACGATGCAAAATTAAACTTAAAAACTAAATAAAGTAGGAGCGAATAGTATATGAAAGCTATTTTAGGAGGAGAAATTTTTTATAACGGTAAATTTGAAAAAAATGCGTGCTTGATTTATGACAAATTTACTTCAAAGATAATCAGTTTAGAGCAATATGATAATAAACAGATAGAAGAAGAAATAATCCTAACAGATGAAATTGTGTTGCCGGGCTTTATAGACGTTCATATACACGGAGGTGAAGGTTATGACACTATGCAAGCAAACTATGAAAGTATTGAAAAAATTTCATTAAACCTTGCTAAAAACGGAGTTACGTCATTTCTACCAACTACTATGTCAAAGAGTATTGAAGACATTGAAAATTCACTGATGAATATCAGAAAATATATGAATACACGAAATGAAAACGGTGCAAAGTTGTTAGGCGTACATCTCGAAGGCCCATTTTTAAGCAAAGAAAAAAGGGGCGCACATGATGAAGATTGTATAATAGAGATAGATGAAGATTTGATTGATAATAATGCTGATGTAATCAAAATTATATCACTAGCGCCAGAAAAAAAAGGTGCACTAGAACTAGCAGCTAAATACAAACATCTAATCAACTTTTCTGTTGCACATACAAATGCGGACTATCAAACAGCAAAAGAAGCTATTAAGAGCGGTTTTAGTAGTTTTACACATCTTTTCAATGCTATGAGTGCTATGACACATAGAGAGCTAGGGAGCGTAGGTGCAGCACTTTTAGATGATGATACATATGTAGAACTTATTTGTGACAATATACACGTCCACTCTGATTTGTACAATTTAGTATTGAGAACAAAAAGTGAAAAAAAAATAATGCTCATAACTGATTGTATAAGTGTAGGAGGATTACCAGATGGACGACACGAAATAGACGGACAGATATTTGATTTGAAAAACGGCTTGTGTACTTTGCAAGATGGTACGATTGCAGGTAGCATCTTGCAGTATAATACAGGGCTTAAAAACTTCATAAGATCTACCAATTCTGATTTATCAATATTGTCATATATATCTTCTATCAATCAATCTAAATTTTTGCGTTTAGAAAAAATAGGAGAAATAAAAACAGGCAATTTCGCTGACTATGTTATCTTAGATAGAGATTTAAACGTAAAATACACAGTCATTAATGGAAAGACTGTTTATTCTTAATACATATACATAACTTTTTAGAATTTTAATGGGCGAACATCCACGTTCGCCCATTAATTTTTTAAACAAATATATATTTTTTATTTACCACTAAGTTTTTCATTTTTTTTCATCATTCTGTAGCTGTAGACTCCAAGTCCGATAAGAGTAACTAAATATGGTAACATTTGTGCAAGTTCAGACGGAAGATCACTCAACTGCATAGAATTAGAAAATGCTTGAGCAGTACCGAAAAGCAGAGAAACTAAAAAGCCACCAATAGGTGTATTTCCACCCATAGCACTTGCCGCTAACGCTATGTATCCTCTACCAGCAGTCATGTTTGTAGTAAATCTAGTTAAGTATCCACCTGAAAGAAAAAAACCACCCATTGCAGCCAAACAGCCACTTATAATAAGAGAAGTAATTTTTATGTTTTGAGAATTGATTCCTACAGATTCAGCTGCATCTTTATTTTCACCAACTGCACGTATTCTTAAGCCTAGGGGCGTTTTATACAAGAATATATGTACTAGAACTACTGCAATGAGAGAAAAATAAGTCAGTACATTATGACCAGAAAACACTTCTCCAATAAAAGGTATATTTTCTATTATCGGCAAATCGATCCTTGGCAATTGTAGACTCTTAATCGATGTTGAAACACCTCTGTCGCCAGAAAAAGCTAGCAATATCAATATTGTTCCACCTGAAGCAACCATGTTGATAGCAATAGCTGCTATGATTTCATCAGTTTTAAGTTTCAAAACAAAAATTGCTAAAATTAATCCGATAAATCCACCTACGATTACTGTTAAAACAAACCCGATCCAAGCACTAGCAAACAGTGAACTAAAAATTACGCCAAACAATGCTGAGAAGAGCATGATGCCTTCTAACGCCATGTTTATAACACCAGATCTAGAGGCTATTGTAGAGGCTAAAGTTGCAAATAAAATAGGCGTTGACATTCTAAGTATAGAATTTACAAATTCTGGAGATAAAATTGATTCCCACATACTATTTAGCACCTCCATCGTTTAAAGTAGCCTTCGCTTCTTTTTCAATCATCCTATATTTAAATTTACTCAAAAACTGTTCTGCAACTATCAGCAAGATAATTACTCCTTGAACTACAGTTATGATTTGTGCATCAACATCTGTAGTCATTGACATTACAGTGCTTCCAGTTCTCAAATAAGCGAGGAAAAATGCTGACAATGGTACGTACAATGGATTTTTCTTAGCTAAAGTACAAACTATGATTGCATCCCAGCCATATCCAAGCAAAGCAGTCCAAGTAAATCTTGTATAAATAGGGCTGATAATTTCAATTCCACCACCCATTCCAGCTACAAATCCACCCAATAATTGGGAAATTAAAACGACTCTAACTATATTTATGCCCGAATATTTTGCAAAACTTTCGTTTTCACCTGTCAATCTCAACTCATAACCTATTCTAGTCTTGTAAATAAACAAATATGCTAAAAAAGAGACTGCAAGAGCAATAATTATACCAAAATGAATTCTCGTTCCTTCAATTAGAGGAGTCAGTTCAGAAGTTATAGGTAGTGGATAAGATCCAGAACCTGTCTGAGGATCTCTTAAAAATTGCATCAATACAAGCGTAGTACTAAAAAGCACAATATAATTAATCATTAAAGAAGAAACAAGTTCATTTGCAGAAGTTTTAATTTTTAATAACGCAGGAATAAAAGTAACTATTGAACCTGCAAAACCTGCAAAAAATATACAAACTATAGGATGTATACCTGCTGGCAATGCCATATTAAGAGCTATAGTAGCAGACACTAATCCGCCTATATGAAATGCACCTTCGCCAGCTAAATTAATCTGATTAGCAGTAAACATTATGCAGACACCGACACCGGTAAAAATTAATGGAATCATTGATTCGATGACATTACCCATAAAACTTGCTCTTTGCAAGGGGCCTATGATAAGTGCTATAATTGCTTCTACAGGTTCTTTGCTAGTAAAAAATATTATTACAAAAGATATTAGAAGGGCAATAAATACAGCTACAATAGTTCTTAAAATATTAATCTTAGTAGTACTATTCATAAATAATCCCCTCCAAATTTTCATCATTTTCAAGTCCTAACATGTACTTGCCAAGCTCAAATTCAGTCAGTTCCTTAACATCAGTAAAAACTCCCGAAAACTTACCCTTGTAGATTACAGCTATTCTGTCACTCAGTTCAAATAACTCGTTCAAATCTGCAGATATCAACAAAATAGCACAACCTTCATCTCTAAACTGGATAATTCTTTTTCTGATAAATTCTGCGGCACCAACATCTATACCTCTAGTCGGTTGGTTAGCTATTATAATTTTAGGATTTGCCGAAAATTCTCTTGCTACTACAACTTTTTGTATATTTCCACCAGACAACATGCCTACATGCTGTTTATGAGAGTTAGATTTAACTAGATACTCTTTAGAAAGTTCTTTAGTTTTTTCAATAATTTTCTTTGTGTATAGCATGTGTTTTCCAGAAAATTCATCGCTATCATATTGGTTAGACATCATATTATCTGTAATACTCAAATTCTTAGCACATCCAAAAGTCATTCTATCTTCTGGAATATGTGCCATGCCTAGATTTCTAATATTTTTGATGCTTTCATTACAAATATCTTTTCCTAAAATTTCTATCTTACCGTCATAAGCACTACTTAATCCTGTTAGAGCTTCCACCAAATGACCTTGCCCATTTCCTTCTACACCTGCAATTCCAAGAATTTCACCACCTTTGATGTCAAATGACATATGATCGATTCGTAATTTACCAGTAGTTCCTTTGATTACAAGATCTCTCACTTTCATTGCAATTTCATTAAGTTTAGGCGGATTTTTATCAAACGTTAATACAACATCTCTACCTACCATAAGCCTAGACATTTCGTCAGTAGTAATATCCTTAACCGAATAAGTACCCATACTTTTACCATTTCTCATTATAGTACATCTATCACAGATTGCTTTGATTTCATCTAATTTATGAGAGATAAAAATAATAGTATGTCCTAAGTCACGAAGTTTTTTTAGCTGAACAAACAATTCTTCTGTTTCTTGAGGTGTCAAAACTGCAGTAGGTTCATCAAGAATCAATATTTCAGCACCTCTGAACAACGCTTTTAATATTTCTACTTTTTGTTTAATTCCAACAGGCAATTCTTCGACTTTTGCGTTGATGTCTATATCAAAATTATACTTTTTGGCTATTTCATCAGAAAGCGATACAGCTTTTTTCATATCCATAAATATACCACGTTTCTTAGGTTCAGTACCTAAAACAATATTCTCAGCAACAGTCAAAGATGGTACTAGCATGAAGTGTTGGTGTACCATACCTATACCCTTTGATATAGCATCTTGTGAAGATTTTATTACAGTTTCATTGCCATTTAATAAAACTTTACCTTTAGTAGGGCTTTCAATTCCGAAAAGAATCTTCATCAAAGTACTTTTACCCGCACCATTTTCACCTAACAGAGAATGAATTTCACCCTTTTCAAGCTCAAAAGTAACATCTTCATTTGCAATTACTCCATTGCCATAAATTTTCATGATGTTTTTCATCTCTAATACTTTACTCAAAAAAGTCACCTCCCTTAAAAATAAGGTGCGGAAAAACCGCACCCTATACTAGCAACACTAATAATTATGGTCTTGCTTTATTTACAAAATCATTTATTTCATCAGCGCTTTTTCCAGCAGAACTTTCTACTACTATTTCGCCATCGATGATTTGTTGCTCTAATTCATCTAAAGAAGTTCTGATATGCTCAGGAAGCATAGATTCATAATGAGCATCTTTAACTATTTCAACTCCACCATCTGCGAAACCTAAAGATTCAGATACTCCATAAGTGAGTCCACCTTCAAGATCAAGTTTAATAGCTCTTACCAAAGAGTTACCTACATTTTTAATAGCAGATGTAGGTATGTGCTCTGCCATGTCAGGTAGTAAAGTAGCTTGATCAGAATCAACGCCAAAAGCGTATTTTTCAACTTCTGCAGCAGCATCTATTTGTCCTAATCCTGCAGCACCTGCAACATTATATCCAACGTCAACACCTGCGTTGTATTGGGTTAAAGCTATATCTTTTCCAGTAGCTGAGTTGTGGAAATCACCTACATAACCAACAGCCACTTTAACCTCAGGATCTACATGCAAAGCACCTTGGATATATCCAACTAAGAAATCTTGAATAACAGCACCTTCCATTCCTCCTAAGAAACCTATCATTTTATTTGATGGATCTATCATATCTAACGAATCATCAGTAGTCATCATAGCAGCAGCAGCTCCCACTAAGAAAGAAACTTCATTTTGCTTATAAAGTACATTGTAAATATTTTGTGGATTTCCCTTAGCTTCAAAATTAAATATTTCATCAAAGAAAATATACTTTTGGTCAGGATATTTAGCAGCAGCTTCTGCCAAAATGTCAGCCATTTGCCATGTACCACAGATTATTACATCATATTCTCCACCTGAACTAAAAAAGTCCATAGTAGGCGCCCAATTTACAGCATCAGCATCTGTTGGTCCCATTTCTTCAACCACAAAATCAAAAACATCTGAACCTAATTCCGCTTTAAGAGCTTCAAGTCCTGCATTAGCAGAATCATAGAAAGACTTATCTCCTAAGTTTCCGTTTAGCAACAAAGCTGCCTTGTATGGTTCAGCTGAATCGCCAGAACCAGTACCTTCATCACTAGTACCGCCACAAGCAACAAGCGATAACACCATTACCATAATCATTAAAATCGATAATATTTTTTTCATTTTAAACTCCTTCTTTCGATTAATCCAATAAAATTTTTGAATCAATATTTAAATATAGATATTTGTTTAACATTTCATCTAGTTTCATGTTCATACTTATGCAAGGCTTAGTGCAATCTTCATCATATTTGTAAAGCTAGTTTCTCTCTCTTCAGGTGTAGTTTCTTGGTGGTTAACTATTGAGTCAGAAACTGTAAGTATAGTTAAAGCATTCACACCTGCAGCAGCAGCATTACAATATAGAGCGAAAGTTTCCATTTCAGCAGCCAAAACTCCCATCTTAGCCCATTTTTTCCAAGCATCAGGGATTGCATTATAAAAAATATCAGAAGTTAAAACATTGCCAACAACATTATTAACGCCTAATTCATCGGCAACACATTTTGCCTTAGAAAGTAAGTTATAAGAAGCAGTAGCAGAATATGATCCAGGTAAATCATATTGATGCGCATAATTTGTATCTGTACACGCTCCAATTGCTAAAACAACATCATAAAGCTTTAAATTAGGGTCCATAGCTCCGCAAGATCCAACTCTTATAAGGTTTTTTACTCCATAAAAATTAATCAATTCATAAGAATAAATACCGATAGAAGCACAGCCCATACCAGTTCCCATTACAGAAACTCTCTTTCCCTTGTAAGTACCTGTATAACCAAACATGTTTCTTACAGCATTAAATTGTACAACATCTTCTAAAAAATTTTCAGCTATAAATTTAGCTCTTAGTGGATCACCAGGTAATAGTATAGTTTCAGCTATATCACCTTTTTTCGCGTTATTGTGTGCAGTAGTCATAATATTTCTCCTTTAAGTATTTTTTTCGTAAATAGCATGCATAAATTACAGCATACATATTAATTAATATGAAATAATACGTATATTATACATCAATTTATTAAATTTGTCAATTCAAGAAAACACCTAAAAAGCTTGCTTTCATGCATTAAATCAAGCGATTTTTATACAGTTACAATATTTGCTCCAACACTGTTAAGCTTATCAATAATATCTGCATAACCTCTTCTTATATGATGGATTTCTGATATTTCAGTTTCTCCTTCAGCAATAAGTCCTGCCAAAATCAAAGAAGCACCAGCTCTTAGATCGGTAGCTCTAACTTTAGTACCTGTTAGTTTTCTACCACCTTTTACAACTGCTGTATTACCATCAATTTTAATATTTGCACCCATTCTCAAAAATTCGCTTACATGCATAAATCTATTTTCAAAAATAGTTTCGCTAACTATACCTGTACCTTCAGCTATAGAAAGCAAAATCATAAATTGTGCTTGCATATCAGTTGGAAAACCTGGATAAGGCAATGTTTTTATATCAGTAGAATTGATAGCACCATTTGACTTCACAGAAACATAATTTGCGCCTTCTATTACTTCGGCCCCCATTTCCCTTAGTTTTGCAGTCATAGGTTGAATATGTGAAGGTATTACATTTTCAATCTTAAGTTCTCCGCCTGTCAACATAGCTGCAACCATATAAGTGCCTGCTTCAATCCTATCAGGAATTACAGTATATTCAGTTCCATGAAGTTTACTAACTCCCTCTATTGTTATAGTCTTAGTTCCTGCACCTTTAATGCAACCGCCCATACTGTTAATAAAATTAGCTAAATCGATAATTTCAGGTTCTTCAGCGGCGTTTTCAATAACAGTTGTACCTTTACACCTAGATGCAGCCATCATAATATTTTCTGTAGCTCCAACACTTGGAAAATCTAAATAAACGACACTCCCAATCAATTCGTCTGTAGTAGCCGAGATAAAACCTTTATCCGATTCAATATTAACATTTAAACATGAAAAACCTTTAAGATGCAAATCGATAGGTCTTGTACCTATCGCACATCCACCTGGAAGAGACACTAGAGCTTTATTCAATCTAGACAACAATGCGCCCATAACTAAAAAAGAAGCTCTCATTTTGCTAATAAGTTCATAAGATGTTTCATAAGATGTTAATTCTTTTGCATGTATTTCTATAGTATTATTATCTATTTCTTTTATTTTAACTCCAAGATTTGTAAGCAGTTCACACATAACTTTTACATCTTCAAGCTTTGGTATCTGATGTATGATACATTTTTCTTCTGTCAAAAGTGTAGCTGCTAATATAGGCAAAATAGAATTTTTTGATCCATTTACTTTTATGCTACCTTTAAGAGCTCCACATTTTCTTACTAAAATTTTTTCCAATTAAGTCTCCAATCTATCAAAAAAGATTTATTTAAAAATTGATAAATTTGTTTTTCAATAAAAAATTTACACGCAAAATTGTATCACATAATTTTTAAAAATACAATTATTTTTTGCAATAAAAAAGGAAAAGCATGTTTAGTACAAAAATTAAAAGGGGAGGAAAATATTTTTGTATGCTTTTCCATTTCAAAAAAACTTATATTCAATTTTAAATTCAATTAAGGGACGAGGACTTTAATAGCTCTTTTACACGAAGAGACTTGGATGCTACCATTGCCTCCATGCTCGCCGTCTACATCAATTGAGAAAGTGTCATTTTCAAGTTCTACACTAATGTTTTCTGCTTGAAAATATTTGACTTTAGAATGTCGCACATGATGTCCACTAAAGAGACTAGTGAAAATTTGTAGTAAATCAGCATATGAAGTTTTCTCGAAAATGACTATATCAAGTAAACCATCATCAATTTTTGCGTTTGGCGAAATTAGTTTAAAACCACCTGCACCAGGAGTGTTGCTTATCAAAAACAAATAACTTTCAAGCTCAAAACATTCACCATCGATTATATATTTAAAATTATATGATTTAGACAATTGCTCTGGAATTTCAAATATCGCCTGGAAATAATAAGCATATCTTCCTAGAGCAGTCTTCAATTCAGAAGACACTAAATGAGGTATATGAGTAAACCCACCTCCACAAGCTACATTGACAAAATAATTATCGTTGATTTTACCTACATCTAAATCCGCAAAATTCATGTTGTCAAAAAGTTTTGCAAACTTTTCAGGTGAAGAAGGCATGTTGAGTTGTTGCGCTAAATCGTTAACAGTACCTGCAGGCAAAATGGCTAAAGGAGTTCTATTTTCACATTGCATCATTCCGTTTACAACTTCATGCACTGTTCCATCACCGCCACAAGCTATGATTAAATCATAGTCTTCGTTACACGATTTAATTGCATTTTCAGTAGCGTCACCTTTTTTCTTCGTAGCAAAAAAAGTAATCTCAACATCATGATTGCTTAATATATGCTTTGCAGTTTGAAACGCCTTACTGCCAGCACTATCTTTACCCGAAACGGGATTGTAAATAACTTTGAATTTTTTCATTTTTCACCATTCCTAATAGAAATTTTCATTCCTGACTTGCATTTGTACAAAAAAGGCCGTGCAAAAATATGCGACAGCCCAATAAATATAATTCTATCTCGTCTATTCTACAGCATCGGTACTTTTCATCAAACTGTTCCAAACATTATCAACGTCCTCAACACATTCAAAATACATTTTGCTAAATTCATTGAAATTTACATCTAATTCTTCTCCAAGTTGCTTAGTAGTTCTCCAGTCTCCTTTTTCATACGCCAAAACCATATTGTAGAAACTTCCACAAACGCCTTTTTGGCCGATCAATGCATTTTTGACCTCATCAGATATAGGTAATTCAACAAGTGCTTCCTCTAACGGCACACCCATCAAATTTCCTAAAGTTGAAAACATTCCCATAAGATAAGCTTCAGATTTTGATATTGGAGCATCCTTCAACAATAGTATCGTTTCGGAACAAAATTTAGCTCTTAAAAACGAAAGTCTAATTAATTCTTCAGGCATACTTCCGTCTTCCTGTTTGAAACTCAACAAATAAATCCACTGTCTAAGCTGTCCAAGACCAAGGATAATAAGTGCTTGTTTAGCCGATTTTGCTTGATTTCTCAATGCAAAATATGCAGAATTAACAATTTTCAACAGTGAAAATGTAAGAGTAACATCTCGTGAAATGATTTCTTCTATTTCATCTATCTCAGGGTCATCTTTAGTAGCAGCAATCATTAACTGGAA
Source organism: uncultured Clostridia bacterium (assembly GCA_964371035.1). GTDB lineage: Bacteria > Bacillota > Clostridia > Tissierellales > Sedimentibacteraceae > UBA1535. The sequence goes on along the minus strand of CAYJLG010000023.1, from coordinate 1,447 downwards.
AAAATTGCTCTTCATGTGATTTAGCTTACTAAAAGCTGAAGGAAGTTTTTCAGCCACATAAGTGCCCTGCATGTTTTTACAGCCTAAGCTTAATGCATAATTATATGATTTTTCATCATTGATGTTATAAGCTATAACTTCCTTATTGAAATTAATAGCCATAGAAATAATGCTAGGTATAGATTCATTGTCAAATGCAAAGTTAACTTTTACAATATCAACAATATCTAATATAGAAAAATATCTTAAAGCAAACTCAAAACCATTTATAGCTACCTTATAACCTGCTTTTTTATAGTCATACACTAATTTTTGAGCTGTCGGTTGAATTATAGTGTCATCATCTATTTGAATTATCAACTTTGAAGTTGAAAAAATTCTTGGCACACCTTTTGTCAACAAATTAGGCGTAAAAGTAATAAATGCCTTTTTTCCATTTAAAAAGCTATCATTGTCAAATTGAGTCAAAAAGCTTTCAACTGCCGATGCAGTATTAGAATCTAATCTTTCCTTAGCACTACCACTCTCTGTAACTTCTTGGTGCAATATTTCATAACCTATCACTTCATGATTATGATCTAAAATAGGTTGTCTTACAATATATGCTTGCATAGTAATCCTCACTTAATAAAATTTTAATGCAACAAAAATAATATCTTATTTATTTTAATTATACAACAAAAAAGCAAACCTTAAAAGTTTTTTTTTGAAAAATTAAAAATTTTCTTGACATAGTAAAAAAGAAATGGTATCGTAAACCTGTAATCATAATTTAGTTTACAATCAAAGGAGATAATCATCATATGAAAATTAAAACTAAATCGCTAGTGTACTATTCTTTTTTTGCGGCGTTAACAGCAATATTATCACAAATATCAATACCTTTGCCGTTTACACCAGTGCCAATAAATTTGGCTACATTATCAGTAATTACTGCTGGAGCATTACTTGGAAAAAAAGGTGGTGCGATCAGCCAAATAGTATATCTATTTTTAGGTGCTATAGGTTTACCTGTTTATAGTAATTTTTCTTCAGGAATAGGCGTACTAGTAGGTCCAACAGGAGGATATTTAGTGGGATATGTAATAGCAGCATTCGTAGTAGGGTTGATTTGTGAAAATTCAAAAGATACACTAGTAATTAAAATTATTTCTATGAGCTTAGGCATAATTTCTTGTTATACAATAGGGACTTCGTGGTATATGTTGATTACAGGCACAGGTATGATAGAAGCTTTGCTTGCATGTGTTGTACCGTTTATACTAGGAGACATAGTTAAAATCAGCGTTGCTGCAACATTAGCAACGCGTTACTATTCACAGCTAACATATGTACCCCAAAGGAAAAAATAATAAATTATGTCGCTGGTACTCCAATTGGGAAGTTGTCTGGCGCAGAAGAGAATATCAAATCTTTTTGCTCGTTAAACTCACAAAGATTTGGTTCT
>CAYJLG010000022.1:0-44190 GCA_964371035.1 uncultured Clostridia bacterium | reverse complement strand
AAATTACTCAAAAAAAGAGCTATATCACAAAATCATTGTGATACAGCCCCTTTTTATTGCATAAAAGTAGAATAAAATACATTTGATTCTATATCTTTTTTTATTACTATCTCAGGATATATTATACGCAGATAGTTTTGAATTTCAGACGTATTTGCAGATTGAATATAGAAACTAGCAGCGATAGAACCTTTATCAATAATTACTAATTTTTCACATAAATTTAGCGCGAGGTTTGGGTTGTGTAGTACTAGCAATCCACATTTTTTATTTTTTTGTATCTGAGTTTTTAAATTTGAAAATAGATAGTTTATATTTAGATAATCTAGGTTGTTGTCAGGTTCATCAAGAAGGATGACTGGCGTATCTTGTGCAAATGTTTTGGCTAAAAAGACCATAGAACGTTGACCTTCGCTAAGTTTAGCATATTCAGATTTGAGCAAGTGGTCTATTTTAAATAATTTTGCACATTTGACTACCGTATTTCGTTTATCAGATAAATTGGATGCTGGAAAATAGCTGTTATATTTAGAATAACATCCCATTTCAATAATTTGTTCAACTAAAAATCCATCAAGATTTGGAGTGCGTTGAGTAAAATAGCTCAGATATCTAGATCTTTTTTTTATTGAAAGATTGTTTAGCTTTACATTATTTACATATAATTCTCCAGAATAAATTTTATTTAGGCCACATAATCCCCCGAGCAATGTAGATTTTCCTGATCCGTTTAATCCTAAAATACCAACAATTTCAGATTCATTTACTTCTAAAGAAATGTTGTTAACTATGGGTTTTTTGTATCCGACAGTTAAATTATCAAGTTTAAGAATTTTCGCCATTATATCCCTCCCGTGTTTTAAAGACTAAGAAAAATAAAATAGGAACTGATATAATTACTATTGGTATACTAAGAGGCAACTCACTTCCACTTGAAAAAGATCTAGCCACTATATCAGCGATGATAGTAACACATGAGCCTATTATCATGCTTTCAAAAATGTAGAAAAATCCTTTTTTTCTAGTTAAAAGCAGAGCGATATGTGGTGATATCAATCCGACAAAAGATACTGTTCCAACGACTGATACCGTACAAGAAATCATGAAAGTAGTTATAGAAAGTAAAATAATTCGCCACTTTGTAGGATTAAGTCCAACTGTAGCAGCGTTTTCGCCTCCTAGGTTAAGAATAGTTATTTGAGAATGTAAAAATAATAAAATGACTATAGAGAAACAAACACCTATAGATGGCAGCAGAATTTTATCAGCTGTGACATCAGCAAGGCTCCCCATAATCCAAAATTCAATTGCAGCAAGTTGACCTTGTGGATCAGCCATAGTTTTTAAAATCATTAATCCTGCATCTGCAAGAGCATTAATTATTATTCCTGCAAAAAGAAAATTGCTAATTTTTCTCATACCTGCTAAGGCTGTCAAAAAAAATAAAGCAACTAATGTCAACATGCCAAAAGAAAATGAAAAAAATATAATCGCAATAGGTGATGTATACTGTAAAATGATTGATAAACCAGCACCTAGAGCTGCACCTGATGCAACGCCAGTAATATCGGGCGAGGCTAGAGGATTTCCAAAGATAGTTTGGTATATTGAACCCGCAAGACCTAGTGCAAGTCCTGTAAGTAGCGCCATTAATGTTCTAGGCAACCTAAGGTTAAAAAACACTCCCTGCTCAAGAGTACCATTAAGCTCACCTTTTAATATACTTATAATTTCATGAAATTCTAAAGAAAAACTTCCTACAAAAATAGAGGTGAAAATGAGCAACAACAAAAAAAATATGCTAGTTATCATAATTGCAACAGTTCTATTTCTCATTTTACCTCCATAATTTGCCATTATTAACAGCTAATATAATTAAGTTAAGGCATAAGGTCGATATATTTGTAGGGAACGGTCTTGACCGTTCCGAAAGAGGAGAGCTACGACCCCGCTGTCTCAAAACCATAAAACTCTTTGTAAAAATTGTTGAAAGTTTCTTCAAATTCAACTAAATCCTCATCATCACCATGTAGAGTAACTGCCAACCAATAAACTCCTAAAACACCAGATGGAACGGGTGAATCAAGTTCTTCGTACTCTGTAGGCATCTGATAGACATTTAAATTTTTGATTGCATTTATATCTTTTAGCTGTTTATCGGTTAAGATATCTTCTACAGTATAATTAGCAGCCGTTGGAATAATGATGTAATCAGGGTTTCTTTCTAATAGCGTTTCATAAGATATAGGAGTCCAATAAGTGTCTGTTAGATCTGAAAACACGTTAGTCCCACCGGCACTATTGATCAAAAAATTTTGGTACATCTTAGAAGTAGCTGATTCTAAAAGGTCTGAATTGCTACCCATATAAATATTTGGAAATACTTTCCCGTTGATTAATTCTTCAATGCTTTGATAAATAGTATCTTGAGCGTTAAACAATTTTTGCGCACGAGCTTCGCTATCTGTCAAAATAGATATATTTTTAATCATTAAATTCAATCCTTCTTGAGTTTCGGGATCTACCACTAAAGTGTTGATACCCAAATCTGTTAGAGTGTTTGCTTGATCTAATAATCTTATAGGCATTAAGACTAAATCAGGATTTAACTCTGCAACAGCCTCAATGTTAAAATCTTTTAAAGAGCCGACTTGTGTTACTTCGAGAAGTTCTTCAGCAGCTAAAGCGTAGATATGTCTGGATTCTGCTTTTTTCTCTATGCCGATGAGTTTATCAGTTATATCTAAAGCTATAGTAGCATAAGTTGTTATATAGTATGAACTTACTATAGTTTCTGCAGGTTTTTCAAGCACTACATTTCTTCCAGCCTGATCTACAACTGAAACTTCAATGCTACCTATATCTTCTTGTGAGTTGTTTTGCAATTTGCTATCATTATCTGAAAATTGTGTACAACCAACAAAAGAAAATAATAATAAAACTATTAAAAAAATTGATACTTGTTTGTGTATTCTTATCATAATATTCCTTTTCATTTATTTTTTTGATTTTTATGGTATTATTACATTTCAATGTAGGGAACAGTCTTGACTGTTCCGTTTTTTTACAAACAATGAGATAAATCGGTAATTATATTAAGAGATTCTTCATCGTCAACATCAAATAGTTCAAAACTTGATTTAGCACTAACCATGATAGGTGGATACTTTTTCAGAAGAATTCTTCCTCCTGTATCTCCATCTAATTGTAATAATTCATGTTTAAGTTTAGCTGAAAACATCACAGGGTTTCCGATTTTATCTTCATAACAAGTGCGAGCAGTCACGATTTTATTTTTAGAAAGCTTTACAAACTCTTCTATAGTCTCGAAAGAGAGTAGAGGTTGATCTGCTACGACAAACATCAAATAATCATTAGGATCTAAATTTTCAGCCGCAAGTACTCCTTTTTTTATCGTGTACGATACTTCTGGAGGCATTTTCGCTTCAAATACAGTAGTTAAAGCTTTGTATTTAGCATAGTCACGTATTTCTTCATATTTTGTGACTACAACAATTTGTATTTCGTCTTCATATACGTTTTTTATTTTACAAAGAGTATCTAATCCATATGTAAATATAGATTTATTATTAATCATATGCAACAATTTATTTTTTTCGCCAAACCTAGTAGAATTACCTGCTGCTAAATATATTAGATAAATCATAGTCTAATCCTTGATTTCAGACCAAATTTTTTCAGGTGTGATAGGTAGTTTTCTGTGCCATGCTCCTGTAGCATTGAAAATTGCATGTGCAATTGCTGGAGAAGGTGTATTTATAACTATTTCTCCTATCGATTTAGCTCCAAATGGACCTGTTTGTTCATAACTTTTTTCAAACTCGACCCTTAGTCTACTGATATCTAATCGAGTAGGGAGTTTGTAACTCATGAAACTATTTTCTGCTAAAACACCTAAGCTTGAGTAATTTATACTTTCGCTAAGAGCCATTCCTATACCTTGTACTAATCCGCCTTCAGTTTGAATTCTTGCCAAATTAGGATTAATTGGAGTACCACAATCAACTACTGCTACATAATCTAATATTTCTACAGATCCTGTAAGTTTATCTAACTCTATTTCAACCATGCCTACCATAAAAGGAGGAGGTGAGACAGGTGAAGTATGTGATTGTGTAATTTGAGTAGGAATTTCATTTCCGCACATCGATTTTGTTGATATATCAAGAATTGAAACTTCAGCGCTGTTGTCAGATTTTGCGATTTTATCGCCTAAAAAGACAAGTTCATTAGCGTTGCAACTAAGCATTTCAGCTGCTATTTCACACAAATTTTTTCTTAGTTTTTCGCATGCCTTTTCTACAGCCTTGCCAGTGATATAAGTAGTTGAAGAAGCATATGAACCAGAGTCATAAGGAGAAATATCAGAATCAGCTCCAAATACTGTGATTTTATCGATATCGCATTCGAGACATTCTGCTGCCATTTGTGCAAGTATGGTGTCACATCCTGTGCCCATATCTGCAGCACCTATAAGTAGTTGATATCCACCTTCGTCGTTAAGCTTAATAGTAGCAGAGCCTACATCGACATTTGAAATACCTGAGCCTTGCATAGCAAGAGCTATACCAGCACTTCTGACTTTGCCATTACCCATATCCCTAACAGTAATTTTTTCTTTCCAGTTAAACATTTCTTTAGCCTTTTGTATGCATTTATCAAGGCTAGATGCAGATAATCGTTCGTTATAATAAGCAGGCATGATGTCGCCTTCTTTAACTATGTTTTTTTCGCGTAACAAAAGAGGATCCATATTTATCATGCTGGCAAATTCACTGACCATACTTTCAACTGCAAATATTCCTTGAGTTGCACCATAACCTCTATATGCACCAGAAGATTGAATATTTGTATATACTACGTCATATGAAAATCGATATGCTTTTAACCCGCCTGTATACATAGGTATAGATTTGTGACCTGATAAACCTACTGTAGTAGGACCGTGCTCGCCGTAAGCACCTGTATTTGAAAGCGTATATACTTCTAATGCGTTTATAGTACCATCTTTCATACCACCAAGTTTAACTTTTATCTTCATTTCATGCCGTGGAGAAGATGCTATAAGTGATTCTTTTCTAGAATAGATTATTTTTGATTTTTTTCCTGTTTTCCAGGTTACAAAAGCAGGGTAGACTTCCGCTACAACACTCTGCTTAGCGCCAAATCCGCCTCCGATTCTAGGTTTAGAAACCCTAATCTTGTTTTTAGAAATTCCAAGAGCATTCGCTAATATTCTTCTAGCATGAAATACTATTTGCGTAGAAGCAGTTACATGCAATCTACCATAAGTATCTATTTCGGCGTACGCACTAAAAGGTTCCATCATAGCTTGATTACAAGCCTGAGTATGAAATTCTCTTTCAAAAACAATATCACATTCTGAAAAAATCTTGTCTACATCTCCATCGCTATCACCACCGCTAGCACACAAATTTCTTTTGTTATCCGCACCGACTGGGCATAGTGATTTCCAATTTTCTTCAGGGTGTACTAAAATTTCATTATCTTTTGCTATATCCACATCTAAAATAGGCGTTAATACATCATAGTCAACTTTGATAAGTTTGATAGCTTTATCTACTGCTTTTTCAGAAACTCCTGCAACTATTGCTACAGCATCTCCAACAAATCTAACGTGAGGATCTAGCAATAATCTATCATAAGGCGATGGTTCAGGGTAAGTTTGTCCTGCCATAGTAAATCTTTCTTGATTTACGTCTAGATATGTAAAAATACATTCGATGCCTGGAACTAATTCAGCAGTACTAGTAGATATATTTTTTATTATTGCATTTGCATGTGGAGAACGCAAAATTTTAACAATCAAACAATCACTAGGAGCAATATCATTTACATAAACTGGTTTTCCAAGCAAAAGTTGCATTGAATCCTTTTTTCTAATAGGTTTTCCAACATAAGAATAAGACACTATTATGCACCTCTCTTTTTAAATTCTAAAAAATTACGAATACCTCTAAGCTGACCGTCATATCCTGAACATCTACACAGATTTCCAGCTAAAAATGACAAAATTTCCTCGTCAGTAGGGTCTTCATTTTCTCTTAATAACGCTACAGTATTGACTATAAAGCCAGAGTTACAAAATCCGCATTGTTCAGCACCTTGATCAGCTACAAATGTTGCGAATTCTTCTGCTTCTGCTTGAAGTCCTTCTAGCGTATAAATTTCCCTGTCTAAAGCCCTCATTGCAAGTACGCTACAAGACAATACAGGTTTGCCATCCATAAGAACAGTACATAGTCCACAATTAGAAGTTTCACATCCTCTTTTTACACTGAAACATTGATGTTTTCTAAGAAAATCTATTAGCAACATGTCTGCATCTATAGAATCTATAATTTTTTTACCGTTTAAAGTTAATTTAATTTCCAAAATTTACTCCTTTTCAGATAATTTCTCGATAGCCCTTTGAATTAAAACGCTGCAAATATGCTTTCTATACTTGGCACTTCCAAGTGAATTATCGCCGAAAGTAAAACTATTGCTAGCTTCTAATGCTAAAGCTTGAATGTCATTTTGTTTATTTATCATGACAACACTAGCAGTTCGCGGTCGTGCTCCAATTACACAAGCATATTTATCTTCATATTCTGTAACTGCACAATTTAGAACAGGAAAATCTGTCTTCGTATTTCGTTGAGATAAGAAGACCGTTTTATATTGTTTTTTCTCTATGATAATTTTAGTTAATATGTCACGGCTAAATGGTTGAACAAGGTATTCTTCAAGTGAAATTATCCCTTGTTTGTAAAATTCTACTTTAGCATTTAATGACAATAACACTGTGATAACATCTGAAAAACCTAGCTTTGAATATACGCTTCCGCCAATAGTTGCTAAATTTCTAAACTGAACTCCGACAATCTGTTTTACACTATCTCTTAGAGCGTTACAAGTCAATTCGTTTAGTTTTTCATGAGTTTCAAGTTCACGTAGAGAGACCATAGCTCCTATATGGAATTCATTGCCGATAACTTCAATTTTATTGAGACTAAGTTCGCAAAGATCAATAGCAGTATCGACTGTTTTATTTTGCATTTTTGTCCATAACATACCACCTAATACCATGTTTTTTTTGTTTAAGTTTAACTCATAAGCTTCATCTATGCTTTGAGCTCTATGATATTTACTAATATTTAGCACTTGTTTTCCTCCTGTTTTTAAACAGTTTCTTTATCTTTAGGAAGGATACAATTGAACAATACTGCAACAAATGCAGCTGGTACAATTCCACCACCTCCAAAAATTAATCTAATCATATCAGGCAATTGATTTAAGATAGTAGAGTTAACGCCGATTCCGTATCCTAATCCAAGAGAAACTGATACTATTGTGATGTTTCTAGCTGAAAGAGGTTCTTTAGTTATTAATTGAATACCACTCATAACTATAGATGAAAACATTATTATTGCAGCTCCACCAAGAACGCTCTGTGGCATTATTGATAGTATCGCTGAAAGTTTAGGTATTAATCCACATAATATTAAAAATATTGCACCGCAAGATAACGCAAAACGATTTACTACTTTAGTCAATGTGACAAGGCCTACATTTTGGCTAAAAGATGTATTAGGCAAAACTCCAAACAATGCAGCAATAGATGAACCTACACCATCACACATTACACTACCTGCAAGTTCTTTATCTGTAGCCTCACGACCCATACCGCCTTCTACAACTCCTGATACATCTCCTAGAGTTTCAACAGCAGTAACTACAAACATTATTAGAATTGGAAAAATTGCTCGCAAATCAAAAACTGGTTTTACAGGCATAAATTGTGGAACAGAAAACCACGATGCAGTACTTACAGCATTCCAGTTTATTACCCATGATTTTGTATATTCAACGCCATCTGCTGTAATAGCTGTAGTAGATAGAAAAATCGGTAAGATTGTGCAAATTATATATCCGCATATAATACCAATTAATATACAAGAATAACCCAGTATACCTTTTGCTTTATGCTTAAATGCTAGGATAATTAGCATTACTGCTAATCCTACAAGCAAGTTTTCTACAGAACCGAAATCTTTAGATGCAGAACCACCACCAAAAGATCCAACGCCGACTCCAATAAGTGAAAGTCCTATCGCTAAAACAACAGTGCCAGTAACTACAGAAGGAAAAAATTTGCGCAAAGGTCTAAGAAATGCGCCTAATATAGTTTCCAAAATTCCTCCGATTATAGATGCTCCCATGATTGCTCCATAGGCAACTATACCACCGCCCATGACATTCGTAACACTTGAAAAAACTCCTATAAATCCAGAGCTTGTCCCCATAATTATTGGTACTTGTCCACCAATTGGGCCAATAGAGAATAATTGTAGTAATGTAATTAAACCAGCAATAATCATTGCATTTTGAAGTAAAGATACTTGGATAGTAGCAAATTCTGCTGCACTACCTCCGATAGCACATGCATTAGTAATAATCAATATTGGTGTTAAATTACCGACAAACATTGCCAATACATGTTGTAATCCCAATGGTATTGCCTGTCTTAATGGTAAACGTCCTGTAAAAGTATATGGCGTTCCTAATGTTACATTTTTTTTCATTTCTCTCTCCTAAAAAATAAAAATTGCACAAATTATATTTCAATTTGTGCATTATTGATATGACTAATAAAGTATATCACAACTTATTTCATGATACAAGAAAAAAGCTTATAAATTAAAAAAAAGCGAAACTATATATGAATAGTTTCGCCTGTTGATATTAAAATTTAGTTCGCTTTAACTTTTATCCAAAGTTCAGTCAATCTTTGTTTTAATACGTCATTATGCTTGAAAACTTCATCTTTATCATAACCTTCTCTAGGGATATAAGCGCTGTTTTCAAAATAATCGCCTTCTTCAGAAGACAAGAAATCAATAACTTCTGCGTTAGAAGAAGTATATCCAACGTAAGATGAGTTATCCAAAGAAGCCTCATAAGTCAATACATAGTTGATAAATTCATGCGCTAACTTAGGGTTTTCAGCATCTTTTGGAATAACCATGGCATCAGACCAAATATTAGTTCCTTGATGAGGCATAATAAAGTCCATATCAGGGTTTTCATAAAGAACATAAGCAGCATCACCGCTGTAAACAACGCCTATATCTTTAACTCCTGTAGCCATTCCATCTATAACTTCATCTGTAACATAAGCAGGATCCATTGTATCATCAAGCTCTATCAACCACTCATAAGCTTCTTGGATTTCATCTTCATTTTCTGTGTTCATTGAATATCCCAACGCTTTTAATGCAACCATAAACGAATCTCTCTCAGAATTATACATGTAGATATTACCTGCATAATCAGTATTTTTAAGAATATCATATCCTTGTTCTTCAATTAATTCAGCTGGTACGTTGTTGTGATTATATACTAAACCTACTGAGCCCCAGAAATAAGGAATCGAATATTCATTGTTAGGATCATATGGAAGACCTACTATAGATTCTTCTAAGTTTCCAAAGTTAGGTATTAAACTTTTATCAATTGGTTGGAGCATATCTTCTTGCAATAGTTGTTCAATCATGTAATCAGAAGGTACTAATAAATCATAAGAATCTCCGCCTTTAAGCTTAGTATACATCATTTCGTTTGAATCAAACATCTCATAAATTACTTTAACACCAAATTGATCTTCAAAATCAGCAATCACATTTTCACCTATATATTCACCCCAGTTGAATAATTTCAACGTGTCAGAACCGTATTTTTCAACTGCTGTAGGTTCAGCACCTCCTTGTGAATTCGTCGAACAGCCTACAAATAGTAGTGTACATGCAGACAATACTGCTAAAATCTTTTTAATTTTCATTTTTCTTTTTTTCCTTTCTTTCCTTAATTAATGGTACAGAATTAACTATTATTAATACTGTTGTGATTATTAAAATCATTATTGTGGATAGTGAGTTAATCGAAGGGTTTATACGTTTTGACATCGTATAAACAGTGATCGAAATATTACTCACTCCGTTTCCTGTTACAAAGTATGATATAATAAAGTCATCAAATGACATTGTAAAGGCAATTAAAGCTCCTGAAACAATTCCAGGCATAATTTGTGGTACGATTACTTTAGTTAGAGCCTGCCAAGGTGTTGCACCTAAATCTAAAGCAGCATCTGCCAAATTCGGATCTAAAGAACGAAGTTTTGGCATTACGCTAAGCATAACATATGGAGTACAAAACATTATATGAGCAAGTAGTAATGTAATGTAACCTTTTTCAACATTGATTGCTGAAAAAAACATTAACAGCCCAATTGCAGTTACGATTTCAGGATTCATAATTGGCAAATCATTAACTTGAGTAACTACATTTCTAATTGCTTTTTTAGATTTAGACAATCCAATTGCAGATATAGTCCCTAAAACAGTAGCTACAGTAGAGGCTATAATCGCTATTACAAAAGTATTTACAAGAGATTCCATCATTGTTCTACTTTCAAACATTTGTTGGTACCATTCAAACGAAAACCCTGTAAACTTTGTTAATGAGCGGCTATCATTAAAGGAAAACACGATGATATAGACTATCGGCAAGTAGAAAAATGCAAACAATAATGCCATATAAATTTTAGGAAAAATTTTCTTTGATTTTTTCATCTACTTATCTCCTTTCCCAACCATGCTCACGTCAAGTTTCTTTGTAATATACATTGAAAGCATCACTATTATAGCCATTATTAGTGAAATAGCACTACCGAAATTCCAGTTGCCTGAAGTAATAAATTGTGATTCAATAACATTTCCTATCAAAACGTATTGGCCACCACCGAGTAGTTGAGGTATGAAAAAGCTCGATACTGCTGGCAAAAATACTAATGTAATTCCACTGATAACCCCAGGCAGTGACAAAGGTAGAGTAACTCTTAAAAATGCTTGAATTTTGCTTGCACCCAAATCATCAGCAGCTTCTAAAAGACTTTTATCCATCTTAGTCAAAGATGTGTATATTTGGAGTATCATAAAAGGTACAAAATTGTAAACCATACCCACAATTACTGCAAAATCAGTATGCAGTAATTTCACTGTTTCAAGTCCAAAGAATACTAAAATGTTGTTGATTAAACCATTATCTTGAAAGATACCCATCCAAGCATAAGTTCTTACTAACATATTTATCCAAGTAGGAAGAGTTATCAATAAAATCAGTATTAACTTGTGGTTCTCTCTTGAATTAGCAATTATGTATGCCGAAGGATAGCCTATCAATATACAAACTATAGTTGTGATAATTGCAATATTAAATGATCGGATTAATACTTCAATAAACACAGCGTCACTGAAAAAATTGCTAAAATTTTCTAATGTGAATTTAAAGGTCAATACGTCATTTCCTAGAGTTGTAAATGCATACATTAATATTAAAAACATTGGAATGACGATCATTATTGAAATCCATATTATATACGGATATGCCATTTTTTTAAAATGATTCACTAAAATTCACTCCTTCCTAGTATCCTTTTGATTTAGACATTATATGTATGTCTTCTGGGAAGAAAGTAAGTCCTACTTCAGCACCTTCCTCAGCCTTGTCTGTAGTATCTATATTGTACTCATAGCCTTCAGTTTTAAAAGTTACATTATAAGTTCCAGGAGTTATGTTATCCCAATCAAAATCATAAACTACTTCTGTGATTTCAACAGATGTACCATCTTCTAAACTCCATGCAGAAGCATTAGCCCAAGTTTTTAAATCAGTATCAAGCGCTATACTTTCTCTAATATCATCAACAGTCTTAAAGAAATTAACTGCAAATATTTCTTCTTGATATTCTTTGTTTACGACTCTGTTTTCATCTTCTACAATCATATTAACAGTAATATTAGTACCTGAGTTTGTAGTAAATGTAACTGGGTAAGATCCTTTTTCTGGTTTGATATCATATTCTATCTTAGGAATAGATAAAAACTCATCTTTTTCAGGATCCCATGCCTGAGCGTCAGCTCTAGCAATGATATCGGCATCTGTAAGTTCTTTTACATCTGCAATATCAAGATAAAAATCATTTGCACTCATTTTTTCGTTTGCTTCTGTATTGATTACAGGTTTTTCAGCCGAAACATGCATTTGAACTGTGATGCTAGTTCCTGATTTAGTTTCTACAACTATTTCATAATGCACACCTTTAAACAATACTGATTTAACAAAACCTTTAAGCTTGCCGTCTTCTTTTTTTACTATATCTATATCTTCAGGTCTAATAACAACATCAACTTTTTCATTTTTATCAAATCCGTAATCTACACAGTCGAACTTTTTATCTTCAAACATTACCTTATAATCATCAACCATTATTCCGTCTATAATATTACTTTCGCCTATGAAATTAGCAACATATTCGTTAACAGGTTCGTTATAAATATCAGTAGGGCTTCCAATTTGCTGGATTTTACCTTTTTTCATAACTACAATCGTATCTGACATAGTCAAAGCTTCTTCTTGATCATGAGTTACATATATAAAAGTTATACCAACTTCTTTTTGGATTTTTTTCAATTCATGTTGCATTTCTTTTCTTAGCTTTAAGTCTAGTGCACCTAGAGGCTCGTCAAGTAATAACATCTTTGGTTCATTTACGAGAGCTCTTGCAATAGCAACTCTTTGCTGTTGTCCACCTGACATTTGTGAAATGCTTCTTGAACCATAATCTTCGAGTCCAACTAGTTTAAGCATTCTATTTACTTTTTGTTCAATAACGTCTTTTGCCTCTTTTTTAATCTTTAGTCCAAAAGCTATGTTGTCATATACATTTAAATGAGGGAAAAGTGCATATTTTTGAAATACAGTATTTAATTCTCTTCTATGTGGAGGAACGTTGCTGATTTCTTCGCCATCAAAAATTATTTGTCCAGAATTTTGTTCTAGAAAACCGCCTAGAATTCTGAGTAAAGTAGTTTTACCACATCCACTCGGACCCAATAAAGTAACAAATTCGCCTTCGGCAACAGATAAATTTATATTGTCTAATACGACTTCACCATCAAATTTTTTTACAATATTTTTAAACTCAACAATTTTTTTGTTCACGTATGTCCTCCTAAAAGTTTGGTGGTGTGCTGACCCACAACACCTTGCAAATATTTTTTCCTGCATTTTCTATATAATGTTCTCTAGTAGTTTTGAAATAAAACGATTCACCCTTTTTGGCTTTGTGTACGTCTTCACCGTAATGAATTAAAATGTTTCCAGTCAACACATACCCAAATTCTTCACCTTCATGCGGTGGATCTAATTTAGTTTTACCATAGCTATCAAGTTCTATCAATATTGGCTCCATAGCATTCTTTTGTGCATTTGGTATTATCCAATTAATTATATAGTTGTCATCAGTTTCTTTGACAAATACATCTTCTTCTTTAAAAACTATTTTATCATTAAACTCTTCATTGTTGAAAAATTTAGACAAATCAGTACCTAAACATTCAAGTATATCAACAAGTGTAGCGATAGAAGGAGAAGTTAAATCTCTTTCTAACTGTGAAATATATCCTTTAGTCAATTCGCATCTGTCGGCTAATTCTTCTTGTGTCAAAGATTTAGCAATTCGCAACTGCTTTAATTTGCTACCTATATCCATAAAATCACCTGCCTTTAAAATGTGAAAAAAACGTAAAAAAGTTTTTAATGTTAAACTTAAAGTTTATTATTATTAAACTTGTGTAGCGAAACTTATTATACACATCGCTAAATGTAATGTCAATAGCAAAAATAATTTTTTTTAATTTTTTTAATTTTTCGTTTATATTATTAATTATTAAGTTTACAAATATTAAACTTTTTCGAAAAAAATATAGCGTTTTTTTATTACTTAAATTTAACTGATTAAACTAAAAAATTGGAATTAACACAAAAAAACAAATCTAGAAAAATTAAGAAAATCTTAAGAATTTGTATAGTTTTTACTTAAGAAATTGCTACTATAATAAGTCTTGTCATAAAATATTTCGTTTCAATTCTTTTTAAATATGCTATACTAAGTGAGAAGAATTTATTATTAAAACATTGGAAAAGGGAGAATAGGTGTGAAATGTACAACATATTAGTTTGTGATGATGAGGTTGATATAGTTGAAGCTATTGAAATTTACTTAAATAGCGAAGGGTATAAAGTGTTAAAAGCATATAATGGACTACAAGCTTTAGAAATCTTAAAAGAAAATGAAATACATCTAATAATAATCGACATAATGATGCCTGTGCTTGATGGAATCAGAGCAACATCTAAAATAAGGGAAGAATACAATATCCCTGTTATTATGTTGTCTGCAAAATCGCAAGACACAGACAAGGTTATGGGCCTTAACATAGGCGCAGACGATTATGTAACAAAACCCTTTAATCCTCTAGAATTATTGGCACGAGTCAAATCTCAACTTAGAAGGTACACGACACTAGGAAATTTTATTCCAAAACAAAATGTATTTCAAACTGGTGGATTGATAGTAGACGATGAAAAAAAAGAAGTTACTGTAGATGGTGAAGAAGTAAAGTTAACACCTGTCGAATACAAGATTTTATTGTTGTTAATATCAAATCAAGAAAAAGTGTTTTCGATTGACAACATTTATGAAAGTGTTTGGAATGAACATTCGTTTAGTTCAGACAATACAGTCGCAGTACATATAAGAAGAATTAGAGAAAAAATCGAAATAGATCCCAAAAAACCTCAATATCTAAAAGTCGTTTGGGGGGTAGGGTATAAATTGGCGAAAATAGAAAACAGAAAATAGAAATCGAGGTGGAAAAAATGAATTTTGTAAAAAAAATAACGAGGAATATAGTCTTTAAGTTTATTGCAGTTTTGCTGATATTAGCTTGCTCATTCGGTTTGACAATCACTCTTTGGGAGGTTAAAGACATTGAAAATCCCGATGCGATATTACAGCCTAGTTATTTGGAGAGTGACACTTTCGCGTTAGGGGCAAGATGGATTCTTGAAAGTATTATTAGTTCAAGTGGTGATAAAAACAATGTGTTGTCAAATCAAGAAGGAGTAGTTTTTCATTTAGATGAAACAGGTATTTTTGGCACGACTTCCGAAACAAAAGGTTTTGACATAGATGATTTTAATAAAATCAATTATCGTGTAGTTATTAATGATGGTTCTATAAGTGCATTTCCTCAAAACACTTACTTTGAAGAAATCATAGAGAATTATATTAGTGATACGACGTCAGAATTTATCAATAGCGGTGGAACACTGAATTTTGCATTAGAATATTCTTACTATGACAGTAAAATTGAACAGTGGAACAGTGAACACAAGCAGATGGAAGAAATATTAATTCTAAGTGGAATATTTGCTTTTATTTTCTTAATTGCACTTTTGTATCTAATAAAAACTGCTGGCAAAAGCGGGGCAGACGAAAAAATAAAAATGACTTTCACAGATAAAATTCACACCGAAATTATACTGTTTATAATATTACTTGTAATTGGTGTGGTTGTGAATTTCGTAGACGATTTTATGACGAATTACAACATGTACTCTAATTTGATTAATTCAGATTTTATTGAATATTTAGCAGGTGTTGCGGTAGCTCTAATAGTCGGTGTATTGTTATTTTTCGGCATGTCTTTAATTAGACATATAAAAAATGGAACAATTATAAAGAATTCTCTAATTTATATTTTTTTAAATCAGATTGTGACTATTATAGTCAATATATTTTCAAATGGGAGCTTAATGCTAAAATTGATGTCTGGTTTAGTAATCTTTGGATTAGCCTGTTCTGGGTTGACTTTTTTGATGATAGAGATAGGTATGTATTCAAGAGCACGCTTAAACAGCACGATTTTAATTGCTATACCAATCATTATAACGATGAGTGTTATCTTATATTTATTTTACAACAACGTAAAAAGTTACAAAAATGTTATGAATAGTATTAATTCAATCAAAAGTGGAAATTATTCAAATCTTGCGGAGGTAAAAGGTAATAGTGAAATAGCAATGTTGGCGCGAAGTATTAATTCTATTGGTGAAGGTTTAGATATAGCAGTAAAAAATGAAGTTAAGAGTGAAAGGCTAAAATCTGAATTGATAACTAATGTTTCACACGACATCAAAACACCATTAACATCTATTATAACTTATGTAGATTTGCTTAAAAAAGAAGGATTGACTTCAGAAAATGCACCGAAATATTTGGAGGTTTTAGACGTTAAATCTCAAAGATTAAAAGTGTTAACAGAAGATTTAGTAGAAGCTTCAAAAGCTTCAAGTGGAGATATTCCTGTTTCGCTATCAAAAATAGATTTATCTTCATTAATCCAACAAGGCATGGCAGAATTACATGATAAAGTTGTAGAATCGCGATTGCACTATAAAATCAACCTTCCAGAAGAAAAAATTATTGTGACTGCTGACGGAAAACTGCTTTGGAGAGTAATTGAAAATTTACTATCAAATACTTTCAAATATGCTTTAAAAGATTCAAGAGTGTATTTAGATGTATTTAGTGACAAAGAAAATGCTTACATTGTGATTAAAAATATTTCAGCATACGAACTAAATATAAAAGTAGATGAATTGACAGAAAGATTTAAAAGAGGCGACGAATCAAGAAATAGTGAAGGCAGTGGGTTAGGTTTAGCTATAGCAAAAGATTTAGCAGAAATTCAAAAAGGTAGCTTAAGTATAGAAATAGATGGAGATTTGTTTAAGGCTACAGTGAGTATGCCTTTAGCTAACTTGGATTAAAGTTGCAGGTGATATTTAACTAAATTAAATTTAAAATTATTTTGAACTCGGTGGTATTAGTGCCACCGAGTTTAAATTTGTAATTTTTGGGTATTTAAATTAACATATTCGTATAAAAACTGCATGGTCTAAATTTGCAGGTTAGAACAATTAACCATAATTTTCTATTGGTAGCATAAAATACCATGATTTTTCAAAAAAAATAAAAGCTAAAAGTGTTTAATTGCACTAAATATGTAAAAATTTAGAAATCAATAGCGCAATGTATTGCATTTTTTGTTCAAATGTGATATAATGTATGCGGAAATTTAACGAAAAATTTAAATTTATAAAAATTCAATTTGTGTAAAATTAGTTAGTGTTATTTGGAGGAAAAATGTCAAAAAAATTAATAATCTTTTTAATTGCATCATTAGTGACAATGGTGGGAGCTATAGGAGCCCTGACTGTATATACAGAAGAAAATAGCAAATCCCAGTTTGCATCTGATGGATATATACTTAGCAGTGATGGAGTCGAAGTATCTCAGCTTACTTTTAATCCTAATTCTGAGTATTCAATTTCTAGAATTGGGAATGTTGTCGTAGAAAATAGTGATGGTGGAACTACAAGGATTTCAGATGATGCATTTGTGCATCTAAATGATGGCAGTATTGTTGCACTTAGAGATGGTGTGTTGTTAGACTTTAATGATTTATCTGACAATTTCATCAATAATTATTACATTACAAGAGAATTACCTATTTATGAATCAGGCAATGAATACGTAATAGAGACTTCTTCAGGTGATGTAAATTTTGGGGAACATGTTTGGAAATTAACGAACAGCAAATACTTAATCCGCGCAAATTCTTTAAACATTCATTTCGCAGAAGATGATGTTAGAAGCGTAGGTAGTTTTGTCGAAGTTGCAGTTTCTGATGATGGTATTGTAAAGTTAGTTACAGAGTCAGATGTGTTTAGTACGATTTCAGAAGAATGTTATATAGAGACGGAAAATGGAGTAAGATTTTATCCAGTTAACTTATTGGTTGATAGTGGACAATATAAGATAGGATTGTCGAATTTGGTAATAAATCCCGATGATAGTATTATTTTAACTGAAGCAGAAACGAGAAGACAAATAGTACCGGAACTTAACCTTGAAGCTGTTGATGGAGAAGATGGAGAAGACGGAGAAGCTGGTTTGCAAGGTGAAATTGGTCAAGCAGGTGAAATTGGTGAAACAGGCGAAACAGGTGAAAAGGGAGAAATCGGCGAAAATGGAGATATAGGTGAAGAAGGAAACTCAGGTTCAAGCGGTGACACAGGTGATACTGGTTCGGATGGTGATGATGGTAAACAAGGCGATGCAGGTGATGCAGGTGCAGCAGGGAAAAAAGGTTCTGTCGGAAGTACTGGAGCACAAGGCACAAGTGTAAATGTATCTGGTTCGACAAATGTAGCTTTACCAGCTTTGACTTTAACAAATTGGGAGATAGGCTCTACTAGTGTAAGAGGTACTATTACAGTTTCAGGTGAAGTAGGTAGATTGACTACATCAGAAAAAGCTAGAGTATACTTGATTGCTGAAGATGGAACGGAGATTCCGTGTTTTGAGTTAGGTAACCCAACAGAAATCCCAACACTAGGAATCTCTGAAGAATTTGATAATTTTGCAGTTGGCGATACTGAGATATATTTTGCCACATTTCCTGATGTGCTAAAACCTGACACAAAGTATACACTATCTGTAGTTGTTCCTTATACAGCAGATGAAGTATCACAATCTGTTTATTATAGAGAGTTTATTTCTCGTACCTTCGTTACTGATGGTAGTGGTGTCGTTTTATCTGAAAATGAGGTTAATGAAAACTCACTAAAACTAAATGTAAAAACTAGCGAACCTGAAAATATAGAATCATTAAAAATATATATGCTTACTGCTGATCAGAACAAAACTTTTACAATGAATTCAACAGATTATTTAGAAGAAGTAACAATATCTAAAGATGGTACAGTTAATTATAAATTTGACAAAAATAATAATCATAAAATTCAAATAAGAGCTGTAAATGCATTCAATAATCCTTTTTCACTTGATTTTGAACATAAGTTAGAAACTTTATCAGAGTTAACTCCTGATACTACATATTATTTTCGCATGGTAACTGAAACAAAAAATACTCTAACGAATATCATACTTGAAAGTTTAAGTGATCATGCAGTTGATTTGACGACTCTAAAATCTAAAGCTACAGTAGTTGGACAGAGTGATTCAGGCGCACCGTTAGAACTTGGAGTTATTTACAATAGATATACAGGAAACGTTGAAGTGTCAAGACCCGTCGTAAAAGACCCTAACAATGGCGTTGAACGATACGAATATTATTGTTATGAAGTAGACCCTACTACCAACCAAAAGATTTTACCTGCAATTGCAGTTAAAACTGCATTGCCTACAGACCCATACGAAGTGCCTTTTGTGCTTGATAGTAATAAAGAATATGTATTTGAAGTTATAATGGTTTTTCATGATAATAAAAATACAGTTGAAGAAATTATTGGAAATACGAGAGCTCCGTTTAGTATAAGCGGAGATATGTTGCCTACTTTAACGCTAGATAAGGCTGCTGTTACTTACAGTTCTTTTGATGGCACAATTACTATGGTTTTAAATGGAAATTCTTCTCTAGAAATAGAAAAAAGCAAAGCTCTTGAAGTAGAAATATATGCAGACAACTTAAAAGATACAAAGTTGAGTTTTGATACAATGCCAGACGGAATAAATCCGGTTGCAGCTGAAGATAGCCTTTATGAGCACAAACTTGAATTATCAAAAATTTCTGAAAATACTTATAAAATTGATTTGGATTTGCAAAAATTAAAAAAACAAACAAATTACGTGATTAGGTTAAGAGGATATTTAGATTTGCATGAAGATCAAACCGACGATTTGGTAACTGTGTCAACTATCGGCAGTGTAAGTTTCAGAACAGATATTGCCTCGCCGATCACTGCAAATTGGAAAGTTGACAACGACAGTTTGTTGGGTCAAATTAATAGAACTTTAAAATTGCAATTTGTAGAAGCAAATCAAGATTTAACTTTAGAAAAATTAAAGGCTGGTAGAGTTGAGATAGGTTTATACGTAGGCACTTCAGGGCAAGAATCAGTTGGTGCAAAACATATTATAACTGGAAGCGATAATATAGCAAAATTGTTTGATGGTACTGGTTATAATATTACAGAGGCAAACTTTGGAGTAAGTGCATCGTCTGGAGACGAATCTTCATATATGCTAAAAATTGAAACAGTAGTAGATGAAACGTATAAAAACGAAGATCAATTAGGATATGTGAATGATTTCGCAGATATCGACAATAGAACTACAAATATTACAGTTACACCAAAAGCACCAGATTTACCTACAAGGCCTCATGAGGCGCTAACTGTAACGCCAATTTATAATGAAGATGCTGTTGTTTATGGTGCGGATGTAGATGCAGATTTGCCTGATGATGCTGTTATAGGATATACATTGCAAGCAGAATACAACAACTCGAACAGATTTGCTAAATCTGTGACTTATTATGCCTTTGAATACAAATCGTTTTACAATGCAATACTAAATAGGCAAGACCCTGTAAAGACTGCTGATTCACAACAATTTAGTGTAAGTATCAGTGAAGTTTTTGGAGATACAGTTTCACCTGCCACAATTTTGTTTGATAGAACTAAAGGGTTTGATACTTCCTCTGGAGTTGAAGCAATAAAAGATGATGCAGGCAAAATTTTATACTATAACAACACAATTTTAGACAGAAAAATATATCAATTCGAGCCAGACTTAAGTAGTTTTAAGTTAGATAGAGGTTATAAATATGTTTTTGCATATACTGTAGAATATGAAATAAAAGGTGCTGCTGGCGCACCAAGTGTTGTAAGTAGTTATCCATATGGTAGCGACAAATATGAAGACGCGAAAGAAACTTATGGAGTAGGTACTCACCTCAATGTAGAATTAGGAAAAGGTGATGCATATGTATTAAATTCAGGAATCATTTCTGCACCACAAGTTGCACCACAAATCTTCTACTTTTTAAATAAAGTTGAATATGATAATAATAGCGCTACATCAGGAAAGGCTGAGATTCATTATAAGTATATTAATAATGCAGCTGATAAGACCGTAAAAGATACAGGTGCAGATATTACGCAAATTGAATTTGAGAATAGTGTAGGAAGCATGGAATCTGTTGATATTAACGCAACTACTGGATATGATGATATTAATAATAAATGGTATTCTTTAACGATTCCATTTAAGCTTAATAATACCGAGGACGATATTTTACTAGAACCAATCATTAAACTCGACACTTATAAAATAGATTATACAGAAATCATAGATAGACTAACAGAAGGTGCGACGGAAGAAATTTCTGACGCTGAATTAGATGAGCTTTATTCGATTACTTATTTGGCGAAAGTCCCTGTTGAACCGGGATATGGGAATATGCTTAATGACAACAATTACTTTACAGTCAATCCAGTTATAAGATCAGCAGATAATGAGATAATATTAAACATAGCTAGAACATCTACTAATCAACATTTATTTCCTGTATTAAAAGATAGAGCTTTCTTATTAAAAGTTACTGCTGATGATAGTAATGGTAATCAAAAAACAGTTTATTTACCTATAAAAGAAGGAGGTGCTACTTCAAGTCAAACACATGCGGTACTACCTACAGGAGAGATAAGTGAATTTTTAGGTTTTAAAGAAAATAGTACTACAGAATATAAAGATGAATTTGAGCTTTCATATTCCATAATTTTCGACTCGGGAGAACAAGGTTTTTTTTACTTAGAAAATTCAGCTGAATTTGGGATGCAAATTGTTGGGCAAAGTGCAGGAACAGACCATAACGGCGAAAGTATATTAGGATTTAACATGGGCGAATACATAGCTATTAATGATACATTAGCTCCAAATGCACCTACAAACGCTTTGGCACACCATGTCGAAGGATTAGACGCATTTAAAGTGGAATCTCTATATAATTCTTACTACAGCGAGGATAATCTTAAAACACGTTTGACATATCAACACTATTATTTATCAACAAATTCAAATGCTGATGCAAAATATTTAACTGTTACTGAAAATGGTGTGGATTTTTCATTCTCTGCAGGTATGGAATTTATAGATAATAGTTATAGAATCCCAAAAGTAGCGAGTGTATCAACTACGACAGATATAGGTGAAATAGATCCAGCTCTGGTTGGGAGTATTATTCCGACATTAAATATACCGACACTTGTTAGGGAAGTATCGCTAAATTCTGTTTCAGTTGATTCATTTCAAGTATCGGCTGCAGATCAAATTATAGAATTCCATACGGATGCTAAACCTATCATTCATGTAGCTATAATAGATAAGACTGCTCTTGGTAATAATACTATAAATGTTAATGATATAGAAGCTACAATTGGATATAAGGACAAGATTGAAGTGTACGGTGAATTAGATGGCGAAAAAAAGCCAACTGGATACTTTAGAACTATAGATGGTGAGGATATTGTTACAGGGCTAGCTAGAGATGAAAATTATTTAATGGTATTCTACGCAGAATTGGCTTCGGGAATAAATATTCTCAAGGAATCTTCAGCAAATAATGATGCAATACTTGGGTTTAAAACTCTTGGAAAAATTGGACTTGCAGTTAGCGAATTTGATGGATATATTAACAACAATTATTTTAACAAATATTCAGAAGTTATTTTTACACTAGAAAACAGTAGAGATGATATTGAAATTCGCTATGATATTTTCAGCACAGATGGAAGCACAGATGCAAGTGGTAATCTAATAGCGATTGGCAACCCGATAGCAAGTAGTGACACTGTTACAGTAACTAATGGTGCTTTAGATATTTTTGACTATCTTACAGTTCCAAAGGCAAATGGTGAACCTTCGTATGATTCGAGTAATTCAGTTACATTAGATTTAGAACCAGGAACAAAACTAAGGGATAAGATTAAACCAGGATTCTCATATGTGTTTAGGATTTCTGCTTTATCGACTTCGGCAGGAGCGGGAAATTCTGAAGTTGAAGTAGTAGAAGAAACTATTTCTATCCCACCAGAATCTGATACTGCATCTCTTATTTATACTACAAAATCTACTAATAATTCAGTAGAGTTCACAGCTACAATTATAGACAGCAATTATGTTTTGATGGGTAAAAAGAATGATACGAACGATGCAAGCAATCCACAAACAGGCATATACGGAGTTAGATTTACGTATTTTCTTGATGATGGAACTGAAAAATTGATGCAGACAGTTTACAATGATGGTCCTGATGATGATAGCAACACTCCAGATTTTTACTATACTAGTGATATTAAACAAAAATTTACTCTAAATGCAGCTAATTTAGCTGGAAATGATAAGCTCAATGAATATGGATCGGACGAAAATATAAAAATTTTCAAGCCAGGTAGAAAGTTTAAAATGTACGTTTATGCAGTTGATGACGCAAACAATGATGGTAAAAGTTTAGATTATTCAAACTTAGATGGAGAACAATCTTATACTTATCTGGAATTGTTTGGTTCTGGCTCGGGATCGTTAGATCAAACATCTGTAAAATTTGGGGAATTGATAAATAGTTTTTGGAGTAGTAAAGGAACAATATTATCTGATCTTACTAAATTTGAAGAGAGTTTTAGAATTGCAGATAAAATAGGGCAATCAACAGATAAAAATGGTATATTGATTAATGATAGTCCAAGTTTTATTACTGCTAGAAGAGATAATCTTAGTAGATTTGAGATAAGATTTAGAGAGAGTTTTGGTTTTATTGGTGATGGAAATGTTCAGGCGTTTGAGTATGTAGATTGGGAAGTTATAGGTGCTTCGACAAGTGGGCAAGTAACTAAAATAAACGGAACTAGATTACATAAAGATAGTTTTGGAGATTTGTTTATTAGTAAAGTTGATAGTGTTGGTTACGATGTTTATGCCATTACAATTCCTGTAGTTAATTTGCCAAGAGGTGAATATACAATAACTTTGGAAATGAAAGACTCAATAAATAACATATACAGAGTATCAACATTTATCACAGAGTAAATAGGATGGTGAGATAGTGAAAAATATAAGAAAATTAACGAATACAACTAAAATATTGTTTACAGTGTTCTCTCTAGTACTTACCAGCATGATAGGTGGAGCAGGATTGACTGCATATTCGACTGTAAACAATCGACCAGAAGCTATAGAAACGCTTAGCGGAGTTACAGTTTTTGACAATACTAACAGACCTATAGAAATCCAATCTGCCGCGTCAATTTCTAAAGAATCTGAGAATGGTCAGTATTATGCGAATCTACCTGATGGCTCAAAAATATCGCTAGGTCGCAATTCAATCGCTTATAATAATGGACAATTAAGAATATTGGGTGGTGGATATAGAATTACTGATGAAGGCGCAGCAGAAGAAGTTGGTGATGCAAATACATTTGAGGGTCTTCAGTCAGGAGCTTTTTTCAAGCTTGAAGACAGAAAATATTTGCTTGTAGGTGATGAAATATCGGATGATCAGAATGTGTTTAGTACAAATGATTATATTTATATAGTGTTGGATGTAGTAGGCAATGCATATATTGTCTCTAATGATATAAGTTTAAAGACTACAAAACCTACTATAGTGTCTACAAATAATATATCTTTTGACATTGCAAATGAAATATTAATAATAGACGATATAGAATATAATATGAAAAAAGTTATTAAAAGTACAAATACATATGATTCTGCTATTAATAAAAGCATAGATGATCCTCAAACTCCGGATTCTATTGATATGACGATTTATGGTGGTAATGGTGGAACAGGAGGAGCTGGAGGTATCGGTGGAACTGGCGGAGACGGTGGAATCGGTGGAGACGGAGGCACAGGAGGCACAGGCGGTGACGGCGGTATCGGTGGCACAGGAGGCACAGGAGGAACAGGTGGTTCAGGAGGCAGAGGAGGCACAGGCGGTACTGGTGGAATCGGAGGCACAGGTGGTATGGGTGGTTCAGGCGGTAGAGAAGAAAGCCCAGATATGGTTAAATCTTTAATGCTTAGAGATGTTGAATCTAATTCAGCAGGGACAATAGATGTTGATTATTACTTTATTGACCCATTCGGACAGTTGGGAACTATATACTTAGATGTTCACCGCATTGATGATTTAATTAAAGCTGGCATCACACTTGTTGAATTTTACAGTCCAAGTCCTGGTGATGAAAGCAAAGTTGAAGCCTATAAAACTAATTATTGGAATAATACGCTAAAATCTAAGAGAACATCAATAACTCCTTATGATAATGAGCATACATTTAAAGGTCTAGAATCTGATGAAGACTATTTTGTTGCTATGGCGCATGAATATATAAATGCTAATAAAGAAACAGTAAATGAACTTGCAGATTACTTTAATGTCAAAACATTAACTAAAGAAAATAGATTGAGCATAACAAATTTATTTAGAGACACAGATTATGTTCATTTAGAGCTTATGTTAGTTATCGAAGATATTAACGATGCTACTCTTCCTGGCAATATAACTACCATTGGTGTATCAGGACATGGTCAATATTCTTTAACTCAAGAAGATATTAATAAAGCTGCCAATGGAGGGTTTGTGCATGAACTTAATTTTCCTAAGACAAGCATAGTCGGTATTGAAAAATTTGAAATAAATTATACGTTAAAAGATTCTACTGTTTTGAAAGATTCAATAATAAATTATGATTATGATCCAGTATCAGGTGGAAGTATAACTACTTCTACTAATACGGGAGGACTAGTAAATGTTTTGCCAAATGGTCAAACGGACAGTAATACTGCGCCAAAATTGCCAGAAACAGGAGAGTCGTCTTCTACTAGTCAAAGTGCAATTAGCACAGAAATTATTGACAATGACAGTATAATAAAAATAGGAAATTAAATTATAAAAATATGAGGAGTAATTAAAATGGAAACTTTATTATCGGCAATAATTACTGCTGTAGGCACTATGCTAGGTTTTGCATTTGCCGGAGTAGCAGTTGCACTTGGAATTACTGGTGGAAGAGCAGCAGAGGCAGTAGGAAGAAACCCTGAAACAAAAAGTGATGTTATGCATTGTGTGTTGCTAATGGCTTTGATTTTAGCAGGTATGATGATAGTAACATTAGCAGTAGCTATTGTATTAATATATGCAAATCCTTTACTAAATGTATAAAGTGAGGTAAATAATATGATTTATTCATATATTGCAGCCATAATAGGTATGGCACTGCTTATAGGGATATCAAGTATAGCTATTTTGTCTATTAGCAAGACTGTAACAAGAAATATTAGGTCAAAAACATTAAACCTGATATCGACGTATGATGAAATATTAGATGAATATAGCAGTGAATTAGATAAGATGAAGGTTGAAATAAAAAACATAAAGAAAACTACTTCAGCAACTCAACAAGTAGTCACTTTTCAACCCAATACAAGAATGAGACCTACAAGAAATTTTTCGCCATCTGTTTTATCTACAGTTGAAAAGGTTGCAAATGCAAAATATGTAGGGGAAAGCAGTTTTGAAATTTATAAGACTTTGAAGGATGGTTTTCGAATCAATATTGATGACGTAGTATCAAAGATACCGAATTTTGATGCACCAATAGGCAAGGCTACGGGCTTGCTTCAAGAGCTTGATTCTCAGACTGTACTTTCATTAATCACGCTTCCGACAAATTTGCAATATGAGCTTTTAAAAGACAGTATGACTGAAGAACATTTACAATTTTTAAATGAATTTTGTGAAGATGAAGAAGAAGTTGACACTATTGAATTTTGTAATTATTTGCAAACAAAGGCTGCAAAAGAAACTCAAAAACCAGTTATTTATATTTCACCTGGATTTGATGTTTCAAGTTTACCTAGTGATGTAGAAATAAAAGTAGATGAAAACTTGTGCGAAGGATTTAAAATTTTTGTTAACAATCAAATATATGATTATTCAGTAAGAAATAAGGTGGTGGGCTAATTATGGGCACAATGAGTAATGTTTTAGGTCGAAAGATTAGAAACATAAAAGATAATATTAATGCATACACTACGGGCGAAGTCCGTATGGTTAGAGGGTATATAGTAGAGGCAACTGGGTTAGATAATGTTTCATATTATGAAAAAGTTGTTGTTGGTGATGAAAATATTGGCTATGTAGAGGCAATAACTGTTGATTCAGTGTTGATAGCTCTCACTTCATTCAATTCGAAAATTTCAATAGGAGATAAAGTTATTTCTACTGAAGCTCAGTTTTCAGGCAAATTTTCTGATAGTTCTTTAGGTCATATCATAGACATATTCGGAGAAGACAAACTTACAGGTAAATATTTTGATAGTTTAAGAACTGTACAGATAGAAACGGAAGCGATTTCAATAATGGATAGGACGCCTGTTGAACGACCAATGTTGACAGGTATAATGGGTATAGACCTGATGTATCCTATAGGAAAAGGACAAAGACAACTTATAGTAGGTGACAAAAAAACAGGCAAAACACAGATAGCACTAGATACAATTTTAAATCAAATCGAACAAAATATGATTTGTATTTATGTTGCAATAGGAAAAACGAAAAAAGAAGTAAAAAATATATATGGACAGCTCCTAAGAAGAGGAGCAATGGAATATACAATGATTGTAGCTGCGTTTAATGATGATGGTGCGCCAGTTTTAAAGGCTACCCCTTATACCGCGTTGTCAATAGCTAGATTGTATATGGAGCAAGGCAGAGACGTATTAGTGGTGATAGATGATTTAAAACGTCATGCTGATGTTTGTCGTGAAATGGCACTACTTATGGATAAAACTCCTGGTAGAGACGCATATCCTCCAGATATTTTTTATTCACATTCAAGAATGCTAGAATTAGGGTGTCAACACAAAGACGGCGGCTCGATTACGATACTACCTATCTGTGAGACAAAAAGTGGAGATATTACAGACTATATATCTACAAATATAATATCTATTACAGATGGACAAATTGTTTTATCTGCAAAAAACTTTGAAAAAGGGCAAAAGCCAGCAATAAATTATGGATTATCTGTATCAAGACTTGGAGGTGCAGTTCAAAGTCCTGAGATGAAAAAAGTAGGTCCTGCAATTAGAAGAGAGTTGCTAGCATATCTTGAACAAAAAGAAGTATTTGAACTCGCAAATATTGATGAAATGGGAGATGCAATTAAAAACCGTATGGCAAAAGGTTCGATGATAATGCAATCATTAAATCAACATAAATTTGCAGTCAAAACTACGGAAGAAATGTTAGATATTGTTCAAGAAATCAATAGAGGTGAGTAATTTATGAATGTAAAGCCAGTAGTTAAAGTTATGAATTTTCATTCTCTACTTAGAGTTGAGGCATCTAGAGCTACAGCTGAAAGATATAGTACAATAGCTAATGAAATTGAAAACATGATGAGAATAGTTTTTAACAACGAAAACTTAAAACTCGATAGAAAATTGATAATTCCTGACAAATCTTTACCTCCATTAAAAATTTATATTGGTTCTGATTTTGGATTTTGTGGAAATATCAACTCTTCAGTTTCTTATGCGATAGATAACGATGATTACTCTCAAAAAATCATAATAGGTAGTAGGATAAGAAGTAAAAAAGAAGTTAATTTACGAATGACTATAGAAGAGTTTAATCATGATATAGGTAAAGTTAAAGATTATCTTGAAGATGCGGTAAGAGGATTAAAATATTCGGAAATTTATTTAGTATATAACCATTATCATAATATAAGCTCCATAAAATTTGAAGAGCGAAAAGTATTCCCTTTAGAAGAAGAACAGACGAAACGAATAAAAGGTAAATATATAGATTTTGCATTAGAAGGCGATGTTGCAAAACTTGTGCAAGATATGTGTATATCGTACCTTACGTATCAATTAAAAGTAGTTACTGCAAGTTCATATGCATCGGAAAATATAATGCGACAAAATGCAACAACAGAATCATTAAAAAAGATAGATGAGATAGAACTTGAAGAGTTAAGAGAAGAAAGAAAAGAGAAAAATCAAATTTCTTTCCAAAAAACTATAGACAGTTATGTCAAACAAAAATCTATAGCTAAAAACAAAAAATAGGTTAAGAGGTAGTGTAATGAGTGAAGAAAATTCAGTATTACAAAACGATGGTGAAAATAGAAGAATAGGATCTTTAATTTCTGTAAGCAATCTAAAAGTTGACATATATTTAGATGATAATGACTTGTTTATTAGAGATTTAGTTTATGTATTATTAGGTGACAAAAAAGTTTACTTTGAAATAGCAGAAATTGATGGATTTTTAGCTTCTGCCATATGTTTTGGACTTACAAATAGATTAAAAAGAGGCATGGATGTCTACCTAAAACAAGGTGGCGTGCAGGTTGCATACAATGAAAATATTTTAGGTCATATATTTAATAGTTATGGAGAATTGATAGATAATAGTCAGATACCTGAAGGAGTTACTAGAAATATTTATGACAAATCTTTATCTATGACTGAGATAGAAATAGATGGAGATATTTTAAAAACAGGAATAAAGGCTCTTGATTTTTTTGCACCTATTAGAAAAGGCTTTAAAATGGGATTTTTTGGTGGTGCTGGTGTAGGAAAAACAGTTCTTATCAAAGAATTAATTAACAATGTCTACAAAGCTTTACGTTCAAATTCAGTTTTTGTCGGGATCGGAGAACGAAGCAGAGAAGGTAGAGAACTTTATGATGAAATGGTAGAAGCAGAGTTGTTTGACAAAATTTCAATGGCATTTGGTCAGATGGGCGACAATGCAATGAGCAGAAGTAGAGCGATTTATACTGGCTTGACGCTTGCAGAATATTTAAGGGATGAGCATAAGCAAGATGTGCTTCTGTTTATTGATAATTTTTATAGAATGGTTCAAGCAAATGCAGAAATTTCAACAGAACTTGCTAGAATGCCAATTGATAATGGATACTCTACATCTATGCTTACAGAAATTTCTGAAGTACAAGAAAGGATAAACTCTACACAAGATGGTTCTATCACTTCTTTTCAGGCTATTTTTATACCTGCAGATGATATGAATGATGGTGCAGTACATGCTATTTCAAAACATCTAGATGGCCAAGTTGTTCTAGATAGAAGAGTTGCAGAAAAAGGTTTATATCCTGCTGTAAATGTATTTGCAACAAACTCTGTACTAATAGATCCCGATGTAATTGGTGAAAGACATTTTAACTTAGTAGAATCATCATTAAAAAATCTATCGAGATACGAAGATCTTGAACAAATAGTTGCTGTACTTGGTATTGATGAACTTGGTAAAGAAGATTATGATACTTTTTTTAGAGCAAGAAAATTGAGAAATTATTTTTCTCAACCGATGTTTGTTGCAGAACACCATACAGGAATTCCAGGTGCTTTTGTTGAAATAGAAGATGTTCTAGATGATGTAGAAAAAATATTGGATGGTACTTATGACGAAGTAGATGAAGCAGACTTCTTGTATATTGGTGCTTATACGAAAACAAATATATAGAAAATTAAAAGCTAGAGTTTAATTTTTAAAAATCTAGCTTTATTGGAGTATAGCTATGGATAGAGATAAAACAGGAAAAATATCAGCCAGAGTAATTTCTCATTATGATGGAGTAAAATTTCTTGAAAATATTGTAGGCGTTAGAATTAAAAGTAAAGATTATGTGTTACTTATAATGGAAGATTATTTGCCTACCTTAGGCAAAATAGATGGTGATGTATTTTTTATTACTACAGACGATGAGTTGCCATATAAAAATATAAACGGATTTTATAAGCATCAATCAAATGAGTTTACATTGCTAATAGAAAGCATAAACGTTGATAAAAAATTGGAGAACGAAAATGACAATTAGTGAAGGATTACTGTTAATTTCATACTCAATAGAACCTGTTGCAATTATAATGTTAGTGATAACTGCAGTGATTGCTATATCTTTTATTGCTATTTTTTTCCTTACAAGAAAATTAGGCATAGACAGTAAATTGTTTCCAAATCTGAGCATTTTCTTTGAACTTAGCAGATTTCAATCGATTAAGTTATCATGCTCATTTATTAAACTATTGCTAGTAATAATATATCTCATCATGTTTAAAGAATTACAATTTGTACATTATTTGTTTTTTATTTTGCCATGCATCATTAGCGTCATAAGTAAAGATAAGATTTATCAAATATTAATTAATCTTTTTTATGTAGCGATACAAGGTAGTGCATTGTTAACTGCAAATTTACTTTGTACATATATATTGACATTCGACATGAATGTTAGTTACTTTGTTGTGTACCTACTTATTGCAACTGCTACTATACTTTGTAGTATATATTTTTTCATTGTAGAAATCGATGCGATTTCTGCAAAAAGGAGAACAAATGAAAAAAATCTTTTCAAAAAAACAAGAAAAATTTAACGGTGAAACTAACTCAAAAAATGTTGCACCTCAAAAAAAATCAAAACAAATAAATAGTACAGTCATTATGACTGTTTCACTCGCTATATGCGCTTTGATTGGTGTGCTTTTTATAATTAATTTGATAAATAATGTAAATTCATATGAATTTGAAGAATCGGCAGTACAATATTATGCCGATATGAAAATAGAAATTTCACAGGATAGTGAAATGATTAGAAATGCAGAAGATAAAACTATTATGTCTAGAACTGAAAATAATAAAGAATTATCTTCGATAGCAATATACTATGAAAATAAAGATAAGCTTGTGCTACCACACAACATGTCTTATTATAACCCAAGTAAGAACACTAGACAAAAACTAGATTATTTCACTGAACTCGAAATTCAAAACGGTGTTGTTATTGCAAGTAGAGATGGGAAAAAAGTTCCTTTGGTTGAAGGTTTTTTACACGATGGTGAAGATTATTATATTTTTCTTGAACCAACGACTATTGAACTTGAACACTACACTGTCGATTTAGGGCCGTTATCGTTTGTAGAGCTTGTTTATCAACAATATGTAATGGTATTTGATTATCAAAATGAAATATTTTATACGGAATCAGCAAGAGGAAATATTTTGGCAACACCAGAGACAGAATTATATGAATTATATTTGATAAATGACACTGTTATAGACGCATCGGGTGAAAAAAGCATGTTAATAACTAAACCAGAATTTTTACCAAGAATATTTGATTAGGAGGTAAGTGATGAAGAAGTTAATGATTGTATTGATTTTAATAATGTGTACAACGACTGCTTATGCACTTAGCTCTGCACAGGCTTTTTTGAATTTTTCAGAAGATGGATTTATGGTTACATCATCGCCAAATATTAATAGTTTACTTTCAGTAGCTAGCGGAGAAAGAGTGGCGCTTGAACAAGTAAATGAAAATGATGTGTTGTATGCAACTTTACTTAATCACTATGTTAAAGATGGAAGAACTGAAGTAGATTTGACTTACCCAATATTTACTAATAATGGAGCTACTATTAAGTTTATTAATGATGAAAATTGGTTGATTTCAAATGAAATGAATCTACTTACTAGTTATGATGGATTATATTTGACTGATGGATCTACATTCAATGAAGATTTATCTGTTGCAGATAGCGATGAATTTATCTTGTTAACGTTAGAAAATGGATTGCATATGAATGCGCAAGAGGGTGTATTTAAAGGCACTTTGGGAGATGTTTTTATACCTGCAAATAGTATAATTAAATTCGATCATTCTTTTATAAGATTTTATAGCTACGTAGATGGTATATTAGTATTTGAAAAAGAAGATGTTGTTTTTGATGCTCAAATTTTGATAGGTGATAATCTATATGATTATAAAAATTTAGTATCTGCTTTAGGCATAATAGAAACAATTATAAATGAAACAGATAGAGGAAAAGACACAGAAGAGTTAGAAGAAGAATTAGAAGAATTATTAAATCCAGAAAAAGATAATCCTGGCGAAGATGATGATACTAGTACTGCGCCTATACCAGGAACTCCAGAAGATCTAATAGGCGATGATGACACGCTCACAGATGATTCAGACTCTCAAGATGATGTTGATTTAGAGGAAGATGAAGATGTTGTGGATGAAAATGATGACATAGGTTTTAGTGAAGATGAAGATGTTGATGACGAAAAAGACGATGCGAACAATGATGCCGAATTAAATGACACAAATGACGACGACAGCAATGGACAAAGCAATCAAGAAAATGAAGGAAGTTCTGAGAGCGAAGAAGAAACTGAACAAGGAGACGATAGTGGAAGTTCGGGTGGAAGTTCAGGTGGATCAGGAGGATCAGGAGGATCAGGAGGTTCAAATTCAGGTAGTGACGGAGATGGAGGAGGCTCTTCAGGAGGATCAGGCGATGACTCTTCAGGAGAATCAGGAGATATTTTACCTGGCGAAGGCGAAGATGAAGGCAAACCTAATGAAGGCGAAGATGAATCTGAAGAAGAGGATGATGACGATGATAGTGAAGTTATACCGCCACCACCGCCAGAAGATCCAGAAGATCCAGTAGATCCAGGCGATGGAGAAACAGCAGAACCACCTTTTAAAGTACCTGTTGTAACTATGGACGGGTTTGATAGTTGGTTGTATGCACTTAAGGCGGATATTGGAATCACTGATGGAAGTGGTGCTTTGTTAAAAGGTGTTTCACTTACAATTTATCAAAATATAGATAATCATAGTGCTGAAACCGAAACTACTACTGGTGCTAATGGTCAGGAAATCAGAATTTTTCCAAAAGAAACTGTTAATGGACTTAGAAGCAGATTAAGAAGAACATTCTACAACACACAAGAAGCTATTCTTACTCCTTTGAGCTCTGATACTACTTATTATATCCAATATTCTTATACTTACGAACATATTACTGAAGACGAAGAGGGCAATAAAACTTCAGATATAGTAGGTGTAAAATCTGATATTTATGAATTAAAGACTCAATCGGTAGAGGAAGCTAATCTACCAACTATTATACTTGAATATGATCAAACTTTTGCTGAAGAACCTAAAGCTATGACTCTTGATAATTTTAAATTTTCAAATAGCGATGTAGATGGCAAAATTTACGACCCAGAAGATGATTCTTTTGAAAATTTCAAACTAAACTTATTGCCATATATTACAAGAATAAGAGTAGAATTAGATAACAAAACTAATATTTTAGCTGAAGATACTAATGTATATATTAATTCATCTGATTTAATAGCAGCACAAATAACTGAAGGTGGAATTAGTTATAAATCTCCAGATTTTTTAATTTCAAATTCAAAATATGAATTTAATTTTGTACCTATTGATAGATATGGTGAAGAAGGGTTTGACTTTATTGTAAACGGAGTTCCTAATAATGAATCTGAACCTGATGGCAGTTTTTATACTTCTAAAGATCTACCTACAGCCAATATAGAATTGTTAGAAAATGAAAATGAATATGTAATAATAGGAATAGATGTAAGTGATATAGACGACTCTTTATTAGATAATAAGTCGATAATTTTGACGGCTATAAATGGAAATGGAGCACCTTCAACTTTTACAGGAACTTTTGTTGATAGTAACTATGATGAAATTTCCAATACAAAATTTAATGATGTAGATTCGATAGAATTAAAAAAACCTGAAGATGGAAAATCATATTATATTAAAATAACAAACTTGCCTTTTGCAATGATGCATAATTTTTACGCAAAAGGATCATTTAACTTGCAACCGAATGGTGCAACTGAGCAGCAGCTTGAAGATAGATATGACGAAATAATAGGAGTAGGTATTGTTTCTACAGTATCATTGTCATCAGGTTCGGTTGAGTTTGATGTTACAAATCGTGATATCAAAGATAAAAGTGCAGTAACAGAACTTTTCATGAATGATTTTACTTCGCCACTGATTCTTCCGATAATTGAAAAATATGTCATCACGATAGTAGATGAAAATGGAAAAGAAATTTTAGCGTATGATTTAATTAAAGATGAATTAGTTGATAAATATATTTCAGATGAAGGTTTTGAATACAATGATTTATCAAAATCAGTTATACTCAAAAAAGAAGGCGTTGATGATATTACTGTTGAACTAAGAGGTGATCAAAGCGAATTTATAGGAAAAAATATGTGGGAAGTTTTTCAAAATTTAAGCACTCCAACAATAGAAGATCCAAACTTGAGAAACACACCAGTAGTTTTGAAAATTGATATTAAGAGCGGTTTGACTCCTGCTACTAATTATACAATAAATGTTGAATCGATTGTTGAACGTAGTGGAATAGAGTATTTTGTTAACACTATTCTATCAAAAGATACTTTTAAGACGAAAAAGGAAACACCAGAAATAATAGTCGATGAAATAATTATTGCAAATGATATTATTGATTTTAGAGGATTATTTATAAAAGATAATGATAATGTTATTTTAAACGATGGTGAATTTATAATAAAATTAAGCAATAATGGCACTTTGTTATTCGTTTTAGAAGTAGATGAAAATGGGGAACCTCTTACTACTAATAAATTATATAATTCTTTGAATTTCACAGGATTGACACCTGGACTTGAATACGAAATTGAAATTGTTGCATCAGAGTATAATGATGACGATGGATTTACTAGTTATGCTAGAAATGTAACTTTATTTGATGAAGACATGATTGCAGGTAGCGATATAACTGGAACTGTCGAATTGACTAGCTTGGACTATGAAAACAGATCGTCTAAAACTATGCATTTTACGACAGAAAATGAAAAAATGCAATCTATCTTAGATCCACCAGAAATTACAAGCACGTCAGCTAGATTAGATAGTTGGGCAATAGGTGAATCATCACGCAAATATTTTTCACCTATGTTTAAGTTCGAAGAATTTGATAATGCTGAGTATGTGGTGCTTGAAAACTATTCACCAAGCTCAAATTCAGGAAATGTTGATGAGAATATAGGCGTCTACTATTATGATACTGCTGGAAATCAAATTTATTTTATAAATAACTATAATGGAGAACATAATACTACATTGCCAGTATATGTTAATGGAAGATTTTCAATGGCGATACCGTTATTTGATACTTTGACTGATACGAGTAATAAAACAAGAGAAGTAGGCGGATTTAGAATTGCCTTTGTTAATGGCGAACATATAAAAGAGCATGGATTGTTATTTACAGTTTATGAAAATGCAGAAGAAGTATACACTTTAAATGTGAACCCTGATATTAATCAAAGAGATAAATATACTCTTGATGTGGGCTCTTTCTTTACAAGCAAAGGAGAAGATGCCGAAGATGTTGAATCTAAATATTTAAAGCAAGGTTTTGAGGTGAGTGAATCCAGCGGTGAGTTATATGCAAGTGATAACGGTAAATATGTCATGCACAAAATACCTGTAAGAGAAGGCGAAAGATATACTTTTAATATTTTAAATAGTTACATATTCTTTTATAACGAATCTGGCGGATATATAGATTTAATTCGAGATACAGATTTTAATTCTGCAATTACTGTGCCACAAGGTGCAAAATATATGTCACTAGAATTATATCCAACTATTGACACTATGATAGTACATAGACTTTCAACAGGATACAATTCTGACACTACTAGTGAGTACTCTTTCCAAGCGAAATTAGATGTTAATCTTATTGATAAAAAAGGTGCGTTGATAGATAATAGTGGTAGTGGTAAAGTTGAAGTAGTCGTATCAAAATCACAAAGTATAAATTTACCAGATTTTGTTGAGATAAAAGATGAAACTAAGAATTACAACTTAACCGAAGCGACTATGAAGGAAACAGTTATGGACGAAAATGGACAAGAAACAGAAGTTGTTATTGATGTATATGCATTAAATCCAGATGCTTCACCTAATGAATTAATATTGACAGGATTAGAACATTCAACTTCATATAAGGTAGAAATTTATGGTTTCTTAAATAATGAAAGAATCTTGTTTGGCGAAGAGATTTTTAGAACTGATGCTCCATATAAAATAATTAGAAACGAAGAAGATTTTTATAACATTTCAAGAGACATGTATGGTAACTATTTAGTAGTTAATGATTTAGTGATTAAGGGTGGTCTCGATGGAGCTTTTGAAGGGACTATAGATTTTAATGGCCATAGCGTTACTGTAGCACCTGGAATTAGCCAAGATATCTTTGCAATAATAAGTGATAGTGCGGTACTTAAAAATTTAGCAATTATATACCCTAAAGGTTTTGATGAACTTATTGGGTATAATTTTGTCGATCATAATTATGGACTTTTAGAAAATATCGTTTTAATTTTTGAAGAGGATATTAGATTAAAGGGATATTATGTACCAACTTTTATTGGATATCACTATGGGACATTAAGAAATTTTATTATTAGATTTGATGGTGATGTATTGGTAGAGGCGACTTATGCTTCATTGATCACGACAAATGGAACATCATCTACGATTGAAAACGGATATATATATACTACTAACGGTTCATCAGTAATGGTAGATCCTGAAACTACTGATTATTTTGGTGGTATTACTAGATATGCTGGGTATGGCGCAACGATGAAAAATATTTTTACGATATATGATACGTGGATGCCTGAAACTGGAACTGGTGTGTTTGCTAATTTAACTACAATGTATTCAGGTAAGATATATAATTCCTACCATGTTGGAGATGCATTTATATTTGATGGACAATCGAAATCTAGAGAATATCCATTAGGATTAGATAGAATAGCTGCCTCGTATCCTGGAGTTAGTTCAAATAGATGGAATGTAACGCAGATACAACATGAAAAATTCTTGTATTACGATGGTATCTCGCCAATAGGGTATGAAGCCTTAAGAGACATAGTTTGGCAAAATAGCGTATTAGAAGATGGGTTTGAAATAGAACAGTCAGTCGAAAGAGGATTTTATCCAAGACTTGAACTGCCGGTTATTATGCAAAAATATCAGCAATATATACCTCTTCCGACTACTATACAAGATGAATTTCCAGTCATTGTATCAGATAGATTTGCAGATGGAGTATATGGCAATCAAACAGATTATGCTGAAGTTATTTTTTCTGTAGAAAATGCTGGCGAATTTGAAATTGTAGATTTAACACTGGAAGGTATAGATGTATTGCCAGGATCAGTTAAAATGATAACTAAAACATTAGACAATGGGTATAGTTACTATGAAATTTCTGCAGTTTTGGATATCGATGAAGAAAACCCAAAACATAAATACACAAGTTCCTATAAAGTATTAGAAATAAAAGCAAAATCTGGAAATACAGAATATACATTTGATTCAGGGTATGAAACACAAACAATAGAGTTTTATAAAAAGGTAAAGACTGTAGATGATTGGAAAGAAATAGAAAATAACAGATACTGGAATTATTGGATAGTAGACGATATAAACTTTGCGGGAGTTCAAAATCCTAGAGATATAGTAATCAATCCGTCTTATGATACTGTTTCAAGCAATTCTTTATTCTATGGAAAAATCGATGGAGGAATGTACTCGGAAAAAGATGGAAAATTAATAGATATGCGAACTCTAGAAGATATAACGCTAAAAGATGCAGCAGTGCCACACGTTATAACTGGGCTTTATTATTCTGTTAGCAGCTCGACTACTAATATTTATAGGGGCCAAGTATCAAACTTAATAATAGATAATTTCAACGTTAATGCTAGTGATACACAAGCTACAAGCCTTGCAGGATTTATAGGTAGAAGCCACGGTGATGTTATTAACGTGCATTTAACTAATTCTAGAATAATTGCAGATGGCAATGTTGGTGGATTAGTTGGCGTGTTATATCATGGCAACATTTACGATAGTTCTGTTACTGACACTCAGTTGATATCGCATTCAGGTAGATATACAAATTCTTTTGGAGGTATAGTAGGCAATGGTGCAGATGGTAATTACCATAGAATTGCAAATTCATACACTAGAAATGTAGATATAGATTTAACAAATTCAAAAACTATGCTTGGTGCAGGAGGTATTGCTGGCACACTCAATACTAGTCTTGTAAATTGTTATTCGCATGGAACTATTTTTTCTGAGGGAAGTAACGTTGGTGGTTTAGTTGGATTACTTTACAATCAGCCAGCATTATTAAATTCATTTTCTGTTGTAGATATTACAGGTGTAGCGAGCAATGTTGGCGGCTTAGTAGGCAAATCGATACATGTTACTCCTAACATAGAACGTTGTTTGGCAGTAGGAGACATATTAGTTCAAGGTTCAAACACTCATAGATTGATTGGGCAAAAAGGATATTATCAAACATACTATGGAAAACCATCTTATGCTTATAAATTCCAAGTTGTTAATGATTTACCAGAAGGGGACATAGATGGAGCTACAGATTTGTTTGACGCTAATGAACTTAGCGATAAAAATACATGGACAGATATTATTAAAACTGGAACAGAGTATGATTACAGTCCACTTGAAAGAAATAGCTACCCATATTTAAATAGACAATACGGAGAAGGCCTCGTTCACGGACAAGAAGATATTTTATTCCCAGTAAAATCAGGACTTGTAGCAGAAGCAGAAGTAGGGGATATTAAATATTTGGGTCTAAATGCAGGTGAAACTATAAATGCTTATACTGTAAATATTAATTTAACACATGAGGAGTATACACAAGATGAGTTGAGAGAGTTCTTTAATGAAGATAAAATATCACTAGTTATTGATGGTATGAATTTGATTGAAAATACTCTAACGTTTGGAGATGAAGATTATAGAAAAGCAGGTGTGTTTTTAGCAGATGAACAATCTAAAGACGGAAAGACACTTACTTTAGTCGCAAGATCTCATAGATATATAAAGGCGTTTGACTCATATAAAGTTATAGTTACACTTAAAGCGGATCATGATGAGGTTGCAGAAACATTTTGTGGATATGGTGAACCTTTGTATCATGTCATTGACGATACGCAGGAATGGAACCAAAAAATAGATAATAGCGATTGGGGAACTACTAATCAGAACATTAAGATTAACGGGATCATTGACTTTAGCCAACCGCCATATGATAGTGGAATTATTAGACCAAAAGTCGGATTGAAATTCGGTAGACTTGAAGGTTTTACCGAAGATTCTTCTAAATATGGTTTTAGAAATCTTATATACGCATCTTCTTCAGTAGCTTCAGAGTCTTTTATATCTAGTATAGTATATGACTTTAAAGATTTAAGTTTTGAAAATTTTGAGCTTAACTTTATTAATCATACTTCATTTAAGACTTATGCTAGTATTATAGATATAATTGGTGGAGATGTGACTAATATTACCCTGAAAAACATTGAAATGAATGTAAAATCAGCAGGTTTAGTTAAAAATATTTCTCCGTTTGGCGATGTTGGTGGAAACATAGATAACGTAAAAGTATTGTCAGATAATTATGACGGTAAAAGTGAATTACTTCCAAATAGTGATTTAACTGAATATACTGAATCTTTAGATATTAAAGATGCAAGTGGCACAGTCACTACTAAAAAATTAATTACAGGTTCGGGAGTTCATATAAAAGCATATGCAGGCAGCACTGTTGTAAATTCAGGATATACTACTGGTTTGTTTGGTGATGTTTTAGGGACTATAAAAAATATTAGTGCAGATGACATTATAATAGACATGCCTAAATCGTATTATTCGGCATTAATAGTGCACAGAGCGTCAAATGCGACGCCAACAGGTGACAAAATAGTAGAAAATATTATAGTGCGAAACTCAAAAGTTAGTGGATATTACTTTGCATCAGGCTTTGCTTCAGTAATAGACTATGCTGATTTAACGAATAATGTGAAAATAGATAATGTTAAGGCAGAATCAACGTTTAATGGAACAACTGCTGCTTCTTATGGATCTGGAGTATTCTCTACGACTTCGAGAAGCAAAATAGTTAGCGATATTGATGTGACTAACTGCGACATTTCAGGTGGTAGATATGCAATGGGTGTAGCTGCAGTCATGAATGATACTGCTAGATTTAATGATATATTAGTCAAAAATACAAAAATAAAAAGTATTATTTCTGCGGGTGTAATTATAGTTTCAGAGGATTATTTTGATGATATTCAAGTGTTAGGCTGTGAAATTAGAAGCGATGAATATATGGAAATAGACCATAAATTTCTTAGAAGGGCTGCAGGTGTTGTATCACACCACGCCAGAAACACTGCGGACAGTTTTAAAAATATTGTAGTAAGAGATACGGAAATTGTAGGGCCAGGATACGTTGCAGGAGTTGTTGCCAATGCACAAAGCAATACTTCTATAGTTATGACTAATGTATATGTAGGAGAAGATGTTGTAATTAGAAACATACCATACATAGTTAACTCTACTAATCAAGGTACTGCGGCAGGCGGAATCATAGGTTGTACAGTAAACTATAATTTATACAATGTAGCTTCGGGAGCAACTGTAATAAGCGAAGATTCGATTGCTGGTGGAGTGATAGGCCAGATTAGAAAACCTGATGGCACTAATGCGCTTGTGTCTTCGATGAATGGTGTATACCTAAATTCAAATATTACATCTGAAGACTATGCAGGTGCTTTGATCGGATATTTATCACAAAATGCAACTCTAGTTGAAAATCATGATATCGATGCAATTTTTGCAGGAAGTGTTACATCTGCTAATGATAGAGCAAATATTTGGATAAACCACACAGAGACATCTAAAACTAGATTAAATAGCGATAGTACTTATTCGATATGGAACGGATCACTTATAAATGGACAATCTATAACTGATTTGATTGAAAAAAATCCTAATTCAGTTAAACTTCCTTACGATCCCGTAAGTGACGTATATGAGTTTTTAAAAGATGGCAGTGAATTTAAAGAAGAAACATTTTATGTTGAACATGGATTCAATGTAGACTATTTGTTTGAGAATTTAGCAGATCCTTTAACTAACAAATACATGCCATTTTTAAAAGATAAACCGATCGCACCTGAAGTGTCGAAGATACTTGAAAATACTAATACTTATGATTATCCACACGATGAAATAGCTGGTGCTGTAGATGTCGGAATATTGTTACCACCATCATCTAGTGTTAACCCAAAAGGAATCACTATATATACTAGTGGAATAAATACGCTTAATATTGAAGCAGGAGTAGAAAGTAGTATTGATTCAGTAAAAATAGGAACGACTGATGTAGATTTAGATTTTGAAAACTTTGGTACTAACTATAAAGTTGCAACAGTAGTGTATGATTTTAAATCAAACGTAGAATTAGGTGGAATCACATATGAACCTGATGACTTCCAGCGAAAAATTCTGACACATGGAAAAACATGGTATATTGTTGATAAAGATGGAAAATTAGACTCAAGCGCAGAGGTAAACTTTACAGTTGACTCATTAGATCAGGTTTCAAACCTTGATGGTAAAAAAATTATACATTTATGGCAAGGAAAAGCATTGACAGATACTGGTGAAATTTTCTTGCTACAAGAAATAGAAAAGAGTCCTCCTAATGCA
The DNA here is from genome assembly GCA_964371035.1 of uncultured Clostridia bacterium. GTDB lineage: Bacteria > Bacillota > Clostridia > Tissierellales > Sedimentibacteraceae > UBA1535. The sequence goes on along the minus strand of CAYJLG010000022.1, from coordinate 1,845 downwards.
GTTTTAGAAGGCAATATTGGAGCAATTGGAACAACTAGTGTAGTACCTATATTTGATTATAATACTCATTCTGTTTTTCATAATTTTTCGCATGTACATGCTGGAAATTTATATCCTAACTATCGATTGCACACGTTAGGAAACAATAGTTATATGGTTTCGCCTTATCAATCGTTTGTGTATGATAGCTTTGTTTTGTCGTACGACGATTTAGAAAATAAGACTTACTATGCTAACTTGAATTCATCAGGTTCGATAAGCAACTATGGTGCTACATTGCAAACAGTAGATTTTCCAAATAAAGACATTAAGTATTTATCTAATGGATTTGAGTTTGACGATGGGATTTTTATAGTATTAGCAAAGTATAATGATGGATCGGTAAGAGTACTTAACTACAAAGATGGAGTTGTTATTCATAAAACAAATCCTGATAGTACAACATTTGCTACATTTGCAATTAATGCAATTAGTGACTTGTACCATGGAATTATAGATAATGGTACGATAGCAGCAGAAGACTCATACGTAGAAGGTGAGTTATTATTAAACATTTTTAATACTGCATTAGAAGATGGGTTGTTTGCAGACGGAATAGGAACTGATGTAGATGGTTATGGAACCGATGGAGACATTGGAGATACTGGATATGTAAATGGAGAAGGTAGTGATTTATCTACAGACAATGGTAAAGGAAGCGGTAGTGATTCTACAGGAGTAGGTAGTGTAGGCGGAAATACTGATATCGATGAGAATGGCGAATCAGACGAAAATACTTCAAAAAATGAATCTTCAACTGGTGATAAAGGTGGTAGTACTAATGATAGTGATAGTGATACATTAGATTTACCAAATAAAGCTACTTACGTAGAAGGCGAAGGATTGTTTAGTGGGGAAGAGAAGATACTAGGAAATTCTTCTATAAGTTACGTTGAAGACGAAGGCGTATATGTAGATGGAGAGCTGACATATGCAGTTTCTCAAAATGATATATCTAATATCATCTCAAATTCTGGAACTATTAGCAATAGCTCTATAGAAGTAGAATTAATTGCAAACATGCCAACTTCAGAACAACCTAACGTTGATGCTTTGAATCAAACAGATAGCGAGTTGCTCAATTCAGAAGAATATGTACTTGCATACAATGAAATTACAGGTGAGTTTGATGTGGTTGAATCAGCTGAAATGCTTAATTCTTCTAAAGGTCAAAAAAGACAGAATGAAAATATAGCAGAAATGTTATCAGAAAAAAATATTGACTTAGATAAAGATTTTGAAGTTAATAAAGGAAGTGCTGTAACCTTATCGAACGAAGAGAAAAATGGATTTGTCCTATTAGGAATGACAGGTTTAATGACTGTACTTGTATTAGCTGCAATTTATAGAAAAATTAGAGCTACAGACAATTAAATAATTAGGGAGTGATGATTTCATCGCTCCCTTTAACTTGAATAGTAACAATCACAAAAAAAATCAAGAAAATTTCAAAATAATATTGACAATTTTTAATTAATACGATATACTATTAGAGTTGTCGAGAGACACACCAATAAAATATGCGGGTATGGCGGAATTGGCAGACGCACTAGACTTAGGATCTAGCGGGTGACCGTGGGGGTTCAAGTCCCTCTACCCGTACCAAGGATAGCAAAAAACGTTGAAAAATCAGTGTTTTTTGCTTTTTTGATATTTCAAAAAAAGAAAAAGGTAGAGGGACTTGAACCCTATGAGGGCGAGAACGTTAAGAAAACAGTCCAGTGGACTGTTTTTAGTTTCGAGTTTCGAATGCGAAGCATGAGAAAAAGAGCCTTTCTGAGAAAGGCGAGTCCCACACCCGTACCA